>NZ_JBSWXL010000004.1:0-313592 GCF_056160585.1 Marivivens sp. ABH4_498
ATGTCGCCTCGGTCACGGTCAGAGGCTCGCCCTCTGGATCGACGTCATTGCCCAGAACATCGATGGTGACGGGTGTGTCTTCATCGGTGGTGGCCGCATCATCCGCAGCGATTGGAGCCTGATTTACCTGTTCGCCGATGATGTTTTCAATCTCGACAAACGTGATTGTTTCGCCAGTCGGCACACCATTCGCGTCAACGAATACAACCGTACCGTCGATACCGTTGCCGTTGCTGTCTGGCGTGACATTGTCCAGATAGAATGGACCTTTGCCGGTCAGGTCTAGCGTGTCATAGTCATTGCCTGCGGCGCCACCATAGACGGTATCGCCTGCGCCACCGATGATATAGTCGGCGTCTGCACCAGCTTTAATGATGTCGGCACCTGCGCCGCCATCCAGATAGTCGTCTCCGGCTTCGCCGCCCAGAGTATCGTCGCCGTCGCCGCCAAATAGGGTGTCGTTGTCGTGGCCCAACCAGATTTGGTCGTTGCCCGCGCCACCGTATGCGACGTCAGTGCCGTTACCGTCCTCAGCTGTGCCGCGAACGTCATCAATAATATCGTCGCCATCACCGCCCGACATGACATCATCGCCGTCGCCGCCAATAATGCGATCGTTGCCGGCTTCGCCGTTCAGGTGGTCGTTGCCTGCACCGCCGTCGATGTAGTCGTCGTCCAAACCGGTCCAAGCAACATCATCACCTTCGCCGCCGTAAACAACATCGTTGCCAAGGCCGTCATCGGAGGTGCCTTCAACGTCATCGAACGTGTCGTTGCCCGCGCCACCGTGCATGGTGTCGTTGCCTTCGCCGCCAATCAGACGGTCGTCGCCTTCGTTGCCTTCGATGATATCGTCGCCAGCGCCGCCATCCAGATAGTCGTTGCCGGCAACATCAGAAACCAACACTGTTTCCATGTTGAAATCGGTCAGAGTGATCGCTTGGTCAGTTGCGCCGCCGTTATCGTAATCGATGACAATCGTTGCCACTGGGCCTTCGATCGACACCAGAACAGAACCGGTTACGGATGCGGTGGATACATTACCGGTATCCACGTCGCCGCCCGAAACGGTGTTGCCCGAAATAACCTGATTGCCGCCTGCGTCGAATGTGACAGGGACTTCGTTACCATCTGCGTCATAGGCGCGAATGGTGACAATATCATTGTGGGTATCGTTATCTGGGCCAAGGTCCAGATCGTTGATACGGAACGTCACATTTTCAACTTCGCCGGTGTAACCTGTTGTGTTCGCAGCAAAATCAATGGTCGTGGTCGAGGTGTTCGTGACATGCGATGCCGAACCGCCGTCACCGCCGCCATACAGGCGCAGAGCGGTCGCGGTATCAAACGCTTCGCCTGCTTCGGTGTATTGCGTTAGGTTAACGACCTCTGCCGTGGCGTGATTGCCCTGAGCGGCGAAGTTAAAGGTAGCCGTCACACCACCGATATCTTGGGTCGCGCCGTTTGGCACGGTGCCGCCTGCGGTGTAGTCGGTCCAATCCAGAACTGCGTCTTGATGAATAACGTTGCCGTTGCTGTCGCCGTCACCAATGATCGTGTCGTTGCCGTCGCCGCCCAAAACGACGTCGTCATTGGCGCCACCGATCAGCAAATCATTGCCTTCGTTGCCTTCGATCCAGTCGTCGCCAGCGCCACCGTCAATGGTGTCATCGCCAGGCAGCGTGTCTGCTGTCACGACAGGGTCAACGTCAAAATAGACGTCGGTGATGTTCACTGCGCTATCGTGATCGTTGTATTGCGAATGCACGATTTCCAGTTTGGTGATCGGGCCTTCGATATTGACCAGAACCGAATAATGGTGGTCCCAATCTTCGCTGTTGCCGCCGTTCGAATATGCGGTTTCTGCATCGCCGTTCTGACCGTCATAATCCACAACGGTGACGCCGCCGCCAGCCGACAGGCTGACCGGCACTTTGTTACCGTGGACGTCGTAGGCGTAAACCTGAACAGCAGAGCCGTTGTCGACATCGTTGATACGGAACGAGATATTGGAAACTTCGTCCGCAAAATCCAACGTGTGAACGGCGTAGTCGCCATGATCGTTCAGTTTCGACCCCAACGAGCTATGCGCATCCAGCTGTTCGGTGCCGCTGTTGATCGAATGAACTTTTTGTTCGTTCGATTCAAAGGTCACAACAGCGCCGCCGTGGTTTACGCTGGTGCTGTAGGTAACAGTGGTGTTGCCGGTGTCTTGGCTAAAGCTGCCCAGAATTTCGCCGCCATCAACCGTGCCAGGGCCATCGGTGTCAGGCGCATCTGTCCAGTTAAAGCTTTCGCGAACGGTTTCGGTGGTGCCTTCTGGCGACCCATAGGCGCCATTGATCGCGTCGCCGATCAGAACGTCATTGCCTGCGCCGCCCGACAGATCGTCGGAACCGCCGCCGCCGTAGACTTCGTCATTGCCAGCGCCAGCAATGGCAACATCGTCGCCACTACCTGCCACGATGATATCGTCATCACCGATTTCACCGGAAAGGATCGCATCTATGCTATCAACCAAATCGCCATCGGGATCACCAATGTATGTCGCGTCAATGATGTCTGCGCCTGCGGTACCTTCGACAATGCCATCACCCGTGGGCAGAGGTGCACATTGTACTTCACCGACTTTGACGCCATGGCAGTCGTTGTAGCCGCATACATCGAATGATTTTACGGGTTGATCACAGGTCACTTTGACACAGCCATCAATCCATTCATATTTCGCGTCGATGACTTTGCCGTATGCATCTTTAAAGATGACATCGACCTTCGAACCGCAATCGGAAAGGTTCACACCGTATAGGTTGAACGACACGTTATCTACGTTGCAGTCAAAATCGACGTTGATCGTGTTAGAACTTTTCGATCCCAAATCAACGCAGTTTTCACCGTTGTAGCTGTACGTAGACGTCGAGTGGGTCGAGGACGTTTTGCAGTCCATTTTGCCCCAATCGCCATTGTAGGTTTTTGTATCACCCCAAAGGCAGGTCGCCCAATCAAGCGTAAACCAGGTCATCTTTAACTCTCCATTTGCCCACTGCGGTCCATAGACCATGCAGCGTTAAGACCCGGATGAGAGCCAATGAGGCATACTCAGCCGAACCTATGCAGTCAGGCCCCCGCCCAACCGCAGTTGTTCATTTAAGCAAAAAGGAAACACCTTTTCGCAGACACCAAATATTCGATCGTCATAGCAGTAACGATCATGGCCGCCCCATTCGGCCATTTGCCCCCCAGTTTGGGCAGTACCTATGTATCCGAAGGGATATTCTGGAAAAAGGGAAAAATGTTCAAAATTTGTCACATGGCTATGTGCGACTACCCAAAGGGATAAACTATAGGCGTATGGCGCTACCGTTTTCCGTGCGCCTGTTTTTGCTGGAAAATGGGCGCGATGTACAAAAAAACCAATAAAAACGGACTTTTTCCGCTGCGCTGCAACATTTCAGAGTTGAGTTATGTTGAAAAATCGATCCGCCGCGATCCGGAAAATAGGCCATTAACCTTGCGTTAAAATTTATGGCGAAAAAATGTGCGCATCCGTACACTGTTTCCAAAAATGGTACATTTTCCGATTAAATCGTAAATTGATCAGCCAATGCAGCAACCACGCGCAATGCGCATGATCCTTTGACGAGAATCAAAATTTCACAAATTCAACATGTAAGGGATTTACTGGTGCCGGTGGAGAGACTCGAACTCTCACGATCCAGGATCGGGGGATTTTGAATCCCCTGCGTCTACCATTCCGCCACACCGGCCAGTGGCGTGTGATCTACACAGGGTTTTTGGTGGCGTCAACGGCCAAAGCGACGCTTGACCTATGTTGTTTGTTCGTGGCCTAACAGAACCTAATATTTATAGGCAGGTTTGATGCTACGTAAGCTATATGATTGGACTTTTTCGCTGGCAGAATCCCCGAATGCGCTTTGGGCTCTGGCATTTGTTTCATTTATCGAATCCTCGGTTTTCCCGATTCCACCGGATGTTTTGATGATTCCCATGATCGTCGCACGTCCGAACCGCGCGTTCCTGATTGCAGCGGTCGCGACGATATCGTCGGTATTGGGCGCGCTGGTGGGATATTACATCGGTTACGGACTGTATGAATCGGTTGGTCTGCCGATCCTCGAATTTTATGGCAAAGCTGACTATTTCCTAGAATTCCAACACAAATTCGACAGCTACGGTATTTGGGCCGTTCTGGTTGCGGGTGTGACCCCCTTCCCGTTCAAGGTTATTACGATCGCCTCGGGTGTGCTGGGGTTTGCGCTGGTCCCGTTTATCGTATCGGCCATCATCGCCCGCGCGCTGCGGTTCTTTATCGTGGCGGGGCTGTTGTGGAAATTTGGCACACCTATTCGTGATTTCATCGAACGTCGTCTGGGGCTTGTGTTCGTGGTGTTCTGCGTGCTTTTGATTGGCGGCTTCTACCTATTGAAATTCCTATGACACTGACACGCAAACACTACATCGTCATCGCAGCAGGCGGATCGGCCCTAACCCTGTTCGGGGCCATGGTCATATTCCAAAGGTTTATGGATTTGCCACCCTGCGCCATGTGCATCTGGCAACGTTGGCCCCACGCCATCGCGATTGGGCTGGGCGTCCTGGCCTATCTGACACGCGGATGGATTTTTCCGGCGCTGGGTGCGATTTCAGCGGCGGTGACCGCAGGGATCGGCATCTATCACTTTGGTGTCGAACACGATTATTGGGAAGGCCCGTCATCCTGCACCAGCGGTGGTAGCGGCATTTCGGGTATGTCGACCGCGGATCTACTATCCGTCGACAGCGGACCGAAATTGATCATGTGCGATCAAATCAGCTGGGAACTGTTCGGCATTTCGATGCCCGGCTGGAACGCCATCGTATCAATCATATTGGTGTATTTCTGGATCAAAGCGATCCGCGCCAGTTAAAGAAAAGGCCCGCAAATGCGGGCCTTTTTTATTGCTGAGCAAATTTGTTTTTCTGAACCTCGGACCAGGTAATCGTCAGTCGATACCCATCTTCGGTCTGAATTTCATCGTCCACGATCCCCTGCCCGAACAACCACGCCCGTTTTTTACCTGCACTAAACGGCAGATCGATCACTTCGGTTGTGTGGTTCGGCCGTAGTTTAATCGAAATCGCAGCCAGCAGTCGGTCCAATCCCGTGCCTTCGATCGCAGAGACGGCAAACAAATCGTCGCGGCGATCCGCTTGAGCCTGAACCGCATCTGATCCTTCGGCGTCCAGCAGGTCGATCTTGTTCCAGACTTCGATCATCGGGGATTCTTCTCCGATGCCAAGGCTGTTCAAAATCGCATGGACGTCCTCTGATTGTTCTTCGGTCTGTTCGTGACTGATGTCGCGGACATGGACGATCAAATCGGCATCCAACACTTCTTCTAGCGTTGCGCGAAACGCGGCGACCAATTCTGTTGGCAGGTCCGAAATGAAACCCACGGTGTCCGACAAAATTATCTCTTCGCCGCTTGGCAATTCGACACGGCGCATGGTCGGGTCCAGTGTCGCAAAGAGCATATCTTTGGCAAACACATCGGCCCCAGTCAGACGGTTGAACAGCGTCGATTTGCCAGCGTTGGTATAGCCAACCAAAGCAACGATCGGAAATGGCACTTTGGCCCGTGATTTGCGGTGCAATTCGCGGGTTTTGACCACCTTGTCCAACTGACGGCGCAGGCGCACCAGCTGTTCATCAATCGCACGGCGGTCTGCCTCGATCTGTGTTTCACCCGGACCACCGACAAAGCCCAAACCACCACGCTGACGTTCAAGGTGGGTCCACGCCCGCACCAATCGCGTCCGTTGATAGGACAGCGCGGCCATTTCGACCTGTAAAACGCCCTCTCGGGTGCGGGCACGATCGGAAAAGATTTCCAAAATCAGACCAGTCCGATCCAGAATCTTAACGCCCCACTCTTTTTCAAGGTTGCGTTGCTGGACGGGGCTTAGGTGACTATCGACCAGAACCAGTTCAACTTCTTCTAGTTTGAACTTTTGACGCAGCTCTTCGATTTTGCCGGATCCGAACAGCATACCGGGCTGCACTTTGGGCAGCGGAACGATATCCGATCCGATGATCGTTAATGCAGGCAAAGCAGCCGCTAGGGAAATAGCTTCTTCTAACGCCGGGCCAGCAGCACGGCGATCACGGTCACTGCGAATATCGGGATGCAGTACCCAAGCCCGCGTCGCGGGCCGTTCAGTTTCTAGAGTCAATTATTCTTCGCCGTCGTATAGGCTGATCGGAGCAGCCGGCATGATGGTCGAAATAGCGCTTTTGTAAACCAGCTGCGATTTTCCATCGCGGCGTAGAAGTACGCAAAAGCTATCGAACCAGGTAATGTCACCCTGAAGTTTGACACCGTTCACCAGAAAGATTGTTACAGATACCTTTGCTTTGCGCACATGGTTCAGAAAGGCATCCTGAAGATTCTGCTTGTCGGCCGCCATTATCGTTATCCTTTATTCTTGTGGCCGCGGACCGGCCCTATCGATACGCCCACTATGTCCAACGTAATCCAGAGTTTCCAGCCCAAAAATCAGAGATTTGCTGTGCTTATTTGCGCCAGAAGTCCGGATTGAACAGCGCGATGATCGCCAAAGCTTCGAGCCGGCCTACGATCATGCCCACCGCAAGGATCGTTTTGGCCATCGGCGGGACGCCCGAAATGGAAATCGGCGCCTCGGCTGCGGTTTCAACCAACGGGCCTGTATTCGACAAAACCGCGACCGATAGAACCATGGCATTTTCAAATTGAACACCGGTCAACGACAGCGCCACGATGATTGCGATGATCGACAGCGCGAATAGCATGAAAAAGACCCACGAAATCTGGGCGCCCTGACGGCGAATGCGGCGTGCCTCTTGCCCTGAACCACCGACCGACGACGGATGGACCAGTTTTTCCAATTCGCGTTCGGAATGACGGAACAACGCATAGACGCGCAGCAATTTCACCCCACCCGCGGTTGTCGCAATGCCGCCGCCGATCAACGACAGACCCACCAGCATCAAACCGGGCGTTGATAGATTCGACCAATCGGTGACTGCGCCCCATGCTTTGGATTCGAAACCGGTCGTGGTCAGGAACGACAATGTCGTGAACAGCCCGCCCCACAGCGCCCGTAGCCCGTCCATCATCCCAGTGGCGGTTTCGCCTTCGACGACACCGGCAAAGTGGCGCAGATATAAAACGGTTGGTACAAGTATAATGAGGATCAGCGCCATTTGTAGTTCAGGATCGCGCCATATTTTGCCCCGTACTTGGTCAACGGTGTCCTGACTAAAGGTCAAACGGGACACAGCAAAGAACATGAACCCAAAGATTAGGATTTCACCCCAAATACCGCTTTCAGCCCAATATAGCCCACCAACTGGTGAAATGCCCGATGTGGACAGGGTCGCCATCGCATGGCACAGTGCGACAAATGGTCTGTCGCCCGCCACCATCAGACCCAGCCACAACACAAACGTCAGACCAGCGTAGATCGGCGTAAATTTCACCGCATACCTTGTGAGCCGTTCTGACGTGTCAGCAACCCGTGCAATCTGGACAAAGCTTTGGATGATGCGGCTGCGGTTGCCTGCGCTACGCACCTCGAACCCGCCTAAGTTCATCGGAGCAAGGATCGCAATAGCGGTGATCCAGACGAACAAACCGCCCATCCACCCGACAATAGACCGCCACAAATGCAGCGACGCATTCACCCGCCATGGGCTGTCGTACAAAGTTGATCCGGTGGTCGTGAAATCAGACACCATTTCAAACCACGCATCAAAAAACGTGGTGCGGCCGTGGGCTTCGTGAAATGGGATGGCCAAAAGAACGGGCAGCAACGCAAACGAAAACACCAGCGTGATGAAATGACTGCGCGCGATGCGGCGCGGCGGCCTGTCCCATGTCGACATCGCGATCAACGAACACAAAATCAGTGTCAGGATCGCGCCGTAGAAAAACGTCCGCGCGATATGAAATTCGTTATTGCCTAACGCATGGATCGCCGGGCCCATCATAGCCAAGCCTGATACGCCCATCAAAAGCACAAAGAACGGCAGGGATGTTATCCGCTTGATCATTAGAAAAAGTCGATCGCAACCTGAAGCAACTGTTCAACTCCAGGAACATCATCCGCCATGGCGAAAATTGCGACGATGTCGCCTTCTTCGATCCGCAGGTCACCGCGTGGTTTCAGGTATTTCCGATCACGATAGACGCCGCCGATCAAAACGCCTTCGGGGAAACCGACATCGCGGATACGTTCCCCAGAAATTGGCGACGTCCCCAGAACGTGGGCTTCGATCAATTCCGCTTCGGCATCGCCAATGGAATATACTGCACGCACCCGTCCATGACGGATATGGCGTAGGATCGATGACACGGTGGTCGCGCGCGGGTTGATGTAGGCATCGATATCCAATGGCCCCATCAACGGCACCAAGGTTGGATCGTTCGTCAAACAGATCGACATTTTTGCGCCCAATGATTTCGCGCGCACGCCTACCAGCATGTTGGTTTTATCGTCGTCCGTCACGGCCAGAACCGCGTCAGCGCTGCCGACGTTCGCCTCTTCTAACAGGCCAGAGTTCAGGCCATCACCGTGCAAAACGATGGTCCGTTCCAATGCATCCGCTGCGATTTCGGCCTGTTCACGGCTTTTTTCAATGACTTTGACGCGAACGCGGTCGGTTCGACTTTCTAGTTCTTTGGCAACCGCCAGACCGACATTGCCGCCACCAATCACGATGACACGCTCTTGTTTTTTGTTGTTCTTGCCGAACACCTCTAGCGTACGATCGACGTCTTCGGTCCGTGAAAAGACATAGACATCATCGCCCGGAAAAATCTGATCAGCGGGCGATGGTGCGAATAACGTGCCTTCGCGGCGAATGCCGACAACGATGGCTTGCAGGGTCGAAAACAGATCGGTCAACTGGCGCAATGGCGTATTGATGACCGGACAATCGTCGCCAACCGTGATCCCCGACAACTGCGCACGACCGTCAAAGAAATTTTCGGTGTCAAACGCAGCAGGAGAAGCAAGTCGCTGCAAAGCGGCCTCTGCGACTTCGCGTTCGGGGCTGATCACAACGTCAATCGGCATGTGATCGCGTCGATACAGGTCAGAATATAGCGCCGTCAGGTAACTTTGCGCGCGCAGACGCGCAATTTTGCGCTGCACGGCGAAAACCGAATGCGCGACCTGACAGGTGACCATGTTGACTTCGTCAGAATGGGTCGCAGCGATAATCATATCCGCGTCCCGTGCCCCTGCCCGATCCAGAACATCAGGATAGGACGCGTGGCCGGTCACACCATTCACATCCAAAGTTTCAGTCGCGCGGCGTACCAATTCAGGATTGTTATCAACGACCGTCACGTCGTTCCGTTCCGAAGACAAGTGGCGCGCAATCTGCCAACCAACCTGACCTGCGCCGCAAATAATGACTTTCATTTCGTTCCTGCCGGTTCGTAACAATCTGCCAACAAGTGGCAGAACCTGACCACACCGTCAATTGCAGCTTATTGACAAGAAACCAGAAATCGCGGCATGCTGTTTCCCGTTATACGTGCAATATAGACGACAATTAGTTTTTAGTAAAAAGTTTTAGGTGATCCATGTCGGAAAGTTTTCGTGCAAATGTCTTGTCTAGCGGCCGTATCGGCCAAAAAATGCGCACCCGCACACAATTATTGGCAGCAACGCGCGAATTGATGGCGCAAGGTGAATCAATTTCTGTGTCCCGCGTTGCGAACCACGCAAACATTTCCACGGCAACGGCTTATCGGTATTTTCCCGATCCCGAAACCATGAAACTAGAAGCCGTGATGTTTCACGACCTGGATGACACCCAGAACCTATTGGAAATGTTCGAAAAACGCGTAACGCCTGCGATGACGGTCAAAGATCGATTGCTATTGGCGCATCAGATTATGGTGGATTTTGTGCGCGACAACGAAGCGGGCTATCGTCTGTGTCTGGCCAAAGGTCAGGAACAAGCGGCGATTAACGACAAACCCACTCAGGTTGCGTCACCAATTTCGGCCTATCGTATGTCCATCATCGAACAGGCCGTTTCCCCTGTGCGCGCACGGTTTGGCGGCGCGTATAAGGATCTGTGCTGCACTTTGGCCTGCGTCTGCGGCCCCGAAGGGTATTTAACGCTGCGCGATGCCTGCAATCACCCGCATGAACGCGCTGTGCAAACCAGCGCGAAAGCGCTGGGTCTGCTGATCGAGGCGATGGAGCTGTAAGCTTTACCCAATTTCGGCAACGCGGTTACCTGATTTATTCGTGGTCACCACGCCCAGCGATTTTAGCTTGCGGTGCAATGCCGACCGTTCCATGCCGACAAACGCAGCTGTTCGACTGATGTTTCCGCCGAAACGGTTGATTTGCGTCAGCAGGTATTCCCGTTCGAACAATTCGCGCGCCTCGCGCAATGGCAATGTCGCCAAAGCGCCCGACAAAACAACGCGCCCTTCTTCGCTGGTCGTTTCTTCCGAACTTGGCAATTCTTTGGCGCTGATCGGTTCGTCGCTGTCGCCCAAAATCAAAACACGTTCGACCATGTTTTTCAGCTGACGCACGTTTCCAGGCCAAACCATCGTTTCCAGCATTGCACGGGCGTCTTCGGCCAATTCGCGCAAAGGTAGCCCTTGGGTCTGGTTGAACATCGCGATGAAATGTTCGGCCAACATGGGGATGTCTTCGCGGCGCTCCTCCAATGCTGGGATGTCGATCGGCACGACATTCAAACGGTGATACAATTCCTGACGGAAATTGCCTGCCTCGATCTCTGCAACCAGATCACAGTTGGTCGAACTGATAACCCGCAGATCAACCTCGATCAGTTCCGTTCCGCCAACACGGTTGAATTTCTGGTCGACAAGAACACGCAAAATTTTCGACTGCGTGCCCAACGGCATATCAGCAATTTCGTCAAAATAAATGACGCCGCCATTGGCCTGTTCCAGCAAACCGGGCTCGACACCGTTTTCTGCGCTTTCACGACCGAACAATACGTTTTCCATATTGTCAGGATCAATCGATGCGGACGTGACAACAACGAAAGGCGCACCGGCGCGGTTGGAATTGCTGTGGATATAGCGGGCTGCGACTTCTTTACCGACACCGGGGCCGCCGGTCAGCATAACGCGGCCGTTCGATTTGGTGACTTTATCCAAATTGGATTTCATAATCCGGAACGCAGCGCTATCGCCCAGCATTTCCCCAACAGGACCATCTGCACGGCGCAGTTCCAAATTTTCGCGGCGCAAACGCGATGTTTCCATGGCGCGTTTGATAACGACCAGCAGCTGATCGATATTGAATGGCTTTTCAATGAAATCGTAGGCGCCTTGTTTGATCGCAGCGACCGCGATTTCAATATTGCCGTGGCCCGAAATGATCACGATCGGAATTTCGGGATGTTCTTTTTTGACCTTGGTCAGAATATCGATCCCGTCCATGTGGCTGTCTTTTAGCCAAATGTCCAAAATCATCAGGGCCGGTTTTTCTTTGGCAATTTCGCCCATGCATTCGTCCGCATTTGCGGCCAAGCGCGTGGTGTAACCTTCGTCTTTCAGAATGTCCGAAATCAGTTCGCGAATATCGCGTTCGTCATCTGTGATCAGGATATCAGTCATAAGGCCCTCATGCTGGTACTATCTGTGCGGCCTGATCCACAGGCGTTACAGGGATTGTAATGACGGCTTTGGCCCCCACATGCGACGCGCCATCAAACGGGTCCGCGTCCTCTAGGTGTAGGCTACCGCCATGTTCTTCTAGGATTTTCTTTACAATAGGCAGCCCTAGACCTGTGCCCTTTTCACGGGTGGTCACATAGGGTTCGAACAGCCGCGCCCGATCTTCGGGTAGGCCAATGCCATTGTCAGAAATCGTAATCATTGCCCGATCATCCATACGCGTCATAGCGATACGAATTTCAGGGGAAAAATTCGAGTTTTGTCTTTCTTTTCGGGTCTCGATCGCTTCGCCAGCGTTTTTCACCAGATTGGTCAGCGCCTGCCCGATCATGGCAGGGTCAACATCCGCCACGAAAGGCGTATCGCTGATCGCGCTGCGGATCGTAACATCCGGCTGACCGGCCTCTTGCAGCGTGATGATATCGCGCAAGATCACGCCCAGATCATGGTTAACCTTTTGCGGTTCGGGCATTCGGGCAAATTTGGAAAATTCATCAACAATGCGCCGCAAGTCATTGGTTTGACGCACAATAACGGCAGTCATTTGTTCCAGAACATCCGACTCTTCGCCGACTTTTGGCGCAAATTTCCGTTTGATCCGTTCCGCCGACAATTGGATCGGGGTCAGCGGGTTTTTGATTTCATGCGCAATACGGCGCGCAACATCGCCCCATGCGGCAGTGCGCTGTGCGGTGACTAGGTCCGTCACATCGTCGAATGCAACAACGTAGCCTTCTAACGCACCGTCGCTATTGCGCCGCGTGCCCATGCGCACCAGCAGCGTTTCTTGTTTACCAGACCGGATCAAATTGACCTGATCTTGGACAACTTCGCGGCTTTCATCGCGCAGCATTGTCAAAAGCTCGGAAAACTCTGGGACAGCCACGGACAAGGCCACATTTTGCTGACCACTATGCATATCAAGTAGCCGTTGGGCAGACCGATTTACGAATGTAATTCTGCCTTCGGGATCCAATCCCACAACTCCGGATGTGATCGAACTCAGCACGGAATCGAACAGACGGCGGCGGCCTTCGATCTGGTGGGTATTTTCCAGCAGGGTGTCGCGCTGCGCCTTAAGTTGAGCGGTCATCTTGTTGAAATCACGTCCTAAAATAGCGATTTCATCATCGCCCACGATCTCTGGCACGCGGACGTTCAAATCGCCTTCGCCCACGCGGTGCGCAGCGGTCAGCAATCGACCAACAGGACGCGCCAAACGTTCGGCAAACCAAAGCCCCAGCCAAATCGCCGCTAGGATCAAAATGACGGCAAATCCCAGATACAAAAGACCGAATTCGAACAGCAACCTGCCTCTTTCGTTTTCCAGCTGGTTGTACAGCGTGACGGTCTGTTCGGTTTCATCCAGCAGGTTCAGCACATCCCCATCAACCGCGCGGCTGACATATAGATAGCGATCCAGAAAACTTTCTAGCGGGATGACAATCCGAAATTCGTTGTTATCCCAGTCTTCGATGATCAAGATGCCGTTTTCATCTGATAGCGCAATTTGATCAGGCGTCAGGCGTTCCAGATCGAATTCATATGACCCAACCGCGCGGGCGCGATAATCCCCTGCACTATCGATCACGAAGGCTTCGGTCAGGGACCGGTCGATGGTTGCCTGAACCGCGGCCAAAGCTTCGCGGACTTCGCCATCCGTCATAAAGGGCGTATTTTGCCGCTGTTGGTTGATATAGGCCGCGAGCGCCATGCCATCGCGCGTCAATTCACGACGATGTTCGTCTTTATACGCCTGCGCGGCCGCCAACGAACTGTTCAGAACGGTCCCCACACGTTGGGAAAACCACCCCTCTAGCCCCATGTTGATGGACAGAACCGCAAACACAGCCACCAACACGGTTGGGATCAGCGCAAGCAATGCAAATACGCCCGTCAAACGTAGGTGGAGCCTAGACCCAGCCGACCGTGCGCGGCGCGCGGATACCATTTTCGCCACGCGCTGCATGACCAACGCGGCAACGACCGTGATGTAGATAAAGTCGGCCAGCAAAGTCAGACGCAGGATATTATCGCTGGCGCCCTGATCCAACGGCCCCAAAACGACAAACGTCAGCGCAACCAGAATAGGCCCAAGGATCACCAGACCCAAAGTCGCCGCATTCTGGACGATGCGTTTTCGCCGCCAACGGTTGAACCGCGCAGCCCATGATCCCAATAGGGAATGGTACACTCGTTCGTCCTGTAACTTTCGGGTCTTTGCCCGATACCGCCTTTTTAATTGCGAAAAGCCGTGCGACTCTTTCGCAACTGTTGTGTGGCGAATTTACATCAACTTACGGCGCCGTGTCACGCGGATATCTAGCTCTGTGATCTTTTTGCGCAAAGTATTGCGGTTGATCCCCAGCAAATCGGCACATTTAGCCTGATTACCGCCCGTTGCATCCAATGCGATTTCGATCAGCGGCGTTTCCACCTCTTTCAAAATGCGCTGGTGCAAACCAGGAGGCGGCAGCACACCGCCATGTAGGTCGAAATAGCGACGCAGGTGTTTTGCAACCGACGCCGACAATTTGTCGCCTGCATCGCCGCTGCGCAAAGGTTCCATCGCGGGTTGGCTGTTCAGGATCGATTCCATCTCTGGTCTGGTGATTTCCTCTTCGGCGGCGGTGACGACCAGACGGCGAATGGCATTTTCCAACTGACGCACGTTTCCGGGCCAGCTATAGGCGCGGGCCAAATCCAGCGCGGATTGCGACAGGTGACGCACCGGCATGCCATCGCGTTCAGCGCGCGCCAGAAAATGATCCGCCAGCAACGAAATATCGTCTACGCGTTCACGCAACGACGGCACATTAATTGTGACGCCTGACAGACGATAGAACAGGTCTTCGCGAAACTCTCCAGCCTCCATGCGCGACATCAGGTCAGCCTGCGATGTCGCCATGATGCGCGGCGCGTGTTCGCCCAAAGTATCCAGCATCCGCACGATGCGGGCTTGGCTATCGTGGTCCATATCACCGACTTCGTCGAACAAAATCGACCCACCTTTGGCACGGGACAAAACAGCAGATGGACCATCCATCCCTTGCAGGTCACCTGGCGCGACAACCACAAACGGCAAACTGCGTCGATCCGACAAATCGTGCACCGATCGCGCAATCAGAGATTTGCCCGTACCGCTTTCGCCTGTGATCAGAACGGTCAGTTGGGTGTTCATGACACGCGCAACTAGGCGATACAATTCTTGCATGCCGCTGGTACGTCCGACCAAAGGCAGGTCGCTTTTGCGGTCTTCGCCTTCGGCACGCGCGGTTGGGGCGCGGCGCTTGACCTCTAACGCGCGGGCGGCGCGTTTCATCAGGTCGGGCAGATCAAATGGTTTCGGCAAATAATCGTAGGCATCCGCTTCGGCCGCTTGGATCGCTGTCATAATCGTGTTTTGCGCCGAAATCACAATCACAGGCAGGCCCGGGCGTGCTTCGGCAATTTTTGGCAATTGTTCCAGACCGTTACCATCTGGCATGACGACATCGGAAATCACCAGATCACCTTTGCCTTCTTCGACCCAACGCATCAATGTGACCAACGACGATGTCGCATGCACCTTACAGCCAGCACGGGTCAACGCTTGGGTTAGAACCGTGCGGATCGTGCGGTCGTCGTCAGCGACTAGTACTGTGCCGTCCATTATTGGTCTCCATCACTTATTTGAATATCATTTGGTGCAACTGGCAAAGAGATGCGGAATTTTGTTTTGCCCGGAACAGAGTCGACCGAAATCCAGCCGCCGACATCACCGATCAGTTTCGAAACCAACGCAAGCCCAAGCCCCGTGCCGTTTTCGCGGCCCGAAACGAACGGTTCGAAAACATCTGCGGCGATTTCTGGCGGCAACCCGGGACCATCATCGATAATTTCGACCTGCAGCGGCAGGCGCGCATGCGTTCCATCGTTTCTGCGTACCCGCAGGGATGCATCATAGAACGTATGCAGCCGTACCGACCCGCCTGCCCCGCCTGCCTCTGATGCGTTTTTCAACAGGTTCAAAAACACCTGTAGCAACTGGTCGGCATCCGCCATCGTCAAAGGAAGCGACGGATCGTAATCTTCGACGAACAGCATATGAGCGCCAAACCCGACCGAGGCAGACTGGCGCGCGCGATCCAATATATCGTGAATATTTACGGGCTTTAGAACTGGCGGACGCAGGTTGCCGAACTGTTCGACTTGTTCAAGCAATTTCACAATGCGCCGACATTCATCGACGATCAGGTCGGTCATTTCCTGATCTTCGGTATCTAGGTTCATCGATAGCAACTGCGCGGCACCCGTGATGCCAGCTAGCGGGTTCTTAATTTCATGCGCCAACATTTCGGCCATGCCGATGGCTGATTTTGCCGCCTTGTTGGATGACGTATTCACCGTCATGCGGCTTGCGATTTCACGGGGCGAAATCATCATGAGCATACCGTCGGCGGTGCCCTGTAGCGGCGCAAACTGAATGTTGCACTGCATGGGGGCGCGTTCACCCGACCCGACATCAATGTCGTTCACGAACAAGGACGATCTGTTGGCGCGGGCACGTTCAAAGGCTTCTTCGATCGGGGCGTCCACCATGACCTTGTCCCAGACATTGGACCCAACCAATGACCGCGACGACAAGTTCAGAAAACTTTCCGCCGATGGGTTGCTTTCCAATATCGTGTCATCCCCGCCCAGCAGCAGCGCTGGGACGGGCAAGGAATTCCATAAATTCTGGTCGTTAATCATGCCGCAACCTGAGTGTTCGGGGTCAACGCGTCAGGCAGCAAAGCCAATACCTTTGCCGGATCTTTTTCGGTCAAAACCGAACGGCGCAACTCTGCAGTTGGATTGGCGTTATCCATATACCACCCCAGATGTTTGCGCGCGACGCGCGTACCCAATTCTAATCCATAAAAACCAAGCATTTTTTCGTAATGCTCTGAAACCAAATCGATAATTTGTTCAACTGTCGGTGTGTCGGGCGGTGTTTGCCCTGCCAATTCGGCCGCGATTTGCGCCAGTAGCCATGGGCGTCCTTGGGCGCCGCGCCCGATCATGACGCCATCCGCGCCTGATTGATCCAGCGCCGTCTGGGCCGTTTGCGCATCGACAATATCGCCATTGGCCACAACGGGAATGGAAACCGCGTTCCGCACATTGGCAATCGCCGCCCAATCGGCAGAGCCTTTGTAGAATTGGCATCGCGTGCGTCCATGGATCGTAATCAATTTGATCCCTGCGTTTTCGGCACGTTCCGCCAGCGTCGGCGCATTCAACAGATTGTCGTCCCACCCCAGCCGCGTTTTTAGCGTGACTGGAATATCAACGGCTTCGACGACCGCTTCGATCAGGGTCAGCGCGTGATCCAGATCTTTTAACAAAGCCGAACCGGAATACCCGTTTGTCACCTTTTTCGCGGGACACCCCATGTTGATATCTATCAGACGGGCGCCATTTGCTTCGATCAACTTTGCAGCCTCGGACATCCAATAGGCATCACGACCTGCAATCTGGACCGCTGTGTTGGCTTGATCATAGCCCAGCTCTGCCCTTTCACGGACGCCGGGTTTGGCTTGGATCATTTCTTGGCTTGCGACCATTTCCGACACAACCCATCCCGCGCCAAAACGACCGACAAGCTGCCGAAACGGCAAATCGGTAATGCCCGCCAAAGGGGCCAAAGCGACAACCGGCGACAAAGCAACATCGCCGATATTTAGGGAATCACGAATTCGCAAGGAATTGCTCATTTGTTGTGCGTTCGATAGTGATCTAGACAATTGCGGCACCTGCCACAACGAAACTGGGTGTTTTTTTTGATCAATTGGACGCAATTGCACAAAAATTAATCAAACAGCCCGACATCCTATCAGGATTTGCCTGTCACCAACGGACGGCTTAAAGATCGTTCACAGTTTATAAGAGGCCAAGATGACCATAGCCGCGATCATCGTTGCCGCAGGCCGCGGCACCCGCGCTGGCGGGCCCATCCCCAAACAGTGGCAACTGCTGGATGGGCGTACGATATTATCCCGAACGATCGAACGATTTAACACATGCGATCATTGTGTGGTGGTTTTACATCCCGACGATTTCGACCGCGCGGCGGAATTTACAAACTGCATATTGGTGGCGGGCGGCGCGACGCGGTCTGAATCCGTTCTGGCGGGATTGAACGCCCTACGCGACATTGCCCCACACAAAGTGTTAATCCACGACGCCGCACGACCATTGACCCCGCGCCGCGTGATTGATGACGTGATAACCGCGTTGGACGTACACGATGCGGCCGCACCAGCAATGGCTGTGACCGATGCGCTATGGCGCGGTGTGGATGGCGTTGTAACGGATACACAAGACCGATCCGGAGTATACCGCGCGCAAACACCCCAAGGCTTTATCTATTCAGCAATCTTAAATGCGCATGAAACCGCGACGCAGGACGCGGCGGACGATGTCGAAATTGCACGCCTTGCAGGCATTGATGTTTGCATAACCCAAGGCGATGAAGCCAATATGAAAATAACCACGCCCGACGATTTTGCACGGGCCGAGATGATATTAAGGACGAATATGGATATCCGAACAGGCAACGGATACGACGTACATGCATTCGAAGACGGCGATCACGTCTGGCTGTGCGGCGTCAAAATCCCCCATACAAAGAAACTAAAAGGCCATTCAGACGCTGACGTTGGGATGCACGCCGTGACCGATGCGATCTATGGCGCGCTGGGCGACGGTGACATTGGCCAACATTTCCCGCCGACGGACCCGCAATGGAAAGGTGCAGCCAGCCATATTTTTCTGGAACATGCCTGTGCGTTAGCGCGCGAACGCGGGTACACGATTACCCATGTCGACTGCACATTGATTTGTGAACGCCCAAAAATTGGACCTCATGGCCCGACAATGAAGGCAGAAATGGCGCGCATAATGGGATTGGACCCTGACCGCGTTAGCGTCAAAGCCACGACATCCGAACGCCTAGGCTTTACCGGCCGCGAAGAAGGCATCGCATCCATCGCAACAGCAACATTGGTGAAATCATGACCGCTTGGGCCAAACCCGTCGCAACCGTCGCTTACGTTGGGCTGATGCGCCCTGCCCCCGGCACATGGGGATCGCTGGCCGCTTTGCCGCTGGCTTGGTTTCTGTATCAACTAGGCGGTGCGGTTCTAATCGCTGCTATGATTATTGTGGCCTATATTGTCGGGATTAAAGCGACCGCGATCTATACCGCAGGCAAAGCCGACCATGACCCATCCGAAGTCGTCATTGACGAAGTCGTGGGGCAATGGATTGCGCTGCTACCTGTGGTTTTTGGTGCGACGATGATGGGTGCGGACATCACGCGCCTATGGCCCGGTTGGATCGCGGCCTTTGTTCTGTTCCGCCTGTTCGACATCTGGAAACCGGGCCCGATTGGCACGGCGGACAAACGCGGCGACGCGACGGGCGTGATGCTGGATGATGTCATCGCGGGCGTTTTTGCTGCGATAACCTCTAGCGCGTTGGCAGCGTTTTCGCATCTGGTGCTTATGTAATGACGTTAGCTGAAACCCTACTGACCAAAGCCAAAGCCAAGGGCATTATGATCGCCACCGCAGAAAGCTGTACGGGCGGTATGGTTTCGGCTGCCATCACCGACATCCCTGGCAGTTCGGCCATTTTGGACCGCGGTTTTGTCACCTACACGAACAACGCAAAAATCGACATGCTGGGCGTGAATGGTCAAACACTGGCTGACCACGGCGCGGTCAGTTGCCAAGTCGCGCGCGAAATGGCGCTGGGCGCTGTCGCGCATTCGAACGCCGGAATGGCCGTATCTATCACCGGCATCGCTGGCCCCGGTGGTTCGGAATTCAAACCCGAAGGCCGAGTTTGTTTTGGCGTAGTAATTGGGCAGTACGTCAAAGTTGAAACGATTGAATTCGGCGCAATCGGAAGGCAAAGCGTCCGCGAAGCTGCGAAAAACCACGCTTTGCAGTTGTTAATCGACACAATTGATACCCAATGCGATTAATATGTGCGCACAGGCCTATTTATCTGATTAAATTTTAATCAATACGCAAACTGCCGCATAAATTAGCACACCAAAACCACATTGCCGCTTTCCTAAGCGGGCAAAATCCGCCTTTTGGCCCCTCAAAGAATGGGAAAACCTATAGGAGTGGGACAATGAACGGAGCGGATACCGCCTGGATTCTTGTTGCAACGGCCTTGGTGTTGTTCATGACACTGCCCGGCCTTGCGCTATTTTACGGGGGCCTTGTGCGCGCTCGTAACGTACTAAGTGTGTTCATGCACTGTTTCGCCATCGCATGTTTGATGAGCGTTCTGTGGATGATCGCAGGTTACACAATCGCCTTTGGTGGCGAAGGAGCATACTGGGGCGGCTTGTCCAAATTGTTCCTAACGGGCGTCGATGCAGACAGCCTGTCCGGCACAATCCCTGAAATCCTGTTCTTTGCGTTCCAGATGACATTCGCTGTTATCACGCCTGCGCTGATCGTGGGTGCATATGTCGAACGCATCGGCTTTGGCTTTGTTCTGGCGTTTTCCGCAGCGTGGATGCTGCTGATCTACGCACCCGTTGTTCACTGGATCTGGGGTGGCGGTTTCTTGGCTGAAATGGGCGTTGTTGATTTCGCGGGCGGCATCGTGGTGCACGAAACTGCTGGTCTGGCGGCAATTCTGCTAGCGCTCGTATTGGGCCCACGCAAAACCAAACATACGCCTCCGCACAACCCTGGCCTAGTCTTTGTCGGCGCGGGCATGCTGTGGGTCGGCTGGTTCGGCTTTAACGGCGGTTCGGCATTGGCTGCGGATGGATCGGCTGCGATGGCAATCACGGTCACCCACCTGTCGGCTGCGACCGCGTCGTTGACTTGGGCACTGTGGGAACGCATCAAATTTGGCCGCGCGTCGCTGGTTTCGATCGTCACCGGTTCGATCGCTGGTCTGGCATCGATCACCCCAGCTGCCGGTTCTGTTGGCCCGGTTGAAGCGCTGATCATCGGCGGCGTTGCAGGTATCCTGTGCCAAGAAGCCGTTGTTCTGATCCGCGACAAACTGAAAATCGACGACTCGTTGGACGTTTTCGCGGTCCACGGTGTTGGTGGTATTTTCGGCACCATCATGATCGCGGTCTTTGGCGGTGCAACTTGGGCGGCTCAGCTGACCGGTCTGGCTGTTGTGGGCGTGTTTACCATCGTTGGCACCCTGATCATCATCTACGTTGTCAAAGCGATCTTTGGCCTGCGCGTTGATGAAGAAACCGAAACCAACGGTCTGGATTTGGCAGTACACGGCGAACGTGGTTACGAATTGAATTCGTAAGATCACGTTAGACCTAATAAAACGGCCTCGCAATTTGCGGGGCCGTTTTGCATTTAACCATATAATTCTTTGGCGCGGTTTTCGAACGCCGCGACGATCCGCGACATGGCTTCGTTGAAAAACATCCCCGCAGCGCCCTGAAGAAGTTTGGATTTGAATTCAAAATCCACGCGAAACGACACATGACAGCCACCTTCGGCCTGATCAAATTTCCAAACCGAATTTAGATATTTGAACGGCCCATCAATATAGGCTGTTTCGATCTTTTTGCAGTCAGGCCAAAGTAAAACGCGGCTGCCAAAGCTTTCGCGGAACACTTTGAACGAGACGACAAGATCCGCAAACATTTCACTGTGGTCACCGTGATCGGTGATAGATCGAATTCGCGCGCCCGCCGTCCAAGGTAGGAATTTTGGATAATTCGCAACATCCCCGACCAGTTGGTACATTTGTTCGGGGGTATACGGCAGGAATTTCGTCTCGGCGTGTTGAGGCATCGGCAGCTCTTTTTTATCGTGCGCTGCTTTATTTACGTGCTGACGCAATGGACGCAAGGGGCGCGGATGCGGCGATTGGCTACAATTGGCCAATTATCTTTGACAAAGGGGAACCGCAAAGCCCAATCTAACAGCGCCACAAAGGAGCCATCCATGCCAGACAGACCCTATGTCATCGATGTTCTAATCTCTGCCAAAGCGATTGCGGCGCGGATTGAAGATTTGGCCAAAGAAATCGAAGCGGAATTTACAGACACCGACAAGCTGGTTGTGGTGGGTTTGCTTCGCGGGTCATTTGTGTTCATCGCCGATTTGGTGCGCGAAATTGATCTACCGATTGAAGTCGATTTTCTAGAAGCGTCATCCTACGGCGATGGCATGGAAACCACCCGAGAAGTGCGTATTCTAAAAGACTTGCGCGGCCAGATCGAGGGGCGCGATGTATTGATCGTCGAAGATATCGTAGACAGTGGTTACACGTTATCGCGCGTCACCGAATATCTGAAAACGCGCGGCCCTGCCCGTTTGAAAACAATCGCGCTGTTAGACAAACCCATCCGGCGCGAAGTTCCGTTTCAGGCAGATTGGATCGGGTTTGAAATCCCCGATGAATTCGTTGTTGGCTATGGCATCGATTTCGCCCAGCGTAATCGAAACCTGCCCTATATCGGCGCCGTGAAATTCATCCAAGATTAGGGACTGCTCCCGCCCCGCCCCGTCGGGCTACGCCCTAGTTGCGCGTTGGGGGTGGCCGCGCCTTGCGGCGCGGCGGTCAGGCGTTAAGCTAAGCCCAGTTTTTTATTCCGAGCCTCGCGTAGGCGCGCGAAATCGTCGCCTGCGTGGTAGGACGACCGCGTCAGAGGCGTGGCGGAGACCATAAGGAAGCCTTTGCCGTAGGCGGCTTTTTCGTAGGATGCGAATTCTTCGGGCGTCACAAATCGATCCACGGCGTGGTGTTTCGGCGTTGGCTGAAGATACTGACCGATGGTCAGGAAATCGATGTCGGCGGCGCGCATGTCATCCATGACTTGCAAAACAGCCTGACGATCTTCGCCAAGGCCAACCATAATGCCGGATTTGGTGAACATCGACGGATCGATTTCTTTGACACGCTGCAAAAGACGAAGCGAGTGGAAATAGCGGGCGCCTGCGCGAACCTCTGGGTATAGGCCCGGAACAGTTTCCAGGTTGTGGTTGAACACATCGGGTTTCGCCGCAACGACCGTTTCCAGAACGCTAGGATCACATTTCAAAAAGTCGGGCGTCAGGATTTCGATCGTCGTGTTCGGAGACCGGTGACGCACAGCGCGGATCGTCTGCGCAAAATGTTCAGCGCCGCCGTCTTCGATATCGTCGCGGTCGACGGAGGTAATAACAACGTGGTTCAGCCCCAGTTTCTGGACCGCATCTGCAACGCGGCCCGGTTCGAACACGTCCAGCGCCTCTGGTGGTTTACCGGTTGCGATATTGCAGAACGAACAGGCGCGGGTACAGACTTCGCCCATGATCATCATGGTGGCGTGGCCTTGGCTCCAGCATTCGCCGACGTTCGGGCAGCCGGCCTCTTCGCAGACGGTGACCAGTTTGTTTTCGCGCATGATATCGCGCGTTTCTTTGTAACCAGCAGAGGTTGGGGCCTTGACGCGAATCCAGTCGGGTTTTTTCGGCTGCGCGTTATCCGGGCGATGGGCTTTTTCCGGATGGCGTTGCTGTGGAATCTTTAGGTCGCGCATGTGTGGCTCCTCCGGCGCAAATTCGGCGGAAATCTACGCGGTTTTACGCCGGATAGCAACGAATGGCAGATATGCGTCAAACGCGGCAGTAAATTACAGGGAATTTCTAAAAAAAGCGAAAAATGGGCCGTTCGTTTACCTGCCAAATAAAACCAGCAGGTCTCTATGAAAAACGCCCGCATAGCACTGAAATTGCCAATTCTTTTATTCTGCCTCACCATCGCCAGCGCAGCGATCACGGCGGTATTAAACTATTTCTCGGTCACAAGATGGGTGGAAACGCTTGCAGCATCGGGTGCGATTGGGGCCGAATTGGCCACCCAGATTCGCCATGATGCGATCGCAAATTTCGCGTCGATTGCGCAGTTCACATCCCTTGCCGTGTTGTTCGTGACGACCCTGATCATCCGAAAAATGGTTGGTCCGCTGACCCAATTGTACCAACAGCTGTCCAAAGTCGCGCAGGAAAAAGACCTGTCATACCGCGTGCCTGTCAGCGGCGAATGCGAAGTTGGTCAATCGGCAAAAGCATCAAACCAGATGCTAAAAGTGTTCGAAGAGTTTGTGACCAAAACGGCCATCGGGGCCAAACAAATGGAAAGCATGTCGAATTCTTTGGCTGATGCATCGGTCGATTTGGCCCGCGATTCACATACGCGGTCCTCTTCGGTGGATCAGCTGTCTGCCATGTTGACCGAAACAGCCAGTCAAGCCGCCGCCGCCGTCGATGCGGCCCAAATGGTCGGGGCTTCGGTGAAACAAGCGCGCCAATCTGCGATTGATGGCGAAAAAGAAGTCGACATGATGGTGACGGCCATGTCTGAAATTTCGGACACAGCCGCAGATTTGGCAAAGATCATGGAAGTCATCAACGACATCGCTTTCCAGACCAAAATCCTTGCGTTGAATGCCAATGTCGAAGCCGCCAGAGCCGGCATCCACGGCAAAGGGTTTGCGGTCGTTGCCAACGAAGTCGGCGATTTGGCGCGCCGGTCCGCAGATGCCGCAAACCGCAGCGCCGAGCTGATCGCGCAGTCATTGGATCGTGCCGAATTGGGCCGCAAAGCCGCGACAACCACGCGCGACGCGTTTGGGAAAATCGTCGAACATGTTGCCGCTGCCGACCGCGATATCAAACGGATCGACGCGGTCATCAATGAACAGAAAAACGCTGTTGATGTGGCGAATGATACGTCCAACCTGATCTCGGGAACTGCGATGAACGATCTGGAACGGACAGAACAAATCAGCAAAGCGGCCAACAGATTAAAAGAACAAAGTCAGGATGTCCGACTGCGGCTAGAGCAGTTCAAATCGTCCGCTAACGACGAACAAGGGGCGCGCTATGCTTGAACACATCCGCATTCTACTACCTGGTCAATCGCTGCCATCAACGATGGAAGGCCATTATAATCTGAATTTGGTGCCTCTTTCGTTGATGCTGTCGATTGTTGGCGCATATGTTGCGCTGGAAATCGCATACAAGCTTCGGAAATCGGAACGGTTTGACCAGCGCGGTAAATGGCTTTGGGCTGGTGCTGTGGCATTGGGCGTTGGTGCGTGGTCCATGCATTTCGTCGGCATGAATGCGTTCAAACTGCCCGAACCGGTTTACTACAGCCCTTGGGTCACGCTGTTGTCGCTCGTCCCTGTTATTTTTGCGAGCCGTCTGGCCATGGGCATTATTTCGAACCAAAATCATAGCTTTGTCACGACATTGTCGGGCGGAGTTTTGTTCGGCGCGGGGATCGGCGTCATGCACTATGTCGGAATGGCGGGCATGTTGACGAATGCCTACATGTATTTCCGCGTTGAAATCGTACTGCTGTCCGTCGTCATCGTGGTGGTCTTGGCAACCATTGCGCTGTCATCGCGCCAGATTATTGATGCCCTACTGGGTAAACAATCGGGTATGCTGCCGATCTTTTTGGGCGCTGTGTTGATGGGCGGCGCTATCGCGTCTATGCATTTTATCGCGATGAAAGCGACGCTGTATTATGCCGATGAAACCTGCGCGGATTGGGTTCAGCTGTCCGATGATTCATCTATTGTTTTGTCGCTGGGTATGCCGATCGTGTCCGTGTTGCTGGGGCTGATGGTCGTCGTCGTTGCCGAAATTTCGCCAAAGGCGCGCCGAACCGAAACCGCCTGATCACGCCTAAATTCCATGCATTGAACGAAATGCTGCATTGCAATTAGCCGCAATGCAGCAAACTTCCTTTTGCCCAAAAAACGGATCGGTTAAAACGACCGAGAATCGAATGGTTCTAAACTAGCGTTTCGATCCCCATCCAATCGGGCCGTATCAAACGGCCCGCCACACTATAAGCAGAGCGAGTTTTTCTGATGCAAGTAGGCTACAAACTTCCCGAAGTTACATTCCACACCCGCGTTCGTGATGAATCGATCGAAGGTCCAAACCCATTCCGTTGGGAAGACAAAACAACGGGCGACTACTTCAAAGGCAAGCGCGTCATCCTATTTTCGCTGCCAGGCGCGTTCACCCCGACCTGTTCCACCTACCAGCTGCCTGGTTTTGAAAACGGCCACGCAGATTTCGCTGATCTGGGCATTGACGAAATTTACTGCATGTCGGTCAACGACAGCTTTGTCATGAACAAATGGGCGCTGGATCAGGGCCTGAAAAACGTCAAAGTCATCCCAGACGGTTCGGGCGAATTCACCCGCCGCGTTGGTATGCTGGTGCGCAAAGACAACTTGGGCTTTGGTCTGCGTTCGTGGCGCTATGCTGCCATCGTAAACGACGGCGTTGTCGAAGCATGGTTCGAAGAGCCAGGCCTGTGCGACAACCACGGCGAAGACCCATATGGCGTATCGTCGCCAGAAACCGTCAAAAAATGGCTGACCGAAAACAAAGCAACTTCGGCTGCTTAAGGTTCGCCTTTCATTTTAAAAGGCCCGCCAGAATTTGGCGGGCCTTTTTGTTTTATCCGATCTTGGGCGCAAATTTGCCCTGTTCGTCGTAATGACGTTTCAGTCGCTGCAATGCGATCCGCAGAACAATTTTTCCCGACCGCGCGGCCCAATTCAGTTCCTTTTCGGCTGTTTCCAACCCTTCTAGGTAGCAACAGCACCGCAACACAACATCGCCCAGCCCCGGCCCCAAATCTGACAATGCGGCGGCAACACGTTCTTGGGCGCTTTGTGAAATCTCTTGTTCTTTTTTGCCGCGGATGCGCGCGGGCATCAGAATATACCGTTCCCAATCGACCTGTTCGTCACGGCCAATATTGGCCAATTCAAAATCTTCTCTTAGGCGTTCCCCGACCGACACCAAATCACGCGCCAAAAAGGGCTGACCGTCTTTGTCGCGACGACGCGCCAACCCATAAAGCGGGCTTTCAGACAGCGTATTACGTGTTGGGCGCGCGGGCACATCTGGGAATTCCACATTGGCCAACGTTTGGGGCGCATGAACGAACCCAGACTGCGCTTCGGCGAAACCTTGGGCTTTGTTTTCAGCCGATGCCATCAATTGTTTCAATGCGGCGCGGCCCAAAGACGTGATTTGATAGCGGACAATGCGGGCTTCTGGATCGGAACATGCAATCCATTCGCGCAGCGCCATGGCCCGCGCTATCGCGTTTTCCGTGACGGCCGTGCGGGTTGTACCACCCTGCCCGTCATCGCGTACGACCACAGCCATTTCCATATCACGCGCAACCGCCAATACAGCGGTCGGTTCAATCAAACGCCGCATGATACGCATGCCTTCTTTTTCGATACGCGCAGCGTCTAGGTTTGATGTCTGAGTGTCAGAAAGTTTCGAACTATCTTTGTCCATGGCAGGCTGATCCTTTTTCGGGCCTTGTCTGCGGCGGGCAACATATCGCGACAATTGTCGCAATGCGTCATCCACCAAAGGGTCATCACGCCGGTTTTCAAAACGCCTAACCTGCCGCAAGATCGTCGATGCATGACAATCTGCGGCCCTTGCCACTGCCCGAATGGATAATCCCATTTCAGTATGAACCAGATAGTTTCGCGCAGCATCCGGAACCCAATCGGGAAACGACAGATCAACCGTTGTTCTTTCGATCACTGCAGTCATTTTGCCCCCAAGTTTCATTTGCTACATGGCGAATTCCGTTAACACTTTAGCAACCTATGTGAACGTCGGTTACACAAGCGTTAAGAAAACCAACACAGCGTTCATCATTGTAACCAAATCATAAATATCCCTAACCCGACCGAACGCAGCATCCCTACGCGGCGCAACACCCCAAAGTTTGTGAGATGGTTTTGCAATCACAAAACCTGCCACTCGGGGAAAAACAATGTTTGATATTTTGGGAATGGTTGCTGCCTTGAACCGTCCAGGACTGCTGGTTCGTACTGCACGTTATGGGTTGGATGATTACCGCCGCGAGGTCCATCTGCCTAGGCTATTGGCAACCAACGCGCCTGTCAAAAATGGCGATGCGCTGCTACGTTTGATGGATATTGAACGCGAATTGAACGATCAGCGCGTCGCCGATCACGCTGAATATTCATTCGCGCGTCACATCGATATTTTGATTGCGATCATGGGGGAAACCCGCCTGCTGCGGGCGGGGCATGCCCCTCGGGTTCAGTGACCCAAGGGGCAATAAGATTTAGGTAAAGCTGTCTGGCATGGACGCTTTTTTGTTGGCGACATATTCACGTAGCGCGGACTCAATGGACGGATCCAACACCGGCTGCTGATAGTCATTCAACAATTTTTCTACGCGGTTCCCGGCCAAGGTACGGGTGTCGCGTGCGCCTTCTTCGTCCCAGGTTTCGAACGGTTTGTAATCGAACAGATCCGACCGCCAGAACGCTGTTTGGAAATTGGCCTGCGTGTGCGCGCACCCAAGATAGTGACCGCCTGGGCCGACTTCGCGGATGGCATCCATGGCTTGGCCGTTTTCGGACATGTCGATGCCTTTGGCCAATCCGTGCAGCGCGCCCAATTGGTCCGCGTCCATCACAAATTTTTCGAAATCGGCGACCAAACCACCTTCGAGCCAACCGCAGGAGTGCAACATAAAGTTCACGCCAGCCAACAGGCCCATGTTCAGCGAGTTCGCGGTTTCATATGCGGCCTGCGCGTCAGGCAGTTTCGATCCACAGAACGATCCGGCCGAACGATACGGCAGGTTCATCCGGCGTGCCAATTGACCCGCGCCATAGGTGATCATCGCGGCCTCTGGCGTACCAAAGGTCGGTGCGCCCGACCCCATGTCGATCGACGTCACGAACGCACCAAAGATTACCGGAGCCCCTTTGCGGATCAGCTGGCTATAGGCCACACCTGCCAGAACTTCGGCCATGACTTGGGTCAGCGTGCCCGCAACGGAAACAGGCGCCATCGCGCCGCCCACGATGAACGGCGAAATGATGCAGGCCTGATTGTTTCTTGCGTAAACCTCTAGTGCACCCATCATGATGCCGTCGAACGTCAACGGAGAGTTGATGTTGATCAGCGATGTCATCACCGTGTTTTCCTGAACGAATTCTTTGCCGAACAGGATTTCACACATCTCAACGCTGTCTTGGGCGCGGCTGGGTTCGGTGACCGACCCCATGAACGGCTTATCGCTGAGCGTCATGTGCGCCAGCAGCATGTCCAAGTGACGTTTGTTCACGGCCACATCGGTGGGTTCGCATACGGTGCCGCCCGAATGGTGCAGCCATTTGGACATGTAGCCCAATTTTACGAATTTTTCGAAATCCGCCATGGTCGCATAACGGCGTCCGCCTTCGGCGTCGCGCACGAATGGCGGGCCGTAAACAGGTGCCAGAACCAGATTATTGCCGCCGATTTCCACCGAACGTTCGGGGTTGCGGGCATGCTGGATGAATTTCGACGGCGCAGTTTTGCACAATTCGCGGGCCAAACCACGCGGAATGCGGACGCGTTCGCCGTCTACATTGGCACCAGCCGCTTTCCACAGTTCCAACGCCTCTGGGTTATCGACGAAATTTACGCCAACCTCTTCCAAAATGGTTTCGGCGTTTTGTTCGATGATATCCAGCGCTTCGTCATTCAGAACCTCTAGGTTCGGGATGTTGCGTTCGATATATTTTGCGGTCTCGACACTGACAGCCGAACGGGCTGCGCGGCGTGCTGCTCCGCCGCCTCCGCGACCGCGACGACCCCGAGATTCTGCAACTTCAGACATACTGATCCCTCCGCTGAATTTTACACCTTCTTAACGGCTGCGGAATCACACGACAGCCGGTATGCGTCCTATGCGGTGCGAAAACGACATATACCACCGGTGCTGCACATATTTTTGGCGCGCATAGGTCATCGGATACGATTTTCGGTTATTTGGCGCTTGCGCGAATGGGGCAACCGCCCTATGCCCCGCACATGACACAGCATCAACGCCTCCTCATCATCGATTTCGGTTCGCAGGTGACGCAGCTGATTGCGCGCCGCCTACGTGAGCTGAGTGTTTACTGCGAAATCCACCCCTATCAGTCGGTCACCGAACAGACCATCCGCGAGATGGATCCTAAAGCCGTGATCCTTTCGGGTGGTCCTGATAGCGTGACACGCGAAGGTAGCCCTCGCGCGCCACAAGCCCTGTTTGACATGGGCCTGCCAATTTTCGGCATCTGTTACGGCCAACAGGTCATGATGGAACAACTGGGCGGCGCCGTCGAAGGCGGCCACCACGCCGAATATGGCCGCGCGTATGTCGCACCTGCCGAAGGTCACAGGCTGGACGGAATCTTTGCCGGTCTGTTTACCGAAGGCAAAGAACAGGTCTGGATGTCCCACGGTGACCGCGTCACCAAACTGGCCCCCGGTTTCGAAGTTGTCGCAACTTCGCCAAACGCGCCATTTGCCATGATCGCGGACGAAGATCGACAATTCTATGCGGTTCAGTTCCACCCAGAGGTACACCACACGCCAAACGGCAAAACCATGCTGGAAAACTTTGTCCGCATGGCAGGCTTTACCGGCGACTGGACGATGGCATCCTACCGTCAGGAAATGATCGAAAAGATCCGCGAACAGGTTGGCGACAAACAGGTTATCTGTGCGCTGTCGGGCGGCGTGGACAGTTCCGTGACCGGCATCCTGCTGCACGAAGCCATCGGCGATCAGCTGACATGTGTGTTCGTGGACCACGGCTTACTTCGTTTGAACGAAGCGCAAGAAGTCGTTGATATGTTTAGGAATAACTACAACCTAAACCTGATCCACGCAGATGAATCCGATCTGTTCCTTGGCGAATTGGAAGGCGTGTCCGACCCAGAGGTCAAACGCAAAACCATCGGCAAACTGTTTATCGACGTATTCCAGAAATACGCCGACCAGATCGAAGGCGCGGAATTCTTGGCGCAGGGCACATTGTACCCTGACGTGATTGAATCGGTATCGTTCTCGGGCGGTCCTTCGGTGACCATCAAATCGCACCACAATGTGGGCGGCCTGCCGGAAAAAATGGGCCTGAAACTGGTCGAACCTCTGCGCGAGTTGTTCAAAGACGAAGTCCGCGCATTGGGCCGCGAACTGGGTCTGCCTGACAGCTTTATCGGGCGTCACCCGTTCCCTGGCCCTGGCCTTGCGATCCGTTGCCCTGGCGAAATCACCCGCGAAAAGCTGGACATCTTGCGCCAAGCGGACGCCGTTTACATCGACCAGATCCGCAAACACGGTCTGTACGATGAAATTTGGCAAGCCTTTGCCGCGATCCTGCCAATGCGCACCGTTGGCGTTATGGGCGATGGTCGTACCTACGATTATGCCGTTGCGATCCGCGCGGTGACATCTGTGGACGGCATGACCGCTGACACCTACCCGTTCAGCCATGAATTCATGGGCGAAACGATGACTCGCATCATCAACGAAGTCAAAGGCGTGAACCGCGTGTTCTATGACCTGACTTCGAAACCTCCGGGCACCATCGAACTGGAATAATATCCTTTCGGATACAAAAGGTTAACAAAGTCTTAAGGGCGCGTTGCACATTTGCATCGCGCCCTTGTTCTTTTCCGCCCCATAAGAAATCAATCTAACGTTTAAAACCGAAACGCCTTTACGTAATCTGTAGGTGAATGGCGCTCTTACGCCGCGTAACAGATTGACCCAAAGGAAAACAACAATCTAACCTTTGGATCATGGGAGAAGGAGACCGTCTAAACGGACGGTATACAGAGGGAAGATATCATGAAGAAATATCTAAGCGCCGGCGCAGCATTGATGCTGACGACTTCGGCAGCATTCGCAGGTGGGATCGATCGCAGCGGTCAATCGATTGCCGTCCTGTTCGAAGAAGGCACCTATGCTGAAATCAGCTTTGGTTCGGCAGCGCCTGAAGTGTCGGGTCACATGATCGGCGTAACCGCAGCTGAAACCGGCGACATCGCACCAGATTACACCACCTTTGGCCTGGCATTTAAAATGGACGTGAATGATCAGGTTTCGCTGGCATTCATTTCCGATGAACCGTTCGGCGCTGATGTGTCCTATGACGCTGCGACCTACCCGCTGGTTGGTGCAGGCGCCGAAGTGAACACGCGCGGTCTGACCATTCTGGGCCAGTACCAGATCAACGAAAACGTCAGCGTTTACGCAGGTCCACGCATCGTATCGGCAGACGGCCAATACCGCGGCCCGACCGCATTGGGCGGCTATGTATCGAACTATGAAAAAGGCACAGACGTTGGCTATGTCATCGGTGCAGCCTATGAAATTCCTGAAATCGCGCTGCGGGGGTCGCTGACCTATTCGTCGCAGACCGAATTCGAACTGGACGGTGATGGCGCAGGCGGTGCTGGCGATCTATCCGCAACCATGCCTCAGTCGGTTAATTTGGAATTCCAAACCGGTATCGCGGCTGACACACTGGCGATGGTTTCGGTTCGCTGGGCTGACTGGTCCGAAGCAACCATCGACGACGCTGTCGCAGGTAACCTGACCGATTTCGGCAACGCTGACACCATGACGTACACGGTCGGTATCGGTCGTCGTTTCTCGGATAATTTCTCGGGTCTTGTGTCGGTTGGCTACGAAAAAGCAACGGGCGACCTGACTGGCCAGCTGGCCCCGACTGACGGCTACCTCAGCCTGTCGCTGGGCGGCGCCTACACGCTGGACAACGGAATGGAGATTTCGGGCGGCGTTCGCTACGTCAACATCGGCGACGCGGATTCGAACGCAATCGCAGCTGCTGGTTTCCCAGGCGGTCGTTTCGAAGACAACCACGCCATCGGTTACGGCCTGAAACTGGCTTACAACTACTAAGATCAATTATTTGATCAAATGATAAAGCCTCGCCTTGCGGCGGGGCTTTTTTCGTTCAATATGCCCGCATGAAAACGGGTGCACACGAATGACGGAACAACTACGCCTTACCTCACGCGGCTGGGTTATGATCATGATCTTGGCGTTGGTCTGGGCGGGGTCGTTTACGGCAAATCGCGGTGCATTAGAAACCGTAGGCGTCTACACCACTGTTGCTATTCGGGTCACAGGCGGAGCCTTGGCTTTGTGGCTATGGGTTGCCCTGCGGCGCATTCCACTGCCGCGCAATTGGAAATATATCCCGATCTTTATGCTGCATGGATTGCTGAACAACGCTCTGCCGTTTTCGCTGATCGTTTGGGGGCAACAGTATATCGACAGCGGTTTGGCCAGCATCCTGAATGCAACGACAGCTTTGTTCACGGTGATCCTTGCGAGCCTGTTTTTCGCCGATGAAAGACTGTCGTTGAACCGCTTGGTCGGTGTCATCATCGGCTTTCTGGGCGTTGTGATCGTGATTGGTATTGATGACATCGCCGCATTGGGATCTGGACCGAGAGCCTTGGGCGAATGGGCCATTTTGGCCGCGACCTTGTCCTATGCTGTGTCCGCCATACTGTCTCGCAAAACACTCAAAGGTTTAGCGCCCGAGGTTGCCTCTGCCGGGATGCTAACCGGTGCAGGTCTGATTATGTGCCTTCTTGCATTCAGCACCGAAGACATAAGCAACATGACCTTCAACACCCAAGCCATTATTTCCGTTGCATATTTGGCGATTTTATCCAGCGCATTTGCCTATATCCTGTTTTTTAAAATCCTGAACACCGCAGGCGCAGGCAACCTTAGCCTTGTGACCTTGCTTGTGACCCCGTTTGCGATTGTCCTAGGTGCCTTGTTTTTCGGCGAAGCCTTGGAATGGAACGCGTATTTTGGCTTTATTGTGCTGGCATTTGGCCTCGCAGTGCTTGACGGACGGCTGCCCATAGGCAAAACCCGTTCCTGACAACCAAACCTGTGGTGGAACATGCTGTATAACTCTGCATCTGAATGGCGCGATGCGTCCAGTAAACACATTCTTTTGTTCGGCATGTCCGGATTGGGCAAAACCTTTGTGTCCAACCTGCTGCGCGCGCAGGGCGACTGGTTCCACTACTCTGTCGATTACCGCATCGGCACGCGCTACATGGGCGAATACATCGCCGACAACGCCAAAGCCGAGGCGATGAAGAACCCGTTTTTACGCGAACTACTAATGACGGATTCGATCTATATCGGATCGAACATTTCATTCGAAAACCTGACGCCCGTTTCTTCCTATTTGGGCAAACCGGGTGATCCGGACAAAGGCGGCATTTTGATCGATGAATACCGCCGCCGTCAGGATCAATTCCAACGTGCCGAACATGATGCGCTGTTGGATACGGGGTACTTTATTCGCCGCGCCAAGGCGCTCTATGGCTATTCGAATTTCATTTGCGACAGCGGCGGGTCGATCTGTGAATGGGTTGATCCAGAGGATGATAACGATCCGATCATGTCCGCGCTGGCGGCCGAATGCCTGTGCATCTGGATCGAAGGCACCGAAGACCACATTGACGAACTGTGCCGTCGTTTTGACAAAGCGCCCAAACCGATGTCCTATCAGCCTGCGTTCCTGACCCGCGCGTGGGATGAATATCTGGCTGAAAAAGGCGTGGCCGAAAACAAGGTCGATCCAGATGATTTCATTCGCTGGACCTATCGCCGCGCACTGGACCACCGCCAGCCGCGGTACCGCGCTATGGCGGATAAATGGGGCATCACGGTAAAGGCCGAAGACATCTATGCCGTTACTACGGCTCAGGACTTTGATGATCTGATCGCCCGCACCCTTGAGGCTCGCAGCTAATCGCCCTACATACGGCACCTTACGACACATCAGGATAAACGCATATGCCAATCAAACTGCCCGAAAACCTACCCGCCTATAACGTTCTGTCGAACGAAGGCGTGATGGTGATGTCGGACGAACGGGCCGCGCGTCAGGACATCCGCCCGCTGCGGTTTGGCCTGCTGAACCTGATGCCGAAAAAGATTCAGACCGAAAACCAATTTGCGCGGCTGTTGGGCGCAACGCCCCTGCAGATCGAATTGTCGTTGATCCGCATGACGGAACACGAAACCAAAAACACTGCCGCCGAACATATGGCTGAATTTTATCGCCCCTTTGCCGAAGTCGCGGCCACGGGCGAAAAATTTGACGGGTTGATCATCACCGGCGCCCCGATCGAACATCTGGACTTTGATCAGGTGACCTATTGGGATGAACTGAAACAGGTTTTCGAATGGACGAAAACCCACGTGCATTCCACGTTCGGCGTGTGCTGGGGCGGCATGGCGATGATCAACTATTTGCACGGTGTGGAAAAACATCTGCTGGATCACAAAGCGTTTGGCTGCATTCGTCACACCAATTGCGAACCGTCGTCGCCCTATTTGCGCGGGTTTTCAGACGATCTGGTCATGCCTGTCAGCCGCTGGACGGAAATGGATCGCCCGCAAATTGAACAGAACGACAATCTGGAAATCCTGCTGGATAGCGCGGAAACAGGTCCGGCGCTGGTTCAGGATCTGCAACATCGTGCGCTGTATATCTTTAACCACTTTGAATACGACAGTGGCACCCTAAAGGAAGAATACGATCGTGATGTCGACGCAGGGAAACCGATTAACGTTCCGTTGAACTACTATCCTGATGACGATCCGACACAATCTCCGCAAAATCGCTGGAGAAGTCACGCGCACCTTCTATATGGCAATTGGATAAACGAAATTTACCAAAGCACGCCATATAACCTAGATGATATCGGGAATTGAAATCGCAGCCATCGCTGTTGTAGCCGTCGCTATTTTCGCGGCCCTGACCGTTTACCGCGCACGTAAGCGGTCAAACGCATGGGAACAGGAATATCCGCCCCATGGCCAGTTCGTTGACGTCAACGGGCATCCTGTCCACACCGTCGTGATGGGAACCGGTCCCGATCTGGTGCTGATCCACGGGGCCAGCGGCAACACTCGCGACATGGAAATCGCTCTGGGATCGCTGGCACAGCGGTATCGCCTGATTATCTTTGATCGCCCAGGTCTGGGTCATACGCCGCGTTTGGCCAAATGCCGCAATGCAGGATCGCCGCGCGAACAAGCCGCGCTATTACAGGCCGCTGCTGCGCAACTGGGCGCAGATAGGCCAATTGTCGTCGGGCATTCCTTTGGGGGCTCTGTCGCGGCGGCTTGGGCCGTGTATCACCCCGATAATCTGTCAGGCTTTGTGGATATATCAGGGGCAACGCATCCTTGGGGCGGTAAGGTCGCAGGCCTATATCAGGCGCTTTCGACGAAATTGGGGTCTGTGATCATTCCGCAGCTGGCCGCTGCATGGGTTCCGCGGTCCTATGTTCAAAAATCGGTGGATGGCATTTTCGAACCCGCATCGGCGCCCGATAATTACGCACACAATGTTGCAGGCGTTTTGGTCGCCCGCCCTTGGTCCCTGCTGGCGAACGCTATGCAAGTCGTCCATCTGGACCAAGAACTAGAAAAACAGCACGTGCACTATCCCCAGATCAAAGTACCGGTCGAGGTTCTGCACGGCGATGCGGACGATACCGTCTATTACGAAGTCCACGCCGTACCAATGTCGCAGCAGGTCCCGAACGCCCGATTTACAAAAATCAGCGGCGCAGGCCACATGCCGCACCACACGCACACTGACCTGATCGTCGATGCCATTGATCGCATTGCTGGATTGAACTAGGCGCCCTCTCTGATCATAATAAGATCAAAGAATTAGGAGAACGTGATGGATCTGCCCTTTGACGGTGCAATCAGCGAATATTTCAAAAACGATGCGCCCAAAGACGTGCGCAAGGCGATTGAAACCGCAGGCAAAAAAGACATCCATGATCCCGACTATCCCTATGACAAAGAGATGGACAAGAAAGAGTATCAGGAACAGATCGATGCGCTACAGGTCGAACTTGTCCGTCTGCAGTCTCATGTCAAAGAAACAGGCGAACGGGTAGCGATCGTGTTCGAAGGCCGCGATGCCGCGGGCAAAGGCGGCACAATCAAACGGTTTCGCGAAAACCTGAATCCACGCGGCGCGCGCGTTGTTGCCCTGTCCAAACCGACCGAGGTCGAAGCAGGACAATGGTATTTCCAGCGATACGTCGAACAATTGCCCAGTGCCGGTGAAATCGTGTGTTTTGACCGTAGTTGGTATAATCGCGGTGTCGTGGAAAAAGTGTTTGATTTCTGCACCGATGACCAGCGGGCGAAATGGTTTGATCAGGTTGTCCCGTTCGAACAGATGCTGGTCAACGAAGGCATCAAACTGTTCAAGGTTTGGCTGAACGTCGGACGCGCCGCCCAATTGCAGCGTTTTCTGGACCGCGAAAGTGATCCGTTAAAACAGTGGAAGCTTAGCTGGATCGACGTCGAAGGCCTGAAACGTTGGGATGCCTATACAGACGCAATCGACGAAACGCTGAACCGGACTCACAGCGACCATGCGCCGTGGATTGTTGTTCGGTCCGACGACAAAAAACGGGCGCGATTAAATGCGATCCGTTCGATCCTGACTCAGCTGGATTACAAACGCAAAGACCCGAAAAACATCGGCGAAATTGATCCGAAAATCGCAGGCGGTCCAGATATCTGGAATGGCTAAGCGCGGATACCATCACGGCAACCTTCGTCAGGAATTGGTAGACGCCTGTCTGCGCCTGATCGAAGAAAAAGGCCCAACAGGTTTCACCCTATCCGAAGCCGCACGCGAAGCAGGCGTGACGCCCGCCGCCGTGTATCGCCATTTTGATGGCCGTGAAAACCTGATCGCCGAAGCCGCCCGTCAGGGATATGAAATTTTCGGCGACCTGATGGAACATGCCTACGCGGGCGGCAAACCCACCGCATTGACGGCGTTTGAATCGACAGGTCGTGCCTATTTGGCATTCGCACGAAAATTCCCGGGCCATTACATCGCCATGTTCGAAAGCGGCATTTCGATCCAAAGCTCGCCCGAGCTGAACACGGCATCCAGTCGCGCGTTGGGCGTGATGGAAAAAGCCGCAACAGACCTAAGCCAACATATACCCGCCGACCGCCGTCCGCCGCCGCAGATGTTCAGCGCCCATATCTGGGCGCTCAGCCATGGGGTTGTCGAATTGTTTGCGCGGGGGTCTCCGGGTACGAAATCGCCTTTCCCACCCGAAGATTTGTTGGAAACAGGTATCGGCGTTTACCTACGCGGGCTTGGCCTGATCCCACCCGACGCCTAGATCGATACCCGTTCCAACAATGTAGCGCGTTGGATCGTCTGTTTGGGTTCGTGCATCACAATTTCACCGCGGTTCACGGCATAGAAATCATCCGCCAGATCAAACGCGAAATCGAAATACTGTTCGACCAGCACAACGGCAATTTCACCTTCGTCCCGCAATTGCGAAATAACGCGGCCAATTTGCTGGATGATGTTCGGCTGGATACCTTCGGTTGGTTCATCCAGCAACAGCACGCGTGGGCGCGTGATCAGCGCCCTTGCGATTGCCAACTGTTGCTGCTGACCGCCCGACAAATCGCCCCCGCGACGGCCCAGAAATTCCTTGAGGATCGGGAAGAGGTCGAAAATCTTTTCAGGCACCCCGCGTTCTGTTCGGTCCAGACAGGCGAACCCGCTTTCTAGGTTTTCCTGAACGGTCATCAACGGGAACACTTCGCGGCCTTGGGGAACATAGGCGATCCCTGCCCGCGCGGCACCAAAGGCCGATAGGTGGTCCAGTTTTTTCCCATCCAGACGGATTTCGCCCTGATCATAGGGGTGACGCCCCGCAACCGCCTTAAGCAATGACGTTTTGCCAACACCATTGGTGCCCATGACCGCCGTGACCTGACCCGGTTTGGCCGTCAGGTTGATGCCATTCAAAATCTGGCTTTGCCCGTATTTGAGCGTTAGGTTTTCAATTTCCAACATGATTAACGCCCCAGATAGACTTCGATAACTTGCGGGTTTGCGGTGACGTGATCCAATGACCCTTCGGCCAAAACCGATCCTTCGTGCAACACGGTCACTTTGCAATTCAGGCGGCGGACGAATTCCATGTCGTGTTCCACCACGATCACCGCGCGCGTTTTCGCAGCGCGTACCAACAAATCGGTGGTGTGTTCGCGTTCGGCTGGCGTCATGCCCGCAGCGGGTTCATCAACCAGCAAAAGACGCGGGTCTTGGGCCAACAGCATCCCGATTTCCAACCATTGCTTTTGACCGTGGGACAATTCGCCAGCGGTTCGGGTCAGCTGGTCGGTCAGGCCGACCTCGGCTGCCAATTCTTCGATCCGCGCGGCGCCAGCGGCGGATTTGCGATAGAACAACACGTCAAACGGCCCGCGTTTGTTTTTCAACGCCATGGCGAGGTTTTCGCGAACGGTCTGCGCTTCGAACACGGTGGGTTTTTGGAATTTGCGACCAATGCCTTCGCGGGCGATTGCGCTTTCGGACATGCCCAGCAGGTTGCGGGACTGTTCGCCCCACAACACATGGCCCGTATCGGGTTTGGTTTTGCCCGTGATGATGTCCATGAACGTGGTTTTGCCCGCGCCGTTCGGCCCAATCACCGCCCGTAATTCCGGTTCGTTGATCGACAGCGACAGATTGTTGATCGCGCGGAACCCGTCAAACGTGACCGATACGCCCGAAACTTCTAATAGAGCGCTCATGCTTTTGGCCCTTTTTCACGGTTGATTGTGATGTAATCGAACAGCCCGCCGATACCTTTGGGGAACAGCAAAGTGACCAGAACAAAGGACAGGCCCAGCAGCACAAGCCACCAATCGGTCCAAACGATTTCATAGAAACCTAAGTCTATGTTCGGCGCACCGCCGCCAGTGAACCACGACGACAGCAGCGACACGAAAGTTGCACCGATCACAGCGCCATACAGACGCCCGCGGCCACCGATCGCCACCCAAACCGCCAGATAGATCGACGCGATTGGCGCGATCTCGGCGGGGTTAATGATGCCTGCCTGCGGATAGTACAGCGCACCCGCAATACCCGCGACCATGGCCGTTATCGTGAACACGAATAGTTTATAGGATTCAACATGATACCCTAGGAACCTAACGCGCGCTTCGTCATCGCGGATGGCGCGGATCACACTGCCCATTTTACCCGAAGTGACAAAGGCGAACAACACATAGCCCAGCCCCAGCGCGACAGCCGACGCCCAAAAGAAACGGATCGACAGAACGTCTTGGCCCAGATCGGTGCCGGGGATGTTTTGCAGACCCGACAGGCCGTTATTCCCGCGCAGACCGCTGTCATTCTGGAACAGGTACAGCGACAGCGCCAGAGTCATCGCTTGGGTCAGGATCGACAGGTAGACACCCGTCACGCGGCTGCGAAATGCCAGCCAGCCAAACACCAGCGCCAATAGACCCGGCACGATGACAACCGCCGCCAACTGCAACGGCAGAGAATGCGCAAAGGCCCAGATCAGTGGGAATTCGCTGCTGCCAACGACGCCGAAAATCTGCGTGCCAATCGCGTCGGTAATTTCGGCCGACGTCGCAGGGATCACGTCGTTCGACAGCGATCCGACAACGATATCATGGGTACGTGCATACATCAGCCACATGCCAATCGCGTAGCCGCCAATGCCAAAGAACGCGAAGTGACCCAATGACAGGATACCGCAGTACCCCCACACCACGTCCATCGCGATCGCGATCAGGCATAGACACAGCGTTTTGCCCAAGGTTTTTACGAAAGAGGTTGAAATGACCCCTGCCCCTGTTGCCTCGGCCAATACCGTCACGCCTAGCGTGAACAGCGCCAAACACAGCAGAAATACCAGAACAGATCGATTTGTTACTAGGAACGAATTTTTCATGGTTTAGTTCCCCGCCGCGCGGCCCTTTAGGGCGACGATGCCTTTGGGTCGGAATTGGATAAAGATGATGATGAAAAGGATCATGTATGTCTGCGCCGCCAGCGTGTTCGACGGGTTCATCCATTCGATGCCTTTTTGCAGGAACCCGATCAGCGATGCGCCAGCCAGAGTGCCCCAAACATTGCCCACACCGCCCACAACAACGGTCATAAACGACTGTACGATGTAGTCGGCACCCATTTCCGACGTCACTTTGGCGTATAGGCCAATGGCTACGCCCGCGATGCCAGCGATGCCCGATCCCAGACCAAAGGTCAGCATGTTGATGCGGTCAGGGTTGATACCCATCGATGCCGCCATGCCTGGGTTTTGGGTGACTGCGCGGACCTCTAGGCCCAGTCGGGTCTTTTTCAGGATGAACAGGATCAGGCACAAGAACAACACGGCCAGCACGAAAATCGCGATACGGATGTAGCTGATGGCGACAACGTCGTTGAACACCAGCGCGCCATCCAGCCACCCGGGCGAGGTTAGCGGACGTGCTTGTGTGCCAAAGATGTTTTTGGCGATCTGCTGCAACGCGATGGAAATACCAAAGGTCGCCAGCAAAGTTTCCAGCGGACGTTTGTACAGGTGACGGATCACCAACCGTTCCATCGCCACACCCGCGGCAAAGGTCACTGCGAACGCCACAGGCAACGCCACGATGATCGAAACAGTATAATCAGGGATGATCTGCTGGATGACGTAACCAGTATATGCGCCCATCATGATGAATTCGCCATGGGCCATGTTGATCACGCCCATCACGCCGAACGTCACAGCCAAACCAATGGCCGCCAAGAAATAGATCGAGGCGAGCGAAATCGCATCCAGCGCAAGGTCAGCGGTTTGCATCGCGCCGACTTTCAGCTCCATATGTTTTAGGGCTGCGGCGGCTGCAACCGTGACGGCGACATCTGGTTCGGCATATTCGGTATAGAACACGTGACCCGACACAGCGGCGGCCATGTCTTGGGCCGTGACCAGTGGGTCGACAGTGCCCGCATCGGCCAGCGCCTGATAGGCGTCCTCGCGCGATTGCAAATCAGACAGCGATCCAACAGGGATACCGCCTACGCGGCCATCAACCACATTCGCAGCCAGAATTGTTTTGATCGCCGATTGATCCAGAACCGGTTCGGCCAGCCCCGCAGCGACCAGTTCGGCGTATCCATCGGTCACGTCAGGTTCGCGGATTGCCGCAATATTGCCCGCAGGCAGGTCCAGCGCGACGCCATCGGACGACGTTAGGATTTGGTTCATCACGGCGCGGGCATCAACGCTGACTTCACTGCTGAGCGCGTCAATCGCAGCAACGCGGGCTTCGGTCGTTTCACCGAAACGCGCTGTCAGCATCTGCAGTAAGCTTTGCTTGCGGGCGCGAATATCGGCGTCAGGCTCTGCATCGATTGACGCAGCCAATGGAGCCAGCTGATCAGCCGATCCATCACGCGCAATCGCATCCAGCGCGGCAATGCGGCGGTCGGCGTTAGGATCTAGCAGTTGGAATTGCACCAACGCCGTCCCGATCACGCCGCGCACACCAGCGTTTGGTTTAATCTGGCTCAGCTCGCCCTTGGGCGCTTGGCCAATGATTTCGCCAGTAGAAATATCAATTAGATCAAAAGGATCGTCACCATCAACATAGTAAAACTGACCGTCCGCATCCCACTGATAGACCTCTTTGCCCTGCCAGCGCTCTAGGAACACAGGGACCTCGGGTTGACCTAACGCGATCAGGTCATCGATAGCCACCTGCACCGAACGGCGTGACGGTTTGGCAATTTCATCTGAATGGGTTTGCAGAACGGATTGCAGATCTTGGGCAGCAGCGGCAGCCGCCAGCACAACGATGGACACAGCCATCACCAAAGCGCGAAGCATGGGCGCGATCCTTATGGGGGTAGTCAAAAAAATGGGCCGGAGGATGGTCCCCCGGCCCGGGTATCAAACGATTAGTAGTTCGACGTCAGCTGAACACAGGTTTCAGTTTCAGTGTTGTACATACCGCATTCCAGTTCGACCCAGTCGGATACCAGAACAGCCGATTCAGGCAGGTAGTCGGTCCAAGCATCGCCTGGAACTTCGGTGGTTTGGCTGATGATGTCGAATTGACCATCTTCCAGAATTTCACCGATCAGAACTGGTTTCGACAGGTGGTGGTTTGGCAGCATAACTGCGGTACCGCCGGTCAGGTTCGGGAACTCTTGGCCAGGCAGCGCTGCGATAACGGTGTCGATATCGGTGGTGCCGGTTTCCGCAACCGCGTTCACCCACATGTTAAAGCCGATGTAGTGCGCTTCCATTGGGTCGTTGGTGACGCGCGCTTCGTCGCCGATGAATTCGTGCCATGCAGCGATGAATTCAGCGTTGGCTTCGGTTTCAGCCGACATGAAGTAGTTCCAAGCAGCCAAGTGACCGACAAGGTTGGTGGTATCCAGACCCGACAGTTCTTCTTCGCCGACCGAGAATGCAACGACTGGGATGTCTTCAGCCGATACACCCTGCGCTGCCAGTTCTTTGTAGAAACCGATGTTTGCGTCACCGTTGATGGTGGACACAACGCCAACCTGTTTGCCGTCTGCACCCAGAGCCACAACATCAGACACGATGGTTGCCCAGTCCGAATGACCGAATGGGGTGTAGTTCACAAAGATGTCTTCGGCAGCAATGCCGTTGTCCATCAGGTAGGCTTCTAGAATGTTGTTGGTGGTACGTGGGTACACATAGTCGGTGCCCAGCAGCGCGAATTTTTCGACGCCCAGCTCTTCTAGGAAATAGTCAACCGCAGGGATCGCCTGCTGGTTCGGCGCAGCACCGGTGTAGAACACGTTGCGCGACGATTCTTCGCCTTCGTACTGAACTGGGTAGAACAGCAGGCCGTTCAGCTCTTCCAGAACTGGCAGAACCGATTTACGCGATACCGATGTCCAGTTGCCGAAAATGACGTCGACTTCGTGAACCGAGATCAGTTCGCGTGCTTTTTCTGCGAACAGCGGCCAGTCGGATGCAGGGTCAACAACGACCGCTTCCAATTCACAGCCCAGCAGGCCGCCAGCAGCGTTCTGGCCTTCGACCAGCATCAGCATGGTGTCTTTCAGCGTGGTTTCCGAAATGGCCATGGTGCCGGACAACGAGTGCAGAACACCAACTTTGATGGTGCAGTCTTGAGCGAAAGCAGTGCTGGCGCCAGCAATGACCGCTGCGGTGGAAAGTGCAGGCAGCAAAGTTTTCTTAAACATAAAATACGTCCCCTGTATGAGACATCGCGCAACTTGGCCTTTGGCCATTTCCCGTTATCGGGTTATAACGATGTCTCAGCTTGTTGCTGTTGTCGCGCGGGGGGATGATCTGCCAGGATGGCCCCTCGTGCGGCGGTTAAAGCGGCGTTTACCGCTCGACCAGAGATTGCTGTAAACGTTCCCAGATGCGCAAGAAATTGGCAGCTTTTTTTGAAAAGTCGCGCGCATCAGGTCAAAAATTAATCACCTCCACATTTCGCGCCCATTTTTTAACCACAGCAAATATGAAATTCGTTAAAAATTTCCCAAATGATAAATTTTTCAACCAACCCAGCGCCCAAATTTGCGTGACAGAACCGCATGCTGGTACAGGGTCATATTTTCATTGACCAATCCGCACAAAACGCCCGAAACTATACGTATGGATAATTCGTATACTCCAACGTGGAGTTTGCGTTGCGCTTGGGTTGATTTACGCTAAGCGAAATTGCCATGACTTGTTTCAGGTTACAGGGTCGCTTTTGATGTCATCAACACGAACAAGCCAACGCATCGGCCCTAACTATTCGGACGCCTCCAGAGACGCGGTATTATTCCAAGATCTAGAAGGGTCGCAGATCTACGCCCTTCGGCAGAATATCCGTAAGTTCCCGTATAGACACACGATAATATACCTGATCACCGGACTGGTTTGGGTTCTTATTCTGACTGTCAGCACAGGCATGGAAAACCCGACAGAACTGGCACTGGCCTATATGCCCCACGTCGGGCTGTTCATGATTGTTCTGGGGACACTAATCTATCCGACAAAGCTGATCATGATCCCAACGCTTGCGTTCACCGCAATATTTCTGCTGCAGGCGATCATTCCCAGTCTGTCTTTGTCCGCAGTCATAAACGGCGTTTATACGCCGACGATCATACTAATTGCGCTCATCGGAAATTTGTCAATCGGGCTCATCACTGGCGGCTTGGGGCGGTTTTTTCTAACCCGTTACGCGACAACATCCGACGCGCATACGCTGGACTTGGTCGTTTCGACCTTTACGGGGATGTTGTTTACCATCGTAGCCGTCGCGGTGGTGATGGTTTTCCACGCATTGACCACACATTATTTCCCGCAATCGTCAATCGCGCTGGGTATCAACGAAACCTTTTTGCACACCGCGTTAATCCGCTGCGCATACGGCGGTGTTGTGGCCTCTATTTTTCTATTGGGCGTACTACAATTCCCGCGCCCTCTGGATCTGGTTTGGGCAATGCCGTTTACGCTGCTGTATGCGGTCCTAGACACATTGCAAGGCTGGGGATTTGGCGTTCATGAAATGCTGGATCCAATCGTGCTATCGGCTGTTCTGACGGTCGCCCTGCCCGTGCGGCTCGTGGTGCCGACGCTCATGTCAGGCATATTGGTCTACATCATGTTATCGGGCACCTTTGTAGACGTTGGGCCATATGAATCAGAATTAGATCAGATCATAGAAACCTATTGCATCATTGGGCTTGCGATTATCGTTGCGATTTTGGCGATGCGCAGTCACCTCATGCATAATGAGAACCGCCAAACCAATTCGATCCGCCGACTGAACACCGTTCGCAACTATGCGGGCGTGGGGATTTTTTCGGTCGACATTCGAAACAGGTTGGTCAGCGTCGACCCCGTAACACAGCGCATGCTGGGCGTTCCGACCCAGTTCGATGTCGCGGCCATGATGCGGAAATTCGGCCCTCGAGAACAAAAAGAATTGCGCCGCTTGATGTTTTACCGCCCAGGCGAAACCACCACCCTTTTGGCCCGCTTGCGTGAGGTCCCCAAATCGAACAACAGCCGCGTGATCCGTTTGTTTTTGTGGTACGAACGATCTGTTGAAAATTCGCCTGTCGTCTATGGGCTGGTCGTCGACGTCACGGGCGAACACCTGCAGGAACGCGCGCTAAAAGAAACATTGGCAGAATTGTCGATCCGCCAGGACCAACAAAAACAGATGTTTTCGATTATCAGCCACGAACTACGAACCCCAGCATCGGTCATTTCGATGCTGATTGACGATCTGGATGATGAAAACACCGACGTCAGCCACACGCATCACCGCCTTCGCGAAGCAACCGATCAGTTGCTTGGCGTTCTGACCGACATGCGTCAGGCGGTGAACCCCGAAAAAAACCTGCCCGTCAACATTCAACCGTTTAGACCGACAGATGTGGCGGAATCCATTCGCAACACATTCGAAATGCAGGCCCAATCCGCCAAAGTGCAAATCCAACTGCGATTGGGTGACGGCGCCGAAGAAACCGTTTTGGGCGACAATGTGCGCATTAAACAAGTTTTGGGCAATCTTATCAAAAACGCGATCATCCATTCGCGGTGTTCAACGATCACCCTTAGCTACCGCGCAGGTCTAGACGGCACAGATGGTCAACGCATGGGCATGTGGGCCGTCACTGACGACGGTATCGGCATCCCCGATGACGAAGTCGAACGCCTGTTTCAACCGTTTCAACGCGGCGGCAGTGACGCCCGCAATCGGCCGGACGGATCGGGTCTGGGCCTTTATATCGTCCGCACCTCGATTCAGCTTTTGGGCGGGGATGTCCGGTATTTCCCGGCCCCCGAAGGCGGCGCAGGATACCATGTGCGCTTGCCCGAACCCCTTGCCTCTCAGCAACAGATACAGGCGCAAAAACAAACCCATGTCGCCGATGTCGACTTTAGCTCTCTTTACGTTGTTCTGGCCGAAGACAACCCTCTGGTCGCCGAAGTCACCAGCGCGCGCCTGCGTAAACTCATGGGCCGCGTCGAGGTTGCCACCTCGGGACGCGCCGCGTTGGATCTGATCGACAAAGACCCGCCAGACCTCGTGATCACTGACCTCTTTATGCCGGAAATGTCGGGCGACGAACTCACGCAAACCTTGCGGAGCCAAGGTTTCGATCGTCCGATTATCGGCCTAACAGCTGCCGTTGTCGGTGATGATATGCGGCGCTTTGAATTGGCCGGCGCATCAACGGTCATGTCCAAACCGCTTGACGCCAATGCATTGATGAAGTTCCTAGAAAGCCACCAACCCAACACCGAAACCACGTCCGAACCAATCGATCATCGCGCCGCACAATGACACTTCAATCCATCAAAGGCATCGGTCCTGCAGTCGCAGCCGAACTGGAACGCGCGGGTATTCATTCTGCGCAAGACCTGCGCGATCTGGGCGCAGATGCAGCGTATCAACGCATGATCGCTGCAGGCACACGCCCACATTTCATCGGCTATTACGCCCTGCACATGGCGCTGCAGGGGCGCCCTTGGAACGACTGTAAGGGCAAAGAAAAAGATGCGTTTCGCACACGGTTCGATGCTTTGATCGCTTCGGACACATCCCGCCCCGGCACGGAATTGCAAAAATTCCTGTCAGACATGGGGCTCGCATAGTCGCTGCAGCCTTTAAAAACAGCAAAGCCCGCGCACTAGCGCGGGCTTTACCGTTGAATAACCGAAATGGCGAATTAGCCAACCAGTTCCAGACCCGAGAAGAAGAAAGCGATTTCTTCTGCAGCGGTTTCTGGTGCGTCCGAACCGTGAACCGAGTTTTCGCCAACCGATTTCGCGAATTCTGCGCGGATGGTGCCTGGTGCTGCGTCTGCTGGGTTGGTTGCGCCCATAACTTCGCGGTTTTTCGCGATTGCGCCTTCGCCTTCCAGAACCTGAACAACAACTGGTGCGGATGCCATGAATTCGCACAGTTCGCCGTAGAATGGGCGCTCTGCGTGAACAGCGTAGAACTGACCAGCTTGTGCTGGGGTCAGGTGAATACGCTTGGATGCGACGATGCGCAGGCCAGCTTCTTCGAATTTTGCAACGATAGCACCGGTCAGGTTGCGTTCGGTTGCGTCTGGTTTGATGATCGACAGAGTGCGTTCTACAGCCATCTTAGCCTCTTTTTAACAGCGGCCCCATTGGGGCGGATTGAATTTGGCGCTGCCCTAGCACGTGTTAGCGCATAAGAAAAGCCGCGATTGACGCAAGCAGCGTCATCAGGCAATGACGCATCTATGCTACGCCTTGATGACATCAGTTATTCGATCGAGGGTCGTGTTCTGATTGACCACGCCTCTGCTGTAATTCCCACCGGCCACAAGGTCGGCCTAGTGGGCCGAAATGGTACGGGAAAAACCACTCTTTTCAAACTGATACGGGGCGACCTGCATCTGGACACGGGCGACATCACCCTGCCCAACGGTTGGAAAATTGGCGGCGTCAGCCAAGAGGTACCAGGAAACGAAGTATCCCTGATCGACACCGTTTTGGCCGCAGATACCGAACGCGCGTCGCTGATGGCAGAATCGCAAACCGCCACCGATCCAACCCGCATCGCCGATATTCAAACCCGCCTTGCCGATATCGACGCATGGAGCGCCGAACGCCGCGCCAGCACGATCCTAAAGGGTCTGGGGTTCACCGACGAAGAACAGCAAATGCCATGCTCGGCCTTTTCGGGTGGCTGGCGGATGCGCGTCGCATTGGCTGCCGTTCTGTTTTCCGAACCTGATCTGCTGCTATTGGACGAACCGACCAACTATCTGGACCTCGAAGGCGCGCTGTGGCTGGAAAACTATCTGACGAAATATCCGCACACCGTGCTGATCGTCAGCCACGACCGCGAACTGTTGAACCGGTCGGTCACGGGTATCCTGCATTTGGAAAACCAGTCGCTGACCTATTACACTGGCCCCTATGACAGCTTTGCCAAACAGCGCGCCGAACAACGCGCGGTTCTGATGCAAGCAGCCAAAAAACAGGACGCACGCCGCGCCCATCTGCAATCCTTTGTCGACCGGTTCAAAGCCAAAGCGACCAAGGCCAAACAGGCGCAATCCCGCGTTAAGATGTTGGAAAAAATGGAAACCATCCGCGTGCCCGAAGACGCCGCGCGCACCGTTTTCACCTTTCCATCGCCCGAACCACTGTCCCCGCCTATCATCCGCGTCGAAGGCGGCAGCGTGGGTTACGACGGCAAACCGATCCTGCGGCACCTGAACCTGCGTATCGATCAGGACGACCGCATCGCGCTGTTGGGCCGCAACGGCGAAGGCAAATCGACGCTGTCAAAATTGCTGTCCGACCGTTTGGACCTGATGGATGGCGACAAACACAGCAGTTCGAAACTGCGCATCGGGTTCTTTGCCCAGCATCAGGTGGACGAACTGCGCGTCGAAGAAACGCCATTGCAGCACCTTCAGCGCGAATTGCCCGAACTGCACCAATCCAAACTGCGGGCGAAATTGGCGGGCTTTGGCCTGATGGCCGCCCAAGCCGAAACCGAAGTCGGCCGTTTGTCGGGCGGTCAAAAGGCGCGTCTGTCGCTGCTGCTGGCGACCTTGGATTCGCCGCATCTGTTGATTTTGGACGAACCGACCAACCACCTAGACATCGAAAGCCGCGAAGCATTGGTCGAAGCGCTGACCGAATATTCGGGCGCTGTGATCCTTGTCAGCCACGACATGCACCTATTGTCGATGGTCGCCGACCGCCTGTGGCTGGTCAAAGACGGCCGCGTTGCGCCCTATGACGACGATCTGGCGGCCTATCGCGCACTATTACTGCAATCGGACAAACCCGCCGACAAACCAAAGGTCGAAAAGCCGAAACCACAAAAGGCCGACCGCAACACGATCCTTGCCCTGCGGGCCGAAGTTCGCAAATGCGAAGACCGCATTGAAAAGATCAATGAAATTCGTGAACGCGTCGCAACCGAACTGGCGGACCCTGCCCTGTACGAAGATGCCAGCGCCGACAAACTGGAAAAACTTAACCGCAAATACGCCGAAGCCGTCGATGCCACAGAACGCGCCGAAGAATTGTGGATGGAGGCATTGGATAAATTGGAACAGGCTGAAAACGGATAGTTTGCCAGATGGTCAAATATCGGCTAGCACGTCGCCATGACTGAACTGATTACCGCCTTCACGACCCTATTCGTGATCATCGACCCGATCGGCCTTGCGCCTTTGTTCGTGGCCCTAACCCACGGCCAAACCGCAGCGCAGCGCCGCGGGATCGCCATTCGTGCGTGTTTGATCGCGCTGGCTATTTTGGTCGTGTTTGCGTTTGTCGGTGAATCTTTGTTGGAATTTGTGGGCATTTCTATGCCGGCATTCCGTATCGCGGGCGGTATTTTGTTGTTTCTGACCGCGCTGGAAATGCTGTTTCAAAAACGCCAGACACGCCGTCAGGGTCATACCGACGATGCCGCCGAAGACCACATCGACGATCCATCCGTTTTCCCAATCGCGATTCCGTTAATCGCCGGCCCCGGCGCCATCGCGACCATCATCCTACTCACCGAAGAAGCAGCCAGTGTATTCGACTACGCGTCGGTGTTTGGTGTTTTATCCGCCGTTTTGCTGATGGTGTTCGTGATGTTCCTGGTCGCGATCCCGCTGGAACGGTTGTTGGGGCGCGTTGGTGTCAACGTGGTCACCCGAATTTTGGGCATGCTGCTGGCCGCACTGGCCATCCAATTCATATTGGACGGTTTGCGGTCTTTTGGTTTGGCCCCTTAACACCTATCTATTGCGCATGGATAGTTACGACAAAATGCGCCTTTTGTACCTTGGGCTGTTGCTGGCCGTCATTTTGGGATCGTTGTTGATGCGATCGGGTGGCCGCATGGGCCATGTGTTGCGGCAGGCAGGTCTATGGGTTGTCATCTTTGCGGGTGTCAGCTTCGGGATCGCCGCCCTACAAGGTGATTTGATCCTTTCCAGTCAAAACCAGACAGTGCTGGATGACGGCAGGATTGAACTGACCATGCAGCGCGATGGGCATTATTACCTAACCGCGAACGTCAACGGCACCCCGATTGAATTTGTCGTCGATACAGGCGCCAGCCATATCGTCCTGACCCAAGCGGACGCAAAACGCGCGGGCATCGATGTGGCGAAATTACGGTATATCGGATCGGCCTCGACCGCGAATGGCATCGTGCGCACGGCGCCCGTTACGATCCAGTCTATGCAGGTTGATGATGTGACCGACAAAAACATCCGCGCCGTCGTCAATGGCGGCGAAATGAACGGATCACTTTTGGGGATGTCCTATCTGAACCGATTTCAAAAAATTGAAATCAGTCAGAACCGTTTGGTGCTTACGCGCTGACTATGTTTCGTGATCGGGATGTTGGTGCGACGTTGCGATCGCCTGTTCAGTTGTGATGAAATCCATATCGCTTTTGTGGCCGGGCACCGTATCCAACATATCGAAATGTTCGGTCCGGCTTTCGACGCCCCATACAAATTTCAATTTAACCGCGTCAGGTTTATCCAGTGACGCAATGCTGATCGATAGATGGGGCCGACCTTCGCGCCGAAAGGCGAGCGTTGTTCCGCAATCACGGCAGAATGATCGCTCTGCCACGTCAGAACTGTTGAAAACTTCGGGTAGGTTGCGGGTCCAGATCACATTGCTCACGGGACAAGACACCCAAAACGCAACCAGCGAACCGGTGGCTTTTTGGCACATACGACAAAAACAAGCGTGTCCGTTGTCCATTAAATTTGTAATGCGATAGCGCACGCGGCCGCACTGGCATCCGCCAGCATGATATCCGTCCACCTGATATTCCCCTACGTATGAATTACCCAGTTTCTGCTTTTTTGGTCCAGCGCCCCCCCTCTTGGGCCCAATATTGCGCAGTGGTTCCCGCGCCGGTCAACTGTTTCCATGCGTTACGGGCAATTTGAACCGCATCGCCGTCATGGCCGTCAAACACGACCATCGCGCGTTCGGCCGATGCGACCTCTTCGGCGGTGAGGACTGCACCATGAACCGACACGATGCAGGACGGGTTATTCGCGCGATTTGCCGCGGTCGTCAGCAAAATGGGCTGATCTGCGTCATGCGGACCGCCCGACATGCCATGCGGCAAAAACGTTGGGCCTGCGCCTTTCCATAGTTCGACATCCAGTCGGGCCAACCGATCAGGATCGGTGCCGCGCAGTTCAACACGCCAACCCGCCTCTAGCGCTTTGCCCAGCAATATAGGCAAAGCGCGTTCAAGGCTGTCTTCGGTCAGATGATAAAAATACGCGGCGCCCATGGTTACGCTTCGTATTTGTCAGCGATCAATCGGTTCAACGCCATCACGCCCCAACCTGTCGCCCCTTTCGGCGCAAGAGCCGTTTCCGATTTGGTATCAGCCGTGCCAGCGATATCAATGTGCGCCCATGGCATGTCGTCTTTGATGAACCGTTTCAAGAACTGCGCCGCAGTGATCGATCCACCTGCACGGCCGCCGGTGTTTTTCATATCCGCTTTGTCCGATTTGATCAGTTTGTCATAGGCTGGGCCCATCGGCATGCGCCATGCACCTTCGCCTTCAGCCGCAGCCGATCCAACCACATTGGCCGCAAGCGTATCATCATTGGAAAAGACGCCTGCGTGTTCATTGCCCAACGCGATGATAATTGCGCCCGTCAGGGTCGCCAAATTGACGATGCCCGACGGGTTGAACCGTTCTTGCGTGTACCAAAGAACATCCGCCAGAACCAAACGGCCTTCGGCATCGGTGTTGATGACCTCGATCGTGTCACCTTTCATCGATTTCACGATGTCGCCCGGGCGCGTTGCATTACCTGACGGCATATTTTCGACAAGACCCACCAGACCGACCACATTCGCTTTGGCCTTGCGCAGGGCCAGTGTTTTCATCACGCCCGACACAACACCCGCGCCGCCCATATCCATGGTCATATCTTCCATGCCGGCGGCAGGTTTCAGGCTGATGCCGCCAGTGTCAAACACCACACCTTTGCCGACGAACGCAAATGGTGCCTCATCACCGCCGCCGTTCCATTTCATCACGACGACTTTCGACGGGCTATCGGACCCTTGCCCAACACACAAAAGAGACCCCATTCCCAATTCTTCCAATTGGGGCTCTTCCAATACTTCAACTTCGATACCCAAATTACTGAGGTCTTGTAGTTTTTCAGCAAACGTGGTCGTCGTCAAAACATTCGCAGGTGCGCTGGTCAGGTCGCGGGTAAAGAACACACCTTCGACGACGGCAGACAGCGGAGCATAGGTTTCTTTCGCCGCATCCACGTCTTTGACCATGACCGAAATGGTTCCGTATTCAGGCGCGTCGCTGGATTTACATTCCGTGTAGGCATAGGCGCGCATGGCCAGACCGAATGCGATTTCTTCGGCTTTGAAAACTTGTGCTGCCAATAGGGTCACATTGCCCGATCCCATCACCTTGGCGATCGACGCGCCAGCCTTGCGGGCCTCTGATTGCGAAGGACGGCGCGGCAATTTGACCACCAGCACAGCGTCAGCGGCAACGCCAGCCGGATAGGCCAATGTGGTCACATCGCCCGACCCCATTTTTTCAAAACCATCAGAATCAACCAGGCGTTCGACCGCTTTTTTCGTCAGGCTGTTCACCTTGCGGGCCGATTGGTCCAATTTTCCATCCTCGGTGACGAAAATGACCACTCTGCCTGCGATTTCCGCGATGTTTTCCAGCGAAAAATTGGCAAATTCGATTGATACGGGGGTGGTCATAAGTGTCTCCTTGTTGGATCGTTTCGGCAATTGGTAGCCTGCGACAGCTAGAATGACCAGAATGCGGTTCAATCCCCCGTTCAAATCGGCTAGCGTCCTGCCAGTTAAAACCAATTTCACATTCGGGGGAATGCAGTGCCACGTTTCGACAGATATTTGCTGTCGCAATTACTGACCGTGTTCGGCTTTTTCTCTCTCGTGCTGGTGATGGTGTACTGGATCCGCGCGGCGGTGACGCTGTTTGATCGCCTGATTTCGGATGGGCAGTCGGCGCGCGTTGTGTTGGAATTGACCGCACTGTCATTGCCCAGCGTTATCCAGATCGTCCTACCTTTGGCGGCGTTCGCGGCAGCCGTATATGTCACGAACCGCCTGACATCGGACAGCGAATTGGTCGTGATGCAGGGCACAGGGTTTTCGCCATTCCGTATGGTGCGGCCCGCTGTGTTTTTCGGGATCATCATCACCATGCTGACCATGGCCGTCAGCCACTTTCTGGTGCCCGAAGCCGCCTACACAATGCGCATCCGCAATGCAGAAATTAGTCAAAACATCACCGCGCGTCTATTGGTCGAAGGTCAGTTTCAGACCCCGACGGATGATTTGACCGTCTACATTCGCGAAGTGACCCGTAACGGCGAATTGGTCGATCTGTTCCTATCGGACACCCGTTCAGAAACCCAAGAGGTGACCTACACCGCGACCAAAGCCTATCTTATTCGCACCGACAATGGCCCGCAATTGATCATGGTCGAAGGTCAGGCGCAAACGTTGGACTACGCGACCAACCGTTTGATGGTCACGACCTTTGATGATTTTGCCTATGATCTGGGCGACCTGATTACGACATCGACGAACACAGCGCGGCGGATATCGCATTACAATTCGATCGATCTATGGTTCCCGTCTGACCAAGTGCTGACCGACACAGGCAAAACCGCAGGCGTTTTGGCGATGGAGGCACACAGCCGCAACGCTGGCGCCTTGCTGGCTTTGGTTGGTGCGGTTTTGGGCGCGGCATCATTGCTGGTCGGCGGGTTCAGCCGTTTTGGCGTCTGGAAACAGGTCGTATTGGCGATCTTTTTGGTGATTGCTGTGAAATTCGTTGAATCAATGGCCGCGAACGCCGCGCGGACACAGCCGGAAAATTGGCTGCTGCCCTATATTCCTATCGTCTTTGGATTGGCTGTATCATTCGCGTTGCTGGTCCTTGCGGCAAACCCGGCACTGTTCAAACGCAGCAAAAGACAGGTGCTGTCATGATTTTGCATCGTTATTTTGCATGGCGTTTTATGATCACTTTGGGATCGGTTTTTGCGATCTTTGGGTTGATTTTGATCTTTGTAGAAATCGTTGACCGGCTACGTGAATTTCAGAATGTCGACGCGACGTTTACGCAAATTTTGGGCATGGCGCTGCTGAATTTGCCTGTCGGCATTTACCGCATCATCCCGCTGCTGATTATCCTCGCGACTGTTTGGCTGTTTCTGGGCCTTGCGCGGACGTCTGAATTGGTTGTGACGCGATCGGCGGGTCGGTCCGCATTGCGCGCGCTGGTTGCGCCGTGTTTGCTGGCCTTTGCTTTGGGCCTTGCTGTGATCGGCATACTAAACCCGATCGTTGCAGCCACCACGCGCGAATACGAAGTCCGAGAGGCGGCCCTAAAAGGCACAGACACATCGTTTTCTTTGGCATCTGACGGGCTATGGATGCGTCAGGGATCGCAGGAAACACAAACCGTTATTCGCGCAGGCAGCAGCAATTTGGACGGCACGGCGTTGTCAAACGTGACCTTCCTGACTTTCGGGGTGGGTAGCGGCCCGCTACGCCGTATCGACGCCCAAAATGCGCAATTGGCGAATGGCGAATGGCGCATCACAAACGCCAAAGTTTGGCCGTTGCAGGACGTGGATAACCCAGAAACCGCCGCTGAATTTTTCGAAACCATCACTATCCCGTCCACACTGACTGCGGACCAAATTCGCGATAGTTTCGGAACACCGTCGTCGATCCCGATCTGGGATTTGCCGGGTTTCATCAACCGGCTTCAAACTGCTGGATTTAGCGCAAGACGCCATCAGGTTTGGTTGCAATCGGAATTGGCGCAGCCGCTGTTTCTGATTGCCATGGTGATGATCGGTGCCGCCTTTACCATGCGCCCACAACGCGGAGGCCGCACAGGCCTAATGGTGATGTATGCGATCTTGCTGAGCTTTACGTTGTATTTCCTGCGAAACTTTGCGCTTATCTTGGGCGAAAATGGGCAAATTCCAGTGTTGTTATCCGCATGGGCGCCGCCGTTTGGCGCAATCGGCATCGCGTTAGGCGTTCTTTTGCATTTGGAGGACGGATAATGCGCCGCCTAATCACAGCAATTATTCTATCTCTTCCCCTGCCCGTTCATGCGCAAATGGCAGCGACGCTGCTGGCAGATCAGGTGACTGTGACGGCGGACGGACAGCTATCAGCCACCGGCAATGTCGAAGTGATGTTCGACGGCACCCACATGCGGGCGGCGGCGATTACATACACGCAATCCACCGACCAATTGGATATCTCTGGGCCTATATATATCAGCACCCCGAACGGTGATGTTTTCACAGCAGATCAGGCGCAGCTAAGCCCGACGTTACAAACGGGCCTACTGCTAAGCGCGCGGATGGTTCTGGACAATCAGCTGCAACTGACCGCGGGGCGCATTGATCGGACGCAGGGCGATTTGACCCAATTGTCGCGCGTTGCGGCAACATCGTGCAACATTTGCAATGATCGTCCGCCTTTGTGGGAAATCCGCGCCAATCGTATCATCCACGATGAAAACGAACAGCAGCTGTATTTGGAAAACGCCGTGATGCGCGTGCGGGGTGTTCCGATATTCTGGCTGCCGTATATGCGATTGCCAGACCCGTCGTTGGAACGCGCAACCGGTTTTTTGGTGCCTAGCTATTCATCAAACGATCTGCTGGGAACAGGCATTAAGATGCCATATTTCATCCGCCTTGGCGATCACCGCGACCTGACGCTAACGCCCTATATCAGCGCCGAAACCAAAACGTTAGAGGCGCGATATCGACAGGCATTCGCAAACGGCGATATCACGATCAACGCGGCGACCAGCGATGACACTATCGTCCCCGATACGCTGCGCGGGTACGTCGAATTAGTGGGTCGTTTCGATTTGGATCGCGGGTATGAACTGCGGTTCGGGGCAACAGGTGTGTCCGACATCAGTTACCTTAACCAATATGATTATTCGGACCAAGACCGCCTGAAATCATACGTGACGGTCGACCGCTATACGGACACAGGGTTCACTTTTGGCGAAATCGCGATCTATCAATCGACGATCGCCGGCGAAAACTCTAGCAGCCTGCCGCCTTTGGTCATGTCGTTTGCGACCGAAAAACAGCATGACATGTTCGGTGGAAACCTGACCCTATCGGCGGACAGCGACCTGCATTTCAGGTTTGGAACCGATGACGCTGGCAATGCCGCTGATGTGTTGCGGGTCGGAACCGCAGCCGACTGGTCCCGCAACTGGATATCCTCTGGCGGTTTGATGATCGACGCGGATCTGGGGCTACAGATCGACAGCTGGGTCATTGAAAACGATCCCGATCAGGGCGGCACCCGCATCAGCCCGTCCGCTGCCGTGACGCTGCGATATCCAATGATGCGCCAAAACGCATCGGGCGGTCACGATCTGTTGGAACCGATCGCGATGATTGGCTGGGCCGGAGATTACGGCGCGACCGTCCCGAACGAAGACAGCCTGTCCGCCGAACTCAGCGAAAGCAACCTGTTCGAACTGTCGCGTTTCCCTGGCGATGACCGGATCGAAAACGGGGCACAAATCGCCTATGGCGGATCATGGCATCGCACATCGAACAATGATTGGACCGCACATGTGGTGATTGGCCAGATTGTGCGGGAAACCGCCGCGACCTATTCGTCATCATCGGGCCTGTCGGGGGCCACATCTGATATTCTGGCCGCTGGTCAGTTTTCCATGAACGACGGCCTGTATGTGTTGGGCCGCGCTGTGTTCGACACCGACCTAACCGCGAAAAAATCTGAACTACTTATCGGAACCGACGGTGACTATCTGGATCTTTCGGCGTCTTACGTTTGGCTGCCGCTGGACACAGACGAAGGCCGCGACGCCGACATCTCTCAGTGGGCCGTCAGCGCCGATTACCAAATCAACGATATTTGGTCTGTCGGCGCAAATGGGCGCTATGACGTTGCCGCCAATGATCCGGTCAAGGCAGGCCTATCCGTCGGCTGGCGTAACGAATGTGTCGAAGTCGAGCTTTCGGCCTCGCGCAGTTATACATCTTCAACTACTGTAGAACCGACTACAGATTACAGCCTGACGATCGGGCTGGCAGGTTTCGGGACGGGGGCGACTTCGGTCACATCCCGTCAGGCCTGTCGAAATTAACGAGGCGAAAATGAAATTGCTAAAATCGCTTGCTCTTGTCGCAACCTTGGCGCTGCCTGCCACTGTTCAGGCCCAAGGATTGTTTTCCCCAGCGATTATCGTAAACGATAGCGCGATCACAGCCTATGAACTGGATCAGCGTACCCGCCTATTGGACCTGTTCGGCACAAACGGCGACCTTGCCGCAATTGCGCGCGAACAGCTGATTGATGACCGCCTACGCCTAGATTTTGTGAATGTTCGCGGCCTGACAATCACCGACGACGCCCTGAACACCGCGATCGAAGAATTCGCAGGCCGCACAGGGCGCAATGTGCCTGAACTAACGGCTGCGCTGGCTGCGCAAGGTGTGTCGTATGAAACCTTGCGCGATTACGTCAAAGCCAACAGCGTGTGGCGCGATTATGTGCGCCGCACCTATGCCTCGGATTTGACCGTCACGGATTCAGACATCGACGCCGAAATTGCGAATACATTAGGCGCGACCAACAGCCTAAGCGTGCTGCTGTCCGAAATCATCATCCCTGCCCCCGACGAACAAATGGCCGAAGCGATGGCGCTGGCCGAACGCATTAGCCAAATTCGATCCATCAGCGAATTTTCGGCGGCGGCGGCTGAATATTCCGCTGTCCGCACCCGCGAAGATGGCGGGCGTCTACCATGGCGGTCGATCACCGAATTCCCCGAAGGTTTGCAAAACCTTTTGTCAAACCTGAAACCGGGTGAAACCACGCAGCCACTGCAACTGGATGGTGCGATTGCTATTCTGCAACTGCGGTCGATCCGCGAATCCTCGGGTGGGTTTGTTGCGCCGACACAGATCGAATATGCGACGATGTCGCTTCCGAACACTGCGGAACTGCGCCCGATGATCGATGCAATCCCGCAAAACGTAGATCGCTGCGACGATCTATATACCGCCGCAAATGCTTTCGCGGGTGCAACTGTCGAACGGATCACGGCTGCGCCATCGCAGATCGCCAATGACCTCACATTGGAAATTGCGCGTTTGGATGTAGCGGAGATTTCGACGGGCCTGACACGCGATGGCAATCAAACGGCTGTCGTCGTCATGGTTTGTGACCGCTCGGCTGGCACCGTCGATCGTGATGCGATCACTGCAAATGTCCGCAGTCAGATTTTGAACGGATATGCCGATACGCTGCTGGCCGAATTGCGTGACAACGCGGTGATTGTGTATAAATGACCGTTGCGATCAGTTGCGGTGAACCCGCTGGTATTGGGCCCGAAATCGCAGCCAAAGCATGGGCCGCGCTAAAATCCGATTTTCCGATGGTATGGATTGGCGATCCGTCCCATTTACCCGCTGGCACACCGTGGAAAGCCGTTGAAACACCCGAACAGGCCGCATCGGTTTCGCAGGAATATTTTCCGGTCTTGGCCAAAGATTTCGGCGCGCCATTAACCCACGGCACGGCTAATCCCGTGCATGCGGCCGCTGTTATCGATTCCATCGAAACAGGCGTAAATTTGGTTCAGTCAGGCCAGTGCCACGCGATCTGCACGGCGCCGATCCATAAAAAAGCATTGGCAGACGGGGCTGGTTTCACCTACCCGGGCCACACCGAATTTTTGGCGGCTTTGGCTGGCGTCGATCAGGTCGTAATGATGTTGGCAAGCGACGCCTTGCGCGTTGTCCCCGCGACCATTCACATCGCACTAGAAGATGTGCCGAACGCCTTTACCGCTGCGGTTCTGACCGACACTGTTTTGATCACCCACGCAGCATTGCGCCGTGATTTCGGCATTTCCAAGCCTCGGATCGTGGTGGCTGGTTTGAACCCGCACGCTGGCGAAGGTGGGAAAATGGGCATGCAGGAATTGGACTGGATGAACCCAACCGTCGAAGCCTTAGCCGCGCAAGGCATCGATATACGCGGCCCCCTGCCCGCCGATACCATGTTTCATGCCCGCGCCCGCCAAACCTATGACGCAGCGATTTGTGGATACCACGATCAGGCCCTTATCCCGATCAAGACGCTTGATTTCGACAACGGCGTGAACGTCACTTTGGGCTTACCCTTTGTGCGGACTTCGCCCGATCACGGGACGGCGTTTGATATCGCCGGCAAAGGGGTTGCAAACCCATCCTCGATGATTTCTGCCCTGAAAATGGCCCATAAAATGGGAACGCAGCGCGGCGCTTGACCACGCACAAAAAACGGCAGACAAGGCACTATGGCCCGTATCGATAATCTACCGCCCCTACGCGACGTGATCGCGACCCATCAGCTTTCTGCAAAGAAATCGCTGGGACAAAACTTTTTGCTGGATTTAAATCTGACCGCAAAAATCGCACGTCAGGCCGGTGATTTGACCAATTCAGATGTTTTGGAAATTGGCCCCGGTCCGGGCGGTTTGACGCGTGGCCTATTGGCCGAAGGCGCGCGCCGCGTTTTGGCCATCGAAAAAGACGCCCGTTGTTTGCCCGCATTGCAAGAAATTTCCGATGCCTATGATGGCCGTTTGCAGGTCATCAATGGTGACGCGTTGGAAATCAATCCTCTGGAACATTTGACGCCTCCGATCAAAATCGCCGCGAACTTGCCCTATAACGTGGGCACGGAATTGCTGGTGCGTTGGCTGACGCCTGACGTCTGGCCGCCGTTTTGGGACAGCCTGACCCTGATGTTCCAAAAAGAGGTCGCGCAGCGCATCGTCGCCGAACCAGGCAGCAAAGCATACGGCCGTCTGGCCATCTTGGCCCAATGGCGCACGGACGCGAAAATCGTCATCGATCTGCCACCGCAGGCGTTTACCCCGCCGCCCAAAGTGTCATCGGCCGTTGTCCACCTAAAAGCACTGCCAGAACCGCGCTATCCTGCGGACGCCGCGACCTTATCGCGCGTGGTTGCTGCCGCGTTCAACCAGCGCCGCAAAATGTTGCGCGCGTCCCTAAAAGGCGCGGCCCCAGATATCGAAGATCACCTGATCGCCGCTGGTATCAAACCCACGGATCGCGCAGAACAAATCGGACTAGAACAATTCTGTGCCCTAGCCCGTTCGATCAAAGGCTAAATTCGGCCTGCGCTTTGGTAGCCGCATCGCGGTGAATGCACCCTGTAACGTGATCATTCACCATGCCTGCCGCCTGCATAAACGCATAGGCCGTGGTCGGGCCAAAGAATTTCCAGCCGTCTTTTTTCATTTGCTTGGACATGGCTTGGGCCGCGGGCGACGTGCCGCGCTGTTCGGTCCCCGACCCCAAATCGTTTGGATCCGCAAATGACCACAAATACCGCGCCAACGATCCGTGGGCCTGCTGCGCAGCTATCGCCAGTTTCGCGTTGTTGATCGTCGCTGTGATTTTACCGCGATGCCGCACAATCGATGCGTCTTGTAGCAACCGATCGACGTCTTGATCATCGAACAGTGCGATTTTGTGGAAATCGAAATTGGCAAAACCAGCCCGAAACCCATCGCGTTTTTCCAAAATCGTCCGCCAGCTTAAGCCCGATTGAAACGATTCCAACGTCAATTTTTCGAACAGCTTTAGATCATCCGACACGGGCCATCCCCAGTCGTCATCATGATAGGCGATGTAATTGTCCGTTGCCGTGCACCACCAGCACCGCGGTTGACCATCGGATGTAACGCTAATTTTCAAAACCCTAATCCCATAAAAAAACCCGGTCATAGACGACCGGGTTCCTTTTATTCCGCTGCAGCCGCGCTGTCATCCGCAGGTTTTGCGGGTGCGTCGGCTTCGGGCTTTGGCTTTGGTTTACGTGCGCGCGGCTTGCGCGCTGGTTTTTTCTTTTCTTCGGCCGGAGCGGCGTTTTTTTCAGCGGTTTCTGGTGTTTCTACCAAACCGCTATCGCCGTTTTCATTTGCCGGAGCCTCTACAACGTCGGGCTGTTCACCGGCGCCGTTTGCGGCCTCTTCCTGGGCTTTCAAACGTTCGGCGCGTTCGCGATCGCGTTCGGCCTGACGTTGGCGGTTGGCCTCTTCTTGCTCTTCGCGGGCTTTGTCGACTTCGCGTTGGGCTTCGGCCAAAAGACGCAGATAATGTTCAGCGTGCTGGGCAAAGTTTTCCGCAGCCACACGGTCGCCAGACAATTGGGCGTCGCGATGTAGCTGGTTGTATTTATCAATGATCTGCTGCGGCGTACCACGAACTTTGCCGTCCGGACCGGAGCTGTCAAAGACGCGGTTGATAATGTTACCGCCCGAAGGACGATTGTTGCGGTTCTTACCGCGCGACCGGGATTTCGATGATCTCATGAACGTGCTTTCGTGCAGCGTAATATGCGTTGCGCTCTGGCGTTTCCCCTAGCGGGGAACAAAGTGCCGTGCGATGTTCTGGCTAATACCGTCGGGGGGCCAAGGCCACCAGCCGTCTGGTAATCCTGAGTAAACAAAGCTGGTTAGGAAAGACAAGCCTTAATTACCTAAAATCACCTTTTTTAGATGTTTTATATTCTTTTAAGACGGTTTGACGGCAGAAACGACACGGTCGCGTCCGTCCAAATCCTGAATGACCTGAACATGCCCGAAACCAGCCGCCAACAGCAATTGCGAAACAGCCGTGCCTTGGGTTGGTCCGATTTCAAAAATGATACGCCCACCCGCCACCAGATAATCAGGCGCACGGGCGACGATTTCGCGATAGGCGTTCAGCCCATCCACGCCATCTGTCAGCGCCATATGCGGTTCAAAATCGTGAACTTCGGGCGATAGATCAGACATTTCAACGGGCGCGATATAGGGCGGGTTAGACACGATCAAATCGACCTGACCTTGCAACTCATCAAACCACGATGAACGCAGAACGGCTGCGCGATGTTCCAAACCCAGCGCTATCGCGTTCTGTTCGGCGATCAAACAGGCGTCTTCGGACAGGTCGATACCGACGCCTTGGGCGTTTTCCATTTCCGCCAACAACGTCAGCAAAATACAGCCCGATCCAGTCCCCAGATCGATCACACCGCCATAGGGCTGTTGCAGGGCAACTTCGATCAGGATTTCGGTTTCGGGGCGCGGGTCCAGAACGTGGCGGTTCACCTTGAATTTGCGACCGTAAAATTCGCGATAGCCCAGAATATGCGACACAGGTTCGCGGGCCGCGCGGCGTTGCAAAACGGCGGCGAAACGGGCCTCGGCGGCTTCGGTGACTTCCTCGGGCAGGATCAGGGTCAGGCGACCTGCATCAACGCCTGTTGCATGGGCCAGCAGGCGGCGGGCATCGCGCGGCGCGTTTGGCACGCCCGCATCCGTTAGCTGGCGCACGCCTTTGGCAAGAAGGACCGAACCTGTGGTCATCCGTTCATCTCGGCCAGCATGGTGGCTTGGGCGTCGGCGATCAGGGCATCGATGGTTTCTTCCAGATCGCCCTGCATGACCTTATCCAGCGAATACAGCGTCAGGTTGATACGATGATCCGTCATACGGCCCTGCGGGAAATTATAGGTGCGAATACGTTCGGAACGATCGCCCGACCCGACCTGACTTTTGCGGCTTTCGGAGCGTTCATCATGGGCCTTTTGGCGTTCCAAATCGAACAAACGCGTTTTCAGAACCTGCATCGCGATTTCGCGGTTACGGTGCTGCGATTTTTCGGAACTGGTCACCACGATACCCGACGGAATATGCGTGATCCGAACGGCGGAATCGGTGGTGTTCACGTGCTGACCACCCGCGCCCGACGACCGCATGGTATCGATGCGGATGTCATTGGCGTTGATCTGAATATCCACGTCCTCCGCTTCGGGCAGCACAGCGACTGTCGCAGCCGAGGTATGGATACGTCCGCCGCTTTCGGTTTCGGGAACGCGCTGAACGCGGTGCACACCGGATTCGTATTTCATTCGGGCGAACACGCCGTCACCTGCGATGCGGGCGACGACCTCTTTAATCCCGCCCAATTCGGTTTCCGACTGTTCTAGGATTTCGAATTTCCAACCCTGCCCTTCGGCATAGCGTTGATACATGCGCAACAGATCGCCCGCGAACAGCGATGCTTCGTCCCCGCCAGTGCCTGGGCGGATTTCCATGATCGCAGGGCGTCCGTCTGCCGCGTCTTTGGGCAGCAGCGCCAGCTGCACATCATGTTCCGCCGTTTCCAGCGCGGTGCGCAGCGTTGGCAATTCTTCTTCGGCCAATTCGCGCATGTCGGGGTCGGACATCATGGCTTCGGCTTCGGCGATATCGGCGACAATCTGGCGGTAGCCCTGAACGGTTTTCACCACAGGTTCCAATTCCGAATATTCGCGCGACAGGGCCGCAATTTCGGATGGGTCAACGCCGCCGTTCAGTTTCGCCTCTAGAAACTGAAAGCGTGAAATAATCTGGTCGAGTTTATCACTAGGTATCATGGTTCACTGCAATGGCGCAGGCCCCGCGCGGCGTCAAGTCAGCTTAGCCCTGCAACGGTCAGCCATTCGGTCACGCGCCGCTGATTTACGCCCATATCGCTTTGGCCAAAACGCAAGTGCGCGGATACGACCAACAGACCTTCGTCATTGATGTAGACGTTCGTGTAATCGGGAAAACCCCATACGGCGCTGCGGGTCACGAACAGCATATGATTTTCACGTTCCGACCCGTAAATCATCGCCGTACGATCCGTGGCCAGCGCGACCTTTTTAATCCGAACCAGCGCGTCATCGGGCGCGCGGCGCACTGCCGCAAAACCGCCCGTGACAGGATAATCGCCAATCCCGCCCTGATCCGCAAAATCGTTCCGTTTGTAAAACCGCTGCGCGTCAACAGGTGCCAACCGCACATAGGCCGCAAAACCGAACACCAATACGATCAGAGCGATAATTATCTTCATTTGCGTTTATTCCATAGGTTCAGACAGCACAGCTCCATCGCGACATGAGCGCCTGCGACGGCTGTGATGTTACCGTGATCGAACGGAGGCGAAACCTCAACCACATCGCCGCCGACCATGTTGATCCCCGCCAGATCGCGCAGCAACGCCGCCGCCTGCCAGCTGGCCAACCCGCCCCAAACTGGCGTGCCCGTACCGGGGGCGAACGCAGGGTCCAGCGCGTCGATGTCAAAGGTCACATAGGTCGGGTTTTGCCCCACAATGGATTTCGCGCGTTCAATCACCCACGGCAGGCCCATTTCATGCACGGACCGCGCATCAATATAGTGCATCCCCAGATAGTCATCGCATTCCGTGCGAATACCGATCTGCACCGACCGTTTTGGATCAACGTAGCCCAGTTTCACGGCCTTATACATAAACGTGCCGTGGTCTATGCGGTCAAAATCATCGTCGGCCCAAAGGTCCGAATGCGCGTCGAATTGGATCACGGACATGGGCCCGTATTTTTCGGCATAGGCCTTTAGGATCGGCAGAGTGATCGAATGATCTCCGCCCAATGTCACAGACGCCGCGCCCGCCGCCAAAATCGTGCTGATATGTTCCGTCAAAAGCGGTGGAAAGCTGGGCGTATGCGCATAATCAAACGCCAAATCGCCATAGTCGATGATGGAAAAATCGCCCAAAGGATCAAATCCCCACCCGATGGGCGGATCATAGGGCTGCAGGGTCGATGCTTCGCGGATGGCGCGGGGGCCAAAACGGGTGCCGGTGCGATTGGTCACCGCCTGATCGAATGGCACGCCCGTCACCGCGATATCAACGCCGGTCAGGTCTTTGGAATATTCGCGGCGCAAAAACGACGTCGCCCCGCCAAAGGCGTTTTCATAGGCCAGCCCTTTGCGATCCTTGCGCGTAAAGGCCAGATCGATCTGTTTTTTTGCGTCTTCCAGCGCCATAACGACCCCCATTTAAAAATTTGATCAAATTCAATTGGCCGATTTTACGGCCAAGGGTCAACCCCTAGGTTGGGCAATTTCAACCAACCGCGCGAAATAGCTGGCACCATAAGGCGCTGATCGGTCATCAAAGTTGAATTTCGGGTGATGCACCTGTGCGGTATCGCCGTTGCCTAAAAACAGATAGGCGCCAGGACGGTTTTCTAGGAAGAACGAAAAATCCTCGGCTCCCATTTCTTTGTGGCCTTTGTCGTTAACCTTATCATCGCCCACGATGGACCGCGCGACGCGGGTGGCAAAGTCTGTCTCGGCCTCGTCATTGATGGTGGGAGGATAATCGTCCAGATAATCCAGCTCTGCCTCGACCCCATAGGCGGCGGCGGTGCCCGTGACGATTTCGGCCAGACGGCGTTTGACCATGCCCTGCACATCGCGGCTAAAGCTGCGGACGGTCCCGTTGATATAGGCCGTATCGGGAATGATGTTATCCGCCGATCCTGTGTGAATTTGGCTGACGGAAACGACCAGATCATCCTCTGCCGCGCGGCTGCGGCTAACGATGGTCTGAATGGCCATGGTGATCGCGCAGGCCGCAACGATTGGATCGCGGGCGGCTTCGTGGTGGGCGACGTGGCCGCCGACACCTTTGACATGGATATCGAACGCATCCACCGCCGCCATGATCGGACCGGGGGTCGTGTAAAATTCACCCAAGTCAACGCCGGGCCGCGTATGCAGGGCAAAAATGCGCGAGATGTTAAACCGGTCCAAAACGCCTTCTTTGACCATCACGCCTGCGCCGCCGCCGGCTTCTTCGGCGGGTTGGAAAATCAGGGCGACGCGGCCCGAAAAATTGCGCGTCTCGGCCAGATATTTAGCGGCACCCAGCAACATCGCCGTGTGCCCATCATGGCCGCAAGCGTGCATTTTGCCGTGGTGAACGGATTCGTAATCCAGCCCCGTGTCTTCGATGATCGGCAGCGCATCCATATCCGCGCGCAGACCAATCGTGGGACCATCGCCCTGCCCTTCGATGATCGCGACAACGCCGCTGGTCGCGATGCCCGTGTGAATATCCGTGATCCCAAATTCGCGCAGCCGATCCACGACAAAGGCCGCCGTGTTATGACATTCAAACCCCAATTCGGGATGTTTGTGCAGATGCTGGCGCCATTCGGCCATGTCTTTGGCGAAATCAGCGATGCGGTTCAGGACGGGCATGGGTGGACTCTTGGGATTGTGTGAATACCTTTGGGCTGACCAAACTCTAAATTTCGGTGGGCCGCAATGAACCAATCCCAATCTGACGCAATCGTGCATGATCCAAACGGTGGGATGGAGCGGCTGATCGAAATTATGCGCCGCCTGCGTGATCCCAAAGGCGGCTGCCCATGGGACGTTGAACAGGATTTCGCGACCATCGCGCCCTACACCATCGAAGAGGCATACGAGGTCGCCGACGCCATCGAACGCAGCGCATGGGACGAACTGCGCGGCGAACTGGGCGATCTGTTGTTTCAATCGGTTTTCCACGCACAAATGGCGTCCGAGGCTGGGTATTTCGACATCAACGACGTGATCCAATCGATCAGCGATAAAATGGTGTCCCGTCATCCCCACGTCTTTGGCGGCGAAGGCAATGATTTTTCCGCCGACGATCAGGTCGACAGATGGGAGGCCGTAAAGGCCGCAGAACGCGCCGCCAAATCCGAAACCCGCGTTTTGGACGGCGTCGCGCCCGGATTGCCAGCATTGCTACGGGCGGTGAAATTGCAAAAACGCGCGGCTCGGGTCGGATTCGATTGGCCTTCGACCGACGAAGTCATCGACAAAATCATCGAAGAATCCCGCGAATTGGTCGAAGCACGCGACACACTGACCCAAGACGAAGTCGAAGAAGAAATGGGCGATCTGCTGTTTGTCATGGCAAACCTTGCGCGTCACATGAACGTAGACCCAGAGTCCGCCCTGCGCCGAACAAACGCAAAATTCATTAGACGTTTCAATTCCGTAGAGGACGCTTTGCATGCAAAGGGATCATCCCCAGAACAAAGCGACCTAGAGGAAATGGACGCCCTGTGGGACGCCGCAAAACAGGCCGAAAAAACAGAACCAAGATAAGCGGACATTTTCCGACCATTAGATTCAGGTATTGACCCGATTAATTTGGTCAGGTTTAAGGCGCTCAACCTAAACCAAAGGAATACATACGATGCTTCGCTCGCTTCTACTAACTGCTGCCACCATTTCGGCGGCGCCTGCATTCGCTGATGTGAACATTTACACCACCCGTCAACCAGAGCTGATCCAGCCCGTGATCGACGCCTTTACCGCTGAAACCGGTATCGCTGTAAATCTGGCATTCGTATCCGACGGTCTGCCAGAGCGCCTGAAAGCCGAAGGGTCCCGTTCGCCAGCTGATCTTGTCATGACCGTAGATATCGCAAACCTGCAGCAGATCGTTGATGCAGACGTGATCCAACCCGTAGAAAGCGACGTTCTGGCAGCGGCTGTTCCTGCTGAACTGCGCAGCCCTGAAAACCTTTGGTTCGCCCTGACCACCCGCGCACGTATCGTTTACGCGTCCCGCGACCGCGTTGCCGAAGGCGAAGTCACCACCTACGAAGATCTGGCAGACCCAAAATGGGAAGGCCGCATCTGCACCCGTTCGGGCGTTCACAACTACAACTTGGCGCTGGTATCGGGCATCATCGAACACCACGGCGTTGAGTACGCAAAAGAATGGGCCGAAGGCGTGCGCGCAAACCTAGCCCGCAAACCAGAAGGCAACGACCGCGCGCAGGTTCGTGCGATCTGGGCTGGCGAATGCGACATTTCGCTGGGTAACACCTACTACATGGGCAAAATGTTGTCGGACGAAGAACAGACCGAATGGGCGAACTCTGTCCGTATCGAATTCCCAGTCTTCGAAGGTGCGGGCACCCACATCAACGTGTCAGGCATCGCGCTGACCAAAGCAGCACCAAACAAAGAAGAAGCCATCCAACTGATGGAATTCTTGGTGTCGCCAGCGGCTCAGGCGATTTATGCCGAAGAAAACTTTGAATACCCAGTACTGGAAAGCGCAGAGCTGTCCGAACTGGTTGCAGGCTGGGGCACATTCGACGCCGACACCGTGAGCCTGACCGATCTGGCAGGTCACCGCGCCGAAGCACTGCGCGTCATGGAAGAAGTCAACTTCGACGGCTAATCACCTGTCTAATATGACATTTTTAAAACCGGGGCCAAAAGCTCCGGTTTTATTGCGTCAGCCTGCCGCATAGCGAAACCAAATCATACATGCCAAATGCGGCATATGAGTATCTTAACACCCCTCCCGCCGCAAACGCCTATCCTTGCACGTCTATTTTACGCCATTCCGCTGATCGGATGGATGGCACGTGACGTCGTATTCGGATCGAAAGACAACATTTATTACGCCTTGGTCACGATCTTGACGATCTGGATCGTCGCCATTTTGCATTGGGGATATCCGGCGCTGATCATCCCGTATTTGGCGATGGTCCCGACGATGTTCATTATCCTTATTCGCATTTCGCGCGGATAGAACGACAAAGGGGGCCAGCGGCCCCCTTTTCCAATCTAGCGCGCGGATCAGGCGTCGTCTTTTTCCATCAGTTCCAGCCATTCCTCTTCGGCGGCGGCGACAGCGTTTTGGCGTTGAACCAAGGCTTCGGTCGCTTTTTGGAATTTGACGGGCTGTTTGGTGAACAACTCTGGGTCGGCCATTAATTCTTCTAGCTTTGCGATCTCGGCATTCAGTTTGTCGATCTCTGCAGGCAGCGCCTCTAGCCGGTGTTTTTCGGTGAACGTCAGGCCAGATTTTTTCTGTCCCGCCTTTGGTTTGTCTGCAGGTTTATCCTTGGGCGCGGATTTCGCGACTGTTTCGACGGTGTCTTTGCGCTGTGCCATATAGTCAGTCCAGCCGCCCGCATAAACGGTGGCCTTACCGTTGCCTTCCATCGCGACAGTCGTCGTGGCAACGCGGTCTAGGAAATCGCGGTCGTGGCTGACCAAGATGACGGTGCCATCATAGTCGTCCAGAATTTCCTGCAGCAGGTCCAGCGTTTCGATATCCAGATCGTTAGTCGGTTCGTCCAGCACCAGCATGTTTGACGGTTTGGCCATCAGTTTGGCCAGCAGCAAACGCGCCTTTTCGCCGCCCGACAGCGATTTGACGGGCGCGCGGGCCTGACGTTCGTCGAACAGATAATCCTTGAGGTATGCCACAACATGTTTCGGCACGCCGCGCACCATCACCTGATCGGCACGGCCGCCTACACGCATGTCAGGATCACCCGTCAGGCTGTCCCACAATGTCATTTCGGGGTCCAGCTGCGCGCGAGTCTGATCGAACACAGCAATTTCTAGGTTGGTGCCCAGTTTGACCTTGCCCGCGTCAGGTTCGACCTGACCCAAGATCATTTTGATCAACGATGTTTTACCAACGCCGTTCGGCCCAACGAAGGCCACGCGGTCGCCACGCTGGATCATGATATCGAAATTCGAAATGATCTGTTTGTCACCAAAGGATTTTTGCAAACCTTCGACTTCGACCACTTTTTTACCCGAGGTCGGTCCAGATTCGATGTTCAGCGCTGCGGTGCCCTGACGTTTGATCATCGACGCACGTTCAGAGCGTAAATCCTGCAACGCCCGCACGCGGCCCTGATTCCGTTTGCGACGCGCAGAGATGCCTTCGACCGCCCAGCGGGCTTCGGCTTTGATTTTGCGATCCATCTTGTGGATCATCATTTCTTCTTCTTCCCAGATTTTATCGCGCCAGGCTTCGAATCCTTCGAAACCTGTTTCTTGGCGGCGGACGGCGCCGCGGTCGATCCATAGGGTCGCGCGGGTCAACGCACGCAGAAATGCGCGGTCGTGGGAAATCAGAACATAGGCCGCTTTGGTGGTTTTCAGTTCGTTTTCCAACCATTGCACCGCTTCGATGTCCAAATGGTTGGTCGGTTCGTCCAGCAGCATCAATTCGGGCGCTTCGGCCATCAGTTTGGCCAATGCCGCGCGGCGGCGTTCCCCGCCCGAAGCGGTTGCCACGGGGCGGTTGGGATCGAATTTCAGACCTTCGGCCACCATTTCAACGCGGTAGGCTTCGCCTTCGGGCAGTTCGCTGGCCGCGTATTCGCCCAAGGTTTCGAACCCTTCCATCGTGGGGTCCTGTTCCATGTAGCCGACGGTCACGCCGGGCGGGACAACGCGGTCGCCTGCGTCCGCCTCGATCAGACCCGCCATGACTTTCATCAAGGTGGATTTGCCCGACCCATTGCGGCCCACAAGGGCGACTCGGTCCCCCGACTGGATCACAGCCGAAAGATCGGAAAACACAGGATCCCCGCCAAAAGTCAGGGAAATATCGCTAATCTGTAGTAAAGGTGCACGTGCCATAGCGCAGCAGCTAATGCCGCGCCCGAATTTGCGCAAGCCCTATCCTGCAACGGCCCGCAGCGCGGCCGCCCGTGCAGGCGGGATTGATTTGATTTCCAGCCCTGTAAACACATGCAGCGTGTTCAAATCCGTATCCACCACCGCATGATCACTGACCCAGCCGCCCATCATCAGATAGGTTTTGAGCAAAGGCGGCATTCGCCGCATGGCGGCCTTGCGATCCAGCGGTCGGCGCAAACGGTCTGCGGCAAAACGAAATACATTCGGCGCTTTGGTTTTCGGCAACCAAGGCGCAGGGGCCAGATGCCGTTCGGCCAACACATCAAAAGCGTCTAGATAGGCCTCTTGGTCGGTTCCGATAAACGATGAACACCCGAACAACAGCTCGACCCCATGATCATCGACAAATTTTGTCATAGCGCCCCAAGCGACGCGCAAAATATCGGGGTCAATCACGTCGGGATGAATACAGAACCGCCCCATTTCCACCATTGGCCCATGGAACGAACGCAGCGACGACAGTTCATAGTATTGCGCGGAATAACTATCGTCGATCTGATCGGCGGTCAGATACATCAGGCGAAAACAGCACACCAATTGGCCCGTACGGCGATCTGTCACCAACATATGCTGACACCGATCATCAAAGGAATCAGCATCTATCGGATTTGGACGTTCCGCCGCGCCGCCGCGCACAAAACACATGTAACGTAGTTGCTGCGCCATGCGCAATTCAGCGTCCGAGGTCGCCAAATGCGCGTCATACCGGCCTTTGCGTAACATCACATTCATCGTCAGCCCATTCACAATACCATCACGGGCAGCATTACAGGTGGTTTGTAACACCTATGTTAGGCGAATTACCCGTCCCCAAAGACGCTGGTCGGATCAAAATTACCGATCGACGACAGCAACTGACGCAGCAGCGTGGTGTCACGCAGATTGTCATCGGTCACACGGCGCGACAGCGACACAACGCGCCCTTGTTCGACGCCAAATGTTTCTACATTGCGTGCAACGCCCGCCGCGTCAAAGGTGACAGCGACGACTTTGCGATCCAGTTCTTTGGGGGCCAGCGCACCATAATGGCGCATTCCATACGAAATATAATAAAGACCACCCTGATCCAAAACGCCGCCAGTGGTCGGCTGGCCCAGCTTTGCGATCACATCATCGCGGCGGTCACTGCCCAGATTTACGGTTTCGATTTGCGAAATTTCAGGGGTATATCCGTGGCGGTCGATCCGTTCGACACAGCCAGATACAAGGAATGCAGACGCACATACCGCTGCCAAAAACGCTTTGGAACGGTTGTTTGGGTTGAATTTGACCATAGCTGCCCTCTTGTATCGCCTGCCCGAGCCTTTTAATCGGCTTACATTAGGTATGCCCTATTATTCAAGAAAGGAAGCATCATGGCCAGCACAGACAAGACAATCCTGCGTCTACCAGATCTGCAGAACCGTGCCGATACCAGCTTTGCCCTAGAGCCTGATGCAGATACCCGCGCGAAAATCCGCGATGCACTAGGCATTAATGCGCTACGAAAACTGCGTTTTACCGGCAAATTGGTGCCTGTCGGTCAAAAAGATTGGCAAATGGTGGCGGAATTGGGCGCAACGGTGGTTCAGGACTGCGTTGTGACATTGGAACCTGTCACCACACGGATCGACGAAAAAGTGATCCGCAATTACATGGCCGATTTTGTCGAAGAACCCCAAATGGGCGAAACAGAGATGTTCGAGGATGAAACCATCGAACCTTTGCCCACCACGATCGACCTATCCGTCATCATGGAAGAATCGCTATCGCTGCATATTCCAGACTTTCCACGGGCGGACGGCGTTGAACTGGGCGAAGCCGTTTATACCGAACCAGGCGTCAAACCGATGACCGATCAAGACGCCCGCCCCTTTGCCGGTCTGGCCGCGTTGAAAAATGCGCTGGACAAAGGCGACAAAACAAACGATTAACCGCGGCAGAAATAGGGTTGCGTTATTACTGAATCGCAGTATGTTCGCGGCTCTTTCCAAAGAGGCTCGACAGGCTGCGTCTTTTATCCTATTACGCCCGCGATCTTCTTTTGAACAACGAAACAACGGGCCATGTGCCCCCGAATGGATAGGTAGAGACATGGCAGTTCAGCAGAACAAAGTCTCCAAATCGCGCCGCAACATGCGCCGTGCTCACGACGCTCTGGTTGCAGCGAACCCAAACGAGTGCAGCTCGTGCGGTGAGCTGAAGCGCCCACACCACGTGTGCCCTTCGTGCGGTCATTACGACAACCGTGAAGTTGTTGCACAGGCAAATGACGTCGATTTGGACGAAGACGCAGCGTAAGCTGATTTTAGGACTTCAGGGTGGGAGCTGACGGGATGGACACGTCCAACAGTGGAACACCTGTCGTGCTATCAGTCGACGCGATGGGCGGCGACAAAGGACCTGCGGCTATTGTCGCGGGTCTTTCGCTTTTCCTGAAAAAAGAACCAAACGCCCGCATCGTGCTGCATGGGGATCAGGACACCCTGATACCTTTGGTCGAACGCAAACGTTTGACCGACCGCGTAGACATCCGTCACGCGGATACCGTCGTTAAAATGACCGACAAACCATCGCAGGTTTTGCGCCATTCCAAAGGCACGTCGATGTTGTCGGCGATCAATTCCGTCCGCGATGGCGAAGCGCACGCCTGCGTATCCTGTGGCAACACCGGCGCCTTGATGGCGCTATCGATGCTGCGCCTACGCAAAGCGGATGGCGTGAATCGCCCTGCGATCGCCTGTATGTGGCCATCGCGTAACCCATCTGGGTTCAACGTGATGCTGGATGCTGGCGCCGATATCCGCGCCGATCAGGACGATTTGTTGACCTACGCGTTGATGGGCGCGTCCTATGCCCGCAACGGTATGGACCTGCCCCGCCCGCGCGTTGGGTTGCTGAACGTCGGCGTCGAAGAACACAAAGGCCGCGCCGAACTAAAGGTCGCGCATGAAATGATCGCGAAGGCCGCGCCCGCTGGTGATTTCGAATACATCGGCTTTGTCGAAGGCGGGGACCTGCCATCGGACCGCGTTGATGTGATCGTCACCGACGGTTTCACCGGAAACGTTGCCCTGAAAACGGGCGAAGGCACCGCGACGTTGATTTCTGACGCGCTACGCGATTCCTTTAATAATACGATCTGGTCAAAGATGGCCGCGTTGTTTGCGATGACGTCTTTGCGCCGTCTGAAAAAACGGATTGATCCACGCCGCGTGAACGGTGGTGTTTTCCTTGGCCTGAATGGCACAGTCATCAAAAGCCATGGCGGCGCGGATGCTATGGGGGTTTACGCTGCGTTAAAACTCGCCTATCGCCTTGGACAACAAGGGTTTTCAGACAAATTGGCGGCTCGGGTTGCCTCAGCGGCATCTTTGGCGCAAGATTACCACCAAGACGGTGAAAGCAAAGCTGAAGCCGACAATTAAGGCGAGCAAATTTCATGACTATCAGAGCTGTTGTCAAAGGCGTAGGCCACTATCTGCCAGAGCGCGTTGTTCCAAACAGCTGGTTCGAGGATAAGATCGACACATCCAACGAATGGATCGTGTCGCGGTCCGGTATCGAACGCCGTCATTTTGCCGCCGAAGGTCAAACAACATCCGATCTGGCCACGCAGGCCGCCAAAGCCGCGCTAGAAAATGCAGGCATTGATGCGGCCGACATCGACGCGATTGTGTTGGCCACCTCGACCGCTGATCTGACGTTTCCATCTGCGGCAACGATGGTTCAGCACAACATTGGCGCGAACAATGCCTTTGCTTTTGACCTACAGGCTGTGTGCGCGGGATTCGTTTTTGCACTGACCAATGCGAATGCACTGATTCAGGCAGGCAGCGCCAAACGCGTAATTGTCATTGGCGCTGAAACATTTAGCAGAATTTTGGACTGGCAAGATCGCGCCACCTGCGTCCTGTTCGGCGACGGCGCAGGCGCTGTCATCCTAGAGGCCGAAGAGGCATCAGGCACCAGCGACGATCGCGGTATCCTTGCGACCGATCTAAACTCTGACGGGTCCTATCGTGACTTGCTGTATGTTGACGGCGGCGTATCCACCCAAACCACCGGCGTTTTGCGCATGGAAGGCAAAGAGGTGTTCCGCCACGCGGTCGAAAAACTAGCACAAACGGCCCATAAGTCATTGGAAACAGCCGGACTTTCGTCTGATGACGTGGATTGGGTTGTGCCGCATCAGGCAAACATCCGCATCATCCAATCCACCGCTAAAAAACTGGGCGTTGGCATGGATAAGGTGATCGTCACGGTTCAGGACCACGGCAATACCTCTGCCGCGTCGATCCCTCTGGCGTTGTCCGTTGGCGCAGCCGAAGGCCGCATCAAACGTGGCGATCTGGTCGTCACCGAAGCAATCGGCGGCGGTTTGGCCTGGGGTTCTGTGCTGTTGCGGTGGTAAGTTAATTAACACCTGCCAAGTCCTTGTTATTGACTCCGAAATTCGGCTCTGGCTAAGCTTTGGTAATTAGCTCAGGGGGATGAGATGTCTGAAAAAACTTTAACCCGTATGGACCTAGCCGAAGCTGTTCACACCGAAGTCGGTCTGTCCCGTAACGACAGCGCCGATTTGGTCGAAAGCGTGTTGGAACATATCTCGGACGCGCTGGTTGATGGGGAAACCGTTAAGATCAGCTCTTTCGGTACGTTTTCCGTCCGCGAAAAGGCCGCACGCGTTGGCCGTAACCCCAAAACCGGTGAAGAGGTTCCAATCTCTCCACGTCGGGTGCTGACCTTCCGGCCAAGCCACCTGATGAAAGACCGCGTTGCGGCAGGTAACAAAGGCTAACCTGATGAAGAAATCCCGTGACGCCTTTCGCACAATTAGCGAGGTGTCCGATTGGCTGGACACGCCCGCACATGTTTTACGGTTTTGGGAAACCAAATTTTCCCAGATCAAACCGGTGAAACGTGCGGGAGGACGCCGTTATTACCGTCCGCAAGACATGGAATTGCTGGGCGGTATCAAACAGTTGCTCCATTCAGACGGGATGACCATCAAAGCCGTTCAAACCCTGATCAAGGAAAAGGGCGCGAAACATGTGGCATCATTTGGTGCATCGATCACAGCCCCTGCCCCCGAACCGGTGGAAAAATTGCCCGTGAAAAACGATGACACAGTGATCGAAACGGTGATGAAAAGCCCCGCGGCGAATGCGCCGATCGATGACGAACCCGCAGCCATGGGCGATTTGTTCGGGTTTGAACCTGCATCAAACGTCGTTCAACTGCCCACGGCCAAACCGGCACCGTCCGCTGATCGCCCGATGGTTCTGCAAACCTTGGCCACGGTATCGGTCGATAAACTCGCCGCACGCGCAGCAAAAATCGCGCCCATAGCAGCAAAACTGGCGGAGCTGCACGGGCGCATGTTGCGCGACTAATCACGTAAACGGTCTAATTCGGAAAACCTATCGTTTTCGATGCTTTGCCCTCTTGCCCTTGTGTGCAAATCGGGTATTTAGGCCACCACGTCGGGCTATAGCGCAGCCTGGTAGCGCGTCCGTCTGGGGGACGGAAGGTCGCAGGTTCGAGTCCTGCTAGCCCGACCACTAAAAACCGCCCGCCCGCAATCTGGGCGGGCGTTTTTGTATCGGAGGGATCGATGACCGGCGTTCTACCCAGCCAACGAATTCAACAGCTGATTGACGACGGCGCAATTACCGCGACCGATCCATATGTCACAGGCCAAATTCAACCCGCCAGTCTGGACCTGCGGTTGGGCACCGTTGCCTACCGCGTCCGCGCGTCGTTCCTATCGGGCGAAGGCAGGACGGTCGCCGATCGCCTAGAAGAATTCGAAATGCACCGCGTGGACCTGACGAATGGCGCCGTGCTGGAAAAGGGCTGCGTTTACGTCGTGCCGCTGATGGAATCGCTGGCACTGCCAACAGAAGTCCAAGCCGTCGCAAACGCGAAATCATCGACAGGTCGTTTGGATTTGTTGACCCGCACCATCACCGATGGCGGCGTTGAATTCGATCGCATCGCACCGGGCTACACGGGTCCGCTTTACGCTGAAATTTGCCCACGATCCTTTTCGGTTCTGGTCCGCCCAGGAATGCGTCTGAACCAAATCCGGTTCCGCTCGGGCCACGCGGTTTTGACAGACGACGAATTGCGCGCGCTGAACGCAGAAACACCATTGGTCAATGGCATCCCCGTTATTGACGAAGGACTAGGGTTTTCGGTCGATCTGTCGCCTGAAAATGGAACATTGGTCGGGTATCGGGCCAAACCACATACCGGGGTGATCGATCTGGACAACCTTAACCATTACGACCCAGCCGATTATTGGGAAGAAATCCACACCAAAGATCGCCAAATTATCCTAGACCCCGGTGCGTTCTATATCCTTGTCAGTCGTGAAGCCGTCACCATCCCGCCCATGCAAGCGGCTGAAATGGCGCCCTATCTGGCGATGGTCGGTGAATTTCGCGTTCACTATGCTGGGTTCTTTGACCCCGGTTTCGGCCATGCCGAAGCAGGCGGTCAAGGATCACGCGGTGTGCTAGAGGTCCGCTGCCACGAAGCACCGTTTGTTCTGGAACACGGTCAGGTAGTTGGGCGTTTGGTGTACGAACAAATGGAAAGGCTGCCCGATCAACTCTACGGCCGCGAAATCAAATCCAACTATCAGGGCCAAGGCCTCAAGCTTTCCAAACATTTCCGCGCCTCCTAACGGTGGCAGCTAGGCGCGCTGAAATGGAATGCGGGGCGACCAGCCCCGCGCAATTGACTAGCGCATTTTCATCATGCGGCGGATCGTCCGAAACGCGCGGGATGCACGCATCATGTTGTGATTGACCTGCTGCGCATTTTGGCGCTGTTCCGGCGTTTCGGTTTTATTGCCCGTGACGCGGTTTTGGATCGCGCGGCGTACACCGCGTTTACCTAGCGTACGGATCAGCAATCGAATGAGTCGTTCTGCATCCATGATTTATTCCTCAATGAACAGGTCGGCCTGTTCGTCATCTTCATCATCGTCTTCTGGGTCACGATCATCAACCTGCCCTGCACCCGGCGGCGGTCGGTTGTCCAGCAAACCCGCCGCACGCAGTTCTTTAAGCCCTGGTAGATCGCGGGCGCTTTCCAGACCAAAGTGATCCAGAAACTCTTGGGTCACAACAAAGGTCACAGGGCGGCCCGGCGTCATCTTGCGCCGACCAAAACGGATCCATTCCATTTCAATCAGTTGGTCAATCGTTCCGCGCGACACGGACACGCCGCGAATTTCTTCGATCTCGGCGCGGGTAATGGGCTGATGATAGGCGATGATCGCCAGCGTTTCGATCGCAGCGCGGGACAGTTTACGCACCTCGACCGTTTCTTTTTGCAACAGATAACTTAGGTCCGGCGCGGTGCGCAGCGCCCAAGCGTCCCCGATTTTATTCAAACGCACACCGCGTCCTTCGTATCTGCGAGCCAACATGGCCACCGCCTGCGCAGGATTGCATCCATGCGGCATACGTTTTTCCAATTCGCGGATCGTCACAGGTTCGGTGCTGGCGAATAAGATCGCTTCGACCATGCGTTCCTGTTCGGCCATATGGGGCGCGTCAAACAGGCTGGTTTCCTGTTCGCTTTCGTCGGGCGTCAGGTCTGTGGCTTCGGTGTCATCAATCATCTTTTACAGCCTTTCGCCTGATTTGAATGGGTGCAAAGGTTTCCCCCTGACGCAATTCAATCTTGCCCTCTTTCGCCAATTCCAATGACGCAGCAAAGGTCGCAGCAGTTGCCGAGCGGGTCCGCATTGCGTCGCCCTGCCAGCCGTCTGGCATATACATCACCAAATCGGTCCAGTCCCGCGCAAACCCGATCAAAGGGCGCATACGTTCCAGCGCACGTTCCATCGTATCGACATGTTCGCGGTCCATCACAAATGGGCGAAATTCGTCCTTTGTCCGAATGCGCGCGTAGCCTTGCATCAAATCCAGCAGTGTCGCGGTATAGCGCACCTTGCGGACGCGTTCGAAACCTTCTGGCACGCCGCGGACGAAAAAATCGCGGCCTTTTTGATCGCGGGCCATCAGGTTTGCTGCGGCATTCCGCATAGCCTCTAATCGCTCTAGCTGGAATGCCAGGTGCGCGGCCAATTCTTCGCCCGATGGGCCGTCTTCGGTCGGGTCGGGCGGCAACAAAAGGCGCGACTTCAAAAACGCCAGCCACGCCGCCATAACCAGATAATCCGCTGCCAGTTCCAACCGCAACTGTTTGGCTTTTTCAACGAACGCCAAATATTGTTCAGCTAGGGCGACCATGGAAATCTGCAAAAGGTCCACCTTTTGCGTGCGCGCCAGCGACAGCAGCAGGTCCAATGGGCCTTCGAACGAACCCACGTCAACGACCAACGCTTCGGCGGCGACCCGCTCTGAAACGCTCATTTTCTGATCGTTGAATAATTGTGTTTGTTCGGCCATTCAGGTCCTTACGCTATCAGCGTCCCAAATTCGGCCTCTAATGCCTGTATGTCAATCATTTCGGGCGTCTGGCGGTATTTCAGCGCCTTTTCGCCCCGCAAAGCCGCCTCTGACGACATCGCACCACAAGTCGCTGCGATCGCCTGCATTTCATCTGATTTGCCGTTGCAATGCAAAACAACGTCACACCCTGCCTTGATCGACAGGTCGGCCCGATGTTCGACGGGTCCGTCTAGCGCCTCCATCGAGATATCATCGGTCATGAGTAGACCATTAAACCCGATATCATCGCGGATCAGATTAATCAGATCGGCATTTTGCGTGGCTGGCGCGGTCCCTAGATCAGGGTAAACGATATGGGCGCTCATCCCCATTGGGACATCATTCACCGCCCGAAACGGCGCAAAATCCCAATCCTGTGCCACATCCAGCGCAACATCGGCCACAGGCAGGCCCAAATGGCTATCGACCTTGCCGCGGCCATGACCCGGCATGTGTTTGATCACGGGCAAGACGCCGCCGTCCAAATGGCCTGTGATCGATGCGCGCGCGTTCGCGGCAACCTCGGTCGGTGTTTCACCCATACAGCGGTTTTTCAAAAAGGGATGCGTGTCGGGCTGCGCAATGTCACAGGTCGGCGCGCAATTCACGTCGATCCCGACCGAACGTAATTCATGTGCGATGATCCGATAGCGTAGATAAAACGCGCGTTCGGGATCCTTGGCCAATCGGGCCAATTCCAATGGCGGCATCCACTGGCGCCAATGTGGCGCGGTCAGGCGTTGAACGCGGCCGCCTTCTTGATCGATCAGAATCGGTGCATCGCGCCCAACCGTTTCGCGCAAATCGCGACACAGGGCGCGCAGTTGATCGGGTGTTTCAACGTTCCGTGCGAATAGGATGAACCCATAGGGGTCTGCATCCCTAAAAAACGATTTTTCCCACGTTGAAACCTGCGCCCCTAAAGGCGCAAAGATAAAGGCACCCGCCATTTATTGCAGCACCACAGGCACGCAATCCACGCCTTCGGCCAACAAAGCCGCACAGAAACGGCGCGTATCCGACAGGTCGTCAAAATTCACAGCGCGTAGACGATAGAACACGCGACCACCGCGTTCAGCGCGTTGGATCACGTGGGTTTTCCCCGACATATAATCAGGAAACTGTGCGTTAAAACGGGCCCATTCGCTTTGAGCGACCTGAGCGCTGTCATAGGCCCCGATTTGGACCAGATTCGTGCCCAATGGCAGACTTTCGGACGCGGCCAACGCCTGTTCCACAGTGCGACCAGAGGCAACAGGCGCAGCGGCAGGCGCGGCCACACTGGTCGTTGATTTCGCGACAACCAGATTTGCAGGGCGAACCGTCGGACGGGGCGATTCAGCCACGCCCGGTACCGACGCTGGAATGATATCTGCTATAAAGTCGGTCGAAACGCCGTTGATCGACGTTTGGACGGGCGGCACATCGGCGGCTTCGACATTGGTCAAAGGATCAACGCCGGCTGCGATATTGTCCGCCATTTTCAAAATGTCTTCGGCCGTCATCGGCGCGGCAGGATCCGCGATTTCAGCGGCGACCGGCTCGGGCTCGGGCTCTGCTGCTTTTTCCAATGCAGCGGCAACGCCTTGGGCCATCACCTCGCCAGCTTCGGCGGTTGGCATAACGGCCAAATCTTCGGCAGGCAAAGCCGCCGTTTGCGGCGCTAGCAACACCTCTTCGGCGGCTTCGGGGGCAGTGGCGCCGCCCAAAGCGGCCACATCATTAACCGATAGGCCCAGATTTGGTGCGATTTCGCCTCCTGGGTTACTGGGCGCTTGGCGCATTGCGCCTTCCATTGCGCGGACAACGGGGACGCCCGTGACGTCCCGCATGACCAATTTGTAGCCCCAAACGCCAACACTGGCCACAACCGCCAAGGACACGCACGCGCCCACGATATTGACCAGTTTACCGGTGTTCAGCTTTCGCTCCGCATGATGCGGAGCGCGCACATCAGAATACGCTGCCATTTCGCCTATGCCGCGGTGCTTGCGCGCCCGCGTCCCTCAATTCGTTGCCTGCTCGAGCCCGGCGAAATGGATGCTTTAGCGCATCTCTGTTGCCGGTTTCACGCCCAAGATACCCAAACCGTGCGATATGACAACCGCCACGGCCTTGATCAAAGCGATTTTCGACTGACTTGTTGCAACATCACCCTCTTGGATGAAACGCAGCGACAGATCATCGTTCCCCTTGTTCCATAGGCCATGCAATTCCGACGCCAATTCGTACAGGTAGAACGAAATGCGGTGCGGTTCGTGGCCTTTGGCGGCGATTTCAACCAAACGAGGCCATTCCGCCAGTTTTTTCACAACCGCGATTTCGGATTCCGATGACGCTTTGGTCAGGTCAGCGGCGTTCAGGGCCGCGTCCGATACGTCGATCCCCTGCTCTGCTGCTTTGCGCAGAACGGAATGCACACGGGCCGATGCATATTGCACGTAGAACACAGGGTTGTCTTTGGACTGTTCCAACACTTTGTCGAAATCGAAATCCAAAGGCGCGTCGTTTTTACGGGTCAGCATGTGGAAACGGGTCACATCAGCGCCCGCCTGTTCAACCACATCGCGCAAGGTCACAAAGGTGCCCGCACGTTTGGACATTTTGAACGGTTCACCATTTTTGAACAGCTTCACCAACTGGATCAGTTTGATGTCCAATGGCACTTTGTTGTTCGACAGAGCGGAAACGGCGGCTTTCATACGTTTGACGTACCCGCCGTGGTCCGCACCAAAGATGTCGATCAGCTGATCGAAACCACGGTCCACTTTGTCATAGTGATAGGCAACGTCAGGCGCGAAATAGGTCCATGCGCCGTCCGATTTTTTCACAGGGCGGTCAACGTCATCGCCATATTCTGTCGATTTGAACAGGGTCTGTTCGCGTGGTTCCCAATCTTCGGGCACTTTGCCTTTGGGTGGTTCCAACACGCCTTCGTAGATCAGGCCTTGGGCCTCTAGACGTTCGATCGCGTTTTCAATCTGGCCTGTGCCGTACAGCGCCTTTTCGCTGCTGAATACGTCCATTTTCACGCCCAGCATCGCCAGATCGTCGCGGATCATATCCATCATCGCGGCGGTCGCGAATTCGCGGATATCGGCCAGCCATTCCGATTCTGGCTGATCGATCAGGCTGTCGCCGTATTTTTCTTTCAGCGCTTGGCCCACTGGGATCAGATAGTCACCTGGGTACAGACCTTCGGCGATGACAGGTTCCAGACCGTTGGCTTCGCGATACCGTTCGAACGCGGAACGCGCCAGCACGTCCACCTGCGCACCTGCATCGTTGATGTAGTATTCGCGCGTGACATCATAGCCCGCGTAATCCAGCAGCGACGCCAGCGCGTCACCGAATACCGCACCGCGGGTGTGGCCCACGTGCATCGGACCCGTTGGGTTTGCCGAAACATATTCAACGTTGACTTTGATCCCATTGCCCATGTCCGACTGACCATAGGTCGTGTCGGTCAGCGCTGTTTTCACGATCTGCGGCCAAACATTTGCGGCCAGACGCATGTTCAAAAAACCGGGGCCAGCAACATCAGCCGAGTCGACACGTTCATCGGCGATCAAACGCGCAGCCAGCGCATCCGCGATATCACGTGGCTTGGACTTTGCAGGTTTGGCCAAAACCATCGCAGCGTTGGTTGCCATATCGCCATGCAAAGCATCGCGGGGCGGTTCAACCGCTACGTTGGAAAAATCTAGGCCCTCAGGCAGCTGCCCATCGGCTGTCATTGCGGTCAGGCAGTCAATGACCAATGCGCGAATATCGGAAAACAGGTTCATTTCATCGTCTTTCTCGGGTTCGGGCTGGGTTTAACACGGCCAATCCAAAGGTCAACGGGCAGCTGCGCGATGCTTTCAGGTAGGTTGTTTTATTCAAGCGAAACGGTAAAGGTCAGAACATGGTTAAGTTGAACATTGTTATCATCTTCTCAATAGGCTGTGTGATGGGCCTTTTGTCGCTTTTTATGCGCGGCGAATTGGTCGATCCTGCCGTGTCGCCTGCCCTGATGTTTCTAAGCCGCGGCAACCCGCAGGCACTGTATGAATCGCTGGTGCATCTGCACGGCGGATTTGGCACCGGTCTGTTTTTCTTTGTCGCGTCATTTTTGGCATTCGTCGCCCGCGAAAAAGACGCGCGCGTCGCCCATATCTGGGGCGGTATTGCGTTTGGTCTGGGCATTTTGCAAATGTTGATCGCGATCTGGTCGTTTGGCCACGACATCGCGCCAACATTTATTCCCGAAATCAGCCTGATCGTTCATCACCATCACGCCGATGCCCCCCAGACATGGTATCAAATCATCCTAAGCGAAGAATACCTGCAAGTGACCGCGTTGACGCTGATCTTGTTAGCCTGCGCATCGACGTTGTGCATTTCGGCGGCCTACCAGATCGGGTCGGCGCTGATGATGGCGCTGACGCTGTGTACGTTTGCGCTTTATTCGTTTTTCTACCTCAAAACGCATTCCGAAATCGGGCTGTCATTGTTCATCATGCCAGAGGTCGTTTTGCTGGCCATTTTGGCAATTGTATTAGTTGACCCGCACCGCGTGGATCAACCGTACCTGACAATCGGCGTGAGTATTGTTCTGTTGGCTGGTTTGGCGTTTGACCTGCTATCGACAATGACCGATGAACAACTGCTGTCGGATAGCTATTTCTACATCGCCAACAAACATCTGGCGCAGCATGGGCTGTTGGTTTTCGCATTTTTCAGCGCATGGTCCGAATGGCAAAACAAAACCTTTGACCGCGGATTGGAATGGATCCATGCCTCGGCCATCGCATTGGCATTTTTGCTGACCTATGTGCCACTGATCCTCATCGGACGCCAAGGCGGAATGCGGTTCGATCTGGATACGTCAGCGACATATCCAGACCTGAATTATCTATCCACTTTGGGCGCTTATTCGTTAGTCGTCCTGATTGTGGCGGGGTTGTTTTTACCCAGATACCGCAGACTACGGGGTCAAATCGTCGGGTAAGTTCGGCGACACTTTGGCGGCCTCGCTTTCCAGACTTCCGGGTGGCAGCATCGAAATGATCTGCACATCCGGTCCCGGTTTGACCTGATCATCATTGCGGACGAAACGAATATCACCCGATGCATTCACAAAGGCATAGATCACCGCATTCGGGCGTTTTTCGCGCCAATCTGCAAATGTGAATTCTTCGGTCAGGCGCGTGACGCGGAACAACCATCCTTTGCGCATCAGGTCCCGCAATTCATGCAGAGTTTTGCCGTCGCCGAAATGTTTGCCACCCAGCGTCGCAGGCAAACTGTGCCGCGCGCTGTCGGATTTTTCCCGCACCAACTGATACACACGATCCCGCCCAAATTCAGGCGCAAGGTCCGTCGCAACGAGCGTGTTATACGCATCATTATCCGTTGCCGCGACGACAGTGCCGTAGCTGACAAATTCCAAACGATCCTCTGCCGCTTCAGACAGAATGTCGCCAGTAAATGTCGGCACGCCCGCAGACCGCGCTGTGCGCAATTTGGCGTGGTTTGGATCGGTCACAACAACGGGCACCGATGCCTTTTTCAATGCTTCGGCCAATGCTGTGGACCAGGTCGAACCACCAACGACGATAACGCCTGGCACCCCTGCCCCCGTCAGCCCCAACCAGCGCGCCACAGGCGCCAACGTGAAACCGTGCAGAACCACGGTCGCTGCGACCAGAACAAACGCCAACGGACCGACCAAAGCGCCGTCTTCGACACCGATTGCCGCCAGTCGTTCCCCAAACAGCCCCGCAACAGCCACCAGAACAACGCCGCGCGGACCCGTAATGGCGACCAACAGTTTTTCTTTGAATGGTATATCAACACCGATCAGCGAAATCAGAACGGTCGCGGGACGCGCGACCAAAATCACCAAACCGACAAACAGCGCGGCATGCCAATCCAAACGTGCCAGCGCGGCAAATTCCAGATTTGCGGCCAGCAGGATAAAGACGCCCGACACCAGCAGGACCGTTGCGTGTTCTTTGAAACGGCGCAATTCGGTGTAGCTGGGCAAATTCGCGTTCGCGATCCAGATACCCATGATCGTCACGGCCAAAAGCCCGCTTTCGTGCAGAACAGAGTCGGCCAAAGCAAAGGTCAGCAATAGCACCGTAAACAGGACCGGAACTTTCATATATTCAGGCACATAGGCACGTTTGAATGCGCGCGCGATGCCATAGCCGGCGACCAAACCCAATACCGTTGCAACACCGATACCGACAATAAAATCCATCGTGGCCGTGCCAGCGTTGGTCGCGGTATTGCGCACCATGACGACTTCGAACGCCAAAACAGCAGCCAAAGCGCCGATAGGGTCGTTCAAAATCGCTTCCCATTGCAAAAGGTTCGCAGGGCGTTTCGCCAAACGGGCCTGCCGCAACAGCGGCGCAATTACGGTTGGGCCCGTCACAATCATGATGCCGCCGAACACCGCCGCTGTTTCCCAGCCGATCCCAGCGCCATAGTGCAGCGCAAGCGTCGACGACAACCACCCCAGCGGGGCGCCGATAAACACCAACCGCCGCACGCCCGCAGCCGCATCAGACAGCGAATGGAAATTCAGCGTCAGGCCGCCTTCGAACAGGATGATCGCCACGGCGATCGCGATCATGGGCGATAACAGATTGCCGATGTCCCGCTGCGGATCAAAGACGCCCAACACGGGGCCGACGATGATCCCCGCCAGCAACATCAACACGATCGCAGGCATCCGCAGACGCCACGCGACCCACTGCGATCCCACACCCAACGCGCCCACCAGCGCAAACGCCATCACTGGCGACAATGCGCCCGCAGCAGATTCAACCGACATTTGTAACCCTTGTTCGTTCGATAATATCTGATCCTGTCAGGCGCGCGTGTTCTTGGATCGCGAACCTGTCGGTCATTCCCGATATGTAGTCACAAACAATTCGGGCAAGGTCGACTTCGGTCTTTACCTCGGCCAGGTCTTTGCGCCACTGTTTGGGCAGGTGGCTGGGATCGGCCATGAAAATCGGGAACAGATCTTTGACCGCGCCCGTCACATGTTTGCGCATCTCGACCACGCTGGGGTGGCGATACATGCGTGTAAACAAGAACTTACGGATCACTTTTAAATCAGCCCAAAGCGCCGGAGAGAACTGCACCATCATGCGGCCCGCCTCGCGGACGTCCTCGACCGATTGGGGGTTTAGATCGCGCAGATTTTCAGTTGTGACCGCAATGACATCTTCGACCAGAATGCCAAAGAACCGGCGCAGCGCCTCGTGGCGGCGGCGGTAATAATTCAGACCGGGGTATTTTTTATCCACCTCGGCCCAGCAATCATGCAAGATCGGCAGGTCCGCCAATTCGTCCGTGCTGAACAATTCGGCGCGCAGACCGTCATGCAAATCATGGTTGTTATAGGCGATGTCGTCCGCCAATGCCGCAACCTGCGCTTCGGCGCTGGCGTGAGTGTGCAATTCCAGATCATGTTTCGCCACATAATCGCGCAACGCCCAAGGGATATCCCCCGTTACGGGGCCGTTGTGTTTTGCGATGCCTTCCAACGTTTCCCACGTCAGATTCAGCCCGTCAAAATCGGCATAGTGCCGTTCCAGATTGGTCACGATCCGAATGGCCTGCGCGTTGTGGTCAAACCCGCCATAAGGCGCCATCAGTTCATGCAGCGCATCTTCGCCCGTGTGACCGAACGGAGGGTGCCCCAAATCATGGGCCAGCGCGATGGCTTCGGCCAATTCTTGGTTCAAACCGATGGTGTTCGCCAAAGTCCGCGCGACCTGCGCGACTTCGATCGAATGGGTCAGGCGCGTGCGGAAATAATCGCCTTCGTGTTCGATGAAAACTTGGGTTTTATGTTTTAAACGACGAAAGCTGCTTGCGTGGATAATACGATCACGATCCCGCTGAAATGGGGAACGAAAATGGCTTTCTTCTTCGGGGTATAATCTACCGCGGGACCGCGATGGATCGGTCGCAAATGGCGCGCCCATGTTACCTGCCTTGCCTTGTTGTGTTTGCCTAATGGTATTATATTGAATGCAAGGATCAACTCATAGGCCTTAAAATGCTGAATTTACCACCAAATGTGACCAATCGGGCGTTTGAACGTCTGTCTGAAATCGGTGCGGCCGCCCAAGGCAAAGCGCTGCGGATCGCGGTTGAGGGCGGTGGATGTTCCGGTTTTCAGTACAATATCGATCTGGATACCCCCGCTGACGATGATGTGATTTTCGAAGGTGCCGGTGAAAAGGTCATCATCGACCCCACATCGATGCCTTTTCTGGCAGGCGCGACCATCGATTTCACCGAAGAACTGATCGGCGCACGTTTCGCCATTGAAAACCCGAACGCCGCATCGTCCTGCGGCTGCGGCACATCGTTTTCCATGTGATCGGTTGGCGCCTTTAGTTTCGGGTTGTCCTGACGCCGTGCACGCGGCAAAACAGGGGCAACAAACCGGAGGCGCCCCATGAAAATCGCAACGTTCAACATCAACGGTATCAAAGCGCGATTTGAACGCCTGACCGAATGGTTGCAAGACAGCCAGCCAGACGTTGCGTTGCTGCAGGAAATCAAATCGGTCGACGAAAATTTCCCGCGCGAACATTTCGAAGATTTGGGATATCGCGTCGAAACCCATGGCCAGAAAAGCTTTAACGGGGTCGCGATCCTGTCGAAACTGCCGCTAGAGGATATCACCCGCGGCCTGCCCGGTGACGACAGTGACGAACAGGCCCGCTGGATCGAAGCGACCGTGATCGGTGACAAAGGCGCGGTGCGTGTGTGCGGCCTGTACCTGCCAAACGGCAACCCTGCCCCTGGTCCGAAATACGATTACAAACTGGCGTGGATGGACCGCCTGCATAAGCGCGCCCAGGATCTGCTGGCCGATGAAATGCCTGCGCTGATGGCGGGCGATTACAACATCATCCCCCAAGCCGAAGACGCCAAACGCCCCGATGCGTGGCGCGAAGATGCATTGTTCCGTCCAGAAAGCCGCGAAGCGTTCCGCAAAATCCTGAACCTTGGCTTCACCGAAGCGTTCCGCGCCCGCACCCAAGGCGCAGGTCACTATTCATTCTGGGATTATCAGGCAGGTGCATGGAACCGCGACGACGGCATCCGCATCGACCATTTCTTGCTTTCGCCGCAATGTGCGGACCTGATGGTGGATTGCTATATTCAGCGTGACGAACGGGCCAAAGAAAAACCATCCGACCACGTCCCGGTTTGGTTAGAGATCGACCTCTAAGCCCCTACATCATAACGATAAAGCCAATCAAAGCGCCGCAAAAACAACTGCGGTGCTGTGCGCGCGATTGCCTGAATGGCGGCCTGTCCCGCGATCCGTTTGATGCCATCCAGATGGTAATTCACCGCATTTGCGTTCGCCGCATTGATCGCGCGTGTCACACGCGGCTGACGCGCCAGTTGATAGGCTGACAGGGCCGCGTTCAAATCATCCGAGTCGTTGGTGAATTGGGCCAGTGCATAGGCGTCCTCTAACGCCAAATTAGCGCCTTGGGCCAAAAACGGCAGCGTGGGATGGGCGGCATCCCCCAAAATCGCCATCGCATCTTTGTGCCAAACAGACGCCACGGGATGTCGGAACAACCCCCACAAACGCACGTCATCCACACGCGCTAAAATATCGCGCAGCTCTGGCGCGCAATCAGCAAAGGCCGACCGCAAAGAATGCGGCGTGTCGGCATGGTGCCAACCTTCGGCGGCCCATTGTGATTGTTCGCGCACAGCCACGATATTGAGCCGCCCGCCTTTTAACGGATAGGTCACGACGTGTTTTTTGGGCGCCATCCATATCCGTGCAACCGGTTCGGCATCTTTGGCAGGCACAATCGCGCGCCACGCCACTTGGCCTGTGAAAAGCGGCTGATCGGTACCGTTCAGCAACGGACGGACGACGGAATGCAATCCATCGGCGCCGATAATCAAATCAGCCTTGACCGTGTGACCATTTTGAAAAGTAACAGAATTTTCGCTGATCTGCGTCGCCTTATGGCCCGTGTGAACAGCCACATTTGCGTCGATGCAACCCTGATGGATCAGATCCAAAAGATCAGCGCGGTGATAAAAACGATAGGGATGCCCCTGCCCGGCCTGCAGATCAAAACGGCCCAGAACACGCCCCGACAGGCCGTCCATCGGCCACAGCGATTGGGCCATAATGCTGCGGGGTGCGCCGTCTAACCCCAGCGCCGCCAGAACGGACGCGCCATTGGGCGTGATTTGCAGACCCGCACCGACTTCGGTAATTTCGGGCGCTTGTTCATAAACCTGAACATCCGCGCCCGTGCGGGCAAACGAAAGGGCGGCCGCGAGACCCGCGATACCGCCCCCGATAATCGCGACCCTCCGGCTGGAATTGGCGCCGGTGGTCAACATGTCTTAGTCGTCGCGGTGAACTTTTTCGCGACGTTCGTGACGTTCTTGCGCTTCTAGCGTCATGGTTGCGATCGGACGTGCATCCAGACGTTTCAGGCTGATTGGCTCGCCTGTCATTTCGCAATAACCGTATTCGCCATTATCGATGCGGCGCAGGGCGGCTTCGATTTTGGAAACCAGTTTACGTTCGCGGTCACGTGTGCGCAGTTCCAGCGCGCGATCGGTCTCTTCGGACGCACGGTCAGCAATATCAGGGATATTGCGAGTGCTTTCCTTCATGCCCTCAATAGTGTCGCGGCTTTCTTCGACAATTTCAGCTTTCCATGCGATCAGCTTGCGGCGGAAATATTCCAGCTGCTGGTCGTTCATGAACGGTTCGTCCTCGGCGGGACGGTAGTCATCCGGTAGAAAAATCTCGGCCTTCATCTCGTTACCTTTAGTCGAACTACTGGCCGTCACATTGGGTTGTTCGGCCATTAGCCACTCCCTTTCCTCGTGGCTTCCTTTACTCTCTCAATCCGCGCGTGTCACGTCCGAATTTCGCCAATCGATCAATATTTGCAGGGCTTTATCGTCATGATATGGTTACTTGACGATACAAACACAAAGTGAAGACATGCAATTTACAGGCACAGACACCTATGTCGCCAGCGATGATCTAAAGGTTGCCGTGAATGCGGCGGTCACGCTGCAACGACCACTCTTGGTCAAAGGCGAACCAGGCACAGGGAAAACCGAATTGGCCCGTCAGGTCGCGAACTCTTTGGGTTTGCGGATGATTGAATGGAATATCAAATCAACAACCAAAGCGCAGCAAGGCCTGTATGAATACGACGCCGTAAGTCGTTTGCGGGACAGCCAATTAGGCGACGAAAAGGTCAACGATGTTGCGAACTACATCAAAAAAGGCAAACTTTGGCAGGCGTTTGAATCCGACGAACGACTGGTTCTGTTGATCGATGAAATCGACAAAGCGGACATCGAATTCCCCAATGACCTGCTACAGGAATTGGATAAGATGGAGTTCCACGTCTACGAGACCGGACAGACCATCCGCGCAGAACAGCGCCCGATTGTAATCATCACATCAAACAACGAAAAAGAACTGCCCGACGCATTTTTGCGCAGATGTTTTTTCCACTACATCAATTTCCCCGATGCGGACACACTGCGACAAATCGTCGAAGTCCACCATAAGGGAATCAAACCTGAACTTTTGACCACAGCGTTGACCCGATTCTATGAAATCCGCGAAACCCCGGGTCTGAAAAAGAAACCGTCCACGTCCGAGGTTCTGGATTGGCTCAAACTGCTATTGGCCGAAGACCTAAGCCCCGAAGATTTGCGCAAAGACGGCGCGAACGCTCTGCCGAAATTGCACGGTGCGCTTTTGAAAAATGAACAGGATGTGCATCTTTTTGAACGACTGGCCTTTATGGCACGTCGGGACCGTTAACTATATTTAGGTGCAGCCTGTAAGCGGAACACAACTCGGTGGGGTAAACTGGTCACGGTTGCCCCGCTTTGTGCCGCAATTGGCCTAAAAACAGGTGATTTGTGAAAACTTTACGCCCTTAACTTGGCATGCCGCGTGCAAGGTGCCTTGGGAATACCCCAGTTCCACCCAAACGCGGCCCCACTCCCTTGGCAGGTTGGAGTCGGGTAACCAAGGAGAGCGAGTTGACCAAGGCAAAAATGCCGGTCCAGTGCCGTCCATGTCCCGTCCCGCACCATATTGCGGGCGCATCTGGACGTATGACCGAAGTACATAGCGCACCCTTAAATGGTGCGGCCGCGGATTTGGATGCCCATGAAAACTATGGGGTGATCTGTTAATGCGTGCATTGAAATTATGTGCTGTCACGGCCGTCACGGCCTGCACACCAGTTCCACAATACAACGAACCTAGCCGCGCCATCAGCATGGAAAACCATCTTCCGCCGATGCGCACGTTTGCCAGCAACAACGTATCTTTGCCAACGCGGCCAAACAGCGAATTGCTGAATGATTTTCTGGACCTGACCTTTCGTTTGGAAAGCGGCCGAAACGTTCCGTTGTTCACCCGTTTCGAAGGCCCGATCAGCGTTCGCCTAACCGGTACCCCAAGTACATTATTAGTTTCCGATCTGCGCGCGTTGATAACGCGGCTACAATCCGAAGCGGGATTGGACATCTACCTGACAGGCGCGCCAAACGCGTCGATCACGATCGAAGCGATCCCTCAGGCCGAATTACAAAGCACGGCACGCAATGTTGCCTGTTTCGTCGTCCCGCGCGTCAGCAGCTGGGCCGAATACAAGGCACACCGCCGCACCCCGCAAACCGATTGGACCACGCTGGAACGCCGCGACACAGCCGCGATTTTCGTTCCCGCCGATGTCGCCCCCCAAGAAATTCGCGACTGCCTACACGAAGAGCTTGCTCAGGCATTGGGCCCATTGAACGACCTATATCGCCTGCCCGATTCCGTCTTTAATGACGACAACATGCATTCGGTTCTGACCAGTTTCGACATGCTGATGCTGCGCACCTATTACGCGCCGGAACTGCAAAACGGGATGACCCGAGGCGAGGTCGCGGCCCGACTACCTGCCATTTTGGCACGGTTAAATCCGGCTGGCGAACGCATGACAGGCCGACCGCTGAACGCAACGACGCGGGATTGGATTGAACAGATCGAAACCGCGCTGCAGTCCCAGAACAACGCAGGTCAACGCCGAAATGCTGCAGAAAATGCGCTGAACCTGTCGATTTCCCACCGTTGGAACGACGCGCGGCATGGATTTGCGAACTTCGTCTTTGGCCGTCTGCAAGTTGGCCGCGATGACGATCTGGCCCGCGCGGCCTTTAACGCCGCCGACCGCGCCTATCGCGCCAGCAACGAAACCCGCCTGCAAACGGCGCATGTTGCGCTGCAACTTGCTGCGTTTTCGCTATCGTCCGGGAATTACATCGAAACTCTGGCCCGCGCCGAAGAGGCAATTCCGATCGCGGCCGCCCATGAAAATGCAGCCCTGCTGGCCACCCTCCTGATGTTCAAAGCCGAAGCGTTAGAGCATTTAGGCCGCGCCGAAGAAGCGCAGTCTGTGCGCATGGACAGTTTGGCGTGGGCACGATATGGATTTGGCTCAGAACAAAATGTTCGGGCCAGACTGCAAGAGGTAGCTGCGCTCGATCCCCGCTAAGGAGAAAGCGACATGATCATTCCCGTACTTGGCATCCTAATTGGCGCTATTTTCGGGGCATTCATGGCCAAACGCAAAAACGGCAACACGTTGGACATTCTACAATGGGCGGCTGTTTGGGCGTTGATTTTGGGCGCGATCAGCCTGTTCATCATGATCGGCATCGACCGCAGCTATCGTCCTTAACAGATGTTTTTGCCGTTTTTCGAAAACCTTCGGAAATCGGGCGTGCCTGTTTCCTTGCGCGAATACCTATCGTTTCTGGACGGGATGCGCGCGGGGTTGGTGACCTATGATATCGATGGGTTCTACTATTTGGCCCGCGTGTCGATGGTCAAAGACGAACGCAATCTAGATAAATTCGACCGTGCCTTTTCGGCGACGTTTTCGGGGCTGGAAAATATATCGGTCGATCAAGTGATCGAAGCCGTCGATCTGCCTGCCGATTGGCTGCGCAAAATGTCGGAAAAACTGCTATCCGACGAAGAAAAGCAAGAAATCGAAGCCTTGGGTGGGTTCGAAAAGCTGATGGAAACGTTGAAAAAACGTTTGGAAGAACAAAAAGGTCGCCATCAGGGCGGATCCAAATGGATCGGCACGGGCGGCACGTCGCCCTTTGGCGCTTATGGCTACAACCCCGAAGGCGTCCGCATCGGCCAAAAAGAAAGCCGCCACCAACGCGCCACCAAGGTTTGGGACAAACGCGAATTTCGCAATCTGGACGACAGCGTCGAACTGGGCACCCGCAATATCAAAGTCGCACTGAAACGGTTGCGCCGCTGGGCGCGTGACGGGGCCGCAGATGAATTGGATCTGGATGGGACCATTCGATCGACGGCGGAACACGGGTATCTGGATGTGAAAACCCGCCCCGAACGGCGCAATGCGGTCAAAGTTCTGCTGTTTTTAGATATCGGCGGGTCAATGGATCCCCATATCAAAGTCGTCGAAGAATTGTTTTCCGCCGCCCGCGCGGAATTCAAATATCTGGAACATTTCTATTTCCACAATTGCCTATACGAAGGCGTCTGGCGCGACAACAAACGCCGCTGGAACGACCAAACCCCGACTTGGGACATTTTGCGCAGCTACGGGTCTGATTACAAATGTATTTTTGTTGGTGACGCATCGATGTCGCCCTATGAAATTGCCTACCGCGGCGGCGCCAATGAACACTGGAACGAAGAGGCAGGACAAATCTGGCTAGAGCGCGCGCGCGACCAGTGGCCGAACCATTTGTGGATCAATCCTGTGCCGGAACGGCTCTGGAAATTCACGCAATCCATATCCATGATCCAACAGATATTTGGCGCTGATAGGATGGTCCCCATGACTTTGGACGGCATTGATCGCGGCATGAAGGCATTAGGCAGATGACCCGATTATTCACAGTTATCCGTGCGCATCCCATCGTGTCGTCGGTCTTCGGCATCGCGGCTGCGGTGTTTATATGGATGCTGGTTGATCTGTTGTTTATTGGCCCGCCCAAAGACCGCTTTGTCACCCCTGCCCCTTGGATGACGCCCAATTACATCGCGAACAGCTGGCATGTTGATGCCCGCGATGTCGCCGAAGCGGTCGGTCTGACCGAACGCCCCAAAGGTCGCCCCACCTTTGATGACATCGCCAAAATGCGCGGCGTCCCCGTTGAAACCGTCCTGACCGAAGTCATTGGTTTCCTAGCCATGCAAAGCCACCGCAATGACTGATTGGCTGTTGTTGCAAATGGCGCTTTGGGGGGCGCCTTTGTTGTTCGTCGTGAATTTCCTGTCCTGTATCGCCGTGCCGATCCCTGCGTCGCTGGTCATGATGACGGCAGGCGCGTTCATCGCAACGGGTGATCTGATGCTCGCCTATGTTTGGCCCGCTGCCCTTTCGGGCGCTGTTCTGGGCGATCAGGCGGGATTTATGATCGGGAAACATGGTGGACGCCGGTTACACACCGTCATTCATAACGATCCCAAAAGGTCGAAACTATTTAACCAAGCGCAAGAGTTAACCGACCGCCACGGCGGAATTGGCGTATTTCTGACCCGCTGGGCCCTTAGCCCTTTGGGCCCCTATGCCAATTTCGCGGGCGGCGCTGTTGAAATGCACCGCGGCAAATTCACCGCTTGGGGCTCGGCTGGCGAAATCGTTTGGGTGACATTGTACCTTAGCCTTGGGTTCGTATTTTCCGATCAGCTTGCAACGGTTGCCAGCTATGCCTCTGACATCTCAGGGCTTTTGGCAGCGGGCGGTGTTGCGCTTGTCCTGGGCCTTTGGCTACGCAAAAAACTATCAGAAACCAAAGTTGGCCCGTAAACTTGCCTGCCGCTGATTGCGGCCCCATATCTGCACCATGATCAAATTTCTGCCCTTTATTCTGATCCTGCTTTACGGACTTGCCATGTGGCATTTTTCGGCGTGGCGTCTGAAAAAGGAACTGAATGAACGGTCCACCGAACTGGTCGAACCGAAATTGCAGCCCGTGCTCCGTCAACTTGCGCAGGCTTTGGACCTGCCCCGCATTCGCGTTTTCGTGTACGAAGTCGACCAGATTAACGGGCTCGCGGCCCCCGACGGGCGCATCTTTATCACGCGTGGTTTTTTGCGCAAACTTCAGGCGGGCGAGGTCTCTGCGGCCGAACTTGCAACCGTTATTGCGCATGAAATGGGCCATGTTGCTTTGGGTCATTCCCGCCGTAGGATGATCGATTTCAGCAGTCAAAACGCCCTGCGCGTGATCCTGATGACCTTTATCGGGCGGTTTGTCCCGATCATCGGGCCATGGATCGCCAATGCCGTCATTGCGTTGCTGGCTGCGCGTCTGTCGCGCAAAGACGAATTCGAAGCCGACGCCTACGCCACAGCGCTCCTTATGAAATCGGGGATCGGTGCCGACGCCCAGATCACCCTATTCCAAAAACTGGATCAACTCACAGGGGGCCGTGCCAATGGCACACCCGCGTGGCTCCTTAGCCATCCAAAATCACCTGAACGTATCGCAGCTATCCGCAAGAACGCAGAAAACTGGACGTGATGGGGGAAAATGGCCGCAGGCCCATTTGGCGGCTATGCCCCTGCCCGCCGCAGGCGCCACCAGAACGAACAAAGCCCGAAGCAACGCTTCGGGCTTTGCCACTTTTAAACCGTCTCAGCCTTAGCGCGGCAGCGCGGCGGCTTCTTTTGCAAGTGCTTCGATGCCCGCCCAATCGCCGGCGTTCACCAAATCCTTTGGCGCGACCCATGATCCGCCACAGCACAGAACATTGGACAGCGACAGGTAATCGCCAACGTTTTTCATCGAAATGCCGCCAGTCGGGCAGAAATTGACCTGAGGCAGTGGCGCGCCAATGGCTTTCAACGCTGGCGCTCCGCCGTTTGCCTCGGCTGGGAAAAACTTTTGAACGGTATAGCCGCGCTCTAGCAGGCGCATGACTTCGGATGCAGTCGCAGCCCCCGGCAATAGCGGCAGGTCGTTGGCTTCGCAGGCGTCCAGCAGTTTGTCAGTCGCCCCTGGCGCCACGCCAAATTTTGCGCCCGCTTCTTTGGCTTTTTCAACGTCTTCTACCGTCAACAAAGTCCCCGCGCCCACAACGCCGCCTTCGACTTGGGACATTTCGCGGATCACATCCAACGCGGATGCGGTGCGCAGCGTGACCTCTAGTGCTGGCAGCCCGCCAGCGACCAGCGCGCGCGCCAGATCGGCGGCGGTGCTTGCGTCTTCGACAACCAACACAGGCACAACCGGCGCCAGATTACAAATTTTGCGGGCTTCGACAGAGGCGACTTCAGGTGTCATCTGAATTTCCTTTTGGATTGGTTTGATAACAGTGATGGCGTCTTAAACGACGACGCCAGCACCTTCGGAGGCAAGCCCCACATTACGACGGAACACTTCGAACAATTCGCGGCCAACGCCGTTTCCGTTGGCGGACAAATCCGCAACAGCCGCATCACGTGTCGATAGATCTACGCCAACAACCTCTAGCGTGCCAGAGATTGCATCCAGACGCACAACATCACCGTCTTGCAGATAGGCCAATGGGCCACCGTTTTTGGCTTCGGGGCTGACGTGGATCGCGGCAGGCACTTTGCCCGACGCGCCAGACATACGGCCATCGGTGACCAGCGCCACCTTTAGCCCGCGATCTTGTAGAACCGACAAAGTTGGCGTCAACGAATGCAGTTCGGGCATACCGTTTGCGGATGGGCCTTGGAAACGGACAACAACGATTGTGTCGCTGGTAAATTCGCCATTCTGAAACGCCTTTTTAACGTCCGCTTGATCGTGGAAAATACGGCACGGCGCCTCAACAATGCGGCGTTCTTCGGCGACAGCGGATACTTTGATCACGCCGCGGCCCAGATTGCCCGACAACTGAGTCAGTCCGCCATGTGCGCTGAATGGATCAGTCACAGGGCGCAAGATTTTGTCGTTCAGCGTTTCGGTTGGGCCAGCCTCGTATTTCACGGTGGCGCCGTCCAGTTTTGGTTCCTGAGTATACCGATCCATGCCCTTGCCTGCGACCGTGGTCACGTCGTCATGCAACAGACCCGCGTTCAGCAATTCGGAAATCATGAACTGCAAACCGCCCGCCGCGTGGAAATGGTTCACGTCGGCCAGACCGTTTGGATAGACTTTTGCCAGCAGTGGGACGACTTCGGACAGGTCCGAAAAATCCTCTAGGTCCAATTGAATACCCGCCGCGCGCGCCATGGCTGGCAGGTGCAGAACAAGGTTCGTAGACCCGCCTGTCGCCATCAGGCCGACCAGACCGTTTACAAATGCGCGTTCGTCCAGAACGTCACAGGCTGGCGTAAATTCATTGCCCAGTGATGTGATCTGCGCCGCGCGTTCAACCGCCGCATAGGTCAGCGCATCACGCATCGGCGTGTTGGGATTCACAAAAGACGACCCAGGCAGGTGCAGGCCCATGAACTCCATCAACATCTGGTTGGTGTTCGCGGTGCCATAGAACGTGCAGGTGCCCGGTCCGTGATAGGACGCCATTTCAGCCTCCATCAATTTGTCGCGGCCAACTTCGCCTGTGGCGAATTGCTGGCGGACCTTTGCCTTTTGATCGTTCGGCAGACCGCTGGTCATTGGACCTGCTGGTACGAACACCGCAGGAATATAGCCAAACGTCGCCGCAGCCATGACCAAACCCGGTACGATTTTATCGCAAACGCCCAAGTACAGGGAACTATCGAACACATTGTGCGACAACCCAACACCTGCAGCCAAAGCGATCACGTCACGCGAAAACAGCGACAATTCCATGCCTGTCTGGCCTTGGGTCACGCCATCGCACATCGCAGGAACACCGCCCGCAACCTGCGCCGTAGCACCGACCGAACGGGCCACACTACGAATGATGTCAGGGAATTTTTCATACGGCTGGTGCGCCGACAGCATGTCATTATAAGCTGTGATAATCCCGATATTCGGCGCGCGTTCATCGATCAACGCCGCTTTGTCATCGCCCATGGCGGCATATGCGTGCGCTTGGTTACCACATGTCAGGTGGGCCCGACGGGGGCCTTCGGCGGCGGCGGCGGACATATGATCCAAATAGGCAGTCCGCGACTTTTCACTACGTTTGCGAATTCGATCTGTGACTTCAACGATTTTGGCGTTGAGGGCCATGGGAATCTCCTTTGGCTTTACTTGGGTTTCCCCTAGCACGGATTGTTACCGCTAACAATATCTCAAAATATCTCATTGCGGTCAGCAAGATACCACTAAATCGGACGAACAGCGCCTTAGTTCCGTCACTATTCGAAAGGATATTTAGACAAACTTTCGAGAAACACCTTTGTTTCCGAATAAAAAACCCCAGAAAAAACGGGGCGAGCTGAAAGGACGAAACGATGCAACTAATCAAAGCCGCTTGCGCATGTCTATTGGCCGCATTTGTTGCTGGCTGTACAATGAGCGACGATGTGACGCGTAACGCAACCGTACAGCTGCCTTTGGCAGACGTGTCCGACCAATATCTGCCGACCTACACCGTCAAAGATGTTCGGATTTCGGTGCCGCTGAACCTGTCCGTATCCGAAGCGAATTCGATCAAACCGCGCGCCGACATCGTATGGCGCGGTGATCTGGGTTTTGATCGTCACGAACAATTGCGCGTCCTATTCGAAGAGGCCGCCGCCGAAGGCGCCGAACTGATGCGCGGCGAAGTTGACGTGGTTGTTGACCTGACCATCACCAAATTCCACGGCATGACCCAACATGCGCGTTACGCCTACAAAGGTGACTACGACATTCACTATACTTATCTGGTTCGCGAAGTCGGCACCGACCGCGTGATCGAAGGCCCGACCGAAATCGAAGTATCTTTGGTGTCCACGCCAGAAGCGTCGATTTTCATGGATGCCAGCGGTTACACCGAACGTCAGTACGTCAAAGATTACCTGATCCCGCTGCTGACCTCGACTTTGACGCACTAAACCGCTTTTCGGCGCAGATGAAACGATTTAAAGGGGACGATATGAACACGTCCCCTTTGCCTATTGTCCGCCTCATGCCCAAAGCTGATGCCCGTTCCATCCGGTTCGGCTATCCATGGGTTTATTCCAACGATCTGGTTGTCGACCGCCGGACGAAAAACATCGAAGCCGGCGCGATCGCGACCCTGCAAGATGCCGAACGTCAGGACATGGGCGTTGTTGCCGTGAACCCCAATTCACGCATCATCGTACGCATGCTGGACCGCAACCCCGATGCCGTGATCGACCAGACATGGATCGCCGCGAAACTGGCCCGTGCGCTGGCGCATCGTGACCGCCTGTTTTCTGATCCGTTCTATCGTCTGATCCACGCCGAAGCCGACGGAATGCCTGGCGTGATCATCGACCGTTTCGGCGATGTCGCCGTTGTGCAGCCGAATGCGGCATGGGCTGATAAACTGATGCCTGAAATCACGGCGGCGTTGCAGGACGTGGTTGGCGTGAAAACCGTCATCATGAACGGATCTGGCCGCGCGCGTGCGTTAGAAGGTCTGGATGAAACCATGTCCGTCACCGCAGGCACCGCGCCTGACGCCCCGATCCCAGTGCCGATGAACGGCGCGATCTACATGGCGGACGTGATGGGCGGACAGAAAACCGGTCTGTTCTTTGACCAGCGTCCGAACCACGCCTTTGCGGCATCATTGTCGCGCGGCGCGCGCGTGTTGGACGTGTTTTCCCATGTTGGTGGATTTTCGCTGGCGGCTTTGGCTGGCGGCGCATCTTCGGCCGTTGCGGTTGATGGGTCGGCCCCTGCCCTGTCTCTGGCCACCGATGGCGCGGCGGCGATGGGTATGGCCAATAAATTCAGCACCCGCCAAGGCGACGCATTCGACGTGTTGTCCGCATTGGGTGCCGAAGGCGAAACATTTGATGTGGTCGTTTGTGACCCGCCCGCATTCGCCCCATCGAAAAAAGCGCTAGAGGCCGGTCTGCGCGCCTACGAACGGGTAGCACGTCTGGCTGCGCCGTTGGTGCGCGAAGGTGGGTATTTGGTTCTGTGTTCGTGTTCGCACGCCGCAGAGATCACCAAATTCCGCAATGCATCGGTGCGCGGTATTGGCCGCGCAGGCCGCAGCGCCCAAATCATTCACACAGGCTACGCCGGCGCGGATCACCCATTGATGCCGCAACTGGCCGAAAGCGGATATCTGAAATCCGTGTTCTTCCGCCTGTGAGGGTCCTGATCGACGCCTGCGTGCTGTTTCCAACAGTGATGCGCGAAATCATTCTGGGGGTCGCGGACCAAGGTCTGTTCGAACCCCGTTGGTCTGACCGCATCCTAGAGGAATGGGCACGCGGCACGATCAAATTAGGCAACGGGGCCGAGGTCATCGCCCGCGGCGAAATCGCGGCCCTGTCCCTGCGGTTCCCCCGCGCCATCGTGCCCGCAGCGCCGCATATCGAACAGCGCCTGTGGCTGCCTGATAAAAACGATATTCACGTTCTGGCCAGCGCCGTCGCGGGATCCTGCGACGCGATCCTGACCGTGAATATGAAAGATTTCCCCAAACAATATCTGGCCGAAGAAGGCGTGGATCGTTTGGATCCTGACGGGTTTCTATACGGCCTGTGGCTGGATCATCCCAAACAGGTCGAAACCGCCGCCAATGCCGTTCTGGCCGAGGCCCGCCGACTATCGGACGGTGAATGGACCATGCGGAACCTATTAAAAAAGGCGCGATTGCCGCGCCTTGGGAAAGCTTTGGGTTAATTTTCGCGGGGACGACTGCGGTATCCACCACGGCGGCGCGGACGGTCCATCGGCTGCAGTGCATCCTTTAACACGCCGATCATCGGATGATCCAGCGGCTCGTTCGCGTGACGGGCCAGCAACTGACCAATCAACGCCGCGTTATCCGCGTCCACAGGCATTTTCAGCGCCCAGTCCAGAAAAATGCCGCGACAATCCTCTGGTCCGATGCCTTCGATCTTAAAGGATTCCGCGATGACCCCTGTCGGGTCCAATGCGTCCTTAGCCATGTTCAACCTCTCCCAATAGCTGACTGATGACCGTGTTCGCCTCCGCTGCGACGCGCTCCATTTCCTGTGTAAGCGACGCAACATCATCAAACCCCGTTTCACGCAAGATAAACCGCAACCCGCCTTCGCCCAGTTTTTCGGGGTCAAGTGTCCCGCCCGTCAGCAATCGCGCCGCAGCCTGCAGCGACCAGAATAAACTGGCGGACCTGCATAGCGCCGCTTCATCCGCGGCATCAAACCAGCCAGAGACGACACCGGCGTTAATTTGTTCCGCCACGCCGCGCACCGACGCCCCCGCCCGCAAGGCCGCCGTTTGCGCGCAAAGTTCGACATCCATCAAACGACCCGCACCGTTTTTCGCATCCCATATGCCATCTGGCGCTTTGGCTTCGCCCAGGCGGCGGCGCATATCGGCGACGTCGGCCAAAATGCTATCGCCTTTGGATTTTTCGGTCAGGATCGCGCGGCGCAAAGTTTCGACGCGATCCGCCAATTCGCCCGAACCCGCAATGGGCCGTGCGCGGGTCAGCGCCAAATGTTCCCACGTCCATGCCTCGTTTCGTTGATAGGTATCGAACGACGACAGCGACGTCGCAACAGGCCCCTGACGCCCCGAAGGCCGCAATCGCATATCAACTTCGTACAGTTGACCATCCGCCATAGGGGCCGTCACTGCGGTGATTAACGCTTGGGTCAGGCGTGCGTAATACGGGCGCACGGCCAGCGGGCGGCGACCTTCGGATTCTGTGGCATCTTGCGGGTCGTAGATCATGATCAGATCCAGATCAGACCCCGCATTCAGGCGCGCAGCACCCAAAGATCCCATCCCCAGAATAACCGCGCCAGCCCCAGGCATCGGCCCGTGTTTGCGCGCAAATTCATCCACGACCACAGGCCATAGACCTGAAATAACAGCGCTAGCTAAGTCACTGTATTGAATACCGCTTTCGGCACCCGACACCAACCCCTGCAAATGGTGCACACCGATGCGGAAATGCCATTCTTTCATGAAACGACGCGCCGCGTTCAATGCGTCTTCGTAATCGCCTGCGCGTTCCAAATCTTCGGACAACATTTGGGTTAATGCAGCCGTTCCGGGCCATGGCGCGAAAAAATCACCGCCAATAACCATGTCAAAAACGTCCGAATTGCGCGACAAATACGTGGCCAAGGCTGGCGCCGTCGCACAAATATCAACGATCAATTTTGTCAGTTGCGGGTTCGCGTCAAACAGGGAAAACAGCTGGACCCCTGCCGGTAGCCCGCGCAGAAAACCATCAAACTGCAGCAATGCTTCGTCTGGTTTTGCGGCCTCTTTCAGGCGTGCCAAAATCTCTGGCCGAAGTCGTTTGAATATTTCGACCGCCCGTTCCGATCTTAGCGCAGGATAGCCGTGCCACCGCGTCACAAAATCCGCGCCAAAATCATCCACCGGTTCCACAGGTGCGGCGTCAGGCGCAAAAAAGCCTTCGGTTAATGCGTGTACCTGTTCACTGCGGTCTGACAATTCCGCGCGCAACGCGGCAACATCCGTGTCCACGAATGCCGCCAAACGTTCCCAACCATCGTCCGATGTTGGCAACGAATGGGTTTGCTGGTCCGACACCATCTGCAAACGGTGTTCGATTTCGCGGTGATAACGGTAATGATCGTACAGCACTTTGGCATCTTCTGCGGGCACCCAGCCTGCCGCAGCCAACCGTTCCAGTCCCGATTTCGTATCGCGCACGCGCAATTCAGGATCGCGACCACCTGCGATCAATTGGCGGGTCTGCGTGAAGAATTCGATCTCTCGGATACCGCCACGGCCCAATTTTATATTGTGACCGTCTAGTTTCAATGCGCCTGATAACCCTTTGTGATCGCGTATTTTTAACCGCATATCATGGGCGTCTTGGATGGATGCAAAATCCAGATGTTTCCGCCAAACAAAGGGCTGCATGGTTTTTAAAAACCGTTCGCCCGCAGCGATATCGCCAGCACCGGTCCGCGCTTTGATATAGGCGGCCCGTTCCCACGTGCGCCCCACGCTTTCGTAATAATGTTCGGCCGCGTCCGTTGATAAACAGACAGGCGTCACGCTGGCGTCTGGGCGCAGTCGCAAATCGGTACGGAACACATAGCCCTGATCGGTGACATCAGACATCGTCGTGGCCATTTTCCGAGTTGCCCGAATAAACGCGGCACGCGCATCGTCATAATTTGACGCATCAAATCGATCACTGTCGAACAAAACGATTAGGTCGATATCCGATGAATAATTCAATTCACCCGCACCGCCTTTGCCCATCGACAGAGCAAACATCCCCCCAGCCGTTTCAGCATCCTGTTCGGTCAGCCCCGGAATTTTGCCTCGCGCAATTTCATGGCCTACTAGCTGACGCAAACATACATCGACGCTGGCATCGGCAAAATCAGACAAGGCTTGGGTCACTTGCTCCAAGGGCCACACACCCGCCACATCGGCAATCCCGGTGATCAATGCGACACGACGTTTGGCTCGGCGCAGCTCAATGCTCAGATCCTCTCGGGTTACTGTGCGGGTGCGGGCAATTTCGTCGGCCAATGCGTTTTCAGGCGCATCTAAAGCGGCGCGTATCCAATCGGCCTCTTTTGTTAATAGGGTCGCCAAATACGGGCTACATCCCGCTGCGCCGTGGATCACATTAACGGTAGCGGGTGGCAAATCGCTAAACGCCGCCGACAATTCATTAGCACGGTCGATATTGTAGGCGCGCGGCGCACGGGAAATACGGGATTCGAATGTCATATTGGCAGTTTGATCGCGCAGCAACCTATCGTCAACGGCCCAAAACGATCAAAAAATTGTCTATATTTCATACCTCTAACAAGAAAATGTAAAAATCTTTAACATTACCCCTTGCTGCAGGGCCGCCCCATACCGATATGATTTAATGTGAATACCATTTACATTCCCTGATGGAGCCAAAGATGACCCATACTTACGACCCGACTACCGCCCCGGCAGATCGCGCCGGTTGGCTAACGCGCGCTGAACATTGGCTGGACGAACGCGGCAAAGGCGCGTGGATTGCGGCCATGGTGTTTGGCTTTATCTTTTTCTGGCCTGTCGGCCTTGCCCTTTTGGCCTATATGATCTGGAGCAAACGCATGTTTAGTGGAAAATCCTGCCGAAAAACCCGTTATAATGGCGTACACATGACCCGTAGCAGCGGCAATTCGGCATTCGACGCATATCGCAACGATACCCTGCGCCGTCTGGAACAAGAACAATCCGATTTCGAGGCTTTCCTACAACGCCTGCGCGACGCAAAAGACAAAGCAGAATTCGACGAATTCATGGATGACCGTGCTCAGGCCGCCCGCGCCCCACGCGAAAACCACGAAGACGCATAACACTGAATGGCCCCCGATGGTTTGGGGGCCGTCCACTACCAACTAGGATCACAATTATGACCGCAAGAGTTGATGTATTAGGTTTGCCAGACCCCAATGTTCGGGGTGATTTTTATGACGGCGTTGTTCTGAAACGTGGCATTGCATGGGTTCTGGATGTTGCTCTGATTTTCATCGTGGCAATGCTGCTGGTGCCATTCACCGCGTTTACAGCCGTCTTTTTCCTGCCCGCCTTTATGGTGTTTGTCGGTTTCATTTATCGCTGGGTTACCATCGCGCGCGGATCGTCCACATGGGGCATGCGTATCGCGGGTGTTGAACTGCGCCAGATGGACGGATCCCCGATGAACGGCGCCTCGGCCTTTATGCATACGTTGGGGTATTCGGTGTCTTTCGCCGTGTTTCCATTGCAGTTAATTTCGGTCGCCATGATGATCATGACAGAGCGAAAGCAGGGCCTGACTGACCATTTGATCGGCACTGCGGCGCTAAATCGTCGCCTATAAGACCCGTAATTGACCAAAACCATAGACTTTATGCGCGAGGTTGCTAACCTCGCGCTGTCTGTTTAAGTGAACCACGCAATGCGCCACACGTTACCTATAGCGCCCCAGTTTTATGTGACGGCACCCCAAACCTGCCCCTACCTAGAGGGCCGGATGGAACGGAAACTGTTTACCGCATTGCAAGGCGAAAACGCTGAACGGCTAAACGACGCGCTATCAAAGCAAGGGTTTCGCCGGTCGCAAAACGTTCTGTATCGCCCTGCCTGTTCAGATTGCAAAGCCTGCATGTCGGCGCGTATCCGCGTTGCTGACTTTGTCCCATCGAAAAGCCAGAAACGCGTTTTGAAACGCAACGCGCATTTGGCCCGCCGCGTGACCAGCCCGTGGGCGACCGAAGAACAGTTTGCATTGTTCCGCAAATATCTGGACAGCCGCCATTCTGACGGCGGCATGGCCGATATGGACCTGTTCGAATTTGCCGCAATGGTCGAAGAAACTCCGATCAAATCGCGACTGATCGAATATCAAACGCCCGTTGACGGGCAAGAACCTGATCTAACAGCCGTTTGCCTGACCGACGTGTTGGATGACGGACTGTCGATGGTCTATTCGTTCTTTGACCCAACCAAAGATCGTCAATCTCTGGGCACGTTCCTGATTTTGGATCACATCCGCATTGCCGCGGAAATGGGCCTGCCGTTCGTCTATTTGGGCTATTGGGTCCCTGGCAGCCCCAAAATGGGATACAAGGCGAAATTCAGCGGGCTAGAGATTTTTGAAAGCCAGCATTGGCATCCCATTGGCGACGTGAACGGCTATGACAACGCCACCCACCCGTTAAAGGTAGAACCAATATCGGAACAAGTTTCGCGCATACAGTTACCGGACAGCAAAACGATCCGATGACCAGATACAAAAAGGGCGGCAGGTTGATACCTTGCCGCCCTAATTTGTTATCAGAACAAGAAATCCGTTTCGTCCAGATCTTCTGCGTTCATATTCTCTAGTCGGATTTGCAGATCACCATATTCGATGATGGCCGCGCTTTCGTCTTGGCTTAGGAATAGATCCTCATAGGTCGCGCCTGTGATCTGGATCGTGTCGTCGCCTTTGGTGAAATCCGACACAATATCCGAACCGTCGCCATCCGCGAAATCAAAGATGTCTTTGCCTTCGCCGCCGTGCAGGACGTCATCATCGATACCCCCCTGCAGCCAGTCATCGCCGGTGCCGCCGTAGATGAAATCGCTGTCATCAGCACCATAGATGATGTCATTGCCGCCATTACCCAGTAGGACATCGTCACCGTTCGACGTTTCCAGATCTTCGGCATCGTCAACGTTCAGTTCATCAGGGAATTCTGGGTTCAGGCCGCCATAAATAACGTCATCGCCTTCGCCGCCGCGCACATAGTCCGCACCTTCGCCAGCAAAGATCGTGTCGTTCCCATCGTTGCCGTACAGAACGTCGTCGTCAAAGCCGCCGTCGATTGTATCGTCACCATCACCGCCATAAGCAATGTCGGCGTCGTCGCCCGTCAGGATGGTGTCGTCCCCTGCACCGCCGCGGACGAAATCCATGTCGTCTTCGGGATCAGCATCGGCAGCGAACAGATCCGGATACCCACGATCAGGTGTGCCACTGATCCCAAACAACCCGTCGATATTGCCCGAAGTATCGATGTAATCGTTACCATCGCCACCAGCGACAACATCAGACCCGTCGCCCGTGATGATCGTATCCGCGCCGGCATTACCATGGGCCGTATCGTCACCATCCGCGCCGTCGATATAGTCGTTGCCCGACCCGCCCGACATCCAGTCATTGCCTTTGCCGCCATACAGCAGGTCAGCATCCGCATTGCCGTAGATGGTATCGTCACCTTTGCCACCGGTTACGTAATCTTTGCCTCGGCCCGCCTGTAGGTAGTCGTCGCCTTGACCGCCATGGATTTCGTCGTTGCTTTTGCCGCCATAAACGAAATCATCGCCTGCACCGCCAGCCAACCAATCGCTACCATTGCCGCCAGCGACAGTGTCGTCGCCCCGACCGCCATAGATAACGTCAGCACCACGCGCGCCCAGCAGCGTGTCGTTGTTTTCGCCACCTTCGATAAAGTCGCTGCCATATCCACCAGTAATGGAGTCGTGCCCAAAACCACCATAGATTTCGTCGTCACCGCCATCGCCGCGAATAACGTCGTCACCGCGATCACCGGAAATAAAGTCATCATTTCCGCCGCCATAGATGACGTCGCCACCATCGCCGCCGTAAATCATGTCATCGCCGCCAAGGCCGCGAATAGTGTCGTGACCATCGAACCCGTCGATTAGGTCGTCTGCGCCCGTGCCCAGCAAAATATCACTGATGTCGGTGCCTGCGATCGCGGAAACTTCGGCAATCGGGTCGACGGTTTCAACCTCTTCGACCGCTTCGGCGATTGGATCCAATGCAAGCTGTTCGTCACCATAATTGACGGCGATATCATAGATCGTACCGTCGTCGTCGAACGTGACTTCGATCTTTCCAGGCTCTCCGTCTGGCATGGATTGCGCCGCAATACCGCCATTGATCGCAAAGAATTCAAAATCCGCCGAGGTAGAGCTAGGCCCCAAACCAACGCTATAATCCCCAGCGCTTTGCTCAACGGCATTACCGTCCGCATCCGCAACGATGACGCTAAGATCATAATATGTTGTGGACGGGTCGCTGGGATACACGATGGGTTCGACAAAGAACACATAGGTAAACGCAGATGCGCCCGAAACCGTGTAAGTCGCGTCAATCGTTCGACCGCCCGCCTCTAATGCGCTTAGGACTTCTTCTACCGTTGCCATGTCAAACACCCCCTTAACCGTGCAAAGTCCGTTAAGTCATGGCAAGAATGTGGCGACAGCGCAAAGGTAAACAAATGATTAACGTGGCATTTCCGTTCAATCACACCCCCGACACGGGGTTTGGTGCGAAAATGGAAACATTAATACGTTAGATTAGGCGCATACCCCAAAGGTATATGCGAATTTACGACTAACCATTCGAATCATCCACATCAGGCTTTGAAAGAAAGTTGCGAAAAACGCATCCGAAACGACATTTTTTCGATTCCGACGGTTGACGATATTTTCCACGCGTGCATAAGGTTTCGCCACGATATGAGAAGGCCAAGAGATGAATGATCTAGTGCTAGTGGTGGTGAATAGGCGCATGGACCGGTAACGGTAGACCATAACGGCTCCCCATGCGCCCCCGAAAATCTCGGGGGCTTTTTTGTATCAAAACGACTTAACGGCGACGCAAGATAAGGAAGATGACAATGTCACGTCAGATGACCGGCGCAAAGATGGTGGTTCAAGCTCTGATCGATCAGGGTGTGGACACGGTATTCGGCTATCCCGGCGGCGCCGTTCTACCGATCTATGATGAAATTTTCCAACAGAACACGATCAAACACGTTCTGGTTCGTCACGAACAGGCCGCGATCCACGCAGCCGAAGGTTACGCCCGTTCAACCGGCAAGGTTGGCGTTGCGCTGGTAACTTCGGGTCCGGGTGCGACCAACGCGGTGACGGGTTTGACCGACGCGCTGATGGATTCGATCCCGATCGTTGTATTCTCGGGTCAGGTTCCGACCTTTATGATTGGTTCGGACGCGTTCCAAGAGGCCGACACCGTTGGCATCACCCGTCCGTGCACCAAACACAACTGGCTGGTAAAAGACACCGCCGAACTGTCGGGCCGCATCCACGAAGCGTTCCACATCGCACAATCGGGCCGTCCGGGCCCTGTGCTGATCGACATCCCCAAAGATGTTCAGTTCGCAACCGACACCTATACCGACAAAAACAAAGTCCGTTCGCATTACCAACCGAACGTCAAAGGATCGATCGAAGGCATCACCGATCTGGTTGCCGCAATGGAGAAAGCGAAACGCCCTGTGTTCTACACCGGCGGCGGCGTGATCAACTCTGGCCCAGCGGCATCGCAGCTGCTGCGCGAATTGGTTGACGCAACGGGTTTCCCGATCACCTCGACCCTGATGGGCCTGGGCGCCTACCCTGCATCGGGTGATGGCTGGTTGGGTATGCTGGGCATGCACGGCCTGTACGAAGCCAACATGGCCATGCACGACTGTGACCTGATGATCTGCGTTGGCGCACGTTTCGACGACCGCATCACCGGCCGCACCGATGCGTTTTCGCCAAAATCGAAAAAGGCGCATATCGACATCGACGCATCTTCGATCAACAAAATCATCCACGTTGATATCCCGATCGTCGGCGACGTTGGCCACGTATTGGAAGACCTGCTGAAAGTTTGGAAATCGCGCGGCCGCGTGACCAACAAAGAGGGTCTGGAAAAATGGTGGAAACAGATCAACGATTGGAAAAAAATCAACTGTCTGGCCTACACCAATTCGGAAACCACCATCAAACCTCAGTACGCGTTGCAGCGTCTTGAGGAACTGACCAAAGGCATGGACCGCTATGTTGCGACCGAAGTTGGTCAGCACCAGATGTGGGCCGCGCAATATCTGGGGTTCGAAGATCCGAACCGCTGGATGACGTCGGGCGGTTTGGGCACCATGGGCTATGGTTTCCCAGCAACCATCGGCATCCAGATGGCGCACCCTGAATCGTTGGTGATCAACGTCGCAGGCGAAGCATCGTGGCTGATGAACATGCAGGAAATGGGCACGGCGATGCAGTACGGCCTGCCTGTAAAACAGTTCATCCTGAACAACGAACGTCTGGGCATGGTCCGTCAGTGGCAGGAACTGCTGCACGGCGAACGCTATAGCGCGTCGTGGTCTGAATCCCTGCCTGATTTCGTGAAACTGGCCGAAGCGTTCGGCGCCAAGGGCATCATCTGTTCCGATCCAAAAGATCTGGACGACGCGATCATGGAAATGATCAACTATGATGGTCCGGTGATTTTCGATTGCTTGGTTGAAAAGCACGAAAACTGTTTCCCAATGATCCCATCGGGCAAAGCGCACAACGAAATGCTGCTGTCTGCCGACGCCGAGGCATTCGCCGCTGGCGCGAACCTAGTATAAGGAGGATACCCAATGTCTGCTCTACGTATCAAAAAAGGGTCCTCTTCGCATTCGGCATATAACCTGCGTTCGTCCTATGGCGACGATGTGGAACGCCACACGCTGGCTGTGACCGTGATGAACGAACCGGGCGTTCTGGCCCGCGTGATCGGCCTGTTTTCGGGCCGTGGGTACAACATCGAAAGCCTGACCGTGGCCGAAGTTGACCACGAAGGTCACCGTTCGCGTATCACCATCGTGACCGCTGGCACGCCGCAGGTAATCGAACAGATCAAAACCCAGCTTAGCCGCATTGTACCTGTTCTGGACGTGCACGACCTGACCGCCGAAGGCCCAAGCGTCGAACGCGAACTGGGTCTGTTCAAAGTCGCGGGCAAAGGCGAACAGCGCGTCGAAGCGCTGCGTCTGGCGGATATTTTCCGCGCGTCTGTTGTGGACACCACGCTGGAAAGCTTTGTGTTCGAACTGACTGGCACGCCTGAAAAAATCGACGCGTTTGCGGATCTGATGCGCCCATTGGGTCTGGTCGAAGTTGCCCGCACAGGCGTTGCAGCACTGGCACGCGGCGCGCAGTAATCTGCGACACATTTTATAAAAAAGGGCCGCGTTGTGATCAACGCGGCCCTTTTGTTTTAATCCGCTACCGGCACGAACGACCGCGTCACGATGTTGGACATATAGATCGCCAGCATTTCCTCCATCGAACGGAAGCTAAGCGCGCGCATTGGTTCGCGTGCGATCAGGATGTGCTGGTTGTTGCGTGGTGCGTGCAGCACTTGATCCCAACCTGGGATCAGCGCATCCCAATTGGCGCGGATATCGGCAGGCGGCGCGCGGAAATGTTCGGCATAGGATGACACCATAAAATCCGCGTCGATCAGTTGAACCTGTTCAGGGCTTAGGTCCAGACGGTCGCCATCGATGGATTTGATAATCTCGGGCGTGTTGAAACCCAATTCGTTCAGAACGCTGCTCATTGCGCCATAGTTTTTGTAAACGCGGAAACGGTCGCCTGTCACTTCGGCAATCACAACGCTGACGTTGGATGGGTCGCCGATCATTTTTTCGGTCAGAGCGCGGGCTCCGTTCAGGCGGAAATCATAGACCGATTGCAGCTGTTCGAATTCATCCAAACGGCCAACGGCATCGGCAATGTTGCGATACCGATCACGGGCCGTTTCGGACCATATATTGATCACAACGGTCGGCGCAACGGCCGACAATTGATCATAGAGTTCGACATTGAAATCAGGCAGCAGGATCAAATCAGCATCCAACGTGGCGATGGTTTCCACATCAGGCTGATTATGCGCCCCAACAAATGTAATGCCGCTATCGGCAAAGGTGGTGTGGAACAAATCATATGCGCCGCGAATGACGGGTTCACCATCATTCACGCCATCAATCAGATTTGCGGTTGCCCCAACAATCGGTGCGCCTAGTTCGATCAACGGCGTGACGAATTGTTCACCGCGCAAGGCCACAATGCGCTGTGCCTGAACGGGAATTTCAACGCTATGGCCAGCGCCATCAACATAGGTACGGGTGTCCTGTGCGGTGGCCGACAGACCAACGACTGCAAACACAAAACTCAGGAGGAAAGGTTTCATGATAACTCCGGTTAAGGTGTCAAAGCTGGCTTGAATTGGCTCGCTTTAGAATAAGAAGAACAAAGATGGGCACGCCCACCACCGCAGAGATAAGACCTGCGGGAAACTGGATCGGGGCCGCAATGGTGCGCCCCAGCAGATCAGCGGCAGACACCAGAACAGCACCGCCAAGCGCGCTAAGGACCAAATGGGCGCCGACGCCGGCGCGGGTCAGGCGCTGCGCCATTTGCGGTGCAAGCAGGCCGATAAAACCAATCGGCCCTGCTGCCGCGACGGCGAATGCTGCCATCGCAACAGCCAAGGTGATCACGCCAAATTTTGCGCGGCCAATAGACAGGCCGAACCCAATCGCCAATTCAGGCCCGAACCGTAGCGCAGTCAGCGGCCGTACGACCCAAACCAATGCCGGAACACATAACGCCGTGCAGATCGCCAATACCGCACAGGGCCACCAAGATGCGGTATGGACGCTGCCCGCCATCCATCCCAGCGCGCTGCTTGCGCGGTTGATTTGGCCGTAGGTTAACAACGCAGATGTCCCCGCGCTGATGATCGCAGCCACGCCGATGCCAACCAAAATAAAGCGCAGTGAATTTTCGCCCCGCTTGCCTGCTGAAATCCACTGGATCAGCAATGCAGCACAGACCCCGCCCGTAAATGCCGCGATGGGGCGCGCCCAGATGGACACGTTTGGCCAAAGGACTATCAGCGACACCACGGCAAAGCTGGCGCCTTGGCTTACGCCGACCAACGACGGATCGGCCAGCGGATTGCGCGTTGTGCCTTGCAGTAACGCCCCTGAGATGGCCAACAATCCGCCGACAAGGCAGGCCACCACAAAACGCGGCATGCGCAAATCCCACAGAACGGTCAAAGCCGTCGGATCGCCCCGCCCCGACAAAAGCGCGGGAATGTCCCAGACCGCCACATCGTATGATCCGGCTAGCAAACTGGTGGCTCCGACCGCTAGGACCGCGATGATCAGGGCTGTGATCGCAACAGGCACCCCCTTTGCGAACCGCAACGACACCCGACCGCCAAAATATGAAACAGCGATATCCGTCATAGCCGTTTTCGCACCAGATACAGGAACAATGGCGCGCCGCAGAAGGATGTGACGATCCCCGTTGCGATCTCTGCCGGGGCGAAAACCGACCGCGCAACCAGATCGACAAGGATCATAAAGCCCGCGCCGAACACAGCGGCAAACGGGATCACGCGCCGATAGTCAGATCCGACGAAAAGCCGCGTCGCATGTGGAACAACCAGGCCGACAAACGCAATCGGCCCCGCCAAAGCAACTGCCGACGCCGTCAGAACCACCACGCAAGCCAATAGCGCGACGCTAAGCCGTTTGACGTTTACGCCCAAACCTGTCGCCGCTTCATGGCCCATGGATAGGGTCGTGACCTGCCTTGCCAACGCAAACGCAACGCACAGCCCCGCCACCATCCATGGCCAGACCCACCCCATTTTCGTCGCGGCAGAGTTGGTAATCGCCCCCGACAGCCAAACCCGAAAGATCGAAAAGCTTTCTTCGTTCAGCAGGTTCACCCCAGCCACAATCGAATTCAGAAATACCGAAACAGCCGCCCCCGTCAGCAGCAAAACAGCCGGCGATCGACCCTTAGGGATCATGGCGCAAATCGCCAAAACTACGGATGCTGCGCCTAACGATCCGATGGCCGCCCAAACCGGCAACCACGCGTCGGATCCCAAACCGAACCACCCTGCCCCGATCACTACGCCAAAGGATGCACCGCTCATTAATCCCAGAAGCCCGGGGTCCGCCAAAGGATTGCGCGTCACGCCTTGCATGATTGCACCTGCGACGGACAACGACGCGCCGATTGCCATGGCGGCAAACATGCGCGGCAATCGCATTTGGCGCACGACGATATGATCGAAATTCGCACGGTCGAAATCATAAAATGCCGACAACACGTCAAAGGGCGGTATCCATTTGCTGCCCAAAGCAAGATGCATCACCGCAAACGCCAACAACGCAGCCAGTGCCACCGCGATGCGGCCAAAGGAATGTTGGAACGTAACGGACATCGTTTATTCAGCGGCCAAACGGATTTGCGCCGCTGGAACACAAACCAAACGGTTGGACACAGGCGCGCGCATGACATCAGCCGCTAGCCCGAACACAGAGTGCAAATTTTCTCGGGTGAACACATCGGAAACGGGGCCATCTGCGCAAATTTTACCATCACGCATCATGATCATACGATCCGCAAAAGCCGCCGCGACGTTCAAATCATGCAGTACAACAACAACGGCGCGGGATTTGTCGTGGGCAATCGACGCCAATAGTTGCAGCAAATCGATCTGCACCTTTAGATCCAGAAACGTGGTTGGTTCATCCAACAACATGACGGGTGTATCTTGGGCTAGGATCATCGCAATCCAGCACCGCTGCCTTTGACCGCCCGATAGATCGTTTAATGGACGGTCTGCGAATTGGGCGACATCGGCTTGTTTCATCGCCGTTTCGACGGCTTCTGCATCTTGTTTTGACCAGTGACGCAGCAACGTCTGGTGGGGAAACCGCCCTTGGGCCACCAATTCGCGAACGGTTAGCCCCTCTGGCGCGACGGGGCCTTGTGGCAACAGCGCCAATTTGCGCGCAATGGATCGGGTCGATTTTTGATGCACATCTTGATCGCCCAGCCTGATCACGCCTTTGGTCAGCGGCAGAACCCGCGCCATACCTTTAAGCAAAGTCGATTTACCGCAACCGTTCGGGCCGACCAAAACCGTCAGCTCGCCCGCGCGCGCCGTAAGCGACACGCCATGAACGATCCGTTTGCGGCCATAAGAAATGACCGCATCGGTCACCGATACATCGTTCGATATGTGGGCAGCCTTTGCCACAATAAAGACCTACAGTTTTGATAAGTTATACGCCTCGTGCCACCCTTTTTGCGCTAACACAACCAAGCCAGCCCATTTCTTAACAAAAATAGTCAGAAATTATACCAAAAGGCATATGGCCGATTACAGCCTCCAAACCGGCTTTACCCTTGCGCCCGCATCAATGGCATTTCAAAGTCAGGCGAAATTTTATTAAAGGCGCACATTATGACAGCTCGCAAAATCATCATCGACACTGACCCGGGTCAGGACGACGCCGTCGCAATTTTGTTGGCATTGGCCAGCCCTGCCGAAATCGACCTTTTGGGCATCACAGCCGTTGCCGGCAATGTCCCTTTGCCACTGACCCAAAAGAATGCCCGCATCATCTGCGAAATGGCGGGCCGCACCGACGTCAAAGTATTCGCGGGCTGCGACACCCCATTGGCGCGCCCTTTGGTGACGGCCGAACATGTTCACGGCAAAACGGGTTTGGACGGGCCGCAATTGCCTGATCCCACTATGCCGTTACAGGACCAACACGCGGTGGATTTCATCATCGAAACCCTGCGCCGCGAACCTGCAGGTACGGTCACGATCTGCCCGATTGGCCCGCTGACCAATGTGGCGACGGCCATGCAGCAGGCCCCAGATATCATCGACCGCATTCAGGAAATCGTCCTCATGGGCGGCGCGTATTTCGAGGTTGGAAACATCACCCCAGCCGCTGAATTCAACATCTACGTCGACCCAGAAGCCGCTGAAATCGTGTTTAAATCCGGCGTTCCGCTGGTGGTTATGCCGCTGGACGTCACGCACAAGGCGTTGACCACAAAGGCCCGCATGAAACCCTTTGCCGATATGGGTAATCTGATCGGCAACATGATCGTCGAATGGACCGATTTCTTTGAACGGTTCGACATGGAAAAATACGGCAGCGACGGCGCGCCGCTGCATGATCCATGCACAATCGCCTATTTGATCCAACCCGACCTTTTCAAAGGCCGCCACATCAATGTAGAGATCGAAACGAAATCCGACCTTACCTTGGGTATGACGGTCGCGGATTGGTGGCGGGTCACGGACCGCGCTCCGAACGCAATGTTCATGGGTGATGTCGATGCTGACGCCTTTTTCGCCATGATGGCAGAACGGATTGGAACTCTGTGACCACCTCTATTACCCTTGCGGGCCCCGATGCGCTGGACCGTGTGTTGTCATTAGTTGAACGTTACCACGCAGAATGCGGCATCGCATCGGACGAGGTCACCCGCCAACGCGCGGTCGAACCATTGCTGAACGGCAGCCCTTTGGGCGCGATTTGGTTGATCGGGCCGCAACGCGCGCCTTTGGGCTATGTTCTAGTGACATTCGGCTGGTCCATCGCCCAAGGCGGTATGGAAGGCTGGGTCGATGAAACCTACATCCGCCCGTCCGTTCGCCGCCGCGGTATCGGCACCGAAGTCCTGCATTCCGTCGCCGTCGCATTGGGCCAAGGCGGCGTCAAAGCGCTGCACATGCGTTTGGACAACCCCGACGCTGGTCTGATTGTGTTCTGCGAAAAGGTTGGCTTTCGTCGGCGGAACAATACCCTTGTGCTGACTGACGTTTTGTAAGGCCCCGATATGCACCTGTTCGATTTCGACAATAGCTATGCCACGCTGCCAACGGCGCTGTTTAGCGAACAAAAGGCTCAGCCCGTTGCGGACCCTCAGCTATTTGCCCTGAATGACGAACTGGTGCGAACGCTGGGCGGCACCCCAGATGATTTTCGCACGCCATTCGGCATCGCGTGTTTGGCTGGCAACGCCGTACCAGATGGCGCGCGCCCGTTGGCGCAGGCCTATGGCGGTCATCAGTTTGGCCACTGGAACCCCGGATTGGGCGACGGCCGCGCGCTGCTGATCGGGGAAATTGTGACCGACCATGGCCGGTTCGACATGCAGCTAAAGGGATCAGGCCGCACGCCCTATTCCCGTGCGGGTGATGGCCGTGCATGGGTTGGCCCCGTGATCCGCGAATATCTGATATCCGAGGCGATGGTCGCATTGGGCGTTCCCACCACCCGTGCGCTGGCCGCAGTCACCACAGGCGAAAATATCCTACGCGACGGCCCCGTTCCCGGCGCGATCCTGACGCGCATCGCATCTAGCCATATCCGCGTTGGCACGTTCCAGCTACAGGCGTTTCGCAGCGACACCAGCGCGCTGCGCGCCCTCTATGATCACACGGTTGCGCGCCATTTCCCGACCGCCACAACCATTTTCGAAACCACCGCCCAAATGATCGACCGCCAATGCGATCTGGTGGCCCGCTGGATGTCGCTGGGGTTCATTCACGGGGTTATGAACACAGACAATATGACCGTGTCGGGCGAAACCATCGACTATGGCCCCTGCACGTTTATGGACACCTACCATCCCTCAACCGTGCTGTCGTCCATCGACAGACAGGGCCGCTACGCCTATGGAAACCAACCATCCATCGCAGCGTGGAACATCGCCCAATTCGCATCCAGCCTTGTGCCTCTGGCCGATGACCAAGACGCCGCCATTGAAACATTAAACGCAATGATGGGCACGTTTCAGGACAAATGGCAGGCCGCTTGGGCGCGACATTTCTGCCCGAAATTCGGCCTAAAAACATCAGAACCCGCAACCCAACTGGCCCGTCAATATTTGACAATGATGGCCGAGGCCCGCGCAGATTTCACCCAAACCTTTGCAGATATCGACACGTCCCTAGACCATGCCGACTACGCAAATTGGCGTGCCGAATGGCTGGCCCTAAAACCAGATCTAGACCTTGCCGCTAAACACAACCCGCAGGTCATCCCGCGCCTTCATCATATCGAACAGGTGATCCAATCCGCCGTCGCCCAAGACCGCAAACCCTTCGATGACATCCTGACCGCCGTCACAAACCCATTCGCTCATCACGACATATACAGCCGCGCACCAGAACCAGAAGAACGCGTATCAGCCACCTTTTGCGGCACCTGAGCGCTAAAGGCGCGAGGCAAAAACAACGCGGGCGGCCATTGGCCGCCCGCACCGTTTAACAACAGAAGAAACCGATTATTCGGTTACAACAACTGTTTCCATCACATCTGGCTGACCGATCACCGACCCGTTTGGACCCAAACCGCGTTTGATCGCATCAACCACATCCATGCCTTCGGTCACTTCGCCAACAATGGTGTACTGACCATCCAGGAAATACCCTGGTGCGAACATGATAAAGAACTGGCTGTTTGCGGAATCAGGATGGCTCGAACGGGCCATGCCGACAACGCCGCGTTCGAACGACAGATTGGAAAACTCGGCAACGATATTGCCGTAATCCGAACCGCCCGTACCAGCCATCGCCATGTTGCCGCCCTCTAGCAGACCGTTTTTCACATCACCCGTTTGCGCCATGAAACCATCGATCACGCGGTGGAATACAACGCCGTCGTAATCGCCATCATTTGCAATCTTGGTGATCTGCTCGACGTGCAAAGGCGCCACATCTTCGAACAGGTCGATGTGGATTGTGCCGTTCGCTTCGCCCGCGATGGTGATGTCCAGCCCGCTGGCGGCCACAGGGCCCGCCAGCAAAACCAAAGCAGCCGCCAGATTACGCATCTGCAGCCACTTTCACCGAAATCATCTTGTCTGGGTTCGCAGGTGGTTCACCACGAACGATCGCATCAACATGTTCCATGCCTTCGATGACGCGGCCATAAACCGTGTACTGACCGTTCAGGAAATCATTGTCTTTAAAGTTGATGAAGAACTGGCTGTTTGCCGAATTCGGGTTCATCGAACGGGCTGCACCCAGCGTGCCGCGTGCGTGTGGCAGACGCGAAAATTCTGCTGGAACGTCTTCCAGATCCGAACCGCCAGTGCCAACGCGGCCCATGTTGAACGAATCTGCGTTCGAGTTGCCGTATTCAACGTCGCCGGTTTGCGCCATGAAACCGTCGATCACGCGGTGGAATACAACGCCGTCGTATTTACCCGCGCGCGCCAGTTCTTTCATGCGCTCGGAATGCTTTGGTGCAACGTCAGGCAGCAGTTCAATAACAACATTGCCGTCTTTCAGTTCGATGATGACAGTGTTTTCTGGATCTTTGATCTCGGCCACGTGGCTCTCCTTTATTCAAAAATTAGCCTAGACATATGCCTGATACAGCCGCTTGCCAAGGTATCTGCCTTGACCCGCGCCACAAAGGCGATATCGAGTAATAGAAACTTTATTTAAGGGAGGCACTCATGGCCTGGAAAACACTTGATGACATGGATCTGGCTGGCAAACGCGTATTGGTCCGCGTTGACATTAACGTTCCGGTAGAAGACGGCAAAGTCACCGATGCCACCCGCATTGAACGCATCGTCCCAACAATCAAAGATATCGTCGCTGCTGGCGGCCGCCCGATCATGCTGGCCCACTTTGGTCGCCCCAAAGGTCAGCCAAACCCCGACATGTCCCTGCGCGTCACATTGCCTGCGCTGGAACAGGCGCTGGGAACATCCGTCACATTCATCGAACGCCCATCGCGCGAAGACATCGACGCGCTGCCTGCTGATGCCATCGTTCTGATCGAAAACACCCGTTTTTCCGATATGGAAGAAAAGAACGACCCGAAAATGGCGCAGTTTCTGGCGACCTTGGGCGACATCTATGTAAATGACGCATTTTCTGCTGCGCACCGCGCCCACGCATCGACCGAAGGCGTCGCTCGTTTGCTGCCATCCGCAGCGGGCCGCCTGATGGCCGAAGAATTGTCCGCGCTGGAAAAAGCATTGGGCACCCCTGCCCGCCCTGTCGTCGCTGTTGTCGGCGGCGCGAAAGTTTCGACCAAATTGGATCTGCTGGGCAATCTGGTTGGCAAAGTCGACCATCTGGTCATCGGCGGCGGCATGGCGAACACGTTCCTAGCGGCCCAAGGCGTTAACGTCGGCAAATCGCTGTGCGAACATGATCTGGCCGATACCGCGCGTGACATCCTGAAAAAGGCCCATGATGCGGGCTGTGAAATCATCCTGCCACGCGACGTTGTTGTGGCCCGCGAATTTGCAGCGAACGCAGAGAACGAAACCGTTGTGCCTGAATCCGTTCCATCGGACGCAATGATTTTGGACGCAGGCCCAGAAACCGTTGCCTATATCTCTGATGTGCTGACCCGTGCGGAAACTCTGATCTGGAACGGCCCGCTGGGTGCGTTCGAAATCGAACCTTTTGACGCAGCAACGAACGCAGCAGCGAAAAAGGCGGCTGAGCTAACCAAAGCAGGCAAATTGGTGTCTGTTGCAGGTGGCGGTGATACCGTTGCTGCATTGAACAAAGCCGACGCAGCAAAGGATTTCACCTATATTTCCACCGCTGGCGGCGCATTCTTGGAATGGATGGAAGGCAAGGAATTGCCAGGTGTTTCTGCGCTCGGTTGAGGCAAAATGAAACAATAAAATGTTCGTTAGCGAAAACATGACTTTCGCTAGCGATAACACATTTGCGCGTTTCGCCTCGCTTTTCTATGAGCGAGGCGAAAGCCGTTATAGGGCGGCAAAAACCTAATATTTAAAGAGGGTTGACTAATGAACGCACAAATGGCCGACAAAATCTTGACCGGCAAAGGTTTCATCGCTGCACTGGATCAAAGTGGCGGATCGACCCCAAAGGCGCTGCGCCAATACGGCATCGAAGAAAACGAATATAACGGCGACGCCGAAATGTTCGACATGATCCACCAGATGCGCAGCCGTATCATCAAATCGCCTGCCTTTACCGGTGATAAAGTTGTCGGCGCAATCCTGTTTGAAATGACAATGGATCGCGACATCGACGGCACTCCAACTGCTGATTACCTGTGGAACCAGAAATCGGTCGTTCCGTTCCTGAAAATCGACAAAGGTCTGGAAGCCGAAGCAAACGGCGTTCAGCTGATGAAACCGATGCCAGACCTGAACGACCTGCTGGACCGCGCCGTTGCAAAGAACATCTTTGGCACCAAAGAACGTTCGGTTATCAACGCAGCGAACGAAACCGGCATCAAAGCGATCGTCGAACAGCAGTTCGACATTGGCCGTCAGGTCTCTGCCAAGGGTCTGATGCCGATCCTAGAGCCAGAGGTGAACATCACCATCGCGGACAAAGCAGAAGCCGAAGCGATCCTGCGTGATGAACTGCTAAAAGGTCTGGATGCTGTGAGCGAAGGTCAGGTGATGCTAAAAGTATCGCTGCCGACCGTCGAAAATTTCTACAAACCACTGATCGACCACCCTCGCGTGATGAAGGTCGTTGCTTTGTCCGGTGGCTACAGCCGCGATGATGCAAACGCCTTGCTGTCGAAACAAACAGGTATGATCGCATCGTTCAGCCGTGGTTTGACCGAAGGCCTGAACGCGAAACAGTCCGAAACCGATTTTGACAGCCTGCTGTCGAACGCAGTTGCGGGCATTCATGCGGCATCTATCGCAGGTTAAACAAAAAGCCGCATAAATTCCCCACATATACGAATTAGGGGATTCACAAAAAGAATCAGATGTGCGATTCTACGTCCAACACCCGTTAGAGGTGACATGAGGCAGATATGAACCGCACATCTCGTCCCGCTATGGGGGCAGTCATTTATTTTTCCGGCGCCGTTTTGTTCGGCCTGTATTTCACCTTTGCTGCAGTGCAAGGCGAATACGGTCTGTTCCGCCGCGCTGAAATCGACGCACATGCGCGGGATTTGCAGGCTGATCTGGATATATTGCAGATCGAAGTCGCCCGCATGGAAAACCTCACCCGCCGCCTAAGCGATACCTATCTGGATCTGGACCTGCTGGACGAACGCGCCCGTGACGTTCTGGGTATGGTGCGTTCCGATGAAATCGTGATCACGCGCTAACCCTCGGTTAATTTCTGAAAACCTAGCCACAGGCCTGCCGCGCACACCGCGTTGCGGGCCTTTTGCGTTGGCTGCGGGACGGTTTGCAGCGGATGCATGGCACCTACCCGCTGCCTAAAAACATTGACTCTCGCTTTTCCGCAAACCATCCTGTATGAGATTGTTTAACACTAAACTATTTCGCCAGTTAAGGACGGAGGACCTATGGCCGCGAGAAAACCAGCCAAACAGCCAAACGTGTCGAAAGAGGAATTGCTATCCTACTATAAAGACATGTTGCTAATCCGTCGTTTTGAAGAAAAGGCAGGCCAATTGTATGGCATGGGCCTGATCGGCGGTTTCTGTCACCTATACATCGGCCAAGAAGCCGTGGTTGTCGGCCTAGAAGCCGCAACCAAAGAAGGCGACAAACGCGTCACATCCTACCGCGACCACGGCCATATGTTGGCCTGCGGCATGGAAGCCAACGGCGTGATGGCCGAACTGACCGGCCGCGAAGGCGGTTATTCCAAAGGTAAAGGCGGCTCCATGCACATGTTCTCGAAAGAGAAACATTTCTATGGCGGCCACGGTATCGTTGGTGCGCAGGTTCCGCTGGGTGCGGGCCTTGCGTTTTCGGACAAATACAAAGGCAACGACAACGTCACCTTTGCATACTTTGGCGACGGCGCTGCGAACCAGGGTCAGGTTTATGAAACCTACAACATGGCCGAACTGTGGGACCTGCCGGTGATTTTCGTCATCGAAAACAACCAATACGCCATGGGCACTTCGGTTCAGCGTTCGACCAAATCGAAAACCCTATGGGAACGCGGCGCAGCCTACGGCATCGAAGGCGAAGAAGTCGACGGTATGGACGTTCTGGCCGTGAAAGAGGCCGGTGAACGCGCTGTCGCACACTGCCGCGCGGGCAAAGGCCCCTATATTCTAGAGGTCAAAACCTACCGTTACCGTGGTCACTCTATGTCGGACCCTGCGAAATACCGCACCCGCGAAGAAGTGCAGAAAATGCGCGAAGAGCGTGACCCAATCGAACAAATCCGTTCCATCCTGCTGACTGGCAACCATGCGACCGAAGATGACCTAAAGGCCATCGACAAAGACATCAAAGCCATCGTCAATGAATCGGCAGAGTTCGCAAAAACAAGCCCAGAGCCTGATGTGTCCGAACTATGGACAGACATCTACGCAGAAGAACCACAGGCTTAAGGGAGGAGACGACGACTATGGCTACTGAAATTCTTATGCCCGCCCTGTCCCCCACCATGGAGGAAGGCACTCTGGCCAAATGGCTGAAAAAAGAGGGCGACACCATTTCCGCAGGCGACATCATCGCAGAAATCGAAACCGATAAGGCAACGATGGAATTCGAAGCGGTCGACGAAGGCGTGATGGGCAAAATCCTGATCGAAGAAGGCACCGAAGCGGTCAAGGTTAACACCCCAATCGCAATTCTGGTCGAAGAAGGCGAAGAAGTCCCTGCCGAGGTCGGAAATTCCGCACCTGCAGCGGTCGCAGCGCCAGAGGCTGCTCCGGCACCTGCGCCAGTTGCGGCGGCCCCAGCTGCGCCAAAGGTCGAACAGACCCCTGATTGGCCAGAAGGCACCGAAATGAAAACCCAGACCGTCCGCGAAGCATTGCGCGACGCGATGGCCGAAGAAATGCGCCGCGACGAAAACGTGTTCCTGATGGGCGAAGAAGTCGGCGAATACCAAGGCGCCTATAAAATTTCGCAAGGGATGCTGGATGAATTCGGTTCGAAACGCGTGATCGACACGCCGATCACCGAACACGGCTTTGCGGGTATCGCGACGGGTGCTGCATTCGGCGGTCTGAAACCGATCGTTGAATTCATGACCTTCAACTTTGCAATGCAGGCGATCGACCACCTGATCAACTCTGCCGCAAAGACGCTGTATATGTCCGGCGGCCAGATGGGCGCACCAATGGTGTTCCGCGGCCCGAACGGCGCAGCGGCCCGCGTTGGCGCTCAGCACAGCCAAGACTACGCGGCATGGTACGCGCAGATCCCAGGCCTAAAGGTTGTGATGCCTTACACCGCAGCAGACTACAAAGGTCTGATGAAACAGGCGATCCGCGATCCGAACCCTGTGATCTTCTTGGAAAACGAAATCCTCTACGGCAAATCGTTCGAAGTGCCCGTTCTGGATGATTTCACCATTCCCTTCGGCAAAGCGCGCATTGCCCGTTCGGGTAACGATGTGACCATCGTGTCCTTCGGCATCGGCATGACCTATGCATTGGAAGCGGCCGAAAAATTGGCGGCCGAAGGTATCGACGCCGAAGTCATCGACCTGCGCACCGTACGCCCGATCGACTACGACACCGTTCTGGCATCGGTTAAGAAAACCAACCGCATGATCACAGTCGAAGAAGGCTGGCCAGTCGGTTCGATCGGCAACCACCTGTCGGCCTACGTCATGACCCATGCGTTCGATTATCTGGACGCACCGGTTCTGAACTGCACCGGCAAAGACGTGCCAATGCCTTACGCGGCGAACCTCGAAAAACTGGCGCTGGTCACCACAGCCGAAGTGATCGACGCCGTGAAACAAGTCACCTACCGCTAAGGAGGACAAGCGATGCCCACAGAAATCCTGATGCCCGCCCTGTCCCCCACGATGGAGGAAGGCACGCTGGCCAAATGGCTGGTCAAAGAAGGTGACACCGTTTCCAGCGGTGACATCATCGCCGAAATCGAAACCGACAAAGCGACCATGGAATTCGAAGCCGTGGACGAAGGCGTCGTTGGCAAAATCGTCGTCGCCGAAGGCACCGAAGGCGTCAAAGTAAACGCTTTGATCGCAGTCCTGCTCGAAGACGGCGAAAGCGCTGACGACATCGACACCGCTGGTTCGGCAGAACCAAAGGCGGCACCAGCCGCCGCCGCGGGCAACGAAGAGGCCGCGCCAGCGGCCGCTGAGGCGCCCGCAACCCCTGCCCCAGCTGCGCCTGTCAAAGACGGCAATCGCATTTTCGCGTCACCTTTGGCCCGCCGCATTGCTGCGCAAAAAGGTTTGGATCTGTCTGCAATCACCGGTTCCGGCCCCAAAGGTCGCATCGTGAAATCGGACGTCGAAAACGCGACCGCAGCGCCAAAGGCAGAAACGCCGAAAGCCGCCGCGCCTGCGGCTGCAGCGCCGGCCGCTGCTGCTGTTGCAACGGGCCCATCGACCGATGCCGTTCTGAAAATGTACGAAGGCACCGATTTCGAAGAGGTCAAACTGGACGGCATGCGCAAAACCATCGCTGCCCGTCTGACCGAAGCGAAACAATCCGTTCCGCATTTCTACCTGCGCCGCGACATCGAACTGGACGAATTGTTGGCCTTCCGCGCTCAGATCAACGCCAAACTGGCAGATCGCGGCGTGAAACTGTCGGTCAACGATTTCATCATCAAAGCCTGCGCCGTTGCCCTGCAACAAATCCCAGAAGCGAACGCAGTATGGGCAGGTGATCGTGTTCTGAAATTCACCAATTCGGACGTGGCCGTCGCCGTCGCGATCGAAGGTGGCTTGTTCACTCCGGTTTTGAAAAACTCGGACAGCAAATCGCTATCGGCTCTGTCGACCGAGATGAAAGATCTGGCAAAACGCGCACGCGACCGCAAACTGGCGCCGCATGAATATCAGGGCGGTTCCTTCGCGATTTCCAACTTGGGCATGTTCGGCATCGACAACTTTGACGCCATCATCAACCCACCGCATTCCGCAATTCTTGCGGTTGGCGCGGGCGTGAAAAAACCGGTTGTTGGCGCGGATGACCAGATCAAAGTCGCGACAGTCATGTCCGTGACCCTGTCGGTCGATCACCGCGTGATTGACGGCGCGCTGGGTGCGGATCTGCTGAAAGCGATCAAAGAAAATCTGGAAAACCCGATGGCCATGCTGGCCTAAGGCACCCCATAAACCAATCAGAAAAACCCTTTGGTCCTGCCAAAGGGTTTTTTTGTGCCTAAGCGACGGAAATCATGTCCGGTTTCGTTCTAATGGCATTTAATAAGCTAGTTTAGTTACGAGCCTGATATGAAACAGTTCTTTTTGCGCTATGCGACCCCTCTTATCACCGGATTTTTCCTAATTTCCATCATCACCGGCGTGGCGATGTATTTCGACCTTGGCCCACGGTCGTTCCATTCGATGCATGAAATTTTGGGTCTGGTTCTGGTTGTCCCGTTCGTTCTGCACCTATGGCGCAACTGGCGGCCGCTGAAAAGTTATTTCACACACGCGCCCATGGCGATTGGCCTGGCCATCGCTGCAGTATCCGCGTCGTTCTTTTTGTTCCAAACCACGCCCGAGGGCGGACCAAACGGCGGTGGACGCCCGCCTCAGTTCGAAATTGCAGCACAGATTGTCACGCAGCCAATCTCGGACATCGCGCCGCTGTTTGATGTCTCTGCCGATGATTTGGCTTCGGCTCTGATTGAAAACGGATATGCCGTCACATCGACCCAAGACACCTTGGCCGATATTGCAGCCGCATCAGGCAAAACAGACGAAGAGGCACAGTCCTTTTTGCTGACCATCTAATCCCCGACTAAGCCCCACAATTTGTGGGGCTTATTTTTTGATCGCACCGCGCATTTTGCGCAAAAGGCCCTGTAGCTGGATGAATTCATCAATGGTTAGCCCCGTCGCGGTCGCCACGCATTCTGTTAATCGCGCGCGTTCAGCCTCTAATTTGCGGCCCTGTTCCGTCAGATAAACATGTACACGGCGTTCATCGTCAGTATCGCGGCGGCGGGCAACCAGCCCTGCTCCCTCCATCCGTTTGATCAAAGGCGTAAGCGTGCTGCTTTCAAGTCCAAGGATTGAACTGATTTCGCCGATGGTGCGGCCGTCCTTTTCCCACAGGATCATCAGGGCAAGGTACTGCGGATAGGTCAAATTCAGATCGTCCAGCAATGGCTTATACAACCTGCCCACCGCTAGATTTGCGGCGTAGACATCGAAACAGATCATTTCATTTAACGGATCAGACATACTTTCAGCACCCAAAATGTAACAATCAATAACTAAGTCGTGCGCGATCTAATCGCAAGGTTGATAAATTTATATATCGCGATAATTAATATCACAGAAGCAAAAAGGAATACATTATGCCTGCATCAAAAATTCTATATTCGACCAAAGCCACAGCCACCGGCGGACGGACCGGCACCGCGAAAACCCATGATGGTGCGCTGGACCTGAAATTGGTGACCCCTAAGGAATTGGGCGGCGCTGGCGGTGATGGCGTCAACCCCGAACAGCTATTTGCAGCGGGATATTCGGCCTGTTTTTTGGGCGCGATGAAAGCCTATGCCGCTGGCAAGAAGATCAAAGTGCCCGAAGACGCGACCGTGACCGCGACCGTTGGCATTGGCCCACGCGATGACAACGGATTTGGCATTCAGGTCCAGATCGAAGTGTCCCTGCCCGGCGTGGCAGACGATGTTGCGGATGATCTGATCGCGGGCGCCCACCACGTGTGCCCATATTCGGACGCAACACGCGGGTCGTTGGATGTCACACCGACCCGAGTTTAATACAAAAGCCCCCGAAAATTCGGGGGCTTTTTTCATGGGGCGCTGCGGTCATCCAACCGCAATTGCAAAAGAACCAAATCCAACCAGCGACCAAATTTCATGCCGGCTTGGGGCATTCTACCGACTTCGACAAAGCCTAATTTTTGATGCAGCGCGATGGACCCTAGGTTTGCACCGTCAATGGCGGCGACCATCACATGCAAACCGTTACTTCGGGCTTTTTCGATCAAGGCCGACAGCAATTTGGGGCCAATACCCTGCCCTTGAAACCCAGGACGCAGGTAAATGGAATGTTCGACCGTTAAGTGAAACCCATCTTGCGGACGGAACACGGCGTAGGTTGCATAGCCAGCCATTTCGCCATCAACCTCGGCCACCAAAACGGGGTTCCCTTTTTCTTTTTGGGCCGACAGGAACGCAAGTCTGTTTTCTAAATCAATCGCTTGCACGTTCCACAGCGCAGTGCCTGTTTCCACTTCGTGATTGTAGATCTGCGTTAGGATGACCGCATCATCAGGCGTCGCGCTGCGAATAATCATATTTTCACACCCATTCATTTGCGCCTGAACAGAACCGCGAATTAAGCAAAACCGCAAGTCACCAAAACATTTCAAATTATTGATCTAACGCAAAGAATTTGCGCAGCGCGATGATACCAAGTCTGCATAAAGACAAAGGAACGACCATGGACTGGAAAGACTATCTGGGCAATACAACGCGGCTGACCCGTGATTTCCGCAAAGCGCAGCCCGACGTTGGCAAAGCGTTCACGCAAATGCACCATGCCGCTTTGGCTGATGGCGCGCTGTCGACAAAGCACAAAGAATTACAATGCATTGTGATTGGCATTGTCACCCATTGCGCGGATTGTATCGGTTTCCATTTGCAAGCCGCCGTCAAAGCAGGCGCAACCCGCGCCGAGATCGAAGAAACCATTTCGACATGCATTTTGATGGGCGGCGGCCCCGCGTATATGTATGGAATGAAGGCGTTAGAGGCCTATGACCAACTGATCGGAGAGGGTTAACCCTCTCCCATACATTTTTTCAGCAATTGATCCATCGAAACAGATGGCTGGTCGCAGCCTGCTTCGCCAACGATTTTGGCAGGTACACCGGCCACTGTTTTGCACGGCGGTATATCACCCAGCACAACGGAACCCGCCGCGATGCGGCTACGGTCACCGATTTTGATATTGCCCAGCACCGAAGCGCCAGCGCCGATCAGAACACCATTGCCGATTTTCGGGTGACGGTCTTCGTCCTCTTTGCCGGTGCCGCCCAAGGTGACAGTGTGCAGGATCGACACGTTGTCACCCACAACAGCGGTTTCGCCGATGACGATTGAATGAGCGTGGTCGATCATGATGCCCTTGCCGATTTTCGCGGCTGGGTGGATGTCGACGCCAAAGCTTTCGGAAATGCGCATTTGCAGGAAATACGCCATATCACGGCGACCCTGTTCCCACAGATAATGGCCCAAACGATAGGCCTGAACCGCCTGAAAACCTTTGAAATATAGTAAAGGATGCAGAAAACGGTGGCAGGCTGGGTCGCGTTCGAATGTTGCGACCAAATCGGCACGGGCCGAATTTACCAGCTCTGGTTCGGCCTCATAGGCGCTATCCGCAATTTCACGCAGCAACTGTTCCGACATTTCTGCCGACGCCAGTTTCATCGACAAACGATAGGCCAATGCGTCTTCGAAACGGGCGTGATGCAGGATGCATTGATGCAGCAGACTGCCCATCAACGGTTCATCTTTGATGGCGGCTTCGGCTTCGGAACAGATGCGATCCCAAACGGGATCGATTTGTGCGATTGATGCTTTGAACTTTGCCATGACCGGCTCCTGCGGGGTTATTTCGTCCTCTGTACCGCAAATAGCGCCCCAAGGCCAAGAACAAAGGCGCGAGCCAACATTTCAATTCTTTTGATGTCGCGCATCTACATAGGTGCGCAAAAAATGGGTCATTGCCTGAAAATACTGATCCGGAGTTGGGTAGCTGGGCCGATGGCGCGGATATCGAATACAGACATCATGTACGGTCCCATTGCCCCAGTCAGGGTGACGTTTGCCCGTCCGTTTACGGTATTTATCTGCCCATTTTGCCTGCCGCAGAATTTGCCGGCTTAAATCAGGCCAATCACGGGGATCGGCGGCCAGCAAAACGCTGACCGCCTGATCCAAATCGACTACCGATACCTGCCGCATCAGCCGAAATACAAATAAGTTTCAGGACCGGGGCCAAAACGCGCAGACAACTGCGCCACGCCGATTGTGTCAGCGCCCGAATCCGATGCCTGCGATGCCGCGTCATATTCAAACGAAGGCGCCGTCGTTACCAATTCCCGAACGGTTTCACCGTCGCGGAAAATGCGAATGCGGTAGGTTTCGGTTTCTTCGCCCAATGGCACATCCGGCCCATCCCAACCATCGCCGTCGATGCGAGTGCGTCGCACCCACGAAAACAGCATAGATTGGTTTGCAGCCTGTGTTTTGCGCATATGACAGATCGGATACGGCCGCAGCCCGACACCCGCAAATGCATGCTGCACTGTTTGATAGGAACTGTCCGTCATCGGCCTAGACGCAGGCCCAAACCGATAGAACCGTTCGACCCCGCGCAATTTGGCCGCATAGTCGATTTGGGAAACGGCATCATTGAACAGAACGAAATAGGCCCCCGCCTGCAAAGCGGTTCGGGATTTATGATCGGTCCCCAACTGGCCGCGCAAACGCATTGAAATGTCGTAGGTCTGTGGCCCGACCAGTTTTGCGCCGACGAACTGTATCGCCTCCCAATTGTCGGGCGTTCCATCGCCAACAAAGGCAACATTTGCCCCCGACAGGATATTTTCAGCCGAAGCCGACGACAACGCACCGTGCACCAGTTTGACACGCAAGGCCGCCCCCCGATCCCAGCGCCCTGCCCCAGCCGGCGCCAATTCAGTTTCCGTGATGCCAACAATGGCACAGCGATCAACTGTTTTTTCGATCTTATAATTCGCGTCCTGGTTCGAATGATACAGCGCCACAGAGCCAGGCCAAGGCGACCCAACGGCGGCGAAATATGGGGCGTGCTCGGCTTCTTCTCCGGTCAAAATCGGCAGGTCCAAAAATAGCCCATCGACCGGAACAGGCGGAACAAAGGCAGCGCCAGTGGTTGGCTCTTCGGTCGTAGGTGTCGTTTGGTACAGTCTGAGTTCATATTGCTGCGCCTCGATCGTGGCGGATTGCCCCGATGTTTTGCGCGTGATGCGGTAATCACGGCCCTCTAGGCGAATGCTATCCCCAGCGGCGATGGTTGACGCAGATGGCGGCAACGCGAAAGAAACCGTTTCGCGCGCAATGCCTGCTTCGGCCAGCCAACGTTCTGTGATTTTTTCCGCTTCGCCAGAGGTCAACACCAACGGCAATTCTGTATGCGATGTTGTATTTGTATCGTCATCGGCCTGAACCGTTTGGAACAGCCGCGTTTGGTAATCGCCGTCCGCTTCGACATATGTCAGGCGAACCGTTCCCGCCATTTCCGCATTAGGCGCGCGGACGCGTTCCAGACTGCTGGCTTCGGATCCATCAACGGCGAAAAACGCAGGATCCAATTGTGTACCAGCCCGTTCGTTTCGCGATCTGAACACAATCATCCCGTCCTGATCGACAGCGTCAAAACCATAGGCCAACATCAATGGCTGCAGAGCCGCCCGTGCGGTATCGGTCTGATCCACAACATAGCCACGGACCGTCCCATATAGCGCGCTGGTATCAATGTTGGTCATACCCGCCTTTTGGCAGATTTCGGTGACCACACTGGCCAAAGACCGCGACGACACACGGCCATTCAGCCAGTGCCCCACCGCATAGTTTTCGCCATCCGACCACAGATCAATATTCTGCGGGAAAAACGGATAAGGCCGCGTATCCCATGCCCAAGCCAAGGCGCGCGACATGTCAATCATGTCACCCCCATAAACGGCGGACACCGGATTGTTCTGATCCTCCGCAAAATATTCGGTCATTGCCGAAATATACTGCGCCTGCAGCGCATCATCGCGCGCTCCATTCGAATAATGCGGCAATTGCGATTCCGAGGATTTCGGATCCAAGAATTTATTCGGTTGGTTCGTGCCTTTGTCGATCGCAGCACAGCCGTATTCAGTGAACCAGATCGGTTTGCTTTGCGGCTGCCACGCGGTTGGCGTTTCTTGGCGTTGGCCATCAATACGATTGTGGTGGTAGTTCGACCACCAACCACGCATGTCTTTTGCACGCCAAACCCATGGTTCGCCGTCACCATCCGATATGAGCGTGCGAATTTGGGCGTCTCTCGCCTCGGGGGATTGGTAATACCAATCGTAATATTCGCCGCCTTCGATGTTTGATTTCAGGTAATCAAGGTTACGAATATCCCCCCAATCCGCATCCAGATGATCGTTCCCATCGCGCCAGTCTGATAGGGGCACATAGTTATCGATGCCGATGAAATTGATGTTGTCATCGGCCCAAAGTGGATCAAGATGGAAATATTTATCGGTAGTGCCCACAGGCTGATAGCCATGATATTCAGACCAATCGGCCGCGTAGCCGATTTTGCAGTCGGCACCCAAAATGGAACGTACTTCGGCAGCCAGTCGGCAAAGATGATCCACCGCGGGAAATCCGTTGTCGTCCCGAATTTGCGTCAGCGAACGCAATTCGGACCCGATGCAAAATGCATCGACACCGCCAGCGGCGGCACACAGATGCGCATAATGCAGGATAAACCGGCGATAGGTCCATTCATTCGGACCCGTATACAACACCTGCGTTCCATCAATTGTAAAATCCGACACGGCGGCGGTGCCGAAAAACGCGTCAACTTCGGCTGTCGCAGCAGCGGTTTGATCAGCAGTCCCGACCAAATATGGAGCCAAAGCGGTCGTGATACGCCCGCGCCACGGCATCGCAGGCTGTTCATCCGCCCCCCAAGGGTCTGGCAAACCGTTCCCCGTCAGCTGTTCCATTAGAATAAATGGATAAAACACAGGCGAAATGCCACGATCCCGCATGGCATGGATCGCTTCGACCACGGATTGATCCGTTGGGGTGCCGCCATATAGCGCACGGCCATCAGCGTCCAACGGCACAACGCCAACGTCCGAACGCACTGCGCCACTCACGGTCCAAGGCATCTGTTCGGGATCATATTCGGCCTGTTCGACGCGCGGGCCGATACGGCATTCACCGCAGCGCAAATCGTCACCAAACCACGACACAATCAATGACGCGGTTCGCGCATTGGGAACTTCATCAACCAATGCATCCAAGGACACGTCGATATCCGATTTGGCGGCGGGCGAATTGATGTTCAACGATCTATACGCCCCCAGCCCGTCAGACACCGTCAAAGGCGTGGTCGCCAAGGCGTATTCCCCCGTACCGGGGATCAAGGCGACACCCTGAATTTTCGTTGCGATATCTTGAACACTGGCCGACGCGGGCGCGGGCCGAGTGATCTCGAAACTGAACTGCGGAATTCGGTTGCCAAAGATTGATAGGTCCAAATCTTCGATCACGACATAAGACACGCCGCGATATGCGGGCACCATGCCATAGCCTTCGACAGCCTCCATTTTGGGATCGGGCAGCTGAGTTTGCGTGCCTTTGTAGATCCGCATATTCAAATCGGCTTTGGGCACTTCTGTACCATCCGCCCAAATGCGGCCGACGCTTGTGATTTCGCCGTCGCACAGCGCCAAAGCCAATGACACCCGATAGGAATATTCGGTGATAGTTGCACCACCGCCTTTGCCACCGCTGTGTGTGGTCGAATCTTCGATAAACCGCGTTGCCCAGATCACATGGCCGCCAACGCGATAGCGTCCATAAACCGATGAAACGGTGTCGCCTTCGGACGCGGTCGTCAAACGAAAACGATCGATTTGGCCAGTCGAAACAGTCCCACTGCCCGATCCCATGATACGTTGATCAATGGCCTGACCGACCATCGCGCCAACGGCACGACCAATCACCGCCGAGGAAATACCCAAAACCGTACCGCCGATCGATCCACCGATCGCCATGCCAACAGCTGATAATACGATAGTTGCCATTAGGTTTCCTTTGTTGGGAATTTAAATCGCGCAACGATGCGCCGCGCCCAAGGATCAGTCAGGCGGCTTTCGACAACGCCGTGACCTGAATACGAATGTATAAAACTGGCGTTTGGGCCAATTCGGGATTGAATGCCCAGATGTTTCGCCACTGCCCCATCGCGCATACGAAACAACAACAGGTCGCCAGGTTCAGCGTTCGACGCTGTTTTGCGATGAAAATGGCGGACCGCCGCATCGAACAGAACTTCGCGATTTTGCGGTTCGGACCAGTCCGGACTATAGGCTGGCAGTGTTTCGGGGATATCGCCGATGACGTCTTTCCAGACGCCCAAAATCAATCCCAAACAGTCACATCCCGCGCCAACACAGGATGATTGATGCCGATATGGAGTTCCGATCCAGCGGCGAGCCGCATGAACGATAGCGGTCATCGTAGGCTACCCCCATCATTTTTTGACGTTCGAATGGGTGTAGACACCAGCCAATCTTCGCCTGGAATGTCTGGAAAACCGCGAAAATTCAGCAGATTATCGAATTTTTGCAAACAGGTTTTCATTCGTTTGTCACAGCCAGCAACCAACCTTAGGGCAGCGCCCTTTGGCAGTTCCGTTTTCAGCGGCTGCCACAGTTCAATTTCGTGATTGCCTGTTTCCAAGATCGTGTGATTTTTGATCAGTGCCGGTTTCACGCCCGCCGCACCATCAGCAACCGAAAGCGTCCCTTTGGTGAACCAACCCGCCGCATAGGCCGCAAGACCATCAAATTCAAAGATACAGTTGTCCGTGTTGCCAACAGGCGCGCCAGTATAACAAAACTCGGCCATAGACGTGTCGAATTGGCATTCGGCATCGCCCAAAACGGCGCGGCAGCCACGTTGGAATACCCGACCGTTTGGTTTGTTCAGCGCCTCGGCCAGACCGCGTAGTTCGGCTGTAAATTCACCGCTGTTTCTACGAATTTCACCGATCTCACCACGGAACCGCAATTCGCGTTCTGAGACATTTGACCAGTTCACCAACCAATATCGCACCTCAGCGCCATCAAATAGGCCCTGTTCAATATCGGTTTCGGAAATCGCACTGTGCGACAGAACCCCGATAGCTTCGGAGTTGTCGACCGACAAACCGGCCGATTGTTCGACCTCTTTTGCTGTCATGCCACTGTCCGCACGGAACAGGATCGTTTCAAATTCGATATCCGTGTCGTGATCGGTGAACCCCAATTCAACACCGTCGTTGCGCGTCACTGCCCAACACCGACAGACCGTCGTTGCGCCCGTTTTCAGGTGATCAGCCAAGGTCATAGGCGCACCTCGATGACAGGTACGTCTGGCACTTCGCCTGCATTGAAATTGGCAACCGAGGTCTGAATCACGTCCGTGTCAAACCGAACAGGCACATCAAATTCAAACCCCGCACGGATTTCTGCACCGATGTCCGGCGCGTGGAAAAAATGGATCAATCCCGTCGTGTAATCAATTGAATAATCTATACTTTCCTGAAGCCGATCACCGGACATGGTAACCTGAACAGTGCCGCGAACGGGTTTAAGAATGGGACGCGAATAGGCCGCGTCGCCAGAGGTATAAATCTTTGCCAGCTGAAATTGGGTGGTGACCTCGTCTCCGGTTCCGATGAACTGATCCATGCCGGTGATGTCGGCAGACGGCAGGCAGGATTTGTAGTCTGCCCAATCTTTCCAACGGAAACCGTGCAACTGGCCCTGACGCGCCTCGAAAAACGCGATCATCTGTTCGACGTCATCCAACGAACGCAGCCCGATCCCAGCATCATAACGACGGCGCGAATGCGCCCATGGGCTGTTTCTTTCTTCGAAACCGTTGGACAGGGTGACGATTTCAGTACGACGTTCAGGCCCACCAATCGAACCGAATGACAATGACGCGGGAAAGCGAACTTCATGAAAGCTCATAATGACCTCCTATCGATTACGATTGGCGCGGCCCATGGCACGCGAAACCTGCGCCGCAATTTGGGTTTGGCTTTTCTGAAAACCTTCGACGTTGGGTGTCGAAATATTCATTGTGACATTGACGCTTCCACCGCCTTGGGCTGCGACACCTAGGCGACCGTCACTGCCGCGAGTCAAAGGCATGATGGCTTCTGGGCCTGCCTCGCCCATCAGGCCGGTTGCGCCGCGCATCGGAAACGTCACAGGGCTGGACACGACACCGCCTTTGGCAAATGGCATCACGCGGCCTTGGGAAAACGCACCGCCTTTTGCGAACGGCAAAGTGCCAGAAACCAACGAATTCAGGCCACCCGCCAACAGGGTCCCTAATTGATCCGTCACAGGTTTCATCGCGGCGTTGTAGACCGTGTTCGACATCGACTGCGCAAGCGACGTCAACGCATCCGACAGCTTCATCCCATTGAATGCCAAACCATCGAATGCTTTGCGTAAACCTGACGAAAACCCTGTTTCAAGCTTACCCAGATCGCGCGCTGTATCGGATAGTGTCGACCGCGTCAGACGCAACTGCGCGTCAAAGGCGGACGCCATTGATGTCGTTTCTGACAGGCTTTTTTCTATGGCATCCAGACCGGATTCCAGATCGTCCAATTGATCAATATCGGCCATGTTATCCTCTGTTAATTGTGTCGGGAAAACGCGCTGCCAATTCCATCAAACGGGCTCTGCCCATTGACGGAGTGGCCGCGTCAACGCCCAACATCAGCATCAATTCTACCGGGGTCAGGTTCCAGAACTCTGCTGGTTTCAGGCCCAGCCCCCGAAACCCCGCCCTCATTAGCCCCGCCCAATCCATGCTATTCAGGCGGAGAAAACGCGCGGGCCAACATTTCAGCGGCGGCGCGCGCGGCACCTACGGGACCATTTTCAATCTCTGCGCAAAACAGATCATCAACGGTTCCGCGCCATCCACCACCTCGCAGCCCAGCAACGCATAGCGCCAAGACATCCGACGACGTGAATTCACCCGCTTCGAACCTTTTGATCAGATCCACCAAAGATCCGACCTGCAGGGTCTGCTCTAATTCCGCCAATGCACCCAAGGTCAATTTGCAAACCATTGGCTGCCCATCGACCGTTAGGCTGACCTCTCCGGCATATGGGTTCACCATTAGGCAGCCACAAAGGTTAACGCGCCAGCGGACGCCAACGACATTTCATATGTCGCTTCGCCGTTGTGGCTGCCTGCGTATTCGATCGACGTGATCTGAAAAGCCCCTTGGACAGTTCCGAAATCTGGGATGATGACCTGAAAATCGGGCGTGATCCCGTCAAAGAAAATCTGCCGCGCGCGTTCGTCGGTTGCGTCATCTTTGAAAACACCGGATCCAGAAATCGCCGCGGATTTCACACCGGACCCGCCCAGCAATTCACGCCATCCACCGGCGCTTTCCATGCTTGTGACATCGACGGTTTCGGCATTGAAACTGATCCGGGTTGCACGCAATCCAGCGGCAGTTTCAAACAGGCCATCGCCGGTCATATCCATTTTAATCAACAGGTCTTTGCCATTTTGGGCAGCCATGGGTTTGCTCCTTTTTCAGGGTAATTAGGTGTCTTGGACGAACGCGCGGAACGTCAGAACAATTTGACGCGCCGAGCCGCTATCGATGCGTGCGGCTTTGGCGCTGCGGAAATTCAATGCAATCAAACGCCCGCGCGATAGCGACAGATCGGCGTCGACCAGGGCGTCACAGACGGCACCAGCAACCTGTTTGGCCGCTGCAAAGCCTGCGCTTTCGCTGACGATCGAAACGGTAAATTCGTGACGCGCGCCGTGACCGGTTTGATCTGAAAAATCGACCACTTTTTCTGGCCCAAGCGTCACATAGAGCGCTGGCAAAGCGCCGGTTGGTAGGGCATCGTAGATCGCGCCAGCGACCAATTCATCTAAACCTGCATCAGATATTAAGGCATTATAAACAGAGGCTTGTAATGCAGAGCTCATTGCATAGCTCATACTGTGACCTCCTCGGATACGTGACAGATCAGATAGCGCCCGTCGCGGTCAGCATCGCTGACGGCTTGGATCTGGAAAATGCGGTCGCCTTCGCGGAACCGTTGTTCGGGTTTCGGGCGCGATGGCGCACCCATTGGCGCACCGCGTACGGTAATGCGCATTTTGACCCGCGACACCGCGCTACCTGCGCCCGCAATTTGGCCCGCCGAACGTGTATCGACATGCGCCCAATGCAGGCCAATGGCCGTCCAAAAGGTTTGGAACCCACCCGCACCATCAGGAACCCGTTCGGGGGTTTCTAAAATCAATGCTCGGTTCAATATGGGCGCTTTCATAAGCTGCCTCCGATCCGAACCGTGCGATGACGTTCCACAATCACCGCAACCGAAGGCGGCATCATGTCCGTGCCCGAGCCTTCGCCGTGGCGGAAATCATAGAAATGCGCCGCCAACATCATTGTGGCCTGGCCTAAATCCGCAGGGACATCGGACCATTCAGGACCAAACCCAGCTAGAAAATACACCTGCGCCGAACCGTGAACTGCAATCTGCGGCAGGTTCGATCCTGTCGCCACGATGACCGGTCGTTGTAGCGACGGCACAAACGTCCAGCCATGGGTCGCCGCGGTAACCTTGCCTGACCGATCCGTCAGGTCGATCGCCGATACCACGCTCACGGGTGCCACCGGCAGCGATTGTTCATCGTTTTTTCGCCATGCGCGAACAGTCCAACTGAATTCGCGTTCGATCAGGATTTTACCGGTACGCGCCTCGATCGCCGCCATGGCCGCACGCAAACATGTTTCCAGTATGCCATCCTGTAAACCGTCATCGGCGAAACCGGACCCCAGTCGCAGGTGATCCTTCAGCTCCGCCACCGGTAGCGCCGATTGTGGCACCGTGGTTTCCTCGATTAACATCATCAAATTTCTCCGATTTCCGGCCCTATCCCCGCCTAAAGCCGGACGCGCACCCTGTTGCCGCTCGGGCGGAGGGAAAATACTAGATAGCAACAGGTGCTACGTGCGCGTCCGATAAGGGGGCGACCAAAGCCGCCCCTGTTCGACTGCCCTTAGGCGGTGCCGAATTTCAGCAGTTTGATTGCTTTGAAATCGCTAACCGCACCGCCAACGCGTTTGGTCGCATAGAACAGGACATGCGGCTTGGCCGAGAATGGGTCGCGCAGGACACGCACATCAGGACGTTCGGCGATGGTATAGCCATTGGCGAAATCACCAAATGCCACGGCTGTCGCGTTCGAACCGATATCTGGCATGTCTTCGGCGATCAGAACCGGGTAGCCCATCAGACGCGCAGGTTCGCCCGCTGCCAGACCGTCCGCCCACAGGAAACGACCATCTGCGTCTTTGAGTTTACGCACAGCGCCAGCGGTTTTGGAATTCATTACAAAAGTCGCATTCGCGCGGTATTCGGCACCCAGCGAATAGACCAGTTCGATGATGGAATCGCCGTCATCAATTGCGCCGTCATTTCCAGTCACAACATAGCCAAGGTTGCCCCAGGTCCAGACGTCGTTGTCCACGGTTGGATAACTTAGGAAACCTGTCGGTTTATCGGCGCCATCACCGTTGATAAATGCGGCGGCTTCGGAACGTGCAAATTTATCCGAAATACGGCCGGCCAGCCAACCTTCGATATCAAATGCGCTATCATCCAGCAGGCGTTGCGAAATCTTTGGCATTGCGGATAGTTCGTTAACCGGAATGGTAATACGGTCAATTTGCGGCGTATCGGTTTCAGTCAACGCCGACGTTTCATTCGCCCAGCCCGAACCCATTTCGGTGTGATCGACCAGAACATCAAACGACGTCGCTTCGACCGTCACAACGGACGCAATGGCACGGATCGAAGCCATCGCATTCAGCGCCGATTTGATCGAATCCGAGGTCTGAGGATCGACCAGATAACCGCCATCCGCCGCCACAGCGGTCGACATCGCTTTGCCCTCTAGCGGCAGATCGCGCAAACCATCGTCGTCACCCGAACGCAGATATGCGCCAAACGCCTTTTGATGAGGAACATCAGAGGCCGCAGCTCCGGCCAAAACGGGGCGAGCAGCAGTCATCGATTTACGGTCCATTAGGGTCATGCGGTTTTCCTGTTTTTTGAATTTGGCATCAATGCCGTTAGAAAAGTGTTTGAATTCGCTTACAAAATCAGCAATCGCTGATTTCAGATCTTTGACCGAAGACAGATCTTCTCCGGCCCCAGCCTGCGCCTGAGGTGCATTCATTCGATTTTCCTTTGTAAAAGTCGCTTAGATTTCGGCTGACGCCATCAAGCTACTCGCGTCCCTTAGTGCGGACGCCAATTCGCGCAGATCAGTATCGATCAACGTGTCGCTTTTCGCACCGACCCGCGCCTCGGACAGCATGGGAAACGTCACAAGCGACACCTCCCATAGCTCCAATTCCGCCAAAAGCCGTTGGCCTTGGGCATTTTTTGTGGATTTGACCGTGCGGTATCCGATCGACAGGCCGTCGATTGCCCCCGCTTCGATCAGGGCGATGGCTTCGCGCCCTTTTTCTACGTCGGCCAAAATACGTCCTTTGACCCATAGACCACGTTCGGTTTCACGGACCTCGTCCCATATGCCGATGGGCTGCGCTGGATCATGCTGCCACAGCATTTTCACCTTATCGCCTTTGGCATTCAGCTTTGCCAATGACGCAGCATATGCACCACGTTCAACCACATCGTTGCCTTGATCGACGGCTCCGAAATACGATGCATAACCTTCGATCTCGTGTCCGTTGGTGACTTTCACATCACCACCCAACTTACTGAATTTGTGCTCTAAATTCATACTGAACCTTCATTCAACATCTGCAAAACATCCATCACAACCATCGCCGTACAGGTACCAATCAAAATCCAAATTTGCAGGCGGACACGCGACACGACAGTTTCAATCCGCCCCAAACGCATTTCCAATTGAGCGTTCCAGAAATCATTTCCCGGACGCTTGGCTGTGAAATCCAAAACCTTAGCTGCCATCACCCACCTCTTTCGGCGGCAACCCCAACAGCGCGCGTTTTTCGGCCGCGCTTAGAAACGAAGCCTCGCTGATACGGCGCCATCTGGCATCACGTTCGGCAGACAGCGCCGGGATTTGGTCAAGGTCAGGACGCAATACCAATGGCTCGCCCGTAAATTCAGCCAGCCAGTTGGACACCACGTTTGTGACCCGCGTCGCCAAAGGCAAAACAGTCAAACGATAGAATGCGCGATTGGCCTCTTGGTAATTGGCATAGGTCGCGTCGCCCGGAATACCCAGCAACATTGGGGGAACGCCGAACGCAATCGCGATTTCTCGCGCGGCGGCTTCTTTGGTTTTTTGGAATTCCATATCGGATGGACTGAACCCCATCGGTTTCCAATCCAGACCACCCTCTAACAGCATCGGCCGACCGGCGTTTCGTGCGCCTTGATGCATGGATTCCATTTCATGCAGCAAACGATCGTATTGATCCGCCGACAAACTGCCCTGTCCATCAACGCCTTTATACACAATCGCACCGGATGGGCGGGCCGCATTGTCCAGCAACGCCTTGGACCAATTCGATGCAGCATTATGCACATCAATCGCAGATGCGGCGGCCTCTAGCGGGGAAAACCCATAATGGTCATCCTGTGGGTGAAACGATTTGATGTGACAGATCGAATTGGCGGTTTCGCCCATGTTGAAACGGTGCTTTCGCCCGCCAACAACATAGTCATACGCAATCGGCCAACCATCCGCACCAGGGACAACTTGCATCCGTTCAGGGCGCAACGCATGGAGTTCGATTGGCAACGTTCCGTCACCGACAGCCTCGATATAGGCGTCACCCGACAACAACAGATACCCATACAGCGCCTCGAACAGCTCTGCGCGGCCCTGAGCATTATTTGGACGCGATAGTAGTTTGTTAACGGGATGGTCTTCGTAGCGCCGCTCTGCATCCTGCAGGATCAGCGGCAATGCTGCGGCGGCTTCTGCGATCAGTTTAACCGCGCGAAACCCAACAGGATTACGTGTGAACCCGCCCTTTGTTAGCGAAACAGTATCCCGCGACGACCAAATGGCCCGTCCTGCGCCCAGCCCCAAAACCTTTCCCGTGGCCGAAGCTTTCACTTCGGTCGCGCCATCTACGGCCGCTCCACGTTTCAGAAAGTCAAACATCCATTTCTCCTTGATCTATGCGGCGTGTTTGGCCGCTGTCCGATCTGATGAAACAGAATTTGACTTAAATAGGTTCACATCACCTCACCCCATCGTACGCAGGGCCGCGCAACGCCCGCTTTGGACGGAACGGAAAATGTGATACGCTGGATTTATTGTAATGAGTTATTTTCGCTACTGATATGTTGCGACGCCATTTTATGTCTGGCGCAACAGCGACCTTTGGCCTGTCTGCTTGCGCCCCGCTACCCGACTATGAAATCAACCGCACTACGACGCTGTGTGCGACGACGCCCATCCTGATGGGATGTTGCGGATTGATATGCATAACCACATCATGAACCTGCGGGACGGCGACGCGATGGAATTCCTGCGCCGCCGCGAAGAGCTGAATGCAAACATCCCCTTTAACACCGATACGGTGCGGTTCATGCTTGCGCCGTATACACGGGCCCTTAGCCGCGAAATCAATGATCTACAGGCGGTTATCGATGCTGACATGGACATCCCGGGTTTCTGCGCGACGGCCTCTGATCGTCAAAAAACGTCGTTGCCAAATTTTCAAACCAGACCAGCCGAGGACGAGCCACTGGTTTTTATGCGCAACCGCATGCGCAATGCCGCGCTGTTGATCGCCAGCGCGCCTCAGATCGATTTGTTCATCACGTCGATGGTCGATATGTACGAAGTGCGCGGTGACGTCGATTTCTACGATCCCCAAAAACAGCGCCAGTTTTATTCGAAACTCGCGCTGGCAACCAAAGGGCGGATTCTGCCTTTTGTGTCGTTCAATCCCGAACGGGCCGCCGAATATACCAACAATGCCGATTACACGATCGACTTTGTTCGGACTGCAATTTTGGATTACGGGTTTCTGGGGGTGAAAATTCATCCCTCGGTCGGAATTGAGCCGTTGGATAATACAAATTTCGGATGCCGCAATACATCGTCGCCTGATGATCAGGACGGTGTTTGGGGCGAACGTGATGGCCCCTATATCCAAAGGCAAATGGATCTACTTTATGATATGTATGACGAAATAAACGTGCCCTTGCTCACCCACCATGGCACTGGCATTTTGGCAAACCCGACCTGTCAGTTGCGCGGTGAAAATCCAGATAACTGGACCAATTCAACACAACACTGGATTCAACTGATGGAGCGTTTGGAACAAACTCACCCGAATTTCCGTGTCTGTCTGGGGCACTTATCTGGCGGGTTTGTATATGAACAGGAAACCGTGCGCGAACATCCGTGGTTCAGCCGCACCACGGGGTACATCCTGGAACGCCTCACCGCGGGCGATCCGTGCAACATTTGGTTAGACACATCCGCGCATGGCGAATTGTTCGAAGATTCTAAAGAAGCCGAGCTGCTAAAACCAGCCATCACAAAATTCATCAAAGACAACCCAAAGATCGCCGATCGCCTGATCTACGGCAGCGACTGGCACATGCCATCTGGCCTAGCCAAAGATTACGCGCACAGCATGGAGGGTATCTTGCCCGACTCGAAAACCGAAATCATGGGCCATAACGCGGTGCAGTTTCTAGGACTCAACAAACCGGCCACATTGGGCCGGCTTGAACGTTTTTTCGGGCAAATCAACCTGCCACTGTCTGACATCCCATGGTTCCGAAAAATGGAACGGGACGGCCTGATTTAGAACAGCCCACGCATGCGCGGCGCGCGGTATTGGCCCGATGGCACGATCACCAGATCATGTAACGCCCATACCAGCGCATCGACGCGATCTGGCGACCCTGCCCCGTCAAAGCCGCGCAGCGTCATCATGCACATCTGGTCCTCTAGGTCACACAAACCCCGCAGATGTCGCACCCGTCCCTGTTCATAAAGGGCGGCAATAGGTTCGGCGCGGGCGGCTTTACCTTTGGACGCCCGCACAGCGCGATAGGCGATCAGCGGATCGACCTGCCGCACCACAGTTTCGACCAAAGCGCCCCCCTGATTGACCTCTGCAATCAGCCGATCAGCGCCGTGGCGTTTCATGGCATCAACGGCTGCCTTGGCCCAATCCGATGGTTTGGCGGCAGATACGGTTGCATCTTCGATCACATAGGCGGTCCAGTCTTGCGGCGGTCCATCCATTTTTACGCCAGCCACGATAATACCGCAGTCATCCGATCCTTTGTGGCCCGTCACAGGCGGATCAACGGCCACGACAATGCGATCCAAGGGCGGCACATGATCCACCTGCGCGGCCTGCAAATCAGCCGACCGCCACAACGCACCTTCGACATCGGCCAATAGCACGCCGTCCAATTCCTGCCGCCCTAGCCGCGTTCCCGCATATCGACGTTCGACTTCCTCTAGGAAACCGGCCGCTAGATTGGCGCGGTTGGCATGTGTCGGCGCATGGGTCATTACAGTGCTTTCGCGTTCCAACAGGGATTTCAGCACATCCGCATTGCGCGGCGTTGTCGTCACACACGCGCGCGGATCATCCCCCAACCGTAGACCAAACTGGATCATATCCCACGTTTCAGCGCCCCGTTTCCATTTCGCGATTTCATCGGCCCAGACCGCATCAAATTGTGGCCCGCGTAACGCTTCGGGATCGAAGGCTGAAAAAACCTGCGCGGTCGCCCCGTTCGGCCACACCAACATTTTGCGCCCCGACACCCACGTTGGCCGCCGATCAGGCGGGGAACAGGCCATAATGCCACTATCGCCGAACACCATGACCTCGCGTGCCTGATCAAAGGTTTCACCAACAATCGCAACGCGGTTCGCGCGCCCCTTATCGCGGGGGCGCGCACCTTCGACCATTGACCTGACCCATTCGGCACCGGCGCGGGTTTTCCCCGCGCCGCGCCCGCCCATAATCACCCAAGTCCGCCATTCGCCAGTGGGCGGCAGCTGATGTTCCATTGCCCAAAAATCAAACAGATAGGGCAACGCTTGGATTTCATCATCTGTCAGATCATCCAGAAATGCCGCCTGCTGTTCGGCTGTGCCGGATGCGATCAAGTCTGCGCCCGATCGACAGTCGAACGGCGTCGAAATCGATGTCTCCATCCCGAGTTCCTTCTCCGAATTTATCCTCAAATGCGTCCTCGGCCTTGCGCAAACGCGCAAACAGCTCTGTCAGCACTCCTAGTTGGTTGGTCAGTTTCTTTGCTGTTTCCGCGTCGCCCTCTTCGGCGCGAATGATCAGCCCGTGCAACACTTTGCCCGCGCTGTGATAGACCTGCCTCAAATCGTCTACCTTGGCTTGGGCTGCGGTATGTTGCTGTGTGTTTTGTCCCGTCATGGTTCTGATGCCTGTTTTGGGTATCTCCGCCACATGGGTGAGCAACGAAAAAGGCGGCCCGCTATGGACCGCCTTTCGCGTCTCTAGCGTAGGATGACCCTACGCCTGTTTTGATCAGTATCGCCTTAACGCACCGCGCGTTATTGGGCTGCGGCCTCTAGCGCGCGCAAATTCGCCACGTTCCGATTGTGTTCGGCCAATGTCACCGCAAACGCGTGACCATCAGAGGCATTCAGCGTTTTCGCAACAAAGAAAATGTAATCCGTTTCATCTGGATTAACCGCGGCAAAGATCGCATCGCGACCTGGGTTTGCGATAGGCGTCGGAGGCATCCCATCAATCTGATAGGTGTTGTATGGCGTCACGCGGTCCAATTCACTGCGGCGAATACCGCGGCCCAGCACACCTTCGCCATTGGTGATACCATAGATCACCGTCGGGTCCGTTTGCAGGCGCATACCCTGACGCAGACGGTTGATAAAGACACTGGCGACCTGCGGACGTTCACCCGCAATACCCGTTTCTTTTTCAACAATGGACGCAAGGATCAGCGCTTCTTCTGGGGTGTCGAATGGCAGATCGTCATCACGACCTTCCCACGCTTCGGTCAGAATCGCGGCCTGCGCTGTGACCATTTCGTTGATCAATTCGCTTACCGTATCGCCGGGTGCGAAATAGTAACTATTCGGCGCAAGGCTGCCTTCGGCGGGGACCGTGTCAACATCATGTTCCAACACACCAATCGACGACAGGCTGGTTAGAACCTGCCAACTAGTGACACCTTCGGCGATGACCACACGAAATTCCGTGTCGTCATTTGCAGCGGCATCCACAAATACAGACGGAACATCAGCAGCACCTAGGTCGAACTGAGCCAGTTCTTCATAGGCGCCCGTTTCCGGATTTGTCGCGCGTAGTTCGGCGGTCGCAGCATTCACGCCCACACGATACACGATTTCCGACCCGCAAGAGCTTTGACCCGAACGAGTCAATTCATGCGCGATTTCGTCCATCGACATACCAGGTGTCAGCAGGAAACTGCCCGCTTTCAGCTGGCTTTCCAGACCTGAATATTTCACGCCCATGTTGAACACGGTCAGGTTCGAAATCGCGTTGATTTCTTCTAGCTGCGGGGCCACGCGCCGAAACACCGTGCCGCTTTCAACCTTGAAACAGACACCCTGTTCTAACGGACCTTCAGCGACATACTGATCCTTGCCCCACAGGATGACACCACCCAGCAGGAACAAGATCACGATAAACAGCGTCAGCGCATTCGACGCGATGGCCTTCCACATTTAGCTGGCTTTCCCGAAAATCACGCTTGCGTTGGTACCGCCAAAGCCGAACGAATTCGACAAAGCCACATTGATTTCGCGTTCGACTTTTTTGTTCGGCGCCAGATCAACTGCGGTTTCAACAGCAGGGTTGTCCAAGTTAATGGTCGGCGGTGCAACCTGATCGCGGATCGCAAGGATCGAAAAGATCGCTTCGATCGCGCCAGCAGCGCCCAACAGGTGGCCGGTCATCGATTTGGTCGACGACATGGTCACTTTGCCAGCGTTGTCGCCCAGCATGCGTTCAACAGCGCCCAGTTCGATGGTGTCAGCCATCGTCGAAGTGCCGTGCGCGTTGATGTAGTCGATCGCGGATGCATCAATGCCTGCGTCTTTCAACGCAGCGTCCATGCAACGGCCTGCGCCTTCGCCATCCTCGGACGGAGCAGTGATGTGATACGCATCGCCCGACATGCCATAGCCCAGAACTTCGGCATAGATTTTCGCGCCGCGCGCTTTGGCGTGTTCGTAATCTTCTAGAACAACAACACCTGCACCTTCGCCCATGACGAAACCATCACGGTCCGCATCATATGGACGCGATGCCGATTTTGGATCTTCGGCGCCTTTGGTCGACAGCGCCTTACACGCGTTGAAACCAGCGATACCGATTTTACAAATCGCAGCCTCTGCGCCGCCAGCAACCATAACGTCTGCTGCGCCGTATTTGATCAGACGTGCTGCATCACCGATTGCGTGGGCACCTGTCGAACAGGCGGTGACAACCGAATGGTTCGGGCCTTTGAAATCGTATTTGATCGACACCTGACCAGAGATCAGGTTGATCAGCGCACCAGGGATAAAGAATGGCGACACGCGGCGCGGGCCTTTTTCTTCGATCATGACGGCGGTGTCAGCGATGGATTTCAGACCACCGATGCCCGAACCGATCAAAACGCCGGTGCGGTTTTTCTGTTCGTCGGTTTCAGCAACCCAACCAGAATCTTCGACCGCTTGTTGCGCAGCCGCAACGCCGAACAAAATGAAATCGTCCACTTTGCGCTGTTCTTTTGGCGCCATGTATTTAGCAGCGTCAAAGGTGCCGTCGGTGCCGTCACCACGTTTGACTTCGCACGCATAGGTCGTTGCCAGACCCTCTGGATCAAACTGCGTGATGGGCCCTGCGCCCGATTGTCCGTCCAGCAGACGGGTCCATGTTTCTTCGACCCCGTCAGCCAATGGTGTGACTAGACCCAATCCTGTTACTACGACACGGCGCATTTTCTGCCCTCAGCTCTTGAATTCTCTTGGCCCCCAATAGCCTGTTCGCCCCCCGATGGGCAAGTCAAACCACAGTCCGCCGTTTACCAACAATTGGGATTCGTGGGGTAAATCCGCAATATGTCGCGTATTTTCACAAGTGTTCTGATCATTTTTCTGCCGTTTCGCACGTTTGCAGCGATTGATTGTAATCTGGTTTCAGATTTGGATCGGGCCTTTGCCGCCCATATCCAGATTGCCGAAACCACCCCGCCACCAACCGAAGCGCTGTTTTTCCTAACCAGCACCCACATCAAACTGGACGCGGCAACGGTTCATAACGCGTTGCACCCCTACGCCACAGCCAATCAGTTGCGCACCATCGTGACCGCTGCAACACAAACCACAAACAGCATCACCGATTTGCGGATGGCAAACGACTTGCGCGCGCAAACTCGGGCGATCCAATCCATTTCAAACCTTAAAATGGCTGCATCAGCTTTGCGTATTTTAGGCGATAGTTGCCTGACCGCGCAGCCGCCACCCCCCCAAAACCAACAAGACAGCGTAAATTTCAGGCCAATCAACGTCATTGCCAGCATTGTCGGCATCGTCATGTTCGTTGTTTTGGCTATTTCGGGTTTTGCGCTGTGGTCGACAAAACACAACAAACGTGCGCAGCGCTATCCGTGTCGGATCCAAACAATCGTCCAAATCGACGGTTTGAGCCATGACGCGACGCTATTCGACATCAGCCGCGAAGGCGCAAAGGTGAAATTTCATTCTGGCCCCAAATCAATAGACCGCCCCATGTCCGTGCGCCTAGAAATCGGGGCGATCTCTGCCGCTAAAATGTGGGCCAATGCCCATTACTGCGGCCTGAAATTCAGCAAACCTTTGTCAAAATCCGACTTGGCGATTTTGGTGCCGTCATTTTTCCGATGACCAACACACAAAAGAAAAGCGGCACCCCAAAGGATGCCGCCTAGATTTCTGCGATGCGTCAGTAAAAATTACTGAGCTTCGGAGATGAATTTTACAGCGTCGCCGAAAGTCTGGATGGTTTCAGCAGCGTCGTCTGGGATTTCGATGCCGAACTCTTCTTCGAACGCCATAACCAGCTCAACGGTGTCCAGGCTGTCTGCGCCCAGATCATCGATGAACGAAGCGTTCTCGGTTACTTTTTCTTCTTCAACACCCAGGTGCTCAACTACGATTTTGCGAACACGATCTGCAACGTCGCTCATTTCAAGTCCTCACGTTCAATGGGCTTTTGCCCTACTTTGTATGCCCCGGAGGGCGGTTTAACTGCCCCCGTAGGGACAATTCCGACCGACCCTAAATAAGGGGTCATCCGGAAAACTCAATGCGCCTATAGCAGAGATTGACGCCAAGGCAAACGCTTTCACGCAGGCTCTGGCTCTGTAACGTTAATCGGATTTGTCACCATCATGCGACAAGTCTTTTTAATATAGAACGAAACCGCTTCGGGAATGTCATCAAACGGAAGATATTTCTGCAAAATCGCCTTTGGCATCTGAATGACAGCCAATTCGATTGTCTCAATATCGAAATCTTCTCGTTCAGCAAACGTTACGATCGCGTCGTTGAATGCCGCCTTTTCCTTTTGGATTCGGGTTGCGGTTGCTTGTTCGATCCCGCCGCGCACCAGATAGCGTTCCGGCACTGCAAACAATAGGTTTGCTGCCGAACGGCATTCACTGGTCAAAACCAAACCGCGCAAAGACGCCCGTACCGCGCCCCTAACGCCAGTATGTTCCAACGCGCCTTCGATCAGTTCGCGATATTTTCCATGTGCCCATAGCCAGCTTTCGGCCAATAGACCTTCCATCGAACCGTAGCGGTGATACAGCGACCCGACCGATACGCCTGTGCCTTTGGATACTTGCTGCACTGTCACGCCAGGTGCTTGCGCCAAATGATCGGCCAGCCAAACAAATACCTGATCGTCCGTAAATCCTGCTTTACGCCCCATAATGTGCCCCCATTATTTTTATTAGATAAATTCTAATAAAAAAGGGCGGCCATAAGCCACCCCCTTTATGAGAATTTTAAGAATAAAAGCCGACAAAAACAGTCAGCTGTGCTTTTACAGCATCGCCATACCGCCGTTGACGTGAATGGTCGCGCCTGTGGTGTAACCGGCCTCTTGGCTTGCCAGATACAAAACAGCAGCCGCGATTTCAGCGGGCGTACCCATGCGTGCAGCAGGGATTTGTTTGTTGATGGTTTCTTTTTGATCGTCGTTCAATTTGTCGGTCATCGCGGTCGCAATGAAACCAGGCGCGACGCAATTCACGGTGATACCGCGGCTTGCGACTTCGTACGCGATGGATTTCGACATGCCGATCATGCCCGCCTTGGACGCGGCATAGTTTGCCTGACCCGGGTTGCCTGTCGCGCCAACGATGGACGAAATGTTCACGATGCGGCCCCAACGGGATTTCATCATGCCGCGGATCACGCCTTTGCACAGGCGCATGGTCGAGGTCAGGTTAACCTCTAGAACAGAAGCCCACTCGTCGTCCGACATGCGCATGAAAATCTGGTCGCGGGTGATGCCAGCGTTGTTGATCAGAATATCAACCGACCCCATCGCCTCTGCCGCTTGTTTCGGCAGTGCGTCAACGGCGGCTGCATCGCTTAGGTTACAAGGCAGAACATGCGCGCGTTCGCCCAGTTCAGCGGCCAAAGCCTCTAGCGGTTCAACGCGGGTGCCCGACAGGCCAACGGTTGCGCCAGCCGCGTGTAGCGCTTTGGCGATTTCTGCACCGATGCCGCCCGACGCACCAGTAACAAGAGCGTTCTTTCCAGTAAGATCAAACATAGTAATACCTATTTCTTAGTTGTTCAGCGCGGCAACAGCGGCGGCGACATCATCAGGGGTGCCAACAGCCGTCGGCGCGATTTCTTTGTTGATGCGTTTGATCATGCCGGACAACGCTTTGCCCGCACCGATTTCCCACGCTTCGGTGACGCCCTGTTCACCCATCCACAGAACGCTTTCGCGCCAACGGACGGACCCAGTGACCTGTTCCACCAATAGCGAACGGATCAGCGCAGGGTCGGTCACAGCCGACGCGCGGACGTTTGCAACAACTGGAACGGCTGGTTCGTTGATGGTGACATCATCCAACGCTTCGGCCATTGCATCGGCAGCAGGCTGCATCAATGCGCAATGGAAAGGCGCGGATACAGGCAGCAACAGCGCGCGTTTTGCGCCCTTTTCCTTGGCGATTGTCAGGGCGCGTTCAACAGCCTCTTTATGGCCGGACACAACAACCTGAGACGGGTCATTGTCGTTTGCCGCCTGACAGATCTGGCCTTGGGCAGCTTCGTCCGCAACGGCTTTGGCCGTTTCGAAATCCAGACCCAGCAGCGCGGCCATGGCGCCTACCCCAACGGGTACTGCCGATTGCATCGCGTTGCCGCGAATGCGCAACAACCGCGCGGTGTCGGCAACAGACAACGCACCAGCCGCAGCCAGTGCCGAATATTCGCCCAGCGAATGGCCAGCCACAAAATCAGCGGCGGTGATTTCAACACCTTCGGATTCCAACGCGCGCATCGCAGCCAGCGACGTCGCCATCAACGCAGGTTGTGCGTTTGCAGTCAGGGTCAGCGTTTCGATGTCGCCTTCCCAGATCAGCGCCGACAGCTTTTCACCCAAAGCGTCGTCAACTTCATCAAAAATAGCCTGAGCGGCTGGATATGCCTCTGCCAGCGCTTTGCCCATACCGATGGTCTGAGCGCCCTGCCCCGGAAAAACGAATGCACGCATCTGGAATGCCCCTTTGGTCCTGTTTGGACCTGCATTAGCGTGACTAGACGTCAATCACAAGGAACACGGGGCATCAGACAGATTAGATCAGCGCAGTTGCGACGCAAAAACATCGCGGCCCAAACGGTCGCGCAGGTTTTCGATCCGCGCCAACGGACCACTTGCAACTTCGACAACCGTGGCCGTGTCGCGGTAACGCAGCATCAAAGCGGCCTCGCCCGATGACAGTTTGCTGCGATCAATGAACAAGCCGCCAAAACTATCGAATGCCCATTTGCCCACTAGCGATGGACGCCCTGCACGGTTGCGCACCACCTCGCGCAATTCTTTGGCGTTCAGATCCACCTCGATTTCGACCAAAGATCCGCGTGTCCCGTATCGCACCAGAAAATAACCAACGGCCATAAAAACGCAGGTCAACGCCAGATGCAGTTCAAACCCCGCCGCCAAAGCCCGCGATGGGAAAACCCAAAGCGCCACAGCCGAGATCAGAAAAGCCCCGCCCATGAAACAGGACGCGGCTTGCGCCATGCGAACACGCATATGCTCGGCCTCGGTTCCTTTTATTACGTATCCCCAATGCGTTTCGCGCACGTTTGTCCCCTCTAAACGGCTAAATCGACTGATAAAGTCGGCGTCGATTGAAAAATGATCTCTTGAATAGGCTGCGGTCATGAAATCCACCTTTGTCCTGCAACCCTACGTAAACTGGTAAAAATGGCAGAAAACGGGCACACCCCAGACGAAGTTCAGGCATTTGAGCGCAACCTTTGCGTTAATCCATTCTCACGTATCACAGATCATACCAAACAGAGTCTTGTGTTTGACGCCTAACCGCGTATAAGGCCCCATCTTTCCGCAGATCGTATGAACTGCGCAGTCTCTCGTGGGTGGGAGCGGAAAGAAAACCCGCCCTATGAAATGCGCTGAAAAACAGGAGTGCACATGCCACTATACGAGCATGTCTTTATCTCGCGTCAGGACTTGTCCAACGCGCAGGCAGAAAGCCTAGTCGAACACTTCGGCACCGTATTGGCTGACAACGGCGGCAAAGTCGTTGAGAGCGAATACTGGGGCGTTAAGACTATGGCCTACAAGATCAACAAGAACCGCAAAGGCCACTACGCTTTCTTGCGCACCGACGCACCTTCGTCGGCTGTTCAGGAAATGGAACGCCTGATGCGCCTGCATGACGACGTCATGCGTGTTCTGACCATCAAAGTCGACGAACACCAAGAAGGCCCATCGGTTCAGATGCAGAAACGTGACGACCGCGAAGGTCGCCGTGAACGCCGCTAATCCGATCTTGAAAGGACACTAAGTCATGGCTACCAAACCATTTTTCCGTCGTCGTAAGTCGGACCCATTCGAGGGCGAAAACGCTCCGAAAATCGACTACAAAGACACCCGTCTTCTGCAGCGCTACATCTCTGAGCGCGGCAAAATCGTACCTGCCCGCATCACTGCTGTAGGCGCCAAAAACCAGCGTAAACTGGCTCAAGCCATCAAACGCGCTCGTTTCCTGGCTCTGCTGCCATACGCTGTTAAGTAAGGAGCAAATCCAATGGACGTAATCCTGCTAGAACGCGTGGCCAAATTGGGCCAAATGGGCGACATCGTTGCTGTTAAAGACGGCTACGCACGCAACTTCCTGCTGCCTCAGGGCAAAGCACTGCGCGCGAACGAAGCTAACAAAGCAAAGTTCGACGCTGACAAAGCTCAGCTGGAAGCTCGCAACCTGGAAACCAAAAAAGAAGCAGAAGCACTGGGCGATCGTCTGAACGGCGAACAGTTCATCGTGATTCGTTCCGCTTCGGATTCGGGCGCACTGTACGGCTCCGTCACACCTCGTGACATCGCTGACGTTGCTTCCGAAGGTGGCTTCTCGGTCGACAAAAAACAGGTTGTGCTGAACGGCCCAATCAAAGACCTGGGTCTGCACGACGTAAGCGTTGTTCTGCACCCAGAAGTTACCGTTTCGATCACCATCAACGTTGCACGTTCCGCTGAAGAAGCCGAACTGCAAGCGTCGGGTAAATCGATCCAGGAACTGGCTGCCGAAGCTGAAGCAGAAGCAGAAAACGAAATCGCAGAACTGTTCGACGAAGTCGGCGCAGCTGCAGCGGACGAAGACGCCGAATAATCGGCTCTCTTCTTTCGGAAATAGAAAAGCCCCGCTTTTGCGGGGCTTTTTGTTTTCTCACGACCTCAGCGGCGGAATGTTTCTAGCTGTAGCTGGGCATCGCAATAATCGCCGTCATAGGTGCCGATCCAAACATCCAGATAACCATCAATTGGACGGGTCAACACGATGCGTGGATCATAGTTGCCGTTATCGTCGTCGTCATAGTACCACGTTCCCGACGCCGTATTGATCAGCAGCGCGCTATCACAATCGCTGACCACAGCCACCTCTAGCGCCAGTCCGGACATGCCCGAAATTTCCAGCGTGAAATCAGGGGCTGTCGTAAAATATCCCGCACCGATATCGGTTTGCGGCGTCACATTACGACAATTCCCGATGTAGTTTTCACCACCAGCGACCACATTCAAATAAACGCCCTTGCGCATTTGCGAACCGGTCACGCTATAGCTGTCGCCCCATTGCGAATAATCTGGGCAGGCCTGCGCCGCGGTCCCAAGTGCGAACAAACCAAAGGCTGCGCTGATCAAATATCTCATATCATTCTCCAATATTCTCCACCCCTTCGGACAGGGTAGTTTCTCAGGATGATAATCTAAAGGAAAACATGCCGTTTTGACCTAGAACAAACCTTAGTTTTGGACCTTTTAGTCAACTCGTTAACCGTATCGGTTGTCAAAAACGAAAAAGGCGCCCCCTAAGGGACGCCTCTCGAAAGATTAGAAACGAATCTAAATTATTCGTCTTCCAGCGCTTCAACAGCTTTGGTCAGCTCGTCTTTGGACACTTCTTTTTCGGTCACGTCTGCAACGTCAAAGATGTGATCGACAACTTTGTCTTCAAAGATTGGCGCCTGCAGCTGCTGGCGGAACTGTGCGTTCTGCTGAACGAATTCAAAGAACTGACGCTCTTGACCTGGGTACTGGCGTGCTTGGTTCATGACAGCTTGGGTCAGCTCTGCGTCGGAAACCGAAACTTCTGCTTTTTGACCGATGTCAGCCAGGAACAGGCCCAGTTTCACGCGACGTGCAGCCAGAGCTTTGTGCTCGTCGGTTGTTTCGATTTCGCCGTGGTTGTGGTCTTGAACTTCTGGGTTCTCTTCGTGCCACAGCTGGTGTGCGATTTGCGAAGCTTCTTGGGCTACCAGCGATTCTGGCAGGTCGAATTCAACTTTGCCGTCCAGCGCGTCCAGCAGGCTGCGTTTTGCAACTGCGCGTGCTGCGCCTTTGTATTCTTCTTGCAGACGCTCTGCGATTTGGCCTTTCAGACCTTCCAGATCTTCTGCGCCGAATTTTTTCGCCAGCTCGTCATCGATTGCAGCGTCTGCTGGTGCTTTGACTGCTTTGATGGTGCAGGTGAAAACAGCGTCTTTACCAGCCAGGTTCTCTGCGCCGTATTCCTCTGGGAATTTGACGTCGACGTCTTTTTCTTCGCCGGCTTTCACGCCAACCAGACCGTCTTCGAAACCTGGGATGAAGGAGTTCGAACCCAGAACCAGTGGGTAATCAGCAGCGGTGCCGCCTTCGAATGCTTCGCCGTCAACTTTGCCAACGAAATCCATGACAACTTGGTCGCCGTTTTCTGCTGCGCCGTCTTTGTCTTCGAACGACTGAGCCGTTTTCGCCAGGTTTTCCAGCGCTTCGGTAACCGATGCGTCGTCAGCTTTGACAACCAGACGCTCTAGTTTGATGTCTTTGAAATCGACTTCTGGAACATCAGGAAGACGTTCGTAGGAAACTTCAACAACAACGTCGTCGCCTTCTTTCCAGTCTTCGTTGGTCATTTTCATTTCAGGCTGTGCAGCAGGACGGTCACCCGATTCTTTCAGGTGGTCGTTCATTGCGCCGTCGATGGCTTCTTGCATCGATTCACCCAGAACGCGTGGGCCGAACTGTTTCTTCAGCATCGCCATTGGCACTTTGCCTTTGCGGAAACCCTTCATTTCGATGTCGGGCTGCGCTTCGGTCAGCTTTTCGTTTACTTTCGCTTCCAGCTCTGCTGCGGTTACAGTGATGGTGTAGCCGCGCTTTAGGCCTTCGTTCAGAGTCTCGGTGACCTGCATCCTATGCGTCCTTTATTTGTGTCGTTGGACCGCGCGCGGCGGCCTTTAAATCAGACGCACTTCTATGTGGGGCGGCCTTTCGTGGCAAGGCGAAAAAGGGCTAGTTTTGCAGCTATACGGGGTCATTTTGCCTAAGGAAGCGGAATCCATTCATTTTCATCCCCAACAGGCAGGTCAAAAATGCCTTCGCCCCAGCGTTCGGCCTGCCAATGTTCTTTGGCTTCTTCGATCCTTTCTTTGGATGAGGACACGAAATTCCACCACATATGGCGCGGTTCATCCAATGTGGCGCCGCCCAGCAGCAGCAAACGCGCACCGGACGCCCCTGCCCTGACGCTGATTTTATCGCCCGGACGAAACACCAACATACGGCCAGCATCAAAGGTGTCCCCCGCCACGTCGATTGATCCGTCCAATATATAGATGCCGCGGTCTTCGTGGTCGTCGGGCAATGGCATTTGATGATGTGGCGCGACTGCCGCGTCCACATAGAACATATCTGTGAACGTAGACACCGGCGACACCTGCCCCCACGCGCGGCCCATGATCACGCGGGCGGTGATGCCTTCGGCATTTAGAACAGGCAGAGCCTCTTTGCCGTGGTGTTCGAAACTGGCGGCCGAATCTTCGGCCCCTTTGGGCAATGCGACCCAAGTTTGAATGCCCAACAATGAATGCGGGTTTTTGCGGGTTTCGGCGCTTGTGCGTTCAGAATGCGTGACCGCGCGGCCCGACACCATCCAATTGACTTCGCCAGGTAGGATCAGTTGATCGCTGCCCAAACTGTCGCGGTGCTGAAATTCACCGCGATATAAATAGGTGACCGTCCCCAATCCGATATGAGGATGCGGCCGAACATCAATACCTTCGCCCGTGACAAATTCGGCAGGACCCGCCTGATCGAAAAACACAAACGGCCCAACCGTGCGGCGACCGACGACAGGCAACGCGCGGCGTACTTCGAATCCCCCGATATCGCGGGATCGTGGGACGATGACCGTTTCAATTGATTCTGCTGCGATCAAACCTGCATCATGCGCAACTGAGGGGTTCCAGCTCATGTTCAGCCTTTCCGGTATCTACACATGACAAACTGACACGAGCCCTGCGAAATTCAACGCACAAAGGCTGTGCAAACGCCTTGAATTTAAGGGGATACAAACGCAAACGGGCGCAGCAGATGCCGCGCCCGTTTCGCAATAACCAGTTGGTAACACTGGAATTTGTGGTGCGGGTGGAGGGACTTGAACCCCCACGCCTCGCGGCGCCAGAACCTAAATCTGGTGCGTCTACCAATTTCGCCACACCCGCATTGGCGGTCGATATAACGAAGCTTTTCAGGAAGTGCGAGAGCAAAAATCAACTTTTTTCGACTGTGTCCAAAAGTCTAGGTCACAGGCTCTTTCAGGCAGCCCCCGTAGATTTTCGAGTGCAAAGCGCAACTAAATGCTTAGACTGCCCGTATTGAGGCAGAATACATAGCAAAGAGCGGAAACCGCCATGCACCTAGAGACATTACTCCGTCCGGCGGATTCCGTCGGCGCACGCCCTTTATCTGGCCTTTTGGCTGGCACGACGATTCTAACTATGGATGGTCAACTGCCAGTCGAAACATTGGCCGAAGGTGACCGCGTGATTACGCGCGACGCTGGGATGGCGATCCTGAAAGAGATAAAAGCTTTTACCGTGACCGCCCCCGCGTATCGCGTGAAGGCAGGCACATTGGGCAATACCCGTCCGGACTGTGATACGATCGTTGCTCGCGACGCGCTGATCCACATCCGCGACTGGCGCGCGCAAGCGATCTATGGTGATGACACCGCGCTGGTTCCCGCGCATCGTTTGGCCGACGGCGAATACATTGCCGAACTGAACGAAGTGGAACGCGTCATGTTCGAACTGATCTTTGACAAACAGCACATCGTTTATGCAGACGGTCTGGAAATCGCGACTGCTGTTGTTTGATCGCCGCGCTACGCGCGACTGTTTCATGAAACGCCGTCCCTATCGGGGCGGCGTTTCGGTTTTGGGCTGCAACGACTGTAGCACCGCAGGAATGACATCGGGCAAATCAGAAGCGATCAGGCCAATACCGAAGTGTCGCGCCGCCTGCGCATGAACCCAAGCAGCTTGTGCCGGATCACGCATGCCGGCGATCACCCCAGCAAGAACATCACCTGCCCCTGCCGTACCCAGCCACGGCACGGCGTCCTCGTAAACGCTTGCGCATAGCTGAGTGCCAAAATGAGGGTCGGCAATGATGGTATCCCGTCCTTTCAACAGAACCGTGCAACCGAACCGCTGCGCGGCGGCCTCAGCTGCGTCGATTTTCGGTAGAGATGCCAAATCTGGGCACAGGCGTGCAAATTCGCCGCTATGAGGTGTCAGGACGCATTTGACATGCAGCTGCGCCATCAGATCGTTTGACCGCGACAACGCTGTTATAGCGTCCGCATCAATCACTGTGTACCGATCTGCTGCCAAAAGTGTCGGCATCAATTCCAACGACTGATCTACGCCCGTAGCAGGACCCACGCAAATACGATCAAACCTAGGGTCTTGTAACAAATCCTGCAGATCCTGCGCATGATCCAAAGGACGCAACATCACCGCTGTTTCATGGCAGGCGTAGATATTCAACGCGTCACGCGGCGCGGCAATGGTCACCAAACCAGCCCCTGCCCGCAACGCCGCCCGTGCAGCCAAACGCGCCGCCCCCGTGGCATACCGCCCCCCACCAATGACCAAGACATGACCACGGGTATATTTATGCCCAGACGATGAAACTGCAGGCGGGATGCCCGCCCGCGGTCGAACCAATTTGACCGCATCGGTCTGGACCGAGCCGATTCCCAAATCAACAACGGCCAGATCCGCGATCAGGTCTGGGCCTTGCCCGACGAAATGGCACCGTTTTGGCGCATGAAACGTGACGGCCAAATCACAATACCACCCGAACGCCCGATCACCCGATGGATCATCGATCATCAGGTCTCCTGTGTCGGTATTCAGTCCGCTAGGCATATCGACAGCGACGACGTATCCGCCGCGCGATGACACCAGATCATTCGCCCAATTGGACAGCGCATTTAACGCTGTGGCTAATTCGCCCGCGATCGGACGCGTCAGACCTGTGCCGAAAATAGCATCGATCCAAAGATCAGGATGATTGTGGTCGCCGGTCTGGCGCAGGAACGCCTGTAGATCGGAAAAAGGCCGCACCTGACCTAATTCGCTCCATCTATCATAGTTCAGGCGCGCATCAGGCGGCAAACGACCGCTATCGCCGTAGAAAAAGACTGTCACCGCCCACCCGCATTGATGAAGCAGCCGCGCAACGACAAAACCGTCGCCGCCGTTGTTGCCGGGACCACATAGAATGACCGCATGACCGACAGACGTTTTCAAATCGGGCCACTTTGACCAGATTTCATCGACAATGCCCCGCCCTGCACGTTCCATCAAATCGGCGCCGGATTGGCGGCCGGACCTGATCTCATGCTGCTCTGCGGCGCGCATTTGTGCAGCGGTTAAAATTTCATCCCTGCAATTTGCATAAAAAGTTTTCAAACCGCACACCCAATAGTCATGTTGCACATTTTTTAATCACACAATATGGAATCACACAGTAACAAACGTCATTCGTCAGACTACCCGATTGTGGTTGCTTTGCAGACATGGTCTGACGCCCCAGACACACTAATGCGGAGGGAGTCGCGCCCATGAAAAAGATCGAAGCGATCATCAAGCCGTTCAAGCTCGACGAAGTCAAAGAGGCTTTGCAAGAAGCTGGCGTTCAGGGCCTGTCGGTCATCGAAGTAAAAGGCTTTGGCCGTCAAAAAGGTCACACCGAATTGTACCGAGGTGCAGAGTACGTTGTAGACTTCCTTCCTAAAGTCATGATCACGGTCGTTTTGGCCGACGATCAGGTCGATGGCGCTATCGAAGCGATCATCGGCGCTGCCAAGACCGATAAAATCGGCGACGGCAAAATTTTCGTTTCGCCTGTTGAACAAGCGATCCGCATCCGTACCGGCGAACGCGACGACGACGCACTGTAATCTCCGGCACACTTCAAAAGTCCAAGAGGAAATCAAGGATGAACATTCAAGAAGTTCTAAAGCTTATGGCTGACGAAGACGTTCAGTACGTCGACGTTCGCTTCACCGACCCGCGCGGTAAACTGCAGCACGTGACCCTGCGTCACACCGAAGTAGACGAAGATTTCTTCGAAGAAGGCTTCATGTTCGACGGTTCGTCGATCGCTGGCTGGAAATCGATCGATCAGTCCGACATGAAACTGATCCCTGATGCGTCGTCCGCATACATCGACCCATTCTACGCAGAGAAAACCCTGTGCGTACACTGTGACGTTGTTGAGCCAGACACCGGCGAATCCTACGACCGCTGCCCACGTCAGACCGCAAACCGCGCAGAAGCCTACCTGGTTTCCTCGGGTATCGGTGACACCGCATATTTCGGTCCAGAAGCTGAATTCTTCATCTTCGACGACGTACGCTACTCGGTTTCGATGAACAAAGTATCGTACCAAGTTGACGCAATCGACGGCGCTTGGAACACCGACACCGATTTCCGTTCGTCGGACGGCATCGGCAACACCGGTCACCGCCCAGGTGTCAAAGGTGGTTACTTCCCAGTAAACCCAATCGACGACGCACAAGACATGCGTGGCGAAATGCTGTCGACCATGGCTCGTATGGGCATGAAAGTTGACAAGCACCACCACGAAGTTGCTTCGTGCCAGCACGAACTGGGCCTGATTTTCGGCACCCTGACCCATCAGGCTGACGAAATCCAGAAATACAAATACGTCATCCACAACGTTGCACAGTCCTACGGCAAATCGGCGACCTTCATGCCGAAGCCAATCTCGGGCGACAACGGCACCGGCATGCACGTAAACATGTCGATCTGGAAAGACGGCAAGCCTCTGTTCGCAGGCGACAAATACGCTGACCTGTCCCAAGAAGCTCTGTACTTCATCGGTGGTATCCTGAAGCACGCAAAAGCGCTGAACGCGATCACCAACCCATCGACCAACTCGTACAAGCGTCTGATCCCAGGCTTCGAAGCTCCTGTTCTGCGCGCTTACTCGGCACGTAACCGTTCGGGTTGTGTACGTATTCCTTGGTCGGAATCGCCAAAGGCAAAACGCGTCGAAGCTCGTTTCCCAGATCCATCGGCAAACCCATACCTGTGCTTTGCTGCACTGATGATGGCTGGCCTAGACGGCATCAAAAACAAGATCGATCCAGGCCCATCGTCGGACAAAGACCTGTACGATCTGCCACCAGAAGAACTGGCAGCAATCCCAACCGTTTGTGGTTCGCTGCGCGAAGCTCTGGAAGCTCTGGAAGCAGACATGGACTTCTTGCTGGAAGGTGGCGTGTTCACCAAAGGTCAGCTGGAAGGCTACATGGCTCTGAAATGGGACGAAGTGTACGCATACGAGCACACTCCACACCCAGTAGAATACCAGCTGTACTACAGCTGCTAATTTCTACGACACCCAAACGAAAGGGCGCCTTTGGGCGCCCTTTTGCATTTCCGGACAGCCCCAAAACTGTGATTGAAATCATACGGGTAAAATAGGTGACACCCCTGCTGTCGCATTTCTTACAATCAACAATTTTGTAACGAATTACGTCTAATTTCGGCCTCATTCCTTCCGTAACCAAGGCCAAGTAACAAGTAAGCAGGGCAAGTTAATGCTGCAAAATATCAAATCCTTTATGACCCCGAATTCGGACCAGAAACCGATGTCGGCCGATAGCAAGCCCGTCGACCTGACCCGTTTGGAACTGTCGCAACCTCAGAAACGCGAAACCGAAAACAAACGCCTCAGCTCTGCGCTGTCGCGTATCAATTCGATTTTGTCCCCGAACTAAGGCAACGCAACAACGCAGGTTTGGATCGCGAATAGAACTGCGCCCGATTTTGGTAGGCGCAGGACAGTTTGCCGTTCGCTGCGTTCATAACGCGCATCAATATCGGTATAAGGCCGCGGATCATTTTCGGCGCGTACGTGAAATAGGTCTGGTTCTTCGTAGGTGTGCAAATTAGCGCGCCAGATTGGCCGACCTGGCTGAATACCATCGAATAAACGTTGAACGCGGCTGGCGATGTTATCGTCATAGGGCGGAACCGGCACATGAATACGCGTCAACGGCTGTCCAATCTTTTCGGCCAACGTCCATGCCGCTGGAAAACACAACAACGCTGCGGTCAACACGTGTTCATCGCCATGCTTTTCCAAAAGACACAAATCTTCGGTCACCAACTGACTTAGCGTTAGGAACGGATCATTGCGGTCTATCGTGATTTTCTGCCCGTCTGGACGCTTAACGCTGTCCCCACTGCGATCAAACCCGTCCAGCCCCACAATTTCTGCCAGTACATAATCCAGCAATTCAGAAACCGCTGGTTCTGCGCCATTCGTGATTTGGCACACGGCCTGCCGGTTCTGGGTCATCAATCGGGCTTTTTCAGCCAATTGCGCGGAATAGGCATCGTCGATCGTAACCCAAGACCCCTGAACAGGTTTCATGGCCGGCAAACGCGCTGTTGCGGCCTCTCTTTGGTCGGCGGGGATCATGGATTGCAGAATCATACCAGAATGTTGGGTCAATCGGCTGGCTTTGACCAGTCATGGTCTTGTGACCACGGGTCATGCGCAGTAATACCCACCCAACCATTCCAGACACAAAGGTCGCTGCCGATGATCCCCCGTTATGCCCGCCCCGACATGGTTGCCATTTGGGAACCTGCTACCAAATTCAAAATCTGGTACGAAATCGAGGCGCACGCCTGTGACGCACAAGCCAAACTGGGCGTGATCCCACAGGAAAACGCAGACGCCGTTTGGAAAGCCAAAGACGTAGAATTCGACGTGGCGCGCATCGACGAAATCGAAGCTGTCACAAAACACGACGTCATCGCGTTCCTGACGCACCTTGCAGAACACGTCGGTTCCGAAGAGGCCCGTTTCGTTCACCAAGGCATGACTTCGTCCGACGTTCTGGACACCTGCCTGAACGTTCAGCTTGTTCGCGCATCCGACATCCTGATCAAGGATATGGAAGCCCTGCTGGCCGCGCTGAAAAAGCGCGCGATCGAACACAAAAACACCGTTCGCGTTGGTCGTTCCCACGGTATTCACGCTGAACCAACCACCATGGGCCTGACCTTTGCGCGTTTCTATGCGGAAATGGATCGTAACCTGTCCCGCCTGAAACACGCCCGCGAAGAAATCGCAACTGGCGCGATCTCGGGTGCTGTTGGTACGTTTGCGAACATCGACCCAGCGGTTGAAGAACATGTTTGCGAACAGCTGGGCCTGAAACCAGAGCCAATTTCGACCCAAGTTATCCCGCGCGACCGTCACGCGATGTTCTTTGCTGTGCTGGGCGTGATTGCATCGTCGATCGAAAACGTAGCCATCGAAATCCGCCACATGCAGCGTACCGAAGTTCTGGAAGGCGCCGAATTCTTCTCGATGGGTCAAAAAGGCTCGTCCGCGATGCCGCACAAAAAGAACCCAGTTCTGACCGAAAACCTGACCGGTCTGGCACGTCTGGTGCGCATGACCGTGATCCCAGCGATGGAAAACGTGGCGCTGTGGCACGAACGCGATATTTCGCATTCGTCCGTTGAACGCGGCATCGGCCCTGATGCGACCATCACTTTGGACTTTGCTTTGAACCGTCTGACCGGCGTTATCGACAAGATGCTGGTGTTCCCACAGAACATGCTGGACAACATGAACAAATTCCCAGGTCTGGTGATGTCGCAGCGCGTTCTGCTGGCACTGACCCAAGCAGGCGTATCGCGCGAAGACGCATATTCCATGGTTCAGCGTAACGCGCTGAAAGTATGGGAAGACCGCGTTGATTTCCGCGAACTGTTGCTGGCCGACGCCGAAGTCGTCGCCGCATTGGGCGAAGACGGCATCAACGCCAAATTCGACATGGATTACCATACCAAACACGTCGACACGATTTTCAAACGTGTGTTTGGCGAATAATTCGGATCAGGGGCCTTCGGGCCCCTTTTTCATTTCTGGAAACGATTAAATCAGCCCGTAGGCCCGCGCGAGCGATGCAGCCTGGGCTGATGTGTTCGCACCAAGTTTTGTTTTGGCATTCTTTAGGCGCTGTTTGACCGCACCTTCGGTCACACCCAATTCATGTGCGATCTGTTTCAATCGCATGCCTTCACCGATCATGGATAAGGCTTCGGTTTCTGCAATTGTGATGTTGCTGGGCGGCATACAGCGACGGTGCAGACGCTGCACACGATCCAACAGCATCGCCATTTCATCATCGGTAAATTCGCGATCCCCGCGCAAGAACGACCCAAACGACCTCACGCCCTGCCCGCCTTCGTCCAGACAAGCAACAGACACGCCGTAATTCAATCCAAACTGTTTGGCCTGTTCCATCACGCCAAAGGGATCGAACTGAGCCAGCTCTGACCAACGAATTGTGCCCGTTTTTGCATAGGCCCACCGAAACACGGGATCCTGCACCACCATTCGGTTGGCTGCATAGTGCTGCAGCCATTTGCGCGGCAGTGCGTTGATTTCCTCTAACGGAAACGCAAAACCCACACGCAACGCGATATGATGACCTAGCGGCGCCACCTTATTTATTTCTTGTGCATAATCGCTCGTTGATGCGAAAACGAAACTCATAGCGCCGCCCTTTGCAGACTTAACATTACTGTGTTTGCAGACGGACGCGGAATAGGTCATAGACAACCGTATCCAAGTGTACGCCTTGAGAAAACAAAGAAACTCTTCATACCATACAGCCTCATGACGACGACCAAATCCCAGATCAGATCGACCCTAACAACAGCACAAACGCTATGTCCGTCGGGGTTCGCCTTGGGGTTGCATATTGTATATAACGCACCTTCGATCATGCTGCAAACCTACAGAGCCGATTGGACAGCAATATATGTCGAAAAAGGCATGGTTGTCGCCGATCCGACCGTTCATTGGGCATTTCAAAACCGTGGTGCGGCGCGTTGGTCGGAAATTGACATTCCTGACCCAGACAAAGTCATGACCCAAGCGGCCGAGCACGGTTTGGTCTATGGCTGCGTGACCAGTATTCAGCCCAACGACGTTCAGTCCATGGGGTTCTTTGCCCGCGATGACCGCGAATTTACGGATGATGAAATCCAATCGCTGTTGGACTGCACACAAAAGATACACGACCTAACCGATCCGTCCGAACCGCTAAGCATCGACATCCGCGCCGACCTGAAATCACTGTCGGTTATGTTGACCACCCCCTAAACCTGCGATCCCGTTAGGAATTGATTTACCACAGGTTTGTATCATTTAGCGGAATAGACAAATGATGATCTGTGATGGCCGACGGACAAACACTGACCCCTAAACCATTGCCCCGTAGACAAAAAGCGGCGGTGATACTTCAGTTTTTGCATGACAACGGGATCAATCCTGATCTGGCGTTGCTATCAGAAGATGCGCAAATCGCCCTGACCCGCGAAATGGGATTGATCGGGCAGATAGACACGCTAACAATCGATTGCGTGATCCGTGAATTTCTGGACGCTGTCGAACACACGGGCCTGTCTGGGCCCAACGGTTTGTCCGATGCCTTTAAACAGATCAGCGGATCACTGTCCGAAACCGTTCAGGCCAGACTAAAGGATGAAATTTCAGGGACAGACCCGTGGGGCGCCGTGAAAGCCATGCCAACGGATCGATTGCGCCAAATCATGCAGGCCGAAGCGATCGAAATCGGGTCGATCATCCTTGGCCAATTGCCCGTAGACATAGCCGCAGACATATTGGGCCAACTGCCCGGCGATCATGCGCGCAAAATCACCTATGCAATGTCGCGCACTAATGGGGTGTCGTCACAGATTTTGGGGCTGATCGGCACAACCCTAAACGAATCATATCAACGCAAATCCGATCCGGTGTTTGGCGACACACCGCCCAAACGGTTGGGTGCAATCCTGACTGCATCGCAGGGCAAGCTACGCGATAGCCTGTTGGATGACCTGAACCAAGAGGATCCAGTTTTCACCAACGAAGTGCGCCAATCGATCTTTACCTTTGCCGATATCCCCGAACGGATCGCACCACCTGACGTCCCGACCATCATCCGCGAAGTGCCAAACGACATTGCAATTCCTGCACTTGCGTGCGCTTTGGCCATTGCAGGGCCCACAACCGATGCGGCCGCCTATATCCTGTCGAACCTATCGAAACGACTGGCCGAACAGCTGAAAGAAGATATCGAAGCCGCCCCCACGCCATCCCCCAGCGAAGGCGAACAGGCACAATCCAAATTCATTTCCGTCGTCAGTGATTTGGCATCAAAGGGCGACATCGCTTTGATCCGTGCCAAGTCATCGGACGGCGCGTAATCTGTGGGAAAACTTGTTCTTTGCGGCGCAGGCCATTATCTGATGGCCAAACAACAGGATCGCGCATGGCGAAGAATAAAAACAAAGGCCGCCGTACGCCGGCTGACTGGATCACCGACAAACTGTTGCGGGGGATAATCAGCGGTTTGTCTTTGCTTCCCTATGCGCGCAGGGTCCGCCTGATGGGCGCGCTGACCGAACATGTGATCGGCCCTATCGCGGGATATCGGACACGGGTTGTGAACAACCTGTCCATGATCGATCCATCGCTGGATCAGAAAACAAAACGCGCGATTGCGGCAGGTGTTTTGAATAACACAGGTCGGACCCTGATCGAAAATTACTCGGGCGCGGAATTCGGTGATCATTTGCAGAATTCCGAAATTATCGGGGACGGACTGGATGCGGTCAAACAGGCCCATGCGGAAAATCGGCCTGTGCTGTTCGTGACGGGCCATTTCGGCAACCACGAAGCCCCGCGCCAAGTTTTGACGCGCATGGGGTATTCCATCGGCGGTCTGTATCGCCCGATGAAAAACGCCTATTTCAACGAACATTACGCGAAAACCATGACCGAAATGTCTGGTCCTGTATTTGCGCAAGGCAAACGCGGCACAGGCGGTTTCGCACGCCATTTGCGATCAGGCGGCATGGGAACGTTGTTGTTTGATGTGGCTGTCCGCGATGGCGCGATGATCGATTTCTTGGGGAAACCTGCGCGCACGGCCACATCGGCGGCCAGCATCGCATTGCGGTCAAACGCCCTGTTGGTGCCTTATTTCGGTATCAGACAACCGGACGGGCTGTCGTTCAAAATCGCTGTTGAAACGCCAATTGAACACAGTGATCCCGAAACCATGACAACCGAACTGACGCGCCGATTGGAAAAACGGATCGCGGCCAACCCCGAACAATGGTTCTGGGTCCATCGCCGTTGGAAAGAGTTTTCTTAATCCAGCTGCGCCGCCGCGACGATCACGCCTGGGCCTTGCTCTTGTAACAGAATGACGATCGGATTGTCGGTATCAACCGTCATCGAAATGTCCAAAGGCGCCTGCGCCGCCCAATCCGCGACGTCATCCCAGCTTTGAACGATGTTGTGGTATTCTACTGTTTTTCCTGCGTTTTCACCGCTTTGGATGTCGACGTTTGCGTTGGGCACATAGGACACCACCACCACATCCAACGCCTTGGCAAAGCTTTGCGCTGACACGGCTTGAACCCGCAGGGTATCGCCTGAACGGCTCACGGTGAGCTCTGCACCGCCCTGCATATCGGCGGCGTCGCGTATTTGGTCGGCCAACTGCATCGGCTCTGCCCCGACGACGTGGTTCACGCCGCCCACAACAAACTGCGGCGTGTAAATAGACCGCGCCCCCGCCTGCATTGCATAAGCTTTTTGGCGTTCTGTGAACATTGGATCGGCGAATTCGTCTTTCCAGCCGATGTAATCCCAATAATCGACATGCAGCGCCAATGCGATCACATCATCGCGCCCAGCAAGATCAGCCAGAATTTTATCCGCGGGCGGACAAGACGAACAGCCCTGCGACGTGAACAATTCAACCACCACCGGCGATGTATCCTGAGCAATCGCAGGCGCCGCAACAGACGCCGACATCAACACGGCCGATAATAGATTTCGCATCATTCATCCCACTTTCCAGTACAGAGCCGAACTTAGACCAAACCCTAGGCACACTCCAATCAACGAATTGCGAGTGTTTGACATGAAATGGCAACAAACGCGGTATACAACCGCATACAATTCGCAATTAGCCTATTGTAATGACAGGGTTACGCACTAGTTTTTAACTATAGCTACTTGCCAAAACATAAGGACGTATCAAATGCCTATTCAGGTCGGCCAAGATACCGCCAAGACCCGCCGCACTCTGACGGTTGGCGACAAATCAATTGCCTATTATTCGATCCCCGCCGCCCAAGAGGCAGGTCTGGGTGATTTCACCAATTTGCCCGCATCGCTAAAGGTGGTTCTGGAAAACCTTTTGCGGTTCGAAGACGACGGTTTTTCGGTGTCGGTTGACGACATCCGCGCCTTTGGCGATTGGGCCAAAAACGGCGGTAATAACCCGCGCGAAATCGCCTATCGCCCTGCCCGCGTATTGATGCAGGATTTCACCGGCGTGCCTGCTGTTGTGGACCTTGCCGCGATGCGCGACGGGATCAAAGCGTTGGGCGGCAATCCCGAAAAGATTAACCCGCTGGTCCCCGTTGATCTGGTGATCGACCATTCGGTCATGATCGACGAATTTGGCAACCCGCGCGCGTTCCAGATGAACGTGGACCGCGAATACGAACGCAATATGGAACGCTATCAGTTCCTGAAATGGGGCCAAACCGCGTTCCAGAATTTCCGCGTTGTGCCGCCAGGCACGGGCATTTGTCACCAGGTGAACGTTGAATATCTGGCGCAAACCGTTTGGTCGGACACAGACCAGAACGGCGATATGGTCGCCTATCCTGACACTCTGGTCGGGACAGACAGCCACACCACCATGGTCAACGGCATGGCCGTTTTGGGCTGGGGCGTTGGCGGGATCGAAGCAGAGGCCGCCATGCTGGGCCAGCCGATTTCCATGCTGATCCCCGAAGTCGTCGGTTTCAAACTGACCGGCGCGATGGTCGAAGGCACCTCTGGCACCGATTTGGTTCTGAAAGTCGTTGAAATGCTGCGCGCCCACGGCGTTGTTGGCAAATTCGTGGAATTCTACGGCGACGGTCTGGACAATCTGCCACTGGCACAACGTGCGACGATTGCGAACATGGCGCCTGAATACGGTGCGACCTGTGGTTTCTTCCCGATCGACGCCGAAACCCTGCATTACATGGAACAAACCGGCCGCGACAAAGATCGCATCGCATTGGTCGAAGCCTACGCCAAAGAAAACGGTTTCTGGCGCGGTGCCGACTATGCGCCGATCTATTCGTCGACGCTGGAACTGGACATGGGCACCATCGTGCCTGCAATCTCGGGTCCAAAACGTCCGCAGGATTACGTCAAACTGTCGAACGCTTCGAACGCGTTCATGAACGTTGTGAACGAATACCGCGGCATCGACACATCCATGGCCGCCGAAGCGATGGAGGCCGAGGCCCCAACCCCGACCGCAGTCGAAGAAAAAGACCCTCGCAAATCGCACCCCGTCGAAGGCACCGATTACGAACTGCGCGACGGTTCGGTTGTGATCGCGTCGATCACGTCCTGTACCAACACGTCGAACCCCTATGTGATGATCGGCGCCGGTCTGGTGGCGCGCAAAGCCAACGAATTGGGCCTGACGCGCAAACCTTGGGTCAAAACGTCCCTTGCGCCGGGATCGCAGGTTGTGACCGAATATCTGAACGCGGCAGGCCTGCAGGATGATCTGGACGCGCTGGGTTTCAATCTGGTCGGCTATGGCTGCACGACCTGTATCGGCAACTCTGGCCCGATTGCGCCTGAACTGTCCAAGGCGATTGCAGACGGCGATCTGATCGCCACATCTGTGCTGTCGGGTAACCGCAACTTCGAAGGCCGCATTTCCCCTGACGTGCGCGCCAATTATCTGGCATCGCCGCCGCTGGTCGTGGCCTACGCCATCGCGGGCGATATGAACATCGATCTGGCGAATGATCCCATCGCGCAGGACAAAGACGGCAAAGACGTCTACCTAAAAGACATCTGGCCCACCGACGCTGAAATCGCCGAACTGGTGGACAAAGTCGTCACCCGCGAAGCATTCGTTGAAAAATACGCGGACGTGTTCAAGGGCGATGAAAAATGGCAAGCGGTCGAAGTATCGGGCGGCGAAACCTATGATTGGCCGCCTACGTCCACCTACATCCAGAACCCACCCTATTTCCAAGGCATGTCCGCAGAAAAAGGATCCATCGAAAACATCGAAGGCGCCAAGGTTCTGCTGATGCTGGGCGACATGGTCACAACCGACCACATTTCGCCTGCGGGGTCGTTCGCGCAATCCACGCCTGCGGGTCAGTATCTGATCGAACGTCAGGTCGCGCCGCGTGAGTTTAACTCCTATGGATCGCGCCGTGGTAACCACGAAATCATGATGCGCGGCACCTTTGCCAACATTCGGATCAAAAACGAAATGCTGGACGGCGTCGAAGGCGGCTATACCAAAGGCCCGGACGGCGAACAGACATCGGTGTTTGACGCATCCATGGCCTATCAGGACCAAGGCACCCCGCTGGTTGTATTCGGCGGCGAACAATACGGTGCGGGATCGTCCCGTGACTGGGCGGCCAAAGGTACGGCGCTATTGGGCGTCAAAGCCGTGATCGCGGAATCGTTCGAACGTATCCACCGATCCAATCTGGTTGGCATGGGCGTTGTACCGTTTGAGTTCACAGGCGGCGACACGCGCAAAACGCTGAATCTGACAGGCGATGAAACGGTGACGATCATGGGTCTGGACAGTGTGAAACCGCTGCAAACCTTGCAGGCTGATATCACCTATGCCGATGGCACGACCAAAACCATCGACATCAAATGCCGGATCGATACCGCGCCAGAAATTGAATACGTCGAAAACGGCGGCGTGCTGCACTATGTGCTGCGCAATTTGGCCAAAGCCTAATAAAACAAAGCCCCGCCAATTTGGCGGGGCTTTCGTTAATGGTGTTCGAAACGGCGCGCTATAATGGGGCTATCCAGTTTTTCAAACTGACGTTCACGATCATTCGCCCACCGCAGCAATTCACATTCGCGTTTGGTCAGACACATCCGCGCGGACGGACCATAAGCGTCCCACCCCGCGTGCAACTGTGGCAGTGCGTCAAACAACGCGTCGCGGTCGGCTGGCCGGATCAAACGCAACGATTCAGGACCAGGCAACAGGCTTTCGCTCAGCATGCCGTCAGCCATGATGACCTCGTGTTGGTTTAATGCGAAATGGCAGTATTGAACCAATGCGCGGGGTTCTGGCCGGATGGTTGTGCCGTTCACCAAATGTTTGGCGGGGGCAAATACTTCGTCTGCGGCGAATAACATGTCCACGATTTCACCATGCAACAAAATGCGATGATTGGGCGATACGTAGACGGGCACATCATTATCAAACAGCCCTGCTTCGATCCGGATCGGGGCATTTTTTCCGGTGCCCAAAACGAACTGCGATCCGATCCAGCGCACCTCTTGGGGGCCGTGATCCAGCGTTTCGACAAAATCGCCGACCTTGATTTGTTCCACGGGCACGTAACCGCGCGTGGTTTCGATTTCGGTACCAGCCACATAGCAGACAAACATCTGGTCCACTGCTGAAACATGGATACCTGAATATTCAACTTCGTTCCATGTGCCCAATGTGATGCTGGTGACGTCCGAATAATGGCCCGCTGGGATTTCATTATCCAGCAAACGCACACCGTACATGCCGTTGGTGAACAGCGTCACCTCCATGTTCACAGTAAGGGTCGTGCCGTTATGAACGATGGTGGACCCTGTATACAGCGCAACCTCGTGCGGGGTCAGCGTCATTGACGGGCCTGATACGGTTTCAAAACCATTTAACGGCCCGCCGTCCAGATCTTCATCATAGATCAGACCGTCATTGTTCCAGTCATTTAGCGTGATTTCCACATAGCCGGACGGATCAACGGACAAACCATCGCCGCGGTGATCCAAATTGTTGCCGGACAGGATGTTAAACCCGGGCCAAGTGCCCGTGTAATTAAACCATCCCCAGCTTTGAACGCTCGCCATTTTTACACCATACTACTCTTTGTTTATAGTAACGGCGCGGCGGGGATCGCTTTTAGGATGAGTTGCCAAGATATGGCACAAAAATCCTTCACAACTTATCCACAGACTTATGCCTAGGCTAAGTGACTCTATCCACAGGATTCCCCCCGAATCCGGTTTGCCGAATCCACGGGTCACAGCGACTTTGGGGTATGGATATTCAATTCGCACATATGCGCCTATCGGCCGACGACGCTTACCCGCCTCTTCCTAGTGAACGGGCCTATGCAGTTGTGATCATCGCCCACGAAGAAACGTCAGCCTTCTGGCGTCGCGGGTTGGCGGAACGCATGGCAACTGGCGCCTGCGTTCAGGCGAATATCTGGGGCGAAGACAGCGAAGACTGGGAAAATGATATCAACGCAGCAAACGCGTTGTCGATCATGACCGAAGAACGCGCGGAATATTTCCCCGACATCGTGGTCAGCTGCCAATCCATGCGCCCGATTGACGACGTGTTCGATTTCGCGACAGCCCATATGGGTACGACAGAAGCAGAAGAACTATCGCTATTGATCGTTCTGGAAATCGGCACGCCCGCCTACCAGCACAATCTGCAGGCTATGGCATACCGATCTGCTGCCGAATTTGGCGCGATGGCGCGACTGGCCTGTTAATCGGCCAGCGCATTTTCCAAGGCGGGTAAAAACCGCTGTTCATAGTCCGACCCGACCAATGGGCCGATGAACCGGAACAGCACTTTGCCATCCCCATCGATGATGAATGTTTCTGGCGGCGCAGTCACGCCCCAGTCAATTGCGACCCGTCCCGACCGATCAAAGCCTGTGGCGACGAACGGATTGCCCAATTCATCTAGATAATCAGCGGATGCCGTTTCGGTATCGCGGAAATTCACGCCTACGATGCGATATCCCTGTTCGGCCAGTTCGTGCAAAACGGGGTGTTCCGCGCGGCAAGGTGGGCACCAGCTGGCCCAGAAATTCACGATGGTGATTTCGCCCGTTGTCAGCGTTTCAACCGTCGCCAATTCGGTCCCCGGCACCGATTGCGCGGGCAAAACAGGTGCATCACGGCCAATCATGGTCGATGGCATGTCATCATCGCTGCCCCAGAACATACCCGCAAAAAACAACGCGGCCACGCCTGCAAAGGCAATCGGCGGGATCAGTGCAAGTTTTGGGAACTTAGCCATTTTTGCCCTCGATCGCTGCCAAACGCGCTTTGGCTTTTTTGCTTTGACGCAGGGATTGGACGATCAATCCAACCAGCAACGTGATGGTCACGCCATAGCTGGCCCAAACGTGGAATGTGTGTTTTCCGAAATCAATCATGACTGTCTCCGATTGCGAGCCTCGAGCGCGTCTGCGCGGCGCAGGCGGATTTGCGTGTTTGTGCGGATCAAAACCAGCGCGACGAACAACAGGACAAAGCCCCCCATCGAAATGACCGAAGGCCACCAGAACGACGGGTCGATGTGCGTTTCTTTGTCCGCCGAAAAGGTCGAATCCTGATGCAACCCATTGCCCCAGAACCGCACGGCATAGCGCGACAGCAGCGCGAACAACGATCCAACGATACACAGAACCGACGTCAGGTCAGCGGCGGTATCGTTATCTTCGATCGCGGACCACAGCGCGATGTAGCCCAGATAGAACAAAAACAGGATCAGGAACGATGTCAGGCGCGGTTCCCACGCCCACCATGTGCCCCACGTCGGCTGGCCCCAAATCGCACCCGTTGCCAGCGCGATCACGGTCATCACCATGCCAATCGGCGCCGCTGATTTCGCGGCCAGTGCCGACACGTGGTGACGGCGCACGATCCAGATGATCGATGCCACCATCATCATCAGCCATGCGTTAATCGCCATCAGGGCCGATGGCACATGCACGAACAGGATTTTCACCGAATGGCCGAAATTGATCGCCTCGGGCGTTAGAAACAGGCCCCAGCACAGGCCGACAGTGATCAAAGCCAGCGATCCATACAGCGCCCAAGGCGCAATCGGAGCTGTCGTGGCCATGAATTTCTTTGGATTTGCGTATTCCCAAATCGACATCGGTTCCTCTTTCTTCGGTCGGCCTAGCGCAGGTTAACGCGCAAGGCAGCTGCGGCCGCAATAGGCAAAAGGGCGAATGCCCCCGCCGTGATCCCCGCCAGCATAACAAACGGCGTTTGCACGGCCATCGCTTCGGCACCGCGGCGGACGGCTTCGGCACCGAAAATCAGCGTCGGAACATATAAAGGTAGCACAAGCAGCGACAGCAATAGGCCACCGCGTCGCAGGCCAACAGTTAACGCCGCGCCAAACGTTCCGATCATCGACAACGCAGGTGTACCCAGCAAAAGCGAAGCGAACAAATACCCATAAGCCTCTGGTTTCATGTGCAAAAGGATACCCAAGGCTGGTGCCGCCAGCGTTAGCGGCAACCCCGTTGTGACCCAATGCGCCACGGTCTTGGCCAGAACCGCGCCCTCGAGCGGCAAAGGCGACGTGGCGAGCAGAGCCAGCGATCCGTCTTCGAAATCCAGCGCGAAAATGCGGTCCAGCGACAACAGGCACGACAGCAACGCCGCGACCCACAAAATGCCCGGTGCGATAGGTTCCAAAACGGCGCGGTCAGGGCCAACGCCAAAGGGGATCAGAACCACCACGATCAGGAAAAACGCAAGCCCCAGACCGAACCCGCCCCCTGCCCGCACGGCCAATCGCAGGTCACGAATAAACAGCGCGATCACAGGAACGCCTCGTCACTGGATCCCAGATCGTCGATGGCCGCGCGATAGGGTTCCAGATCCAATTCGCGCGCTGTCAGGCCCAGATCAATATGGGTCGCGATCACGGCAATCCCGCCGTTCGCCAGATGCCGGTTTTGGATAAAGTCCGCGAACAGTTTCACCGAAAAACGGTCCAGCGATACGGTCGGTTCGTCCAGAAACAAAACCTTGCGTTTGATCACGCCCAAACGGCCCAGCCCCAGACGGCGTTTTTGGCCCGCAGACAACGTGCCCGCAAACCGTTCGCGCAGGTCCGCCAGATCGAAATCAGTGTACACGGTTTCAGGCACATCCGTTCCATAGATATCCGCCCAAAACGCCAGATTTTCGGCCACCGTCAACTGCGCCTTAATCCCGTCGGCGTGGCTGGCATAGGCGGTGTCTTCGTCGTCTACCTGTATGTCACCCGATAACGCAGGTTGCAGCCCCGCCAACGTGCGCAGCAATGTCGTTTTGCCGATCCCATTGGCCCCGCGCAGGATCAACGCCTGCCCGTCTGGTACATCGAACGACACGTTCGACAAAACGGGGCGACCGCCACGGGCGCAGGTCAGGTTATCGACGCGCAGCATCAGATGGGCAGGATCGCCAGCGCAACGCGGCGACCTTCGGACAGAAGAACGTTAAAGGTACGGCAAGCCGCAGGTGACGCCATCGTTTCAAACGCAACGCCCGCGGTTTCCAGCGCGCTGCGCAATTCGGCAGGAATATAGGCGATGTTTTCGCCTGTGCCGATGAACACAACGTCGGTCTGATCTTTCATAGCGATCAGCGCATCGGCGTCGTCATACCCGCCCCAAGACGCAACGCCCGTCGAGGTCACAACCAACGGGCCGTTGAACACTTCGCCTCCGATACGGAAAAAACCGGGGCCGTAGCCGTCGACGGGTTTTGCATCAGTAAAGACAACTTCGTTCAGGCGCATTGCTAATCCTCTAGATGGTCAAGGGCCGCGAACGGCCCCTGAAAATTTACGTATCCATGTCCATGAACTGATTGCCCGTAGGTTTCTTTTCCTTGGACCAGTCACGTTTGACACCCAACATTAATACGATGTTCTTTGCGACATAGATCGAAGAATACGTACCAACGATGATACCCCAAGTGATCGCGAACACGAACGACCGGATCACATCGCCGCCCAGAACCAACAGCGCGATCAGCGCCAGCAGCGTGGTGCCCGAGGTCATGATCGTGCGGCTAAGGGTTTCGTTCGCAGACATGTTCAGCACATCCACCAGAGGTGTGTTTTTGAATTTAATCAGGTTTTCACGCGCACGGTCGAACACAACCACAGTATCGTTGATCGAATACCCCACGATGGTCAGCAGCGCCGCAATCGTCGCCAGATCGAATTTGATCTGGAACACCGCCCATAGGCCAATCGTCAGCGCAACGTCGTGGATCAACGCGACAACGGCGCCCACCGCGAACTGCCATTCGAACCGCAGCCAGATGTACAGAACGATGACCACCAGCGCGGCCAGAACGGCATAGACGGCTTTCTGGATCAATTCGCCCGACACCTTTGGACCAACCGATTCAACGGACGCAAAGGTGACCGCAGGATCAATCGCCACCAGCGCCGCGCGGACGTTTTCTACGATGTCTTCGGAAATGCTTTCTTGGCCTTCTTGAGCCTGAATGCGGATCATCGCAACGTGCTGATCGGCGTCAAAGGTCGGATCGAAAACCTCGGTCACGACGATATCGCCCAGCCCCAATGGTTCGATCGCGGCACGGTAATCCGACACGACGATTTCATTGGTTGAATCCGTACGGATCGTAGTCCCGCCTCGGAAATCGATGCCGAAATTCAGGCCGAACACAAAGAACGCGATCACGGACGCCACAACCAATACCGCCGACGCGCCAAAGGTGACCGAAGCAAAGCGGAAGAAATTAAAGTTGGTGTTGTCTGGAATTAAACGTAGCCGCATTGGATCACACCTCGATGGATTTTGGACGGCGGCGTTGGAACCACCAGACGATGAACAGACGGGTTACGAACAGCGCCGTAAAGACCGAGGTGACAATGCCGATCCCCAGCGTGGTCGCAAAACCGCGCACAGGGCCCGACCCGACGAACCACAAAATAGCCGCCGTCAGGATCGTGGTGATGTTCGCATCCACAATCGCGGACATAGCACGTTCATAGCCCAGTTCGATTGCGCGCGCCGGACCTTTGGCTGTTTTCAATTCTTCGCGGATACGTTCGTAAACCAACACGTTGGCGTCCACCGCCATACCCATGGTCAGTACGATACCTGCGATACCCGGCAACGTCAGCGTCGCGCCAAGGATCGAAAGCGCGCCCATAATCAGGCAGACGTTCAGAACCAATGCCACGTTTGCGATCCAGCCGAACAGGCCATAGGTCAGCCCCATAAACACCATGATCAGCGCGAAACCAACCATCGCCGCCATCTTACCCGCCTGAACGCTGTCCGCGCCCAGCTCAGGACCGATGGTCCGTTTTTCTAGGAAATCCAGACCAGCAGGCAGTGCACCTGCGCGCAGCAGAACCGCCAGATTGGTGGATTCTTCGATAGTGAACGATCCCGAAATGATGCCCGAACCGCCCGTGATCGCGGTACGAATGGTCGGCGCGCTGATGACTTCGTTATCCAGAACAATCGCGAACGGCGCACCTACGTTTTCGGATGTGTAGGTGCCGAATTTACGTGCGCCCGCAGGGTTGAAACGGAACGACACAGCAGGCTGACCGTTCTGGTCAAAGCTGGGCTGCGCATCTACCAATTCTTCGCCCGACACAACAGCGGTGCGTTCCAGCACGTAATAAACGCCGTCCTCTTCGATGGAAGGCGCTAGGAAATTACCGACGCCCGCGCTTTGGGTCGCGTCTGTGGTGCGGCCAACAACAGGGTGGAAATTCAACTGCGCCGTGGTGCCGATCCAGCCCTGCAGCTCTTCTGCAGACTTGGCACCTGGCACTTGGATCAGGATACGGTTGTCGCCCTGACGCTGAATGGTGGGTTCACGCGTGCCCGCGGCGTCAATACGGCGGCGGATGATTTCCAGCGCCTGTTTAACGGTGCGATCGTCGCTCGCCAGTTTTTCCGCATCAGACAATTCAACAGTGATTTCATTGCCTTGGGATGTGACCTTTAACGTCGAAGCCCCCGCGCCCGTCAGCGTCACAACAGGTTCGGACAAACCGCGCACCAGCTCAACAGCACGTTCGATACCAGCCGCTTCGCTGATACGGACGCGCAGAACACCGGCTTCGGACTCTTCGCGCGTGATGAACCCTACGGTGTCACGTTCAGCGGCCAGAACGTCACGAACCTCGGGCCACATGGCATCCATGGTCGTGGCGTATACCTCTTCCACGCGGACTTCGGCCAGCAAATGCGCCCCACCGCGCAAATCCAGACCTAGGTTCACAAGGTTGCTAGGCATAAACGATGGCCAAAGCGCGACATCCGCTTCGGCCTGTTCAGTGGAAATCCCACTGTCGATCAGAGCGACAGCATCATTGTGCTGTTCGACCCGACCGTAGAAAAAATTCGGCAGCGTAAAGATAACCCCGGCCATGAGGACCAGTAGGATCAAAACCTGTCGGAATCGCGAAATCTGGAGCATATCCGGGGCCTTACCTTACTTTGCTGGTTCGGTTTTATTCACTACCTGAGTGATGGTCGAACGCACAACGCGGACCGAAACGCCGGTCGCGATCTCAACTTCAACTTCGTTGTCGTCTTTGACTTTCGACACTTTACCGATGACGCCGCCTTGGGTGACAACCTGATCACCACGGCGCAGCGCAGCCACCATTTCCTGATGTTCTTTCACTTTCTTTTGCTGAGGACGGATCAGCAGGAAATACATGATCCCGAAGATCAGAATAAAGGGGACGATACCTTGAATGGCCTCCATCGGGCGCTCCTTCGTTTATTGGGTATGCGGGCCCACCCCGCAAAGTCGCGGCACGTTATTCCGCCCATGAAAGATTGGCAACCGCAGGCAGAGGCGTTCTGTTCACATACTTGCGCAATGACGGGTGATCCGCTTTAGTCGACGCACGTTTTGCGTGTGAAAGACATTTGAATGCCTGAATTTACGTTTCATTTTCCGCCCGCCAGCTATTCCGACTGGCTGCCGATTGTCCTGCTAACCATAATTGCGGGCAGTTTCGCTATTTATCGGATCATGCCGACGCCCGAAGAAAAACGCGATCCACTGATGATTCTGCAGGAAAATCTGGGGCTGACGAAACTGCCGGTGACCGTGGTTATGCTAGGCGCGGCCATGTGGGGGCTGCTCTTGATTGCGCTGGTCGGCGGATTGATGTGGACGATTGTTGATGCGTTGCTTCACATGACCCCCGCTACCTCAGAGGAGCAAACTGAGCTTCGCGGGATATTGGTCACTCTGACAGCCATGACCGCAACATTGGGTGCTGTCGTGGCTTTTCCCGTGACACTGGTCCGTATCCAACATTCAGCGAAACAGAACGACCTGACGGATGAACGACTATTTAACGACAAACTGAACGACGCATCCCAAAACCTAGCCGCTTGGCGCGAAGTGACCAAAGTTGTGGGTCACGGAAAAGAGCAGCGCGTTCTAACAACCCGCGAACCCGATCTGGTTACCCGCGCCACGGCGATTGATCGTCTGTTCGGATTAATCCGAGAACGTCCAGAGGAAGCCAGCCGCATCGCCGCAATGCTATCGCTATACGTGCGCGAACACACCGTTCAGGTCGGTGACAAAATCCCCGATGTACCCGCCGAACCAACGCCCGAAAATGCGTCGCCCGATGAACTGAGCGACTGGGCGGACGGCCTAGCACCTAAACGATCCGATTTACAAAAGGCCGTCCAAGCCATCGGCCGCATTCGCGACTTACCCAATGTGGAGTTAGAGGACACCGCCATCGACCTACGCGGCGCAAACCTGCAAGGCATGGACTTGAGCGGACTGAATTTTGGCAAGGGCAAATGGCGAAACGCGCGATTACAGGGAGCGCATCTAAACAAGACAAAATTACAGGAATCGGACCTAAGCTGGGCGCATTTGCAGGGGGCAGAATTAGATGGAGCGAAACTACAGGGGGCGAACCTAACCTCGGCGAACATGCAGAGAGCGGACCTAAGCTTCGCACAATTGCAGCAAGCGGACCTGAGGTTTGTGAAATCACAGGAAGCGCACTTGGGTTTCGCGCAATTGGAGAAAGCAAACCTAAGCGGGGCGAATATGCAAGAGTCGAGCCTATCTTGGGCGAATTTGCAGGGAGCGGACCTAATGGAGGCGAATTTGCAGGGGGCGCACCTCGAGGAAACGCAATTGCAAGGGGCATTCCTTTACATAACGAAATTGAACGGCGCGCACCTATACGGCGCAGAATTTGACACCCTCACATTTGTATCAGACGCCATTGTCAACGGTGCGTCGGTAACAAGTATAGATATAGAGAACCTACCGCAATTCGCCGAACACCTTGCCTCAATTTTTGGCGATGGGACGAACACCGTCACGCCTTGGCCCGAACATTGGCCCAAAGACGAACTTAGCTATGATGAATTCAACCGCGCATGGCGCGATTGGGTGGCGGAACATCATCCAGACGTGCTCGAATATTTACCCGATTACGCCCGCAACGCCAAATAACCCACCAAAACCAAAGGGGCCGCAGATGCGGCCCCTTCGTTTTGTTTATGCCTTGCGGGCTTAGCCGATGGTTGCGCCGTCGTTGCGCCAAACGGCGACAACTGCGCTGCGTGGTTTGCCGGTGTTGTCAGGCCAGCTACCGCCTGGGTGCTGAACGCCGACAAAGGCAACCTTGCGATCCGCGGACCAGCACAGGCCAGTGACCTCGGCGCCGTTTGGCACGGTCATGAAACGTGCGATTTCGCCGGTCTCTGGGTTGCCAACCAGCATCTGGTTGTTGCCTTGGCCTTCGAATTCGCCTTCGTTACTGTCGTCACCATCGGTCTGGATCCACAGCATGCCTTCGCTGTCGAACGCCATACCGTCGGGCGAGTTGAACATGTTGCCCGCGTTCACGTTGTCCGACCCTGCATAGGCGTTGTCGTAAACGGTCGGGTTGCCCGCCATCACGTACAGATCCCATGTGAATTCGGTCGACCCGTGGTCTTCGTTCGCTGGGGTCCAGCGCACGATCTGGCCATAGTTGTTCGTCTCGCGCGGGTTTGGACCCACGGCTGGGGTGTCATCGCCGCCAGCGTTCGGTTTCACGCCGCGGTTTTTGTTGTTGGTCAGGGCGCAATATGCCTCGACCTTTAGCGGGTTACAGGCGACCCATTCAGGGCGGTCCATCGTGGTCGCGCCAACAGCAGACCCTGCCATACGCGAGAAAACCAGGATTTCTTCTGCCGACATGCCCGTGGTTTCCGGCGTCAGAGCCAGCCATTCGCCCGTCTGATCATCGTTGAATTTCGCGACATACAGTTGGCCGTCAGACAGCAGGCCTTCGGTCGAACCGCCGTCCGTGTAGGTGCCGTTGGACACGTATTTATAGATGAATTCACCGCGTTCATCGTCGCCCATATACACAACCACGCGGCCATCAGCGGCCTGAACCATTTCCGCGTTTTCGTGTTTGAAACGACCCAGCGCCGAATGTTTCACAGGGGTGGATGTTGGGTCTGCAGGATCGATTTCAGTGATCCAGCCGTGACGGTGCGGTTCGTTCGGCTCTGCCGTCAGATCGAAACGCGCATCGAATTTTTCGTAGGCATAACGGCCTTCGCCGCCGATGCCGTAACGGGCGTAACCCGCGCCGACAGGCTCAGCACCCGTTGCGCCGAAATAACCGTTAAAGTTTTCTTCGCAGGTCAGATATGTGCCCCACAAGGTTTTACCCGAACCACAGTTGTTCATGGTGCCAACTGGCGACATGCCCATTGGGTCTGCGTTGGTTTTGACCAGATCGGTGCCAGCCACAGGGCCGTCCATGGTCATCGGAGTTTCGTGGGTGATGCGGCGGTTATATGGGCTGTCTACGACGACTTCGTAGCCGTTGCCGTTGTCAGCAACTTCCATCACGGTCACGCCTTGCAGGTTCTTCAGCAGGGTCACTTCGTCTGCGGTGCGCGGGGTGCCTTCGGCGTCGGCAGGCAGGTTGATTTTCGGGTTCACGTATTCCGAATTCACCGCGATCAGCTGTTTGCCGTCTACCTCAAACAGCTCCATGCCGTCGGTGTTTTCGCCGAACACTTTGTCCGACATATCGACCGACACGCCGTTTTCTGCGTCATAGGCGCCGTTGGCTTCGGAAAATAGCGCGTCGCCCCAGCGGACCAGCGTTTTCCATTCGTAGCCTTCTGGCACGTGGATGTCGTGGTCGGTTGCGATGCCGATTGGCGCAAATTTGAATGCAGCCGCCTGCGCGTTTGCCGACGTTGCCGATCCCATGACCGACCCCATAACCGCAGCGCCCGAACCGAACGCCAGAACGCCGCCCAGAAAACCACGGCGCGAAATGGCGCGTTCGACTACAGCGTCGAATTCGTTTGCGTCAGGGCGCGGATCGCGCAGTTCGTCAAAATCGTCCCAAGACAGATCTACATCTTTAATATCGGTCATTTTCTGGCCTATTCATTGCAGCTGGAAATTTTGTGCACCCAGTGGTGCATGGCCGCGCTGATAAGCCGGATCCGTGACAATCCTGCGAACTCTAGGTAACGAAATTATTAAATGTGACGCCGAATATCACAGCGCGCCAATGCATTGCCTTGGCTCTTTAGTTTTGAAATTTCACATGCCATAAGCGCAGCGTCATAAAACAAAAGGACGACACCCATGCATGACATCCGATTCATCCGCGAAAACCCAGCCGCATTTGACGCAGCGCTGTCGCGTCGTGGAGCGTCCCCGATGTCGTCAGAGGTTCTGGCCCTGGACGAGGCGCGCCGCGCCCTGATCCACGCTGCGGAAACCGCGACCGCCGAACAGAACAAAGCGTCCAAAGAAGTCGGCGCCGCCAAAGGCCGCGGTGACGAAGACGAATTCCAACGTCTGCGCGCGCTGGTTGCCGAAAAAAAGGCTGAAATCGCCGCCATGAACGAAGAGGCCAAACAAAAGGACGTCGAACTGACGAACCTTTTGCTGACCATTCCGAACATGCTGTACGATGACGTCCCCGAAGGCGCATCCGAAGACGACAACGTTGAAATCGGCCAGTGGGGCACCCCGCGCACATTCGATTTCAAACCTGTCGAACATTTCGAACTGGCCTCTGTTCAGGGCGGCATGGATTTTGAGGCAGGCGCGAAACTGTCGGGCAGCCGTTTTGTCGTGCTGAAAGGCGGCGTTGCGCGTATCCACCGCGCGCTGGCGCAGTTCATGCTGGATTTCCATGTCGACAACCACGGCCTGACCGAGGCGATCACCCCCGTCATGGTCCTAGAGGACATGATGTACGGCACGGGCCAGCTGCCGAAATTCGGCGAAGACAGCTATCAAACGACCAACGGCTGGTGGCTAATCCCAACGGCAGAGGTCACGCTGACCAACCTTGTGAACGGCGACGTGATTGAAGAATCCGCGCTGCCGATGCGCTATGCCGCGCACACCCAATGTTTCCGTTCCGAAGCAGGTTCCGCAGGCCGCGACACATCGGGCATGCTGCGTCAGCACCAGTTCGAAAAGGTTGAAATGGTGTCGATCGTGCACCCCGACGATTCCGAGGCCGAACATGCCCGCATGACCCGTCAGGCCGAAGCGATCCTAGAGGCGCTGAACCTGCCATACCGCACGATGAAACTATGCGCAGGCGACATGGGCGCAGGCATGAAACGCACCCACGACCTAGAGGTATGGCTACCCGGTCAGGACAAATACCGCGAGATTTCGTCGGTTTCGACCGCTGGCGATTATCAGGCCCGCCGCATGAACGCACGTTTCAAACCAACCGAAGGCGGCAAACCACAGTTTGTGCATACGCTGAACGGGTCGGGTCTGGCTGTTGGCCGTACCCTGATCGCGGTGCTGGAAAACGGTCAGAACGCGGATGGGTCGGTCACCCTGCCCGATGCGCTGCACCCGTATCTGGGCGGCAAAACCATCCTGACGCTCGACGGCACGCTGGCCTAAGCCAACGATATATCGATGACAAAAGCGGGCGTTTTGCGTCCGCTTTTTTCGTTGCGGCACAGGACATTGGGAAAAATTGCGCTACCATCGGGTTAACTCAATATAACCCTTGGTTTTCCGATGTACCGTTTATTGCCTTATCTGACCGCCCTATTCACCGCGACCTTTGTTCTGGCCCCATTAGTCACCGCGCCGTTCACTGGATACGAGGCGGACCAGATCCCCGTATTCATGGATCAACCGCCCATCCAGCCCGCAGGCTATGCGTTCAGCATCTGGGGCCTGATTTACAGCTGGCTGGTGGTGTCGGCGATCTATGGCCTGATCAAACGCCGCTATGATGGCGCGTGGCAGAACACGCGCGGGCCATTGGCGCTGAGCCTCGCGTTAGGCACGTTGTGGCTGGCGATTGCGAACGCCACTGTGATCTGGGCGACCGTGATCATCGTGATCATGGCGGGCCTTGCAATCCTTGCCCTGCTGCGTAGCCCGTCCAAAGACCGCTGGTGGCTCAAGGTGCCTGTAGGCCTATATGCGGGTTGGCTGACGGCGGCGTCTTGCGTGTCGTTCGCCATCATGATCGCAGGCTATGGCATCCTGTCCTATCAGACCGCATCGATCCTGTTCCTTATCGTCGCCATGGGGGCGGCCATCGCCATCAAACTGATGCCGCCATCCGGTATCGCCTATGGCGCGGCGGTCATCTGGGCGCTTATCGGGGTCATCATACAAAACAGCACCGACAATCTGGTGATGTCGGTGCTGGCGGTGATTGGTATTCTGGCAATCGCCGCAGTGATTATTCGCCGCGATTTTGCTTAAGGTGTTTGTGCAAACGACCGGTCTGTTTTTTCTTCTTGTTCTTATACGGGTTCTTTTCACCCTGATCACGCAGGAACAAACGGATCGGCGTCCCCGGCATATCAAAGTCAGCCCGCAAGCCATTGATTAGATAGCGGTTATAGCTATCCGGCACTTTATCTGGGTGCGACGTCATTACCACGAACTGCGGCGGACGGGTTTTCACCTGCGTCATGTAGCGCATCTTGATCCGCTTGCCCTGCGGTGCGGGCGGCGGGTGCTGTTCCAGCATACCAACCAGCCAACGGTTCAGGGCCGATGTCGACACACGGCGGTTCCATACTTCGTAGGCTTTCATGATTGCGGCGTTCAGACGATCCAGACCTTTGCCCGTTTTCGCCGATACGGTGACCATAGGCGCGCCGCGCAACTGAGGCAGCAGACGTTCGAATTTTTCGCGCAGGTCTTTTAGCTTTTCCTGCTTTTCGTCCTCTAGGTCCCATTTGTTCACGGCAACCACAACGGCGCGGCCTTCGCGTTCGGCCAAATCGGCGATGCGCAAATCCTGCTGTTCAAACGGGATTTCCACGTCCAGCAAAATCACCAGAACCTCGGCGAATTTTGCAGCGCGCAGACCGTCAGATACCGACAGCTTTTCCAGCTTTTCCTGAACCTTGGCCTTTTTGCGCATACCGGCGGTATCAAAGATACGCATCGGCACGCCTTCCCATTCGGTTTTCACCGAAATCGCGTCACGCGTGATGCCAGCCTCTGGGCCGGTCAGCAGACGTTCTTCGCCAATGATTTTATTGATCAGCGTCGATTTACCCGCGTTCGGACGCCCCACAACCGCGATCTGAAGCGGTCTTGCAGTGGTCGGCATCGGGATGGGTGGTTCATCACCTTCTTCGAAATCGTCCCAGTCTTCGATGTCCACATCGACGTCTGGCATATCTTGGGCTGCGCGTTCGGCGAACTGTTCCGAAATCGGGATCAGCGTGTGATACAGTTCATCCAGACCTTCACCATGTTCAGCAGATAGGCGGATCGGTTCGCCCAAGCCAAGGCTATAGGCCTCTAGCACGCCGCCTTCGCCTGCGCGGCCTTCGGCCTTGTTCGCGGCCAGAATGACGTTGGCGTTTTTCTTGCGCAGGATATCGGCGAACACTTCGTCCGATGGCGTGATACCCGCGCGGGCATCGACCAAGAACAGACAAACATCGGCCATTTCTACCGCGCGTTCGGTCAGACGGCGCATACGCCCCTGCAACGAATTATCGGTCGCTTCTTCCAAACCGGCGGAATCGATAACGGTAAAGCGTAGGTCGCCCAAACGCGCGTCACCTTCGCGCAGATCGCGCGTCACGCCAGGCTGGTCATCTACCAAAGCCAGCTTTTTACCGACAAGGCGGTTAAACAACGTTGATTTGCCCACGTTCGGGCGACCAACGATCGCAAGTGTGAATGTCATGGCCAGAGCCCTTTCAGATCAAGATCGGGGCGATACACCAATTATTGATCAACGAAAAGCCAACAATTGCCCGTCTTTGTTCACAACGTATAAAACGCCGCCCGCAACAACAGGTGCCGAAGCAGCCCCGGACGGCAATTCGATTTGATTGACCAACGCGCCCGACACAGGGTCAAACAGACGCAGCGCGCCGTCCGATGATGCCACGACCACGTGACCACCCGCGACAACGGGGCCATAATGCGCAACAGCCGCGCGGGATTTGCCCATACGGCGTTCGATCAGGTCAGGCATCTGCACCGACCAAACCACATCACCCGACCGCGCATCCAGACGCACCAATTCGTTGACGTCGTTCACCGCAAAAACGGACCCGCCTACTGGATAGACAGTGTTTACCGCGCCTTCGCGTGCCGACCAACGGCGTGTCCCGTCCGCAATATTCAGCGCAACAATCATACCGGTGGAGTTGCCGTAGTACACCGTCGACCCATCAACCACAGGGCCTGCGGTGATACCGTCCAGCGCATTCAGGGCATACCCCAGACGTTCGCCTCCGACGCTATCGCTCCAGCGGGTTAGGCCACCGTTTTTGAATGCGCCGACCAATTGGCCGGATGAGAACGGAAAGATCGCGTATTCGCCCGTCACCGCAACACCGGGGCCGTACCCGTATTGAGCGGAAACAGGGTTGCTGTTTTTGGTGTAGCGGATTGTGCCATTTTCGGCATCGATCGCCCAAGCACGGTTATCTTGGCCGACGACATAGACAACACCGCCCTGATAGGTCGGCGCCGATGCGCCCGAAGCGCCCAGATCCTGACGCCAGATCACACCGCCGTTTGCAGGCGAAAGCGCGATCAATTCACCAAACGCAGTGGTCGCAAAGATCATGCCGCCACCATAGGCCAGTGCAGCGCCAGACAGTTCGCTTTGTTCGCCCGCTGGGATCAACGTCACCGACCATAGCGCAGCGCCATTCGTTGCCGTGGCTGCCAAATTCAGTGCGGAATCGACCGTATAAACCACGCCATCCGCAACAATCGGATCGGCCGTGATACGATTACGGCGGGTATCCCCCTGCCCGATGCTGGCCGCAAACGCCAACGTCGGTGCAGCCGACAACGCCAAATGCGGCATGTTGTGCGTAGCCGATCCGCCGCGATGCGTCCAATCGGTGTTCGCAACCTGTGCACCCAATGAAATCGGGGCCGCAACATTGGCAGTTTCCACCTGCTGGGTCGCCATTCCGTCACGGATATCCAGACGTTCGCCCGGCAAAATGACGTCACGTTGACCACATGCCGCCAACATAGCCAGAGCGCATCCGGTGCCCATAATCGTTTTGAATGTCACTGCCTGCACTCCGACCGTATTGTTATTCTGCGGCCTGACCGCCAAGCGCCACAATCAATTGTCCAACGCGATTGCGCAACCCCTGGCTGGCCGTCGCATCGGCGGAAATCGACTGAAGCGTTTCAATCGCAGCGTCCACATCACCCATCTGCGCCTGTGCAACCGCGATCTGTTCACGCGCCAACATGGCAAACGGCGCACCTGGCACCGCCATGGTTTCAAAACTAGCAATGCGCGTTTCGGGGGATTCGTCAGCCGATTGCAAAACCAGCGCCTTGAAACGGCCCAGTTCACGATAGATCGGGCGGGCATCTTCTAACCCTGCCAGCGCGGTATAGGCGGCAATCGCGGCGTCTGTGTCGCCATTTTCAGTGGCCGCTGCACCTGTCAGCATCAGTTCAACCACATCCTGCGGCAATTGCGCCAACGCTTCTTGGCGCTGTGCCCATTCGCTTTCGTTCAAGGCGTCAAAGATTGCATCGCCCTTGGACTCTGCTGCGGCGCGTTGTTGGGATGCACGGAATTCCACAAATGCAGTCGCGCCAACCAAACCGACAACAGCCAATCCAGCAATCCAACCATATTTACGGATGTATCCGAACAGCTGATCGCGGCGGACTTCTTCGTTCACCTCGTCGATGAAACTTTCGTTGTTGCTCATGTTTGTTCTCGATTTTGTCGTAATCTTTGCTTTGTCTTATCCAAAACATGAATAGAATGCCAAGGGAATTGGGCGTTGATTAACGCTAGGGGGGCCGCGGCATGCCGCATAATTTTAATCTGAACGAAGTAGTTTAACGTATATTCGCTTAAATCGGTGTGTCTTGCGCCGATAAAATAATAACAAACGCGCCGCATTTCAGCGTCACCGCGTCACGAAAGGCCAATCCAATGCGCATCATGCCGCTTGCAACCGCAATCATCGTTTCGGCTTTTTTATATTTCTTGGTGTTTGAACGTGACCGCCTGATGGCTGTGGCGGGCAGCGACGTGCCTATGGATGCCGCCCCAACCGACGAAATGACCGACACTGCGGTCGATGAAACGCTGATCAAGGTGGTCGTTCAACACAGCCAAGAAAGCGAAATCGAAAGCGCCGTGATCCTGCGTGGCCGCACCGAAGCCGCGCGCGCCGTTGTTGTGCGTGCTGAAACATCCGGCCAAATCTCTGGCGAACCGCTGCGCAAGGGCGCATTTGTGAACGCAGGCGATACGCTGTGCCAAATCGATGTCGGCACCCGCGAAGCATCCGTCGCCGAAGCCCGCGCCCGCCTGACCCAAGCCCAAGCAGGACAACCCCAAGCCGCCGCCGCGCTGGTTCAGGCCCAAGCCAGCCTACGCGAGGCAGATGTAAACCTGAACGCAGCCCGCGCCCTGCGCCAAGACGGCTATGCCACCGAAACCCGTCTGGTCAGCGCCGAGGCAGCCTATGAAGCCGCCCAAGCGGGATTGGAATCGGCCCGCGGCGGTCTATCCAGCGCCGAAGCGGCCATTACCAGCGCCGAAGCGGGTCTAGCGGCCGCCGAACGGGAACTGTCCCGCATCACCATCACAGCGCCATTTGCGGGCATTTTGGAAACGGACACTGCCGAACTGGGGTCATTTCTATCGATGGGCGGGGATTGTGCCACCGTCATCCAGCTGGACCCCATCAAATTGGTGGCCTTTGTGCCCGAATTGGATGTGAACAAAGTCACCGTTGGCGCCCCTGCCGCTGCGCGCCTTGCCTCGGGTGGCGAAGTCATGGGCCGCGTGACGTTCCTGTCCCGCGCGGCCGATGAAACCACCCGCACCTTCCGTACGGAAATCGAGGTCGCAAATGCGGATCTGGCCATTCGTGATGGACAAACCGCTGAAATTATTGTCGGAACGGATGGGCGCATGGCGCATCTGGTTCCGCAATCCGCGCTGACCCTGAACGACGATGGCGCATTGGGTTTGCGTCTGGTTGACGCCGATAACGTCGTTCAATTCGCCGCCGTGGATCTGCTGCGGGACACGATTGATGGCGTTTGGGTATCGGGCCTACCCGCCGAAGCCGACATTATCACCGTCGGCCAAGAATATGTTGTCGCAGGCGTCAAAGTCGCGCCCGTCTATGCGGAGGCATCCCAATGACCGGCATGATTGACTGGGCCGCAAATCGGGCCCGTATGGTCATTTCCTTTATCGTCCTGTCCATCGTGGCTGGGGCGATTGCCTATGTCAGCCTCCCGAAAGAGGGCGAGCCTGACATTGAAATCCCCGCGCTGTTCATTTCCGTCCCGTTCCCTGGCATCTCTGCTGCTGACTCGGAAAGTTTGCTGGTTGAACCCATGGAAACCGAATTGGCGGATCTGGACGGGCTGAAAACCATGATGTCGGTCGCGTCCGAAGGCTATGCAGGTGTGTCGCTGGAATTTGAATTCGGATGGGACAAAACAAAAATCATGGCCGATGCGCGCGACGCCATGAATTCCGCCCAAGGGTCATTTCCCGACGGCGCAGACCAATATTCGATCAACGAAATCAATTTCTCGGAATTTCCGATCATCATTGTGAACCTGACCGGTGACGTCCCAGAACGCACATTAATCAACGTTGCCAAAGACCTACAGGACGAACTGGAAGCAATTGATGCAGTTCTATCCGCCAATCTAACAGGCCAGCGCGACGAAATGGTCGAAGTTGAAATCGATCCCCTGCGGCTAGAAGCCTACAACGTGACCGCAGGCGAATTGATCAATGTGGTGGTCAACAACAACATGCTGATCGCCGCGGGCGAAGTTGAAACCGCCCAAGGGTCATTTTCCGTTAAAATCCCGTCATCGTTCGACGAAGTGCAGGATATTTACGACCTGCCCGTCAAAACCAACGGTGACCGCGTGATCACTTTGGGCGATTTGGCCACCATTCGCCTAACGTTCGAAGACCGCGAAAGCACAGCCCGTTTCAATGGCGTGAAAACCGTGGCTTTGCAGGTGGTTAAGGCACGCGGTTACAACCTGATCGATACCGCTGCTTTGGTCCGCGACACTGTTGACGCAAATGCCGCAAACTGGCCCGCTGAATTGCAGGTCGCCGTCAACGTCGGCACGTCGAATGACCAAAGCCGTACGGTCGCATCCATGGTATCGCAGCTAGAGGGATCGGTTCTGACCGCGATTGCTCTTGTCATGATTGTGGTGCTTGCGTCGCTGGGTACGCGGTCCGCGTTGCTGGTTGGCTTTTCCATTCCGACATCGTTTTTGTTGGCGTTTCTTATGCTTGGCATTATGGGCGTTACGATTTCAAACATCGTGATGTTCGGGCTGATCCTTGCGGTCGGGATGTTGGTCGATGGCGCGATTGTTGTCGTGGAATACGCGGACAAACGCATCGCCGAAGGTGCAGGCCCAATGCATGCCTATACCGAGGCCGCAAAGCGCATGTTCTGGCCCGTGATTTCATCCACCGCGACAACGCTTTGCGCGTTTTTGCCAATGTTGTTCTGGCCGGGTGTTCCGGGGCAATTCATGGGGATGCTGCCGGTCACGCTGATCTTCGTTTTATCGGCGTCGCTGGTTGTCGCGCTGATTTACATGCCCGTAATGGGCGGTGTGTTGGGCCGTACCAGCCGCAGTTTCAGCGTCGCATCCGATGTTTTGCGCGTCAAACTCCCATGGGCTTTGCGCGCGCTGTTGGTGATCCCAGCAGCTATGATCGCCTACACGGGCGCGATGTTGGCCCTGAACCCAGGGTATCTGTCCGGCAACGATGTGCAAACGGCGAATGCCATTGATGCGCTGCCGGGGTTTGCCGTGTTCCTGATTGGGGCGGTTGCGCTGTCGATCACGGTCGGCGCCGCAAAAATCATTCGCACCCCCAAATCGGTCAAAGCAGGGTATCAGCGATCCCCCTTTGGCTGGTTCATCTGGTTTGTCGCGGGCAACCCGATCATGCCTTTGGTGACCGTCGGAATGATCCTATTCTTCGTCGTATCAACCTTTAGCTATTTCGGCGCGAACAACAACGGCGTCGAATTTTTCACCGAAACCGAACCCGAACAAGCGATTGTCTATGTTCAGGCCCGCGGCAACCTAAGCCTAGAAGAAAAGGATCATCTGGTTGCACAGGCCGAAGCCATCGCGCTGACGACTCCGGGCATCCAAACGGTCTTTGCCTTTGCTGGCGAAGGCGGGTTGAATTCGAACACCGCCGGCGCTGAAAGCCCCCGCGACGCCATCGGGCAGCTACAGATCGAATTAATCCCATGGGATGATCGCGCGGCTTTTGCCCGTGCGAACGGGCTGTCGGTCGCGGACCTAGACGGCAATGTCGTGATGGCAAACCTGCAGACCCGCCTGAATTCCATCGCGGGCATTCGCACTGAAACCATGGAATTGGCGATGGGCCCTGCGGCGACGAAACCTGTCGCCCTGCGCGTCATCGGCGAAGATTGGGATCAGCTGCTGGCCGCGACTGCAGATGTCCGTGCCTATTTTGATGCGATGCCCGCCCTCACCGCAATCGAAGACAGCCGCCCCCTGCCCGGCATTGATTGGGAAATCAACGTAGACGTCGAAAAAGCGGGCCGTTACGGCGCCGATGTCGCAACTGTTGGCGCTATGGTGCAGCTGGTCACGCGCGGCATTTTGCTGGATACGATGCGCGTCGACAGTTCCGACGAAGAGGTCGAAATCCGTGTTCGACTGCCAGAACAGGACCGCGTTCTGTCGACGTTGGACAGCCTAAAGGTCCGCACGACCGCTGGTCTGGTCCCCCTGTCGAATTTCATCACGCGCACGCCCGTTCCCCAATTGGCGCAGATCGACCGGATTGACCAGAAACGGTATTTCAACGTCAAAGCGGGCGTTGCCGATGGGTTCATCAAACTCACCAACACCGACACCGACGAATTCATTATCGTCGCCGAAACCGACCTGACCGATGACCAATTGGCCGACATCGAAAACGGCACCCTAAAACGCGAAGTCGTGAACGGCAACGAACGCATCGCCGTGATCGAAGATTGGCTAAACACCCCCGGAAACCTGCCCGCTGGGATCAGTTTTGAATGGGGCGGCGACATGGCCGATCAAGAGGAAAGCGGCGCGTTTCTCGCTCAGGCGTTTTCTGCGGCTTTGATGCTGATGTTCATTATCCTGCTGGCGCAGTTCAACAGTTTCTACAATTCCGTTCTGGTGCTGCTGGCTGTCATTTTGTCCACTGCGGGCGTTCTGATTGGCATGCTGGTGATGGGTCAGGCATTTTCGATCATCATGACGGGCACTGGCATCGTCGCACTGGCGGGGATCGTGGTGAACAACAACATCGTTCTGATCGATACCTATCAGGAATACACAACCTACATGCCCCGCAAAGAGGCGATTATTCGCACCGCCGAGGACCGCATTCGCCCTGTGTTGTTGACCACGATCACAACCATGGCCGGCCTTGCGCCTATGATGTTCGGGCTAAGCCTAGATTTCATGAATGGTGGCTATTCGGTCGACAGCCCAACGGCATTGTGGTGGAAACAGCTGGCCACGGCCGTTGTGTTCGGACTGGGCATCGCCACGGTTCTGACGCTGGTATTTACCCCCGCCATGTTGGCGCTGCGCGTCTGGGCGGGCACTTATGCGCATTGGATTCAGAACCAATTGGGCGGCAGCCGCGCAGCGCAAGACCGCGCGCTGAAACGCGCCGCGAAACAGGTAAAATCGCCAGAAATCATATGGGTAGAGCCCGAAACTGCACCGATTGTCGACACATCCCCTGCGGTGCGTGCAGCCGAATAAAAAACAAAGGGGCCCATGCGGCCCCTTTTCCTATTCAAATGCTACAATTCCCGCTCTTTTTCGTGATTTCCCAGATTGTTTTTTGATGCCTAGTATCAAGCAAAGAGTTTGGGAGGACTCATGCTACAAATCGCGCTTGGCTATGTTGCGGGCCTACTGACCCTGCTGAACCCTTGTGTTCTGCCGTTGTTGCCGATCATTGGTGCATCGGCGATGCAAGACAGCCGCCGCGCCCCCGTTTATCTGGCGGCAGGTCTGGCGCTATCGACCGCGTTGGTCGGTTTTATATTGGCCGTTGCGGGCCGCCGATTGGGGATCAATGAAACCCAAATCGCAAATGTCGGTGCCATTTTCCTAATCGTATTCGGTGTTTTGATCCTGATACCCGCACGATTTTCGCCATTTAAAATGCTGTCTGGCGTTGCTGGGAATGCCAACGAATTGGCCATGTGCCTGTCGGGATCGCCCACGGCAAATTTCGCAGCGGGTGGCGCATTAGGCATCACATGGAGCCCCTGCATTGGCCCGACCATGGGCGCGGCTGTCGCTCTGGCCTCAACGGGCGATGCGTATCTGGTGCCAGCCGCGATTATGCTGGCCTATGGTCTGGGCATCGGCACCGTGTTCCTTGCCCTGTCTTACGGCGGCCAAGAAGTGATCCGCCGCCGCAAAACCACACTACAACGTAATGCAACCACAGCGCTGCGGGTGTTTGGCATCATTTCGATCCTTGTCGGTCTGATGATCCTGACCCAAGCGCATAAATACGCCGAAATATGGCTGATCGGGATAATGCCGGACTGGCTTCTCTCGCTTTCGGTCAAACTTTAAACGAAAGGAAATCCAATGTTCACACGACGTGCCCTATTCGCCGCAGCATTGGCGATGACCGCCCTGCCTGCCTTTGCCCAAAATATCGAACGCCCGTGGGTGTCGACCGATGACGTTCAAGCCATGCTAGACGCAGGCGACACCGTTTTCGTGGATTTCAAGGCAACATGGTGCGGCACCTGCAAAGTGCAGGAACGCCAGATTGACGCGATCCTGACCGAAGATCCGTCCCTGATGGAACAAATCAAATTCGTGAACGTCGATTGGGATGACTATGGCGATAATGAATTTACCAAATCCATCAACATCCCGCGCCGTTCCACGCTGGTTCTGTTTGACGGACGGACCGAGGTTGGCCGTCTGGTCGCGATTACAGACCGCGACCAGATCTTTGATCTGATCGATATGGGCCTAGAATAATCTAGGCTGCGTTATCTTCGGCGGCCTGCTGGGCCCATAGACGTGCATAGCGCCCGTTTTGGTCTAGCAGGTGGTCGTGGCGGCCTTCTTCGACGATCTGGCCTTTTTCCAGAACGACAATGCGGTCCGCATCGGCAATGGTGGACAGACGGTGCGCAATCGTGATCACTGTGCGCCCCTGCCCCATAGCCGCCAACTGCGCCTGAATGTTCCGTTCTGTTTCCGTATCCAAAGCCGAGGTCGCTTCGTCCAAGAGCAGGATCGGCGGATTTTTCAAAATGGTGCGTGCAATCCCGACCCGCTGCTTTTCACCGCCCGACAGTTTTAAACCGCGTTCGCCGACTTGGGTGTCATAGCCATCCGGCAAAGACGTCACAAAATCATGGATACGGGCGGCTTTGGCGGCGGCGATCACGTCGTCGCGGGTCGCATCGGGGCGACCATAGGCAATGTTGTAACCAATCGTGTCATTGAACAGCACCGTGTCCTGCGGCACCACGCCGATGGATTTGTGCAAACTGTCTTGGGTCACATCGCGCACATCTTGGCCATCAATAGACACAGACCCGCCCGTCACATCATAGAACCGAAACAACAATCGACCGATGGTGGATTTGCCCGATCCCGACGATCCGACAATCGCGACCGTCTGACCGGCCGGAACATCCAGTGTGACGCCTTTCAGGATTTCACGTTCACTGTCATACCCAAAGCGAACGTTGTCGAACCGCACCGCGCCACCTTGCACTTTTAGAACATTTGCGCCCGATTTATCGGATACTTCTGATGGTTGTTCTAACAAATTGAACATTTCGGCCATATCGATCATCGCCTGACGAATTTCGCGATAGACCGAGCCCAAGAAATTCAACGGCATGGTGATCTGGATCATATAGGCGTTCACCATAACAAAATCGCCCACGGTCAACGTCCCGTTTTCAACGCCAATAGCGGCCATGACCATCACGGCAATCAGACCGCTGGTTATAATCAGGCTTTGCCCGAAATTCAGGAATGCCAACGAATAGGACGTCTTCAAAGCCGCTTTTTCGTATTGCTCCATTGCGCTGTCGTAACGCGACGCTTCCCATTTTTCGGCACCGAAATATTTCACGGTTTCGAAATTCAGCAGGCTGTCGACGGCCTTTTGGTTGGCGTCGGTATCCTGTTCATTCATTTTCTTGCGGATGCGCACGCGCCATTCGGTGACTTTGAACGTGAACTGCACATAGATCGCAATGGTGATCACCACGACGGCCAAATACCAAACGTCCAGTGCGAAATACAAAATGACCGCGATCATCAGCAGTTCCAGAACCAACGGGCCGATGCTGAACAGCAAGAACCGCAACAGGAAATCCACGCCTTTGACACCGCGTTCGATGATGCGGCTTAGTCCGCCGGTTTTGCGCGTGATGTGATACCGCATCGACAGTTGGTGGATGTGCGTGAACGTTTCAATCGCCAATTGGCGCAACGCACGCTGGCCAACGGGCGCGAACACCGCATCGCGCAGCTGTTGAAATCCGACATTCATCAGGCGGGCCATGCCATAGGCAACCGTTAGCCCGATCGCCCCAATCGCCAGCATTTCAGCGGCATCGGCTGTGCCGCTCATGATGTCGACAATCCGTTTATAGATCAGCGGCACCCCCGCCGACGCCAGTTTCGACAGCACCAGAACAGACAGCGCGATCACAACGCGGCGTTTCACCCATGCCTTGTCAGCGGGCCAGAGATACGGAAACACTTTTTGAAGGACATTCATGCCTTCGATTTTGTCGCCATTCAGGTTGGCGTCAGATTTTGGTAGCGGGCGCATTCAGGTTCTTTCTTGGATATCCATCAGAACCTAGGCGTCGCCCGCCCCAATGACCAGAGATCAGCCGTCAATTTCCGGCAAAACAAACACCTGACCCGGATAAATCAGGTCTGGATCGCGAATATCGTCGCGGTTGGCATCAAAGACGTAAACGTACAGGAACCCGTCGCCATAGGTTTCACGTGCAATCGCCCACAGCGTGTTGCCCGGCTGGACGGTCCGCGACGTGATCCGAGTGTCCTCGTTTACCTCTGCTTCGATGCTTTCGGCGACGATTTGCGGTTCTTCGCGTTTGAACGGCGTCTCAATGCGGCTGCGCACGGTGCCGTCTTCGGCGATTTCATCAACGCGCAGGGTATAGACACCCGTTTCGATATTCGGCAGCGTGATCGACCAATCCCCTGTCGGGGCGATGGGAGTCGATTTGATCGGGCTGTTGTCCAGATAGATTTGCACCGATCCGGGGAATGTCGCCCGCCCAGCCAAGGCGACATCGCCCGAAGGATCATAGGAAATCGTGTCCAACGACACGACCGACATCACCTCGGGCGCAGTTTCGGCGGGTTGGATGACCCGAATGCCGTCTTCGTTCGCCATCAGGATCTGAGGCTGCTGCGGTTCCACGCTTTGTTCCGCGATGTCGACCGTTGGTGCGGGGTCTGTTTCCGCCTGAACGGGTGTGTCGGTTTCCTCTGGCGCGGGGGTGACGATGTCGATGAGGGCCTCGGCGGTTTCGACGGCGACCTCGGCTGTGTTATCGGTGATCTGGGCGGCCAAATCAGTGGTCTGTTCCGGCTGAGTGAGTTCACGCACATCCGTTTCAGCGACCTCGGGCTGTTCGGCGGTGGCCGGTTCTGTTGTCGGCTCTGGGGCCATTTCCGTGGGCTGTTCGGTGGGCTGTTCGTCAACAGGCGCCTGCGCAACCTCGACACCGTCAGCGCTTGGCATGACCGTTGGGGAAACGATCACCGTTTCTGCCGCGCTGACCGCATCCCCATCGGGAGCGCCAAGCAAAGTCAGGATCCGCGTTTCAGCGGCAGCAGGCAACGTAAAGAACGCCGCGAACGCGCCATCAGGTCCGGCGATCACCGTTTCGATCACCTGTCCATCCAGCAAAATCGCAACATCGCCGCCGCCTTCAAACCGTCCCGCAATCACCGCGGTGCCATCGGGTTCAATCCGCACCGTATCGAATTTGGGCGCTGGCCGCTGGACGTCGTCCGCGTCGGCTGTCACGGGATCAGGTTCTGCCTGAACAATCGCAGTGTCGTCCGTCTGCTGAACAGCGGCAACCTCGGCAACCTCGGCTACTGTTTCTTCGGTGGGCGCTGGTGGATTGGCGATCAAAACGCCCAACACGGCCATGCCAGCCACACCTGCACCAACGACAACAGCGGTCGCATTCATTCCTAGTAATTTCGCCACGGTGTCCCCTTTTCGCAGCGTTTTGCCGCTATGCGGCATCAATTGTTGTCCGACCTTAGCAACGCGATTATGCAGGGTCAAAGATATGTTCATTCATAAAAGGCATCCGAAAGTATGAAATCAGTATGCGTGTATTGTGGGTCACGGTCCGGTCTGCGTCCTTCGTATGAACAATCCGCAGTGGACACTGGCGAAATGTTGGCCAGAAACGATTGGCGGTTGGTGTATGGCGCGGGTGATGTGGGCCTTATGGGTACCGTGGCGCGATCGGCACAATCCAAGGGCGCTAAAACATTCGGCGTGATCCCGATCCACCTGTTCGAACGCGAAGTCGGCAAACGCGATCTGGACAGCTTTATCGTCACCGAAACGATGCACGAACGCAAAAAGGTGTTGTTTATGAACGCCGATGCCATCGTTGTTTTGCCTGGTGGCGGCGGGTCATTGGATGAGTTTTTCGAAGTCCTGACATGGCGCCAATTGGGCCTACACAGCAAACCCATCTATTTGCTGGACGTCGATGGGTATTGGCAGCCGTTGGTCGGGCTGATTTCGCATGTGGTAGCCGAAGGGTTCGCCGGCCAAGACGTGTTGGACTATGTCACAACCGTGCCCGACGTCGCATCCCTAGAGGCTGCTTTGCGCGCTGATCTGTCCTGACGGATCGCGGCCACGCTGTAGATACCAACACCGGTCCAGATCAGCGCAAACGCGATTTTGTGCCAGACGGTGAAAGGTTCCAGAAAAACCGTGGTCGCAATGATGAACTGCAAGGTCGGGTTAATGTACTGCATGATCCCGACCGTCGACAATGCGACGCGGCGACTGCCATAGGCGAACAACACCAACGTCACGCCCGTCAACGGGCCCGACCCGAACAGCAAAACATGGGTCCACAGCGACAGATCCCGTTCGCCCCAAACCACCAAATAAAAGATAACGATTGGCGCCAGCACCAAAACTTCGGCTGTGACTGACACAACGGGGCCAAGGGTGATCCGTTTTTTGATCAATCCATAAATCCCGAATGTCCCCGCCAACCCCAGCGCGATCCATGGCGGCACGCCCAATCCAGCCGTCAGGATGATAACAGCCGCCGTTGCCAATCCGACTGCACATAATTGCCAAATCGACAACCGTTCGCCCAGAAACACGCGGCCCAACAGCACTGCGACGATAGGGAAAATGTAATAGCCCAGCGATGCTTCGACCGCGTAGCCGAATTTGATGGCAAAGATAAAACCGAACCAATTCGCCGCGATCAACAGCGCTGCAGCAGCCACGATGCCCAATTTCGGTGCCGAATTCACGGCCTGCCACAGCTGCCCAATGCGCCCCTGAAACACCAAAATGGTGCCGAAAAACACCAGCGACCACAACGACCGATAGCACAGCACCTCGATCGGGGGCATGTGCCGGAATTGCGCATAATACAGCGAAGAAAGGCCCCAGATAACGGTGGCCGTCACCAGAGCCAAAAGCCCTTTATTCTGCTCTGCCATGGGGTGCACCTTGAATGGGATTGCCCCCCTTACAGAACATGTATGCGGGGCGCATACAACCCCGCATAATACCTTTGATTAGGCGGCAGATCGATCAGACGAAAGGGTCCGCATTTCTGCGTCCAGACGGTTGGTCGCCTGATTGATTTCGTCCAGCGCCTCGGACTGTTGGCGCGACATCTGGGTGACGGTTTCAATCAACTGCGCAATTTCATTCGCACCGAACGAAATCTCGGCCAATGTTTCGCCGCTTGCCTCTACGATTTTGACGCCGTTTTTCACTTCATGCGCGGCCTCTTCGATCAGGCTGGATACGTCGCCCGCAGCTTTTGCCGAACGCGCAGCCAATTGCTGAACTTCGGTTGCAACCACAGCAAAACCGCGCCCCACATGGCCTGCGCGGGCGGCTTCGACCCTTGCGTTCAGGGCCAGCAGGTTGGTCTGGAACGCAATCTCGTCAATGATTTTGATGATCGAGGTGATTTTGTCAGATGCATTACGGATACGGTCCATCGCTTCGATTGCATCGCTGACGACTTTGGTGCCTTCGTTCGCTTTGACACGCATTTCACCGGCAAAGCCGTTCGCCATATCCGTGTTGGCCACAGCGTTCTGAACAGATTGAGCCAATTGTTCAGTCGACTGCGCCGTGCGTTCCAGATCCTGCGCTATACGCGCAGAGCGTTCGTTGCCTTTTTCTGTCGCGTCGCGCAGCGATGCCAAGGCTTCGGCCTCTTTGTCCAGCACGGCCTGCATAGCCGCCTGCGCATCACGGGTCCGATCACGGAAAATCGCAATGGTGCGGATTACATCCGACAACTGATTGCGCCCTGCTTTGGGCAGTTTCGCATCCAGATCGCCATCGATCATGCGTTTCGATGCAGACACGATTTCCGCCAGAATGCCCGCTTTGATCCGGCCCAATCCCCAAACCATCAGTCCGCAGAAAATCAATGTCACAACAAACAACGTCAGAACGCGGAACAGGGACGCGCGGGTTTCAGCCAGCTTTACGCCGATCGACGATTGCAGACTGTCGATAAGATCCAATTCGATACGGTGCAGCAGATTGATACGGCTGCTATAATCCGCAAAAACAGACGCGGCGCGCAGGTTTTCAATGTCTCCGGACAGGATACGATCACGTAGTCGCAATACCTTGGTCGTTTCAAAGGCGTTATCGACGCGGTCATAAGATGACTGAAGGATATCATCATCATACCGGACGAAATCCGCGAAATAGATGTCTTGGACCGTGGCCAAGGTAACCAAACGGCGCACATCTGCGTCCGTGATTTCACCTGCGGCGGTAATTCTTGCGGCAGCGGCGCGTTCCAATCCCATGCTGTCCTTTGCGCGCAAAAATGCGACCGTTGCGTGGACAAGGTTGGAAAAATCATCCACCGCAGTCATGTCGATCTGGTGGATAAGCTGTTCGATGATGTCCGTGTAGACGGCGACGGCCTCTTCCACCGTGACCGACTGGTTTGTGATCAGGCCTCTTTCCTCGTCCAGCAGGGCCATCAGGTCATTCGATTGAACAAAGGCAGAGCGGAAGGGGCTGTCGGAATGAATTGCAGACAGCGCCGATTCAAAACTAACACGCAGTTCATCAACTTTCGCGCGCTGTTCATCCATGCGGGCACCAAACTCTGTCCCGCCAGAGGCAAGGAACGTCGCAGACACGCCGCGTTCGATTTGCAATTCATGGATCAAGTTGACCGAAATGGCCGACACTTCGTACGCGTCGCCCAGATTGTGAACGCGTTCTAGATCGTTCGTTCGATCTAACGCGAACAACCCTGCATAAATCGCAGCCAAAACCAACGGGACACCGCCCACCAGCAAAAACACCGCCAAAGCAGAGTAATTTAGGATAATCCCACGTAAAAATCGACGCATTGGCCCGCCTGTGTCTGATTGCCTGTCGGGACCTGCAACGGCGAAACCGTGTAAAACTTTAGCGAGAAACGAAAAGGGCCGCCCAAACGGACGGCCCTTACGTTAATCGTTGTCGCGCAAATTACATGCGGCCTGCAACGTTTTCCCAGTTTACCAGGTTGTCCAAGAAGTTGGTCAGGTAAGCAGGGCGTTTGTTGCGGAAATCGATGTAGTACGAATGTTCCCAAACGTCACAGCCCAGCAGAGCAGTCTGACCAAAGCACAGTGGGTTCACACCGTTTTCTGTTTTGGTGACTTTCAGCGAACCGTTGGTGTCTTTGACCAACCACGCCCAGCCCGAACCGAACTGACCAGCGCCAGCAGCCGAGAATTGCGATTTGAATTCGTCAACCGAACCAAACGATTCAACCAGAGCCTTTTCCAGCTCGGTTGGCATTGCGTTGCCGTTTGGACCCATCATTTCCCAGAACTGGTTGTGGTTCCACAGCTGGCTGATGTTGTTGAAGATGCCGTTTTGCGCAACTGCCGATTTGTCGTAGGTGCCAACGATGATTTCTTCCATCGTTTTGCCTTCCCACTCGGTGCCGGCGATCAGTTTGTTGCCGTTGTCGACGTAGGCTTTGTGGTGGATATCATGGTGGTATTCCATGGTCTCTGCCGACATGCCTTTGGCAGCCAGTGCGTCGTGTGCGTATGGAAGATCAGGGAGTTCAAAAGCCATTTGAAAATTCCTTTTGTTCGTTTGTTTTAGTTGTGTTGTAACAAAGCGCATGTAGCCGGAACGTCAACCCCATTTCGCTGCCACAGGTGGACTTATGGCGGGCGTTCGCTATGCTGCATTGCAAAGATAGGGCGTAACGACGCCACACAGGCAGGTAATTGACAGGCAGCTATGGCTCCGAAACATAAATATACAATTCTTTCGATGATGAAGGACGAAGGTCATTCTTTGGTAGAATGGGTCGCGTTCCACAATCACATCGGTTTCGATAACATTTGCGTTTACACCAACAACTGCGGCGACGGCACCGACGATATGTTGATCCGCCTTCAGGAACTGGGCTGGTGTAAACATTTCCGCAACGACGTCCCCGAAGGCAAAAAACCACAGCCGAACGCGCTGGCGCTGGCCACCCAAAACGAAGAGGTGATGGACAGCGAATGGATTTTGACCATGGACGCGGATGAATTCCTGTCGGTCAAATGTGGCAAAGGCCGCATTTCCGATCTTGTCGAACACATCCCCGAAGAAGCCCAAGCCATGGCAATCACGTGGCGGTTTTTCGGGTCCAGCGGTTTAACGCCGTGGAACCCCGGTTTGGTGTCCGAAATGTATACCCGCGCCGCGCCGGATAAATTCAAAAAAGGCTGGGGCGTAAAAACGCTGTTCCGTCCCTACCCTGACGTGAAACTGGGCATTCACCGCCCGCACGTCAAAGGTGCGAAACAAAAACCTGAACGCGCCAAAATGCTGTACGATCAGGTTTGGGTGAACGGATCGGGCGAACGGATGCCCGACGAATTTTCGCTATCGGGCTGGCGTTCGACGAAACCGACGCTGGGCTACAAACTGGTTGAACTGAACCACTACGCCGTAAAATCGTACGAAGCGTACCTGCTGCGCCGCGTGCGCGGTAACGTGAACAACAAACCCGACAAATATAACGAAGCCTATTTTGCGCTATTCGACCGCAACGAACTAGAGGTGACCAACGTTCACCGTCATCTGCGCGGCGTTAAGAAAAAGATGGAGCGCATCCTAGAAGACCCCATCATGCGCGAATTGCAGGACAAGGCGCTGGAATTCCACGCCAACCGCGTAAAGGTTCTACATTCGTCGGGCGAATATGAAAAATGGGTGGACGAACTGAAAAAAGCGTCCGAGATCCCATTGGACAAACTGGACGAGGTTCTGTTCATTCAGCACCTTCCAAAGGTTTGGCAGGAAAAGGTCAAAGAACTGCAAGCCCAAGGCGTGCCCGATAAAACCATCGCCAAAATGATCACGCAAACGCAGACCGCCAAAAAAGGCGAAACCCGCGCGGCGTTGAAACAGGCTGCAGGCGCAGGCGAGCCGGTCAAAGAAGACACCGAAACCGCCGAAAAACGCGAAGCGCAAACCGAAAAAGCCATGACCTTGGACGACAATCCGTTCATGTCCGGCCCAGAGGCGGCTCAGCTGGGCGTCCCACTGCTGAAACAATCCGTTGCGCGCCTAAAGGCGTCAGCAGCCAAGGCAGATCAAACCGACGACAGCGCCCCCAAAGACGCCCCTACCCCCGAGAATTGAAAGCGAAAGATGGCACACCAAAGCACCGTCCTTATCTCGACGATGAAAAACGAAGGGCCGTACCTGCTGGAATGGCTCGCGTATCATAAATCGATCGGGGTTGATAGTTTCCTGCTGTTTTCCAACGACTGCACAGACGGCACCAATTTGATGCTGAACCGTCTGGACCAACTGGGCATCATACGCCACTTTGATAACCCCCAAGGCCCGCGGATGGACCCGCAGCGGTCCGCCTATAGCCGTGCCAACCGCACCGAATGGGTGCGCGAACACGATTGGGCGCTGATTGTCGATGCCGATGAATTTGTGAACGTCAAAGTGGGCGATCATTCCTTGGCTGCGCTGCATGACGCCTGCGGCCCAGCGGATGCAATTTCGATCCCTTGGCGCCTGATGGGGTCCTGCGGCGAAAAAGATTTCGACCCGAACCGTTTGGTGACCGAACGGTTCACCCGTGGCTCTACCTTTGACGCGCCTGAAAACGGGCTGGTTTGGGGGTTCAAAACCCTGTTCCGTCCGCAAAAGTTTGACTATTTCGGTGTGCACCGTCCCAAACTGCACAAATGGGAAGACATGCCCGAAGGCCAGATCAAATGGGTCAACGCATCAGGCAAGGACATGCCGCACAAAACGCTCAAGGGCGGGTGGCGGTTCGGCAAAGACACATTGGGCTACGACTATGCCCAAGTGAACCACTACGCGATCAAAAGCCGCGAAGATTTCCTGCTGAAACGTCTGCGCGGCACGGCCAATTCCAAAAACAAGGATCGTATCGATACCGAATATTGGGACAAATACGATCTGAATGCGAACGAAGATTCCAGCATTCAAACAGCCGAAATCCGCGCTATTATGGACGACTGGCTGCAGGACGCCGATCTGGCTGCATTGCACCGCGCCTGTATCCATGCGTCCCGTCTGGTGCTGAATTATCAGCTAGAGGTGCCCGAATATCGTGAATTTGTGGATACTGGTAAATTTCCACAAAACGAAAAAGAGAAAGACAAATGACAGCGCCCCGTTTTCTATGTGTTGGCACGCATCACAAAACGGGCACTGTCTGGATGCGCCGCACGTTCCACAAATACGCGACCGACAACAACATTCCGGTGGTGCGTGGGTACAACGGAAAACAGCTATCCACCCTGCCCGCGTCAGGTCCGGCGCTGGTGGTGCATTGGAATTCGCTGTTTCCCATTCCGTTCTATGACGCGCCGCAGGCCCGTTTTCTGCACATCATCCGCGACCCGCGCGACATTCTGATTTCAGGCGCGCGGTATCACCTGACGGCTCCGCTGGGGAACGAAAAATTCCTGCGGGTTGCGCGTGACGATCTGGGCGGAAAGACCTATCAGGAACACATCAACAGCCTGCCAACGGTCGTGGACCAAATGCTGTTTGAAATGGAAAACAAACACCGTGAAACCGTGCTGGAAATGCTGGTTTGGCCCTATGGGCATCGCCATGTCGTCGATCTGAAATTCGAAGACGTGGTTAACGACACCGACTGTGCGATTTTCCGCAGCGCTTTGGAAAAGATGGGCGTCGAAGGGTTCGATATCGATGGCGTGGTTAAATACTATTGGGACCACAGCCTATTTGGCGGTGCTGCCAACACCGAAGACCGCGCAGCCAATGTCAAACAGCACGTAAAATCGGGCAAACCCGCGCAATGGAAAACAAAATTGCCGCGCGAGGTTGCAGAAATCTATGTGCGGGAATTCGGTCAGGCGCTGATAACGCTGGGCTATGCCGACAATAACGACTGGGTCGACGAATGCCGCCCAGCATCGGAAATCTACCCCTAGGCCCCAGGCAAAATCCCGGGATTGCGGCGAACATAGCGATTGATGGCCGCCATCAATCCCTGAACATGATCGTTCTGTTTCAGCGCAGCGATCCGGTTTTTGGCATTATCCACGGCGCTGCGATGCAAAGGCCCCAGAACTGGATCCTTTAGCAGATCATCGCGCATTGCGCGCACTTCGGGCATCCAGCGGGCGATATTGTCGTTCCGAACAACGTTAAAATCGTATTTGCGCCAGTATTTTATGCCATAATCCGCAGTGTCGTGGTTGGCGTTTCCGCGCATACGTTTCAACAAAAAACTGTCGATCGACCGCAGCGGATAATGGTTTAACTGCACCAGATCGAACCCATAGTTCGGGTGTAGCAGGCTTTTGACATCGCGGGATAGATCAACGTCGGTGATCCGTGTCCCGCTGCCATTGCGCATCACCAATGTGTCCTGCGCAGCGGGGTCAAACACACAAGAATGGTTGTGAATTTCGATGGGCTTTGCCGCCATGCGCGTCATCGATTTCGTGCCGCGTTTGTTTTGCCGCGTAAAGAAATTGGAATGGTTATCCCAGCAATAATGAAACTGTTCGCCCATCAGCGCATCGGAATATTCACTCACGCCGCCATGACCGAAATTCAGCTGCGACATGGACCAGACATCCGTATCGGGCATCGCGTTGAACAAATCTTCGACCCTGCCCGCGCCTGTATTGATGCAGATAAATTCATCGGCATCAAAACTGGTCACCCAGTCGGATTTGCGCAGACGTGAAAACGTATTGATGTAGCGCACGACCTGTAGGTGATGTTTGGGGTTTCCCGTAAACATCGACGGGTTGGGCAAATGGCGGACCAACCCCAGTTCGTCCAAACGATCCAGCATGTCATCTGTGCCGTCCGAACAATCATTCGAAAACACCAAGATGTCATTCAGACCAATCAAACGATGATAGGCGACCCATTCCAGAATAAATGGGGCTTCGTCCTTCATTGTGGTGACGGACGTAATGCGCATCGATTAACCTGTGACCCGCAGATCGTCGCCATCATCCAGCATTACGCCCGGATGATTGTTCACATAGCGGTTCAAACGTTTCATCAGCTGCTGACCTTCTGGAGTCTGCTTGGCTGCTGCGATTTGGTCTTGCGCCTTGGCCACGGCGGCCTGATGCAGATCACGCAGTTCAGGATCCTGTAGATACGCATCGCGTTTTTCCGCAATGCGGTCTGTCCAGCGCAGGATTTTGTCGTCGTATTGATCATTGCGATCATAGCGGCGCCAATACGGCAAACCATAGTTCGCTTGCGCGTGGTTGGCGTTTCCGCGGCTGACCTTTAGCAGATAGCTGTCAATGGACCGCAAGGCATAATGGTTCAACTGCACCATCCCATAGCCGTAGTACGGATAATCCAAATGTTTGACATCTTTGCGCAAATCCAAATGGCGCAGACGTTCGCCTGACCCGTTATGAATGCGAGCCAGCCGCAATTTATCCTCATCGAACACTGGGGAATGGTTGTGCCATTCCACCGGTTCCGATGATGTATGGGTCAGAGTTTTCGCGCCGCGGCGGTTCGCATCCACATGATACGGTGCGCCATCACGCCAACAATAGCGGAACTGATCGGTGACCAGTGCGTCGCGGTATTCGGTGACGCCGCCGTGCCCGAAATTCAGCTGAGACAGCGACCACACATTGGCGTCCGGCTTTGCATTGAACAGGTCTGTCAGACGACCTTCGCCGACGTTGACGCACATAAATTCATCCGCGTCAAAACTGACAACCCAATCCGAACGTGACGGGCGCATCAGTTTGTTGAAATACCGAATGGCGGTCAGGTGGTGTTTGGCACCTTCGACCAAAAAGGATGGGTTGGTGAAATGACGTAGTTCGCCCAATTCATCCAGACGTTCCAACATGCGGTCGGTGCCATCCGTACAATCGTTCGTAAATACGACGATGTCGTTCACACCAATCAAACGATGGTATGCGACCCATTCCAACAGAAATGGGGCCTCGTTTTTCATAGGCGTGACGGATGTGATCCGCATTGTTTACTCTACCTCATTGTCGGGTCCACCTTGCAATAAACGGCCCAACTTAATTGTTGGTTTAAAGGTATCGCGCAAATAACTGTCGATCAATTGACAGTTTAAACAGAAAAACGCCCTGCGGCAGTCATGTCACAGGGCGTTTTGTAGAATTTTTGCTTTACTTTTTAGATCGCGTTAACAGGTCCCGCCTTGGCCGATGTGGACAACAGGCCAAATGCGTAATCCGCAACCGAACGGAAACACATCAGGTGATACGACCCATCAGGCAGCATCCAGAATGCGGCGGCAACCTGCGCCAGACGCGTGCGGCGCACCATGCCAGCCGTGAATTGATCCGCAGACAGATCAACGGGCGACAGTTTGGCCAAGACTTCGTTCGCGTAATCGCCCGAAATGGAAATCAACGCGCGCGCATCCGATACGTTCACAGCCAGAAAATGGGTGCCCTTTAGCGCCGCATCAAAGGCCGCGACCGTTTCCACCGCCTTTTCGTAGGGCAGGATGACCAGCAGTTCGTCAGGCGACATCCACAACACCGTGTGATCACCCGATTGTACGAAATGGCGGACATCCGGCACCCCTGCCCCAGTGATCTGGGACAGCGCCGCGCCGAAATTTTCATCCTCGAAATCACCGCGCAGGGTGATCATGCCGGTTAGACCCAGTTCACGAACAGTGACGTCGCCTTTGGCCTCTTGGCCGTTCAAAGCGCTTACAACGTTAGACATTCTGCTTTTCTCCGTCTTTGTCGTAGAACACAGGATCAACAATCTTGGCTTTGACCATTGTGCCGTCTTCTTTGTTGAACTCGATCACTTCGCCCATGCGGTCGGGGCCGTTTTTGACCAAGGCCATCGCGATCCCGCGTTTCAGGGTCGGCGAATAATAGGTCGATGTGACACGGCCCTGAACATTGCGCTGACCGTTCGGGTTGTTGCCATCCGCAGGCACATAGGCGCCGTCTTCGATCACGGAACCGTCCAGCGTTTCCACACCAACCAGTTTCCAGCGGTCAGGCGATGCCATGAACGACCGTTCCTGCGCGCGTTTGCCCAGATAGTCGTCCTTTTTCTTGGACAGGGCCCACTGCAGGTTCAGGTCCTGCGGGATGATCGTGCCATCGGTTTCGTCACCGATCATGATGAACCCTTTTTCGGCTCGCATGATGTGCATGGCTTCGGTGCCGTATGGCATGACGCCGAATTCTGCGCCCGCCTCTAGCAAGGCATCCCAGAATGCCGCGCCTTGGGCTGCAGGGACCGCGACCTCGAACGACAATTCGCCAGAGAACGAAATACGGTGCACACGCGCGTCAAAGCCGCCCAAAGTGCCGTCTTTGAACTCCATGAACCCGATCGCGTCTTTGGACACGTCCATGCCGCCCAGTTTTTCCAACAGCTGGCGGGCTTTGGGGCCAGCGATGGCGACTTGGGCGTATTGTTCGGTGACGTTGGCGGTGTAGACTTTCCAGTCCCACCATTCGCACTGAAGCCAGTCTTCCATCCAGTCGTGGATATGCGCCGCACCGCCCGTGGTGGTGTGACACAGCCACGTGTCGTCGTCCAAACGGATGACAACGCCGTCGTCCATCAGAAACCCGTTTTCATTGCACATCAGGCCATAACGACATTTGCCGACTTTTAGGTTGGACATCATGTTGGTGTAGAGCATGTCCAGAAATTTGCCCGCGTCGGGGCCCTTGACGATGATTTTACCCAATGTCGACGCATCCAGCAGACCCACGTTTTCGCGGGCGTTCAGGATTTCGCGGTTCACGGCGTCTTTGGTTTCTTCACCATTTTGAACATAGGCAAATGGTCTGCGCCATTGGCCGCCCACAGGTTCCCATTCGGACCCGTTGGTGTCGTGCCATTTGAACATCGGCGTTTTACGCACAGGTTGGAACAATTCGTCCCGCGCAACACCCGTGATCGAGCCCAGCGAAATAGGCGTATAGGGCGGACGGAACGTCGTGGTGCCCACATTCGGAATGGTCGAATCCAGCGCGGCAGATAGGGTTGCCAAACCGTTGATATTGGACAGTTTCCCCTGATCGGTCGCCATACCTAACGTGGTGTAACGTTTGGTGTGTTCGACGCTTTCGTACCCTTCTCGGGCGGCCAGTTGAACGTCCGACACTTTGACGTCGTTCTGATAATCCAGCCACGCCTTGGACCGCAGTTTGATACCCGCGCCTTGTGGCATCATCCAAACGGGTTGGATCGCAGCCTCGGCTGGTTCATTGGTGGTCACGGTTTTGCCCGCATCCGCCAGAACGGCAGCGGTCGACAGGTGACCATTTGCAGAACCGACGACAGACACAAACGCCTGACCATCAGCACCCAAAGGCGGTTTCGCAGGGTTCGGACGGAACATCGACAGATCGTCGTCCCACGTCAGTTTACCACCGCAGTGCGACCACAGGTGAACGACAGGCGACCAGCCGCCCGACATCGCGACGCAATCACAGGCGATTTCTTCGATCACGCTGCCTTCGCCCGCTTGCAGACAGATCTGCACGCCGGTAACACGCTTTTTGCCTTTGACCTTGGCGATGGCTTTGCCCTTCATCACTTTGATGCCCAGCTTTTCAGCTTCGGCCGCGATGGGGCCAGCGCCGCTGGAACGAGCGTCGATGATGGCAGGCACGGACAGACCCGCCTGTTTCAGCGTGATCGCCGTGCGGTAGGCATCGTCGTTGTTCGTGACAACAACGGTGCGATCACCGCAAGACACGCCCCAATTCACAACGTAATCGCGCACGGCAGATGCCAGCATCACGCCAGGAATATCGTTGCCATAGAACGACAGAGGACGTTCAATCGCGCCAGTGGCCGACACGATTTCACCCGCTCGGATGCGCCACAGACGGTGACGCGGGCCCGATTTATCGGACAGGTGATCGGTCAAACGTTCGTAGCCCAGAACATAACCGTGGTCATAAACGCCAGCGACCATGTTGCGGCTGCGCACGGTGACGTTTTCCATAGCGTTCAACGCGGCCAAGGTATCAGAAACCCAATCCGCCGCCGATTTACCGTCGATTTCGACGCCGTCCACAACGGCACGGCCACCGAAATCAGCGGTTTGTTCCAGCAGCAGAACGCGTTTACCCTCGATGCCTGCTTTCAGCGCGGCAGCCAGACCAGCGATGCCGCCGCCCGCAACCAGAACGTCACAGAAGAAATAGAAATGTTCGTAGGTGTCAGCGTCTTTTTCTTTTGGCACCTGACCCAGACCCGCCGATTGACGGATGAAGGGTTCGTAGACGTATTTCCAGAACGGACGCGGATGGATGAACATCTTGTAATAGAAACCCGCAGGCAGCCAGCGAGCGAACAGCTGGTTCACCGCGCCGATATCGAATTCCAGCGACGGGTAATGGTTCTGCGATTTGATCGTCAGACCGTCGAACACCTCTTGGGTGGTGGCGCGCTGGTTGGGTTCGAAACGGTTGCCGGTCCCCATGTTGAACAGGGCATTCGGTTCTTCGGCGCCCGATGCGACCACGCCGCGCGGGCGGTGGTATTTGAACGAACGGCCCATCATCATCTGGTCATTCGCCAGCATAGCGGATGCCAGTGTGTCGCCCTGATAACCGCGCAGACGTTTGCCGTTAAAGGTAAATTCGACAGGTTTCGAACGGTCGATCATTCGACCCAAAGATTGCAGACGGGTGCTCATGCCTTTTCCTTCCACGACCAGCCGGGGTGTTTTGCGGTGATTGCTGCAACGATGTCAGCAGGCGGTTCTGTGGTTTGGGCGGGGTATGTGCCGTAAACCTCTAGCGTGGCGGTATCGCGGGCGCACAGGAACCATTTCCCGCAGCCGTTCGCATGACGCCACCGTTCCAGATGCACGCCTTTTTTGTTTTCGCGCATGAACAGATATTCTTCGAACGCTTCGTCACTGTCGCCGATGGTGGCGCGTTTCAGGTGCGCTTCGCCGCCGGCATGCAGTTCGGTTTCTTCGGCATGAACGCCGCAATAAGGGCAATGAAGGATCAACATGTCGCGTTCCTTGTGTTGGGCCATCCACACGAAAACAGGCCGGCAAAGCGCGCGGCTTTGCCGACCTGTGACAGTCGGGAATGCAAAATAGGGTTATTGACCGACGGCGTCTTCGATGGCTTCGCCAGCTTCTTGCATGGCAGTGCCGCCACCATCGATGGAAATAGTAAGGTCGTCAGATTGTTCCGCACCGGTCCAGACGAAATAGCCCAGAACAGCGACGACAACGACCAATGCGCCCACGATGAACGCAAGGCCAGAGTTTGTGCCGGACGAATTGTTTGTTTGGTCAACCATTGCTGATCTCCTGTAAAATCACTTGTTACAGGTACAACGCAGGTATGGGCGAAAAGGTTCCGCATTAGTGCGCAACCCCCGCGGCAACGGATTCGTCGATGAATTTGCCTTCGCGGAAACGGTACATGTCGAATTCAGCCGTCAGAGGGCTGTGACCTTTGGCCATCAATTCGGCCATGCCCCAACCCGATCCTGGGATCGCTTTGAACCCGCCGGTGCCCCAGCCGCAGTTCACAAAGATGCCTTCGACAGGGGTTTTCGACAGGATCGGAGACCGGTCACCGGTCATGTCCACGATACCGCCCCACTGACGCAGCATTTTCAAACGGCTGACCATCGGGAATGTTTCGACCAAGGCGCGAACAGTTTCTTCGATATGGTGGAACGATCCGCGCTGGGTGTAGTTGTTGAACGCGTCTGTGCCGCCGCCGATCACCATTTCGCCTTTGTCGGATTGCGACATGTACCCGTGCACGGTGTTCGCCATCACGACCACATCCATGCAAGGTTTGATCGGTTCAGACACCAACGCCTGCAGCGCGACCGATTCAATCGGCAGACGGAACCCCGCCATTTCGGCCAAGGTCGACGTGTGACCCGCAACAACCATGCCCAGTTTGTCGCAATCAATGTCGCCTTTGGTGGTGTTCACGCCCACGACTTTGCCGCCTTCGGTGCGCACGCCAGTGACTTCGCACTGCTGGATCACGTCCATGCCCATGTCGGAACAGGCACGCGCATAGCCCCACGCCACAGCGTCGTGACGCGCGGTGCCGCCGCGTTTTTGGTACAGACCGCCCATAACAGGATAGCGCGGGCCGTCGATGTTGATGATCGGCACCAATTTTTTCAGCTGCTCTGGCGTGACCCATTCGGTCGCAACGCCCTGCAATTGGTTCGCCAAAACGGTCCGTTTGTAGCCGCGCACCTCGTGATGGGTTTGGGCCAGCATGATCAGACCGCGGGGACTGAACATCACGTTGTAGTTCAGGTCCTGCGACAGGTTTTCGTACAGCGACAGCGCTTTGTCATAAATCGCTGCCGATGGGTCCTGTAGGTAATTCGAACGGATGATCGTGGTGTTACGGCCCGTGTTGCCGCCGCCCAGCCAGCCCTTTTCGATAATTGCGACATTCGTGATGCCGTAATTTTTGCCCAAATAGTAGGCCGTCGCCAGACCGTGCCCGCCTGCCCCTACGATGATCACATCGTATTTTTTCTTGGGCTGAGGCGAACGCCATGCGCGTTCCCAACCAGAATGATAACGTAGACCCTCTCGGGCTACAGCGAATACGGAATAGCGTCTCATGCGTGCGAATCCCCTTTGTTGGTCGCGGGCATCCCTGTTTCCCCCTAAGTGCAAAAAATCGCAGACCAAATGTCGACTGGACACGCCCGATTATTGCACCTTTGCGACATAGATTAACCGTTCGCGCCAAATCGGTATCGGGTCATGCGGACGCAGGGCCTTTAATCGCGGTGAAATGACCGTTAGGTATTCATGGCACATCAATTGGAGGCGCATGGATGTTCTGGATCATTGCTACCTTACTCGCGCTTGTCGCGGGCGGCATGTTGGTGCTGCCTTTGGCCCGCAAAAATGAAACGGAAACAACCGGCCCATCAGATGTCGACATCTACAAAACCCAGTTGGCCGAAATCGAACGCGACCTAAATCGCGGCATCCTATCGCCCGAAGAAGCCGAACAAGCCAAAACCGAAGTCGCACGTCGGCTATTGGCCGCTGATAAAACGGCGGCGCATAACAACGGTGAAACGCCGCGCAAGGTCGCGATCGGCGCGGCTGTCCTGTCGTTGGCTGCGGTGGTTGCCGGTGGTTTGGGCCTATACGCTGTTCTGGGCGCGCCCAATGCAGACGATCTGCCCCGCGAACAGCGGATCGCAGACGCCCGCACGCAATACGACAACCGCCCAACACAGGTCGAGGCAGAAGCTGCACAGCCCGCCGCCGAAGACATCGACCTACCCGACAACCTGCGCGACACTGTCGAACGTGTACGCCAAAACGCAGTGGACAACCCAGATGACATGGCCGCGCTGCGCGATCTGGCGCGGATGGAAATCATCATGGGCAACACCGCAAATGCCGCGCGCGCCCAAGGCCAGATTGTGACGTTGCTGGGCGGAAACTCTGCCCCAATCGACGAAAAAGAGGCGCTGGCCGAATTGATGATTTCTGCCGCGGGCGGGATCGTGACGGCCGATTCAGAACGCATCCTACGGGTGATTTTGGATGAAAATCCGAACAGCCTGACCGGCCTATATTGGGTTGGCGCGTTGTTCATGCAAAACGGCCGCCCCGATCAGGCGTTTGTCTATTGGGACCGCCTGCTGCGCAACGCGCCGGCGGATGCCGAATGGATCGCAGACGTCCAACAAACCACGATGGATCTGGCATGGTACGCAGGCCGCGAAGATTACACGCCGCCCGTGAACACCCTGCGCGGGCCAACCGCCCAAGACATTGAAAACGCTTCAGGAATGGACGCCGAATCCCAAGCGAACATGATCCAAGGCATGGTCGACGGGCTGATGGCGCGATTGGCAACCGAAGGCGGAACACCAGACGAATGGGCGCAGTTGATCCGCGCCTTGGGCGTGCAAGGTGACACCGAACGCGCTGCGGCCATTTGGGGCGAAGCACAGCAAAACTTTGCCGGCAATGACACCGCGCTGGATGTCATCCGCCCCGCCGCTGTATCCGCAGGAGTCGCCGAATGATCCTACAAACTGTTGACGAATTTGCAGGTGCGATCCCGCCGTTCCGTGCTATTTGCGGGCTAGATCTGGGCACCGTGACAATCGGCGTTGCTGTGTCTGATGGCATGCGTCAGGTTGCGACCCCGTTAGAGACGATCAAGCGTAAAAAATTCGGCGTGGACGCGGAAAAGTTATTGGCGATCTTGGCCAAACGCGACATCGCGGGCATCGTTTTGGGGCTGCCGTTAAACATGGACGGCACCGAAGGCCCGCGCGTGCAATCCACCCGCTCCTTTGCCCGAAATTTGGAAAAACTGACGGATATACCGATCACGTTCTGGGATGAACGTCTGTCCACGGTCGCAGCCGAACGCGCATTGCTAGAGGCGGATACGTCCCGAAAACGTCGCGACGAGGTGATCGACCACGTTGCGGCAGGCTATATCCTGCAAGGGGCGCTGGACCGTTTGCGCCACTTAGGAGCCTAAAGTGACCGACGATATCTGGAAACGGGCCGAAATCGAAAGCCCATGCAAAAAACTATGCGCCATCCACCCTGAGGCAAAAATTTGCACGGGGTGTTTTCGTACGCTGTCCGAGATCGGCAATTGGTCCCGCATGACGCCCGCAGAACGCCGCACCATTATGGATGACCTGCCCGCCCGCGAACCCGCGTTGAAAAAACGGCGGGGCGGACGGGCGGCCAGATTGGACCGTTTGAATTAGAAAACCTGTTCGCTGAGCGCTGCGATGTGGTTTGCGCGGACTTTGGATGCAGGTTCCCCACCGATGCACCAATCATCCGGCGACACGGTGCGGCACACACCGCGCACGTCCGCGGCATTCAATCCTGTCTCGCACGCGATCAGTGCGGTCAACCGCGCCATAATCGCATGTTTGGTTTCCGTCGGTCGCCCCTGAAAGATCAGGAATTCAAAGAACGGCGATGGTTTTCCCACCTGCCCTGCGGTTGCAAATCTCGTTTCACCATAAGGTTTGATGTAAATACGAACGCGGTCGATCGGGCTGTTCAGGCAGTCGGCCATAATCTGTGAAGCCTGCGTCAGTAGATTGGTTTCGACATCAGGTGACAGATGCGGTTCGGGAATATTCATAAACACGACTGGCATAGCAAATCCTACTCTTTACGGTGTCCCATGGCGGCGCCCGCCATCCAATGACATAACATTGCCTGTCATCGCCTCGGCCTCTGGTGCCAATAGCGTTGCAACGGCCCAAGCCACCTGATCGGGATCAACCAGCGTGTTCAGCGACGATTCCGCACGCATACCGTCCAACACATGGTCGGGCGTGGTATCATTGGCTTTGGCGCGCACTTCGACAATGCGGTGCAAACGGGGGGTATCTGCTGGACCCGGCGCGATGGTATGCGCCGAAACGCCCCGCGCGCCATAGGCCTGCGACAATTGCCGCATCAGCGCGATAATCGACGCGTTTGCGATACCTGCGGCGCAGGCATAATCGGTGGGTTCAATCCCATAATGCCCCGCGATGCCGACCAAACGCGACCCGCGTACCAGATGGGCATCCACCGCGCGAGCTAGCCGCATCATACCGCCTGCTTTGATATTCACCGATTGCGCAATGGCATCGGGCGCTAGGTCCAACACATGACCCGGCGCGGCCAGTCCCGGCCCGTGGATCGCCATGCGAACCGGCCCAGTCAGCGCTGCGGAAATATCCGCAATCGCGCTATCGTCTGCGATATCCGCAACACACGGCACAACATTCGGAAAATCAGCGGCCAAAGCATCTAGACTGTCGCGGCTACGCCCAACAGCGATCACCGTCATGCCCAATCCCGTCAGACGCGCCGTAATCGCTCGCCCGAAATCGCCCGTCGCGCCGACCAATACGGCTGTTTCACCTTGAAATGTCATAGTTTGATACACACGTTGCGCATTTCGGTATAGAATTCCAGCGAATGAACCCCGCCTTCGCGGCCAATACCCGACTGGCCCGATCCGCCAAATGGCGTGCGCAGATCGCGCAGGAACCATGAATTGACCCAAGTGATCCCGACCTCAACCTCGGCCGCGACGCGGTGCGCGACGGACAGGTTCGTTGTCCAGATCGTGGTCGACAGACCATAGTCCGTCGCATTGGCCAGTTCGATGACTTCGTCGACGGTATCGAACGGCGCGACGTGACAGCACGGTCCAAAGATTTCTTCGGTAACGACGGGGTGATCTTCGGCCAGTCCAGTCCAGATAGTGGGTTCGACAAAGGCCCCGTTCGCCAGATCGCCATCCATGTCAGGCACGCCGCCACCGCAGATGATATTCGCGCCGCCTTCGCGGGCTTTGTCATAATAGGACAGCACTTTGGCCTGATGTTCTTTGGAAATCAGCGGGCCGTAGTTTGCGGTTTTATCGTCAGGCGCGCCGAATTTAACAGCCTTAGCTTTCTCCGCCAAAGCGTTGACGAATTTATCAAAAATTGGGCGTTCGACATACAAACGTTCGGTCCCCAGACAGACCTGACCCGTGTTCAAAAACGCCGAACGGAAAATCCCGTTCACGGTCGCATCCAGATCACAATCGGCGAAAATAATGCCAGGGTTTTTGCCGCCCAGTTCAAACGACACGTCCCGCAGACCACGCGCGGCGGCTTTCATGATCGCTTCGCCCGTGCGGGTTTCACCGGTAAAGGTGATCGCGTCCACATCAGGATCTTGGGTCAGGAATTCGCCCGCCGCATCGGTGCCGTGGCCATGAACCACGTTGTAAACGCCGTCAGGAATGCCGACCTCTTTCATCACTTCGCCCAGTAGGGCTGCGGTGGCGGGGGTTTCTTCGGATGGTTTGACGACAACCGCGTTCCCGCAGGCCAGCGCGGGGCCGACTTTCCATGTCATCAACAGGAACGGCGCATTCCATGGGGAAATCACGCCAATCACGCCTTTGGGTTTGCGCAGCGCATAGTTCAACGCGCCGTCCCCATCGGGCGTATCCATCATAAAGCTTTCTGTGGGAACGTTTTTCACCACATCAGCAAAGATTTTGAAATTCGCAGCGCCACGCGGGATGAACACATGTTCCATCACATGGCGCGGCTGGCCTGTGTCAGCCATTTCGGCATCGACGAATTCGTCAAACCGCGCGGTGATCCCATCGGCAACCGCATGCAGCAGTTCCAAACGTTTGGCGACAGGCATCTTTCCCCAAGGCCCGTTCATCGCGCGTTTGGCGGCCTGCACTGCGCGGGCAACATCCGACTGGCTGCTTTTGGCGATTTTGCCGATCACCTTGCCCGTAGCTGGGCTAACCTTGTCAAAGGTTGCGCCATTTTCGGCATCCACAAAGGCGCCGTCGATAAAGTTTTTAACGTCGTACATATCAGCCCCGATTATGCAGTTTCAGCCAAAAGGCCGCGTTCTTTGGCCATGGTCATGGCGGTGTCGATGATCATGTCCTCTTGTCCCGCGATCATGCGGCGTTCGCCCAGTTCGACCAGAATATCGCGCGCAGGCACGCCAAACCGTTCGGACGCGCGTTTCGCGTGCAATAGGAACGTCGAATAAACACCAGCATAGCCCAATGTCAGGGCTTCGCGATCGGCACGGACGATTTGATCCATCATCGGCACAACGATGTCTTCGGCGGCATCCATCAGCGCGAACAGATCAACACCCGTTTTGACGCCCATACGGTCCAGAACGGCGGCCAAAACTTCGGTCGGGCAATTGCCTGCGCCCGCCCCTAGGCCCGCCAAAGACGCATCGATACGGTTCGCACCTGCCGCAATTGCGGCGATGGAATTCGACACACCCAGACCCAGATTGTGGTGCCCGTGGAACCCGATCTGGGTTTCCGGTTTCAGCGTATCGCGCAGGCGGCTGATCGCATCGGTGACGTCCTGACCCAGCATATAGCCAGCCGAGTCTGTGACATAGATGGTTTGCGCGCCATAGCTTTCCATCAGTTTGCCCTGATGGGCCAAACCAGCGGCGTCATTCAGGTGCGCCATCATCAAAAAGCCCGTGGTATCCATACCCAATTCGCGGGCATAGGCGATGTGCTGAGGCGCAGTGTCGGCCTCGGTGCAGTGGGTGGCGACGTGAACGGAGCGCGCCCCGCAATCATAGGCCTCTTTCAGTTCTTTCATGGTGCCCAAACCAGGGATCAACAGAACCGATACGACAGCTTGGGTCATTTTGTCGGCGACGGCTTCGATATATTCGGCATTCGATGCCAACGCGAACCCGTGCTGCAGCGAATTGCCCCCCAGCCCCGCGCCATGCGTGACCTGTAGATACGGCATCCCCGCCGCGTCCAATGCGGTTGCAACGCGCACCATTTCATCGACGCTGATCTGTTCACGTTTCGCATGCATCCCGTCGCGCAGGGTCATGTCATGTAGGGTGACCGAACGGCCCTCTAGCGTGCTTTTCATGCCATTTCTCCTACTGGTGTTAGTTGTACACGGCCCGCGATCATTTCTTTGGCGATCATTTCGGCAGTGTGGGTTGCGGCGGCGGTCATGATGTCCAGATTGCCCGCGTATTTAGGCAGGAAATCCCCCAGACCTGCGACCTCCATAAAGACGGCGACGGTATTGCCGTCGAACGTGGGGCCGTTCACCAAACGGTAGCCCGGCACGTATTTCTGCACCTTGCCGATCATGTCGCGGACGGATGCGATAATCGCATCGCGATCAGGTTCGCCCGTGGTACGGCAATAAATGGTGTTGCGCATGATGACGGGCGGTTCGGCGGGGTTGATGATCGCCAACGCCTTGCCTTTTATCGCGCCGCCAACTTTTTCAATCGCAGAAGAGGTCGTGTAGGTGAATTCATCCAAATTCGCCCGCGTGCCTGGCCCCACCGATTTCGACGACAAACTGGCAACGATTTCGGCGTATTCGACCTCTTGGATCGTGGACACAGCGTTGACGATTGGAATGGTGGCCTGACCCGCGCAGGAAATCATGTTCAGGTTCATGTTTCCGGCATTCAGATATTCCGTCAGATTGACGGGCGGCACACACAGCGGGCCAATAGCGGCGGGCGTCAGGTCGATCATCATCACGCCCAGTTCGTTCATTTTACGGCTATTTTCAGCATGAACATAGGCCGAGGTCGCATCGAACGCGATCTGGATCCCGTCCTCTTTGATGTGCGGCAGGATGGCGTCGATGCCTTTGGATGTGGTTTTCAGCCCCATGTCCGCTGCGCGTTTCAACCCATCGGATTCCGGATCGATTCCGACCATCCAGACGGGTTCCAGCACGTCGCTGCGTTGCAGTTTATAGATCAGGTCGGTGCCGATATTGCCCGACCCGATCAGGGCACATTTAATTTTGGACATGGGGCTCTCCTCTATCTCAGCGTTAGTCGGTGAAACGCACCGAAACGCTGCCCAATTCGTGGAATGATGCGCGCACGTGATCACCCGGTTTGACCGCATAGGCCGCCGTGATCGCACCGCTTAGGGCAATGCTGCCTGCGGTCAGTGTTTCGCCCATTCCGTGTAAAATGCGGACCATCAGCGCGATGGCTTCGGCGGGGTCGTTCAGAACCTCGGCCCCTGCCCCCAGCGCAACGATGTCGCCGTTGATTTCCATGACCGCACCAATCGTCCGCAGGTCGATCCCATCAGGGCGGCGCGGATAGCTGCCGACGACATAGCGCGCGGACGATGAATTATCGGCGATCACGCTTTGCATATCGAATTTGAACCCTGTGAAACGGCTGTCGATGATTTCAATCGATGGGATCAGAAAATCGGTGGCAGCCATCACATCCGCCGCAGTGCAATCCGCGCCCGATAGCGTTTCTTTCAACACAAAGGCGATTTCGCATTCGACGCGCGGGTGGACCATTTCGGACACCGAAATTTGTCCGTTTTCGGCAACGGCCATTTTGTCGGTCAAAAACCCGATCGATGGGTTATCAACGCCCATCTGGATCATTTTGGGTTTCGACGTCAGGCCGGCTTTCCACCCTGTCAGGCGATGACCACGAGCGATGAAACTATGACGCAGCGCGTTTTGCACGGCATAAGCATCATCCACGGTCATGTCGGGGAAATCTTCGGTCAATTTACGGATCGCGTGACCATAGGTTTGAGCGGTTTCCACGCGTTCGGCCAAACGGGCGATGTCTGTCTGCGATAACGTCATGCCAGCGCCTTTCCAGTAAAGTGAACGCTGCATTTTCCCATGCCTGCGATTTCAACAGACAGCGTGTCGCCGTCCTGCATTCCCACCAACGCAGCCTGCGATCCCGACAGGATCACTTCGCCTGCTTTCAGCGGCATACCCAATGGGCCCAGCGTGTTAGCCAGCCAAGCAACAGCATTCAGGGGCGATCCCTGCACAGCCGCGCCGCAGCCGGATGTTGCCACATCGCCGTTTTTACAAACGACCATTCCTGACAGACGCAAATCAACATCGCGCGGATCGATCTTTTCGCGGCCCAGAACGAACACACCGCATGATGCGTTGTCGGAAACCGTGTCCTGAATGGCAATTTTCCAATCCTGAAAACGGGTATCGACGACTTCGAAACAGGGGGTGACGTATTCGGTGGCTTGCAGCACATCCAATGCCGTCACGCCCGGGCCTGTTAGGTCATGTTTCAGAACAAAGGCCAATTCGCCTTCGGCGCGAGGCTGCATCAGCGTGCCCAGATCAATGGTATCGCCGTCCTGAAACAGCATCGCATCGGTCAGAATGCCGAAATCGGGCTGATACACACCCAATGCATCCTGAATGGCTTTGCTGGTCAGGCCGATCTTTTTGCCGATCACCTTTTCGCCGTCAGCAATACGGCGGTCCATCATGCGCGACTGGATGCGATAGGCATCTTCGATCGTGCTGGTTGGTTCCAAAGCTGCAATTTTATCAATGGGCTGACGTGTGCGCTGTGCGTCGAACAGCATATCGCCTAGCGCGTCAATGCGTGCCTGATCGATCATATTTCCCCCTTACCAAAACGCGACAGAACGGCGCGTTTGGCCTCAATGTGTTGATTAGTGATATCGCGGTGCATACCATACCTTCCAATACTTTATCGGACCCGACTCCATTCAAAAAACGTATCGAACATAAATTCGGACGCAACCAGAGTTAGAAATGCATATCGATATTAGACAACTGAGGTATTTCGTAGCAGTCGCCGAAGAACTGAACTTTGGTCGCGCTGCGGATAAACTCCACATCTCGCAACCCCCGGTCACGCGGCAGGTTCAGCAGTTGGAACAAACGCTGGGCAGTCCCTTGTTCGTGCGTCACGCCAAAGGGGTCACGCTTACCCCCGAAGGCGCGTTGTTCCTAGAAGAGGCCAAAGCCATGCTGGCCCTGCTGGAACAAGCCGCAGAAAAGGTGAAACACGCCCGCAACGGCGAATTGGGGCGCATCGATGTGGCGATATTCGGCTCTGCCGTCTTTGGACGTATTCCCGAAATCGTGCTGGCGTTCCGCCGCAAATACCCCGCGGTAAAGGTCGCGCTGCACACCATGTCGAAACAGCGTCAGCTGGATGGATTGCTGAACAGATCGGTGGATGTGGCATTCAACCGCCTGATGACTCCGCAAAACGGCCTAACAGTCGAAGAGCTGGCGCGCGAACCGCTGTATATCGCGGTCGCAGAGGGCAGCGAACTGGCCCAGATGGACGCCGTTCCGTTTTCCGAATTGGGCAAACACCCATTGGTCCTGTTCCCCACGTCGAAATTGCCCGGCTTTATCGACAAAGTGCGCGCCATGTGTGCCAGCGCAGGTTTTGTCCCCAACATCGCCCAAGAGGTCGGCGATGCGGTCAGCGGATTGGCTTTGGTCGCGTCGGGATTCGGCATTTGCATTGTCCCCGAATCCATCCTCAACGTGCATTTGCCCGGCACAGTGTTTCTGCCGATCTGTGATTTCGACGGCGATCTGACGCTGGATCTATCCTGTGTCTACAGAGCAAACGAACCCGCCCCGGTCATAGAAAATTTCCTTTCCGTCGCGCGCGAGGTCTGCGCGACCACGCCGTTCAATACGAAAACCGTATCAAGTCAGGATTGAAATAGTATTGGAACGTAATGCTCGATACCGCGATGCTAGGTTTCAACGATCGACGCCAACCGCGTTTTGACCGTTGCACACATCAGGAGGACACCCGTGCCAATCATCGAGGTACATATCGCCCAAGGCCGCAACATGGATGCAAAGCGTAAGCTGTTCCAAGGCATCACCGCCGCTGCCGTAGAATCGCTGGGCGTTAAATCGGAACAGGTACGGATCATCCTGCGGGAAATCGACGAAGGCCATTTTGCCGTCGGCGGAGAACCAAAACTAAACGTTTTCGGCGTCGCCGACGCAGCCGAATAATTTACGCATCTTTGACCTTGAGGAGAGGTCAACCTAGAGGGGGAGAAACCATGAGTTTCAAAGAGCCACTACACGAAATCGCGCATCTGGCGATTACTGAACTATACACACCCAAATTCGATGAATCCCTGCGGTTTTTCACCGAACTTTTGGGCATGAGCATCACCGAACAAGAAGACGGCGTTGCCTACCTGCGCGCTTACGAAGATCGCTACCACCATTCGCTGAAACTGACCGCATCGAACGAGGCTGGCATCGGCGCTGTATGCTGGCGCACCACCAGCCCCCAAGCGCTGGAACGCCGCGTCGCCGAATTGCAGGCGCAAGGCATCGCAGGCGAATGGGTCGAAGGCCACAAAGGTTATGGCCGCGCTTATGAATTCAAAACCACCAGCGGCCACCGCCAGCGTTTGTTCTGGGATGTTGAATACTACAAACCAGCCGATCACGAAAAATCCCGCCTGCTGAGCCGCATGAGCCGCCGTCCAAACCGCGGTGTCCCTGTGCGCCGTCTGGACCACATCAACCTGATGTCGACCAACCCAACCGCGGACGGTGAAATGTTCCAGAACGCGCTGGGTTTCCGCAAAAACGAACGCGCGGTTATGGGCGACACGGAACTGGCGTGCTGGCTGTCGACCAACCCATTGGTACACGAAGTCGCATTTACCATCGACCAACACAGCTCGGGCGGTCGTCTGCACCACGTTGCGTTCTGGTACGGCAACCCAGGTCAGATGTTGGATATCGCTGACCTATTGGCCGAAGAAGACATTCAAATCGAAGCAGGCCCAGCCCGCCACGGCATTTCGCAGGCCTATTTCATGTATGTCTACGAACCCGGCGGCAACCGCATCGAACTGTTCGGCGATCAGGGCTATCTGATCTTTGACCCTGAATGGCAGTGCCTGACATGGGACGAAAACAACTTCATGAAAGATGGCGCCATTTGGTTTGGCGGTGAATTGCCACCGGATTTCTTCATCTACGGCACTCCAATCGTCGAAGAGGCTATTCACGCCCTGCGCGTTGCCAAAGGCGAAGTCGCAGCTCCGGCTGAAATGGAACCTGCCGAATAAGTCATGCCCTTCCTCCCAGAAAGGCATTCGCCCCGCGACCTTATTGGTCGTGGGGCTTTTTGTTGTCTTGCGACGCTTTGGTAATTTCGATATCCAAAAGGGGTCGAAAAAATTTTTGGCTGGTTCGGTTATTCCAGTCCCCGCAATCGGGAATTTACACATGGGCTACCCCATGATGCCGCGACACCGAAACCCATAACGGGGCGGTGTCGGCATGCAAACGCGACATCCCCCAGCTATCAGAGTGCGAGATGTCGAAGAAAATTATTATTATCAATCAGATCGTTATGACCTGCCTCATGGCGTTTTCCATGTCGGGCATCATGCTGTTGATCGCCATGGGGCCAGTCCCTGGATTTATCGGAATATGGATTCCAAATTTCCTGATCGCATGGCCCATCGCGTTCATTGCCACCAATCTAGCGTGGCCGATTGCGTCGTTTATCACCCGCAAAATTGCGGGCGGCAGCCTCGCACATTAATCGCGCAGCCAGTCGCGGAAATTGTCGAACTGAGGACGGAAAAACGCCATGCGCCGTCCCGCAGGGGGCACTTTGTTTTTCGCGTCAGGCGCTGTGCCGTGAATGACCATGCGGTCCAGCAAAACGGATTGCCCTGCGGTCATTGGCAATTCCACCCGTTCGCAGCATTCGAACACTTCGGCGCGGGCATCGGCGTAGATTCCGGTCACGTCAATGTCCGCCCACATGGCGGGCGGCATCCCTGCAAACGCCACGGTAAAGGATTCGCGCATGATCTCTTCGCTGCCGGGCCAAACGACCAACGGGGCGTGGCTGCAGTCATTCACCGCAACGGCCGCAATATAGGCATGCGGTTCACGCAAATGACGGCGTTTTTGCGGGCCTTCAGCCATGAGCCCATCCAGATGCGCCGCATCCCGAGCCAGACGATATTTATGCGCCTTGTCGGTCTCATCGGCGTCTTTGCGCGGATAGCCTTTGTAGATCACCGAAAGCTGCGCAGGATGCAGGTCCAGCCCCGGAACCATGCCTTCCCACGGGGTGCGCAACGGGACGCCGTTAATCGCGCCATGTGCGTCAGTCGGCAGCGCATCAACGCCCACGAACCACGTTTTCCCGTGGCGCAGCCATTTGGCCTGTTGCGCGGGGTCCGCCAAAATTGCATCGGCTGCCGTATTCGCGGCCTTGGCCCATGCTGTCATGTCAGCCGTTTTATCAAACTGAACAAAACCACCGTCTATCATAGCAGATACCCCAACGCCGTTTCGACGGTTTCGATCCCTGCCCCGTCCCGCGTTGCGTTTTCCGACAGATAACGCCGCCATCCGCGCGCACCCGCACGCCCCATAAAGGCACCCAGCATGTGACGGGTCACCTGATGCAACCGTCCGCCATTCGACAGATGGTTTTCGATGTAAGGCAACATATCGCGCACGATCTGAACAGGGTCCGTATCTTCGCCCTGCCCGTAGATGCGGCGGTCTGCCTGACACAGAATATCAGCCGGATTGTGATAGGCCGCGCGCCCGATCATGACGCCGTCCAGACCCATCGACAGCTGCTGTTCGGCCACGTCCAGTGTCGCGATCCCGCCGTTGATCGAAATATGCAAATCAGGATTATCGCGTTTGATCTGATGGACCAGATCGTAATCCAGCGGCGGAATATCGCGGTTTTCTTTCGGGCTAAGACCCTGCAGCCACGCCTTGCGCGCGTGAATGGTGAACCGTTTGACGCCCGCTGCGCTGACTTTTTCGATGAATTCGGGCAGCACGTCCTGCGGTTCTTGATCATCGACCCCAATACGGCATTTCACCGTCACCTCGACCGGAGATGCAGCAATCATTTCAGCAACGCATTCGGCAACCAGATCAGGCGATTTCATCAAAATCGCGCCAAACGCACCCGACTGCACACGATCTGACGGGCAACCGCAGTTCAGGTTCACCTCGTCATAACCGTAACCTGCGGAAATTGCGGTCGCTTCGGCCAATTGTTTGGGATCAGATCCGCCCAACTGAACGGCGACAGGATGTTCAACCGCGTCAAAGCCCAACAGCCGATCACGATCCCCGTGAATAACCGCAGGGGCCGTCACCATTTCGGTATACAGCAGCGTGTGTTGGGACAGCATACGGTGGAACACGCGGCAATGCCGGTCTGTCCAATCCATCATGGGCGCAACGCTTAGCCGCGCGCTATGGGACAAGTCAGAATGAATGTCGGACATTGTAAACCTATCGATCCGTCGCTGATGCAGAATTGCCCGCGATATAACGACGGATCGATAGAAATGATAGTGCCTGATACGAACCTAACGGTTCAATTAGTCGGCAATGAAATCTAGGTAGATAGCCGCGTCCGACGATTCAAAAAGGATAACGCCGCCAACTTCGTCTGGTGCGCCTTCGCCCTGATCGTAGCCAAAGAATACGCCTTCTGCGATCCCTTCGCCGCCCGTTCCGACATAAATGTTCGAAAAGTTTTCGACCATCGTACCGCCAGAGAACCCGTTGCCACTGATCGTCATGTCGTTGAACGCAATGCCGCCTGCTTCGTACAGGGTGACGCCATCATCCAAATACAGATCTGCAATTTCTAGATCGACAGTACCTTGGCCGAAATAGGCACTGGCCGTTGCGGTACCGCCGTACAGATCAAAATCGCCCCACGAATCTGCGCCGATACCAGCCGCGTCACCGATATACATCGCATAGCCGCTGCTGGGCATATCGCCCTCTTGCGTGACGATGCCACCAACGCCGGTCAGGTAATAGTCTACGCCGTCAACCGTATACGTTTCGGCGAATACGGTTGCGTAATCATAGTCCTGCGTGCCATAGGTGTAGACCAGCAACATAACTTCGCCGTTACCATCGGTTGCATAGCCTTCGCTGTCGAAACCGTCCTCATCAACCACGCTATATTGGCCGTCGCTGATGACCACTTTACCCGTGTTGTGGTTCAGCGAACCTGTCAGCGCGACAACGTCGAAATCATCGGAGACGCTATCCACACGTACGGCAACACCGCCCATCGTGCTGGTCGACGATGTCTGATTTGTAGAGGTCGTATTTGTCGTGGTCGTATTTGTCGTGGTCGTATTGTTTAGCGTATTATAGGTATTGGCAGCTGCCAAAAGTTCTTCAATTTCGGCGCCAACACATGCGGTCAACGAAAACAGGACTGGTGCCGCAGCAACCAATTTAAAAGCGGTAAATTTCACTATTTTGCCCCCCAAAGGCGTCTTTCAGCATAACAATCGGGGTGCGATGCCTGCTTTTATCAGCTCACCGAACACAACCCACAAGAGTATTAGAAACACGATGATAGAACGTTAATCAATTGTAAACTTTTTGATTAAAGGCGTTTTCCAAAGGTTTATTTTTACCTTTCAATCAAATGGTATGGAATTCCATACCCGCCATGATTGATCGGCAGGTGGCGATCAGGCCTCGGGCCGCCCAACAAAAAACGTGATAGACGAAATTTAGTTCGGACGCCCCGTCGATACGCCTAACAATCGCGAATTTGCCCCCTACATATTCCGTATGGATCACGCTTTGCCCACAAACCTAACGCTCGCCAGCTATAATATACGTGCTGGTTTGGGCATTGATTTGCGGCGCGATCCTATCCGCAGCCTGAAAACCATTCATGCGCTGGACGCCGATATCGTGACATTACAAGAGGCCGATTTCCGGTTAGGCAACCGCCCCACGGCCCTGCCCCGCGAAACCATTGGCACCTATACGCAATTGGCCCCTGTTCCCGTGGCGGATAATGACCACAGCCTTGGCTGGCACGGCGTTGCGATTCTTGCGCGGCCAAACCTTGCACACAGCGATATTCACCGCATTCCCCTGCCGGGGCTTGAACCTCGGGGCGCGGTCGTCGTGGATTTTCACGTCGGATTTCGATTGGTTGCCGTTCATCTGGGCCTGCTACGGCGCGATAGGCGCGCCCAGATGGCGCATATCCGGTCGGTTTTGAATGAGCTGGACAATCGACCGACCGTGATGATGGGCGATTTCAACGAATGGTCCACGCGCAAAGGGTTTGAACCATTGACAGGTTACAACGTTTTGACCGCAGGCAAAACGTTCCCGTCACGACTGCCGCTCGGCCATTTGGACCGTCTGGTCCATTGCGATAAATGTTTGGTCACGCCGATGCCCATTCCAACCGTGACAGGCGCCCACGCCTCGGATCACTTACCGATCAAGGCACGGCTGGACCTTAGCGGCGGATCATGACGCCCAGATCGGCCACGTTCGTGCCCGTTCCGCCGGTGATCAACAAATCCCCAGCGCGTCCTAATGCCTCGTAGCTGTCGTTATTGGCCAGCAAAGCATCAATATCCCCCCCTGCCGCTGCAATGCGGGACAACGTGCCCTGATCAACAATCCCGCCGGCTGCATCGGTCGGCCCATCGCGTCCGTCTGATCCCCCCTGCAAACAACACCAGTCTGTCCATCCACGCCGCGCGGCTTCTTGCGCGATTAGCAACGACAGTTCCTGATTTCGGCCACCCTTTCCTGTCCCTTTGATCGTGACAGTCGTCTCGCCGCCCCAAACGGTGACCCCGGACTGCGACGCATCACAAATCTGGCGCGCCGCATCGGCAACATCGCCCTCAACTGGTGCGCTGATGACATGGCATTGCGCACCTGCGGCCTGCTTTAATGCCGTGACAGATTGCGCATTAGATCCGATCAGAATGTTTTCAGCCGCGACAGGCCCAACCTGTGTTTCAGGTTTCGCTAAATGCGCACGGACACTGTCTGCAACCTTGTCCCACAACCCATAGCGTTCCAAAATTGCCCGTGCATCACGCCGCGTCCCCAATGCCGCAACAGTCGGCCCGCTTGCGATCGTAGACAAATCATCGCCAACAACATCCGATAGGATCAACGCACGCAAAGGCCGCCCCGCACACAATCGTGCCAGCCCGCCGCCTTTTAATTGCGACAACTGCTGTCGCACCAAATTCATCGCGTGAATATCAGCGCCGGACCCTAATAACAGTCGGCTTACGTCGGCTTTGTCTTGTAAACTCACGCCCTCGACCGGGGCAGGCAATAACGCCGATCCGCCGCCTGATACCAACACCAAAACAGGCCCGTCCGTCGATCTGATCGCATCGATAAATGCAGCCGCACCAGCCGCGCCGTTGTCATCCGGCACCGGATGACCGGCGCTCATAACCTTCGCGCCCTGCAAGGGCGCGGCATTTTCGTAATTGGTCACAACGATGCAGTCGGCACGCGGCGCCACACTCAGCGCCGCCTCTGCCATGCGGCGGGCTGCTTTGCCCACCGAAAGGATCAGCGCGGGGTCAAACCCGTCAATCCCGCGCAACACACCTGCATAAGGGTCCGCAGCCGCGACACCCGCCATAAAAATCTGTTGGGCCAAGGCCCTAATATCATTGGTCATAGGGCCAGCCTGACGCGTTCCGCCAGACGCTTCAACCCCTCAGCGGTTTATTCCAACCCCTTTAGCGCCCGATACGCCGCACCATAGCGCGCATGTGCAGCGGCAAAATCATCTTGCAACGCAACGACAGGATCAACCGTCCGTTCGATCACCGGCAGCGGCGCGGCCTCTGCCCCTGCGCCTGTCGCGGCCATCAACCCCAAACGGGCCGCACCAAACGCACCACCGTAATCGCCGGCCTCTGGCAGTGACACAGGAATACCCAGCGACGTCGCAATTGCCTGCACCCAGTAATCCGACTTTGATCCACCCCCAACGGCGATCAGGCGATCAATCTTTGTCCCTGTCGATGTCAACGCGTCATAACAATCGCGGATCGCATGGGTCACGCCCTCTAGCACCGCGCGGGTCATGGCCTGTTGATCCGTCCCGTGATCCAGATGCAGGAACGACCCACGGATTTTCGTGTCATTATGCGGCGTACGTTCGCCCCCCAGGTACGGCAGGAACATCGTCCGCGTCGGCGCACGCAAATCCCCCAAAACGCTGGTCAAATCCGCAGGTTTCGCGCCCATAACACGGCCAAACCAATTCATCGCATCCGCAGCGGCCAGAATGACGCCCATCTGGTGCCACGTATCGGGCAGCGCATGACAGAACGTGTGCACAGCCGATGCCGCATCCGGCTGATACGCCTCGGATGCTGCAAACAACACGCCCGATGTGCCCAGCGACACAAAGGCATCCCCCGGTTTCACAACCCCAACGCCCACGGCGCTGGCTGCGTTATCCCCGCCGCCGCCCGCAACAATCACATCCGATGGCAGGCCCCATTTTGATGCCAAAGCCCCACGCACGGTGCCAGAGTTTTCCGACCCTTCGACCAGTCGCGGCATCTGTTCGCGGGTCAGATCGGTCGCTGATAACAACCCATCACACCAATCGCGTTTGCCCACGTCCAACCACGACGTGCCCGCCGCATCTGACATTTCCGCGACCGCATCGCCCGTTAGGTACAGACGCAGATAGTCCTTTGGCAACAGAACCTTATCAACCTTTTTAAAAGTCTCTGGTTCGTTATTTTTCACCCATGCCAGTTTCGGCGCGGTAAATCCGGGGAATACGATATTGCCTGTCTTTGCGCGAAATTGTGGGTCGGCGTCCAATGCGGCGGCCTCGGCCGCGCTGCGGGTGTCGTTCCACAGGATACAAGGGCGCAGAACCTCGCCCGCTTTGTCGACCAGTGTCGCACCATGCATATGCCCCGACAGGCCAATCGCGCGGGTTTTGCCCAGATCCACCTTGGCCGCCAACCCTGCCATCACGTCATTCACGGCGGCGATCCAGTCGGCGGGGTTTTGTTCGGACCATCCGTCATGGGGGCGCTGTACGGTTAGCGGCGCCAAAGCCTCGGCCAGAATGGCCTGCGTGTCGTCGATCACAATCCCCTTGAGCCCCGACGTGCCCAAATCCAAACCGATGTACATTATCGTTCCTCCCGTTCCTGAATATCGGGCTAGCACGCCACCACCAAACGGGCAATAGCCCGCAATTGGGGCATATGCCCAAACCTTATCAAAACGTTGACGCAATGGGGCGACTCGATGTAGAACAAATGTAGAACATTGAGTGTTACCATGACCCGCCCCACCCCCAAAGACGCCACATTATCCGAAGTCTTTAGCCCCCGCGCCGCCGATGCCGCAGCGGTGGGTTTTGTGGTGGCGCATCTGGACACGGACAAACCCGTTCTGTGGATTCAGGACCGCATCACGCGCAAAGAAACAGGTCGCCCCTATACCCCCGGCCTGCCCCGTGATCTGGACCTGATCTATGTCGATGTGACCCGCCCTGTCGATGTTCTATGGGCGATGGAGGAAGGCCTGCGTTGCCGCGATTTCGGCGCTGTTCTGGGCGAACTATGGGGCAACCCGCAGGCGTTGGATTTCACCGCGACCAAACGTCTGGCGCTGCGGGCGGAATCCTACCGCGTGCCTGCATGGCTGATCCGCCGCGCCGCCGAACCCACGCTTAGCGCGGCGCGTAATCGGTGGCGGGTGTCATCGCTGCAATCGCTGCAAAACCCATGGGACAACCGCGCGCCCGGCACGCCCGTATGGGAGGCAGACCTGTTTCGCACCCGCTGGGGCAAACCGGGCCGTTGGGTGGCGACCTATGACAATGGCACCCTGCAATTCAGCCACGGAATGGAGGCAGACGCGGTTCCCCCCGCAGAACAGGTGCGCAGATGACCCGCGCCTTTGTTGCCATTCACCTGCCGCGCTTTGCGATGGAGCGTTGGCAAATCCTGACCACCCGCCATGGCGATGCCTATGATGCGGACCGCCCGCGCGTGTTGGCCGTAGACACGCTGCGCGGACCGATGGTGCATGCGACCAACCCTGCCGCTGAAAACGCAGGGATCACCGTTGGCGCCCGCGTGGTGGATATGCGCGCGCTGTGTCCCGAACTGGACCTGCATTACGCCGACCCCGACCATGACCGCGCCGCATTGGAACGGCTGATGATGTGGTCGCGCCGCTGGGCGCCTTGGACAGCCGTGGATGGCGCGGACGGGATCACGCTGGACGCCACGGGCTGCGCCCATCTGTTCGGCGGCCCCGATGGCATGTTGCTAGAAATAGAGGACCGTCTGGCGGGCCTAGGCATCACCGCATCCACCGCGATGGCCCCGACCATTGGGGCTGCATGGGCGCTGGCGCGGTTCGGGGGCATGCGGCCCATCGTGGGTGATCTGGATGCACTGATCGCGCCTTTGCCCGTGCGGGCGCTGCGGATTGATGGCGATACGGTTCTACTGTTGAACCGTTTGGGGCTGAAAACCATTGGCGGTCTGCGGGCCGTGCCGCGTGTCCCGCTGGCCCGCCGTTTTGCCCGTGCGCCGCTGCCGTCGAACCCTCTGATGCGGCTGGATCAGATGCTGGGCAAACTGGCCGAACCCCTGACCGCCCCCGAAGACCCGCCGCGGTTCATCCAGCACGCCCGCCTGCCCGAACCCGTCCAAGACCCGACCGAACATATCCCCGCCCTGACCCGCGCCCTGTGTGATGATCTGGAACAGGCGGGGTTCGGCGCGCGCCGCCTGACCCTAACCGTGTTCCGCACAGACGGAGAGGTATCGTGGACCCACGCCGCCACCAGCCAACCCAGCCGCGATGCGGATCACCTGACGCGGCTGTTTGACGGCAAACTGGATCGCATTGATCCTGGGTACGGGTTTGACCTGATCACTCTGGCCGCGCCTTTTGTCGAACGGATGGACCACAATCAGGACCGTCTGGACGGCAAAACGCATCGCGGCGCAGAACTGTCGCATACCGTTGACCGTCTGGTCGCGCGGTTCGGCGTACACGCCATTCAGCGCCCCGACCGCCGTGATCGGCATATCCCCGAACGGGGCGAACTGTGGCGCCCTGCGATGGCCGGCACGCCCCGCCGCCCGCTGCGCAACCCGCGCCGCCCCCAGCGCCTGTTAGAACACCCCGAAGAAATCCGCGTCCTATACGCCGTCCCCGAAGGCCCGCCCGCCCAATTCGTCTGGCGCAAAAAGGTGCACAAGGTCGGCCGCTTTGACGGGCCGGAACGGATCGCGCCCGAATGGTGGGCCGACCGCCCCGGCACCCGTCTGCGCGATTATTACAAGGTCGAAGAACAGCACGGCCTGCGGTTCTGGATTTACCGCGACGGGGTGCTGGGCGACAACCGTGGGCGCGAACCGCAGTGGTTCATGCAAGGCCTGTTTTTATAGGCCCGCCCCATGCCCGATATCGAACCGCGCCACCCGAAAAAAACGATCGCCACCGATGGGTTCACCCCCAACGCGCCCAGTTTCTATGTCGAACTGGGGCTGGCGTCGTGTTTTTCGTTTTTGCGCGGGGCCTCGGAATCTGCCGACTTTGCCCAGACGGCGTGGGACATGGGATACGACCGCATCGGGGTCGCCGATTGGAACACGCTGGCGGGCGTTGTGCGGATGTATATAGACTGCGAAAAGGCGCATATCCGCACGCTGATCGGCTGCCGTATTGTGCTGACCACGGGCGATGAATTTCTGGCCTACCCCACGGACCGCGATGCCTATGGCCGCCTGTCCCGCATATTGTCCAAAGGCAAAATGCAAACGCCCGATGGTGATTGGCAGGACAAAGGCATTTGCCAGATCACTCTGGACGATTTGGCCGCCCATGCGGACGGGATGCGCCTGATCGCTGTGCCGCCCAGCGACCTATCGCAATGGGAGCCGCGCCTTGCGCAATTGTCGCGCGCTTTGCCGCAGTTAACCCATGTGGCGGCCAGTTATATGTACCGCGCCGATGACCGCGCCCGCATCAATCGGCTGGACACGCTGGCGACGCGCAACCGCCTGTCTATTCTGGCGACCAATGATGTGCTGTACCACGCGCCGGACCGCCGCCCGTTGCAGGACGTGATGACCTGCATCCGCGAAAAGGTGAAATTGGCCGATGCGGGGTTTCTGCTGGAACCCAACGCCGAACGGCACCTGAAATCCCCCGATGAAATGGCGCGCCTGTTTGCCGAATGGCCCCACGCCATCCGCGCCACCCGCGAAATCGCGGACAGCATCCGTTTTGACCTGCGTGAACTGGCCTATGAATACCCGCAAGAGGTGGTTCCCGCAGGCAAAACCCCGCAACAGCATCTGATCGATCTGACATGGGCCGGTGCGGACTGGCGATACCCCGACGGCGTGCCCGAAAAAACCGCCGATGTCCTGCGCAAAGAATTGGCGATGATCGAAAAGCTGGATATCGCCCGCTATTTCCTGACGATCCACGACATCATCCGCTTTGCCCGTTATGAATCGCAGCCCGAAATCCTGTGCCAAGGCCGCGGATCGGCGGCGAATTCCGCGGTCTGTTACGTGCTGGGCATCACGGCGGTGGACCCCGCCCAACACCAGTTATTGTTTGAACGGTTCATTTCCGAAGAACGCAAAGAACCGCCCGATATCGACGTGGATTTCGAACATGAACGCCGCGAAGAGGTGATCCAACACATCTACCAAAAATACGGCCGCGACCGCGCAGGGCTCTGCGCGACCGTAATCCATTACCGCCCCCGATCCGCCATCCGCGAAGTCGGCAAAGTCATGGGCCTGTCCGAAGATATCACCAGCGCCATCGCCAAAACCGTCTGGGGTCATTGGGGCACCGACGTCGATGACAGCCGCGTCGCCGAAGCAGGTCTGGACCTGACCGACCCATTGCTGCGCAAAACGCTGATCATCGCGCGGCAAATGATCGGCATGCCGCGCCATCTGGGCCAGCACGTGGGCGGGTTTATCCTGACAGAACGGGCCCTGACCGAAACCGTGCCCATCGGCAACGGCGCTATGGCGGATCGCAGTTTTATCGAATGGGACAAAGATGACATTGATGCGCTGGGGATCCTCAAGGTGGATATCCTTGCGCTGGGAATGCTGACCTGCATCCGCAAATCTTTTGATTTGATATCAGCGCATTACGGGCGAAACCTTAGCCTTGCCACCACCCCGCGCGAAGACCCGCGTGTCTATGACATGCTGTGCAAAGGCGACAGCATCGGCGTGTTTCAGGTCGAAAGCCGCGCCCAGATCAACATGCTGCCGCGTCTGCGCCCGCGTGAATTTTACGATCTGGTCGTACAGGTCGCCATCGTCCGCCCCGGTCCCATTCAGGGCGATATGGTCCACCCCTATCTGCGCCGGCGCGGCGGCGAAGAACCCGTTGTCTATCCATCCCCCGCGCCGCCCCACAACCCCGAAGAATTGCGCGACATTCTGGGCCGCACCTATGGCGTGCCGATCTTTCAGGAACAGGCGATGAAAATCGCGATCGAGGCCGCCAATTTTTCCCCCGCCGAAGCGAACGAGCTGCGCAAAGCCATGGCCACATTCCGCAGCCGTGGCACCATCGGCAAACTGGAACAGAAAATGGTCGGGCGCATGGCCGAACGCGGCTATGACCCCGAATTTGCCGCCCGCTGTTTCGACCAGATCAAAGGCTTTGGCGAATATGGGTTCCCCGAAAGCCACGCCGCCAGTTTCGCGCATCTGGTGTATGTGTCCAGCTGGATCAAATGCCATTATCCTGCGGTGTTCTGCGCGGCCTTGCTGAATTCACAGCCCATGGGGTTTTATGCCCCTGCCCAATTGGTGCGCGACGCCCGCGAACACGGCGTCACCGTGCGCCCGCCCGATGTGAATTATTCCCAATGGGACAGCACGTTGGAACCGCACCAGAACGGGTTCGCCATACGGTTGGGGTTTCGGCAGATATCGGGGCTGAACCGCGCCGCCATTGATCAATTCATCGCCCGCCGCGACGCGCCCATTCGCGATATCAAAACACTGCAGGAAATGGGGGTATCGGCGGCGCATATCCGCAAACTGGCCGAAGGCGATGCCATGCGGTCGTTGTTCATTGATCGCCGTCAAGCGCTGTGGGATGCCAAATCCCTGCGCGACGCGCCCGACCTGCCCCTGTTTCAAGACACCCGAGACGAAGGCGCCGATCTGCCCGTCGCGCTGCCCGACATGCCCGTTTGCGAACAAGTGGTCGCCGATTACCAAACGCTGCGCCTATCGCTCAAGGCGCATCCGATGGGATTTCTACGTGGGTCGATGCGCAAACAGGGCTATGGGCAATGCGCGGACCTGATCCACAGCCGTCCGAACCAGAGGATCAAACTGGCGGGTCTGGTTCTGATCCGTCAACGCCCCGGATCGGCAAAAGGCGTGTGTTTCATCACGATCGAAGACGAAACAGGCGTCGCCAATGTGGTCGTCTGGCCCAAGGTCATGGAACAGTTCCGAAAAACGATCATGCAATCGCGGTTGCTAGCCGTGCATGGCTATATCCAGCGCGAAGGCGACATTATTCACGTGGTCGCGCAAAACCTGATTGATAAATCGGATGCGCTGCTACGGCTTGCGCCTGAATCAATGGCCACGCCCATCGCCCGCAGTGACGAGGTTAAACGCCCCATTCCAGCGCCCACCGCCCGTCATCCACGCAACGCGCAAATCATCCCCAAAAGCCGCGATTTCCACTGAGCCTAGAACAATTCGATCTTCAGATCACCGTCAGTGTCCGACCAGCTGTCTTCGCCGTCGTGGCCTTCTTGGGTGTGGATACGGCGCTGCGAATACATCACGTATTTCTGCGACAATTGCGCGATCAGATTATCCACATCATCACGGATATCAGTTGAAATATCCCGATCACGGATAAAGGTGCTCATCTCTTGTAGCATCTGGTCAATGGTTTCGGCCTGCTGGCGGATCACATCACCCAGTTGCGCGCTGGAAATAGCGTTGCGAATGGACCCTTCGATCTTTTTCGCCATCGCCTTGCGTTCGCTTTGCTGTTCTTCGTTCAATTCGACCAGTTCGGCGAAATTCCATGTCACGCCAGCCACCGTGGCCTGAACATTGCGCATGACTGCATTTTGTTTGTCCAAATTGGCAAAGATCGAAGCCTGTTTTTCCTGTTCCTCTTCGCTGATATAGGGCGCAACGTCGCGCGTGGCCGCGTTGATATAGGGATGCAGCTTGCGCGAAATGGCGTTTGTCGCATTCGCAAGACGCGCCACATCCATCGAAATATCCGTGAAATCAGCCAAGGCATCAGGGTATTTTTCGGATGTCGCGTTGACCTTTACCTCTAGGTCCAAAATCGCAGCGGTCACATCGTCCAATTTACCAAAACCCACGCGCATGTTGTTAATCGCATCAGCAAGGGACCGCATCACCTCGCGGGTGGTTTGGATTTCTTCGCGGATCATCCCACCGACTTTTTTGACCTCCATCATGTCACGGGTCAGTTTCATCTGATCCTTGCTATGCTGGGCCGATACGTCCTCTAGGTCGCTGATATGCGAAATCGCGGCATCTGTTTTGTCTTTTTCAGCGGCAATCGCGGTTTCAACCTCTTGCAGATAGGTCATGAAACTGATCGACGCTTCGTTCGTTTCATGCGCAATATTTTTGGTCAAACCGCTAAGTAGATCAAACAACCGAGGCAGATGTTCACCATAGGCTGACTGGGTTTCGTCGGCGTCTGCTAACATGGCTATCTCCTCTAGGTGTTTGGCAGTAGTTTGTTCAAAACAGCCTGCAGCTGTTCGTGATCGACAGGTTTGGTCAACCATCCGGTCGCGCCTGCAGCTTTGGCTTCTTCGCGGCGTTCTTTTTGGGAATCCGTGGTCAGCACCAACATGGGCGTGAACCGCAGGGGCGGCTGTTTGCGCAGCAGTTGGATCAATTCGGCCCCATTGGCGCCGCCCATGTGGAAATCGGTGATCACCATTTTTGGTGCGTCCCCGCCCTGCGATACGATATCAACCGCCTCTTCCGCGCTGGCGGCTTGGGTTGTTGTGTGACCAAACCTTTGCAGCAGGTTGTCCATGCTCATCAACACTGTGGGGCTGTCATCTACGATCAGAATATGTGCCATTTTTATTGTCCTTTATTGCACGAGGTAGCTGTTCGAATTTGATAAAATCGAACGCCAGTCATTGGTTTCAGAGTTGTTTTTGATGTTCGCCTTGGCCGCACACAGCAATTGAACCACGGCTGTATGTGCCGAAGTGCAGTCCGTCACATCGACAGTGCCGTTACGGTTTTCCAACAGCCACGGATGCAAAACGTCGACATCAGTGATGTCGATATCACCCGTTAACACAGCGGTTTGGTCTGTTAATGATATTGGCATTCGACGATCTCTCTTAGGTTTAGGGCCAACAGGATTGAACCGTCGCCCAACAGCGCGGTGCCCGAATAACAGTCGTAATTTGCTAAAACGCCGGTCATTGGTTTCACGATGGCATCGACACCTGGGTGGAACCGATCGACCACCAATCCGGATTCATGGCCGTTCACATCCACGACCATCACGCTGAGCGTTTCGGGATCGTCCAACGGGTCGCATTCAAACAGATCACGCATCCGCACCAACGGTATCAGCCGATCCCGCAGCAAAACCATTTCCGCATTCCGGTGGCGCCGAATATGCGTGGGGCTGATTTTCTGGCTTTCGACCACGCTGTCGACGGGGACCCCATACAGGCCGTCGCCGACCTCGACCATCATCAACCGCTGCACCGCCATCGACAAAGGCAACGACAAAGTCAGACGCGCACCCAGACCCGGTTCGCTGTCGATTGAAATCTGACCGCCCAGACGGCGCACCATGCTGGCGACCACATCCATCCCGACACCGCGCCCAGACAGGTCTGACACTTCTTCTTTTGTGGATAGTCCTGGCAAGAAAATCAGTTGCAGTTTTTCGTTCGCGGACATCGCGTTGACGCGTTCAGTATCGACCAACCCGCGCTCTATCGCCTTTTGCACCACCTTATCGACCGCGATGCCTTTGCCATCGTCGGTGATTTCAATGACCACACTGTCATCTTTGTTATAGGCGGACACACGGATTGTGCCCTGTTCTGGTTTCCCCGCATCGGCGCGTTCGGCAGGGGTTTCGATCCCGTGGTCAATCGAATTTCGGATCAGGTGAACAATCGGATCAGATAGGTCATCGACAATCGCTTTGTCGGCTTCGGTGTCTTCGCCATCAACAACATAGCGGATATCTTTGCCCAGCTTGCGGGACATATCGCGCACCAACCGATTGAACCGCGACAATACGGAGCCAACAGGAACCATGCGGATTTGCATGATGGCCGATTGCAATTCTTCGGCGATGCGATTGATGGTGTTGTGCTGCATTTTGATTTCGCGCACCAATTCACGACCATCTTCGATGTTTTCGGCTTTGCGCGCTAAATACGGCATCGCGTTTTTAGCAACGATCAATTCGCCTGCCAAATTCATCAATGCATCAATGCGATCACTGTCGACGCGCAAATATCCCGCCGACCGCTGTTTCGCTGGCGCGGCTGCGGATTGTTTTTCGGGCGTGGTTACGGACGGTTGTTCAACAGGCGCAGGTTCGTTTCCTGCCAATGCGCCGCGCATCCCCGCAATCGCGGCATCCAAATCGCCCGTTTCATCAGCCGATAAATTCAAATTACGTCCGATACGGCCCACAATGTCAGCCGCGCTTTTGTGGATGTTTTCCGCTGACAGGCCATGTTGGGGGGTCGCCAACAATGCAGCCTGAGACTGCAAAATATCATCGGCCAGCTGTTCGATAGCGCTGGTGCTACCCCCAGCCGAAATCTGAGTCATGACAACATCATCAATGTCATAGGAAAAATGGTTTTCCAGATCGCCCAAGGTGGCCGACGACACCAATCGAAAACCTATTTTCAGCATGAAAGGATCCAGCTGATCCAGTTCGGGCCATTCGTCAGGTTGCACAACCTGCATCCACAGAAGCCCCGGCGCAGACAGCACCGTGCGTAGCGGATCGCCGCCTGCAAAAAACGTGGTTTCACCGGGCGTATAGGTGATTAACGTCAGCCCCGTTTCAGCGCCCTCTAGGACAGGAATGTCAGCGGGCCAAGGCTCCGATGCAGCGTCTGTTTCGGACGCATCACTTGCGTCATCAACACTTTCGCCTTCGGAAATATGGGCGCGCAAACGGCTGCTCAGCGCTGCGCTAATGTCTTGGGCGTCGGGCGGTAGGGTTTCGCTGTCTTCGATACGGTCAAGCCATTCGACCAGCCGATCCAACATTTCCAGTAGCAGATCAGCGATATCCGAATTGAACGCCACATCCCCCGCGCGGACGGCATCCAACAAATCTTCGCCCGCGTGAACACAAGACGTTAACGGTTTGAAATCAAACAAACCTGACGCACCTTTGATCGTGTGAATGGCGCGGAACAGTTCATTGATTTGGGCCGCATTTCCGGTGTCAGCCTCTAATGCCAGCAATGCCCGAGATGATGTTTCAATCAGGTCACGGCATTCCGATACGAATTGATCTAGCAGCGAATTCATGACGGATCCTTTGGCGACAAAAGCGTCAACAGGTTTGAAATGTCCTGAGGACTGGCGGGTTTGACCAAATAGTGATTGGCCCCTGCTTCAAACGCTTTGTCGCGGTCAATCTTTTGGGCTTCGGTTGAAATCATCACGATCGGCACATGGCCAATCGCCCGCGACGCCCGTGCCGTTTTGATAAAGGTATAGCCATCCATGATCGGCATATTGACGTCGACAAACATCAGATCGACGTTCTGATCCAATACCTTCTCCATCGCCTCGACACCGTTTTCGGCCTCGACCGTTGTCCAACCTGCCTGTTCTATCAGCGATCGATGATACATCCGCACGGTTGTCGCATCGTCTACGATTAACGCTTTGAATGGGTGACCTGTCATGACATCGGCCTTTGATAAACGATGGAATTGGGAAAACGCCGAACCTGAAACAGCGACGTCATTCGGCTGATGCTTTCGGAATGACCAAGGAACAGAAAACCACCTGGGCGCAGCGCATCGTATAGCGCGTTAATGGCCGTCTGCCGGGATTGATCGTCGAAATAGATCAGTAGGTTTCGGCAAAAAATAACGTCATAACTGCGCAGTTTTCGGCAATCATCACGGTTGGCCAAATTGGCCTTGAACAGGTTAACGGCGTCGCGGATATCTTCGGAAATCTGGTACCGACCGGCTGAAGTTTCTGTGAAATGCCGGTCCAGCACATCAGGCGGCAGGTATTGGACACTGCGCTGATTATAAATCCCGTCGCGCGCGCGTTTCAGCACATTGGTATCAATATCTGCACCGTCCAATTCAACGTCGTAACGGTCCAACCCTGGCCAGTTTTCAATCAGCTGCAGCGCGATGGAATACGGCTCTTCTCCGGTTGAACTGGGGAGTGACAGTATACGCAAAGGCGATGATGAGCGGTTTGGCTGCGCAATCAGTTCATCCAACACCTGTTCGGTCAAAGTTTTGAATTGGTGATCTTCGCGGTAAAAATAGGTTTCATTCACCGTCATCACATTGACGATGTTTTGGAATTCTTTCTGACTGCTTTCAAAACGGACCGAGATGAAATAATCGCGAAACGATTTCGACCCTGTTTCCTCGATCCGTTTTAACAGGCGTTTATCAACGAAATATCGTTTACTATCATCAAATTCGATGCCGGTCTTTTTGTAGAAAAATTCGCGGAACAGGTTGAAATCCTGTTGGCTCAGAGCGGCTTTCATGACTGCTCCTCTGCCTGTATTGCGGTGATCCGATCAATCGCGTGCGAGGCCGCAAATTGCACATAGGCATCGGACGCAAATCGGTCTTTGACCTCTTTCAATATAGGAACCTCCAGCGGACCGCCAATTTCGCTAAGGCGGTCCAAAGCCGTCCCAACAACGTTTGCGTTTTCTTCGGACGCCAACAATTCCCGCAGCCATTCGACAGCATCCGAAATGGTCAGCAATTGCAGAATGTCCACGGCCATGATCCGCACATCCGCATCGGGATCCGACATCAGTTTGCGGATCTTTTTGGCTGCCTTTTTGGGCATCTGCTGCAAGGCATGAACCGCCTCTCGGCGCAGGGTTGCGTCATCTGCGCGCAAATGTTCAATGAACAGATCGACCACCTTAGCCGACCCGATCGCAATCAGCGCGTTTAGAACGGCATCGCGTACGGATGTTTCTGTTTCACTGCGCAATAGGTCAGACAGGGCCGCAAATGCATCCTTTCGGCCTGACAATGCGATGGCAGCCGCGCGGCGATTATCGGCATCCGCATCCGTGATCATAGCAAAGGCGTCAAACTCCGCGTCTTGTGCCATGGTCTGCGTCGAAGATTTTACGAACATTGGCGCCTCCGAATTGGGGCTGATTGACCCAGCCAACGTGACAATTGTTCGGGAATGTCAGGAAACGGCAGCACACATGTCGCACCGTCCTTTTCGATCAATTTTCCGGGCATTCCAAACACAGCGGCGGTTTCCGCAGATTCCGCGATTGTGACGCCGCCCGTTTGGTGAATGCGGGCCATTTCGTCCGATCCGTCATCCCCCATCCCCGTCAGCATGACGCCAATCAATTTTGTCGGATCGATTTTGCCCAACGCGCTTTGGCACATCCGCGACACGCTTGGGTGCCATGTGAATTGGTCATCCGATGGCACGGGCGAGGCAACCAATCGGTTGAATTTGCGATCAACAATGACGTCTTTGCCGCCTGCGGCCAGATAAACAGCGCCCTTTTCTAGCGGGGTTGTTTGCGTGACTTCGATCACGGGGTGACGACATATGTGCCCCAAACGGCCCGCAAAGGTCGTAGTGAAACGCGGCGGCATATGTTGCGCGATCAAAATCGGCACAGGCAGATGCGCAGGCAGGTTTTCCAGCACATGCTGAACCACGCCTGGCCCTCCGGTAGAGCTCCCTACCAGCACCAATTCGACCCGTGGGCGGGCACGATCCATATTGGGCTGACGCGTCGGGGCTGCGACTGATGTAACGTTCGTCGATTTTGCTGGTTTGCGTGTCCGATAGGCCGACCAAACCTTTTTCATCAGTTCGTCAAAAATTGTGGAAATATCGGTCGATACCGTTCCATCCGGCTTTGCAACGTAATCAACCGCGCCCAGCTCTAACGCCTCGAATGTGGCGGTGGCGCCTTTGTCCGTCAGCGAAGATAACATGATGACCGGACATGGCCGAATGTCCATCACATGCGCCAAACAGGTCAGGCCGTCCATTTTGGGCATATTGATGTCCATGGTGATCACGTCTGGTTCAAAGCTGGTCAGCTTTTCGATTGCGTCCTCTCCGTTTCTGGCAAAGGCCAAATCGATCCTTTGGTCAGCAGAAACATTTTCCCGCAACACTCGCCGCATAAGCGCAGAATCTTCGACCATCAGCAGCTTCATGGCGCGGCGTCCATTTCCAAGGTCGCCCCGTCCACCACGTCAAACGCCGCGCTATCCAGAACCAGCACCAAAGAACGCGATTCATGCAATTTGGCGACGTGTTCGACAAACTTTGCTGCCTCACTGTTCAAGGGCGGCGGCGGTGTAAGTTCGGCGGTGGTGACCCGCAAGACTTGGGTCACGCTGTCAACGATATACCCTGTCAGAGTTCCCCCGCAGCTAAGCACGATAATTCGCTGGCGTTCGGTGCGGGTGGCCGCCGCCATATTGAAATAGCGCCGCATGTCGATCACCGGCAAAACCATGCCGCGCAGGTTAATGATACCTTCGATTTCATGATCTGCGTTCGGAACAGACACAAAGCGATCGGGCAGCCGGATGATTTCCTGCACCGAATGGATCGAAATTCCGAAATCTTCGTTGTCCAGTTTAAAGACAACCAATTGAACGTCGTCTTGGTCGGTTGCATCCATGGGTGTCATATCCGCCTCCTGAATGGTGTCTTGCGGCTGCAGGTCGGCGTGAACGTCGCTTAGGTTGATCTGCCCTAGACTGTCATAGGCCGACAAAACCGAAACGATCCGCGCGCCGCCGTCCAATTTACAAATGCATTCGATTTCATTTGCGCCGCGCCGTTTGACGCCTTCGGGAACGTCGTCGATCTGATCCGTCGGCACGCGCAGCACCTCGCGGACGCGGTCCACAACCATACCGAATTGGCGCAGATCGCCGTGTTCATCCGCAACGCGCAAAACGACAACGCGGTTAATGTCTGTGCCCTGTTCGCGGGGCACGCCCAGACAATCACGCAAGCTGATCATCGGCATGACGCGGTCCCGCAAAGTGACCAATCCGACCACATTGGACGGCGCATTCGGAACCTCGGCGATGTCCGATGGCACGCGCACGATTTCATCCACATCCGCCAATTTGAATGCGTATTCTTCGGTGCCGATCTGAAAGGACACGATTTGCAGCACATCTTCGATGGACGTGTTATCATCCGAACGGACCGAATGCGCGGCGGCAGCGACTGAAACCGACTGTGTTTCGGTGTCCCTGTCGGTATGTTGCAATTCAGGCAAACCGCTGGGATCGCACAGCTGGATCAAACCATGATCCCCAAAGTTTTTGACCACCCCGGTCAGCAGGTCGGTATTCACCGTCTTTTCGATCGCGGTCACATCTTCAATGCGGTCGGCGGGAACGTTCAGAACCTCGGCCACGCGGTCAACGACCAACCCGACTTTCGTGCCCTGTTCGACAACGATCACGCGCGACGTGTCTGTAATGGGCCCCGATGTGCCCAGCATCGCACGCAGATCAAACACAGGCAGGATGTACCCACGTAGATTTGCCAAACCCAACATCGAAACAGGTGACATAGGAACCCGTTTTAGATCGGGAACGCGGATGATTTCCTGAACCTTTTCAATGGAAAAGGCGAACATTTCTTGACCAATGACAAAGCTGACAAACTGGCGAACGCTGGTGAGCTGCTCCTGCTCGACTTTGTCGGCGTCAAAGGCGTTTGGTTCATGTTGTGCCATGACATACCCCTTGCAATATCAACAACTTACAGCGCGTCCATCATCCCATTTGCAATTCGTCAGCGCTGGCTGCGATATTGTCGATTGCAGCGGACAATTCTTCGGCGCCCTTGCGCTGTTCGTCAGCCGCGATTGATGCCTGATTTGCAGCGGTCTGGGCCTGTTCAGCCGCCGATGCGATCTGTTCCATTCCCAGACGCGCCGTTGCGATTGCCTCTAGGATTTCGTCGCTGGAACTCAGAATATCGGAATTGCCATCCAGGACGGTGGCCATATCATCAGCGACCTGTTCCAACAGTGTCGTTGTGCCTCGGGCGCGTTCGACCTCGGCCAATGAATTTTCTGCGGTTTCAATCAGGTCGTTGCGCACAACGACGATCTGATCCTGAATGCCTTTGACCATATCTTTGATATCGTCCGCATTCTTTTGGGCGTCTTCGGCCAGATTTTGGATGTCTGTCGACACCACGGCAAAGCCTTTGCCGTATTCACCCGCGCGGGCAGCTTCGACTGCGCCACTCACGGCCAGCATGTTGGTCTGGATCGCAACATTTGCAATCGCATCGACGATTTTGTCGATACGGCGGCTGACAATTTCCAGTTCCTGAATTTCCGCGACAGACTGTTTTCCGGCCTGCATCGCATCGCTGACACCAGTGATCACAGCCGCAATGCTATCACGGTTTTCCAACAACAGTTCGCTGATCGCCTTGCCTTTGGCAACAGCGTCCTGCGCATTCTGTTTGCCCAGCTTTGCGTTGTTTTCGATCTGGATAATCCCCGCAACCGACTCTTCAACGGCCGCAGATTGCAAAGATGCTGTATCCAAAATCTGCGATATCGCGGTCGAAATTTCCGTGCTTGCGCGGTTCAATTCTTCGATGGTCGATGCCAGCTCTTCAGAGGCAGAGGCAAGCTCTTCGGACGATTTTCCGATATCCGCCGCCGTGCTTAGGTCTTCGGCGATTTCGACCAGTTCGGTCGATGCGCGGTCGGCTTCTTCTAATGCTGCGGCTTGGTCTGTGACGCTTTTGTTTGCCTGTTCGGCACCGGCGGATTGTTCTTCGGCAGCGGCGGCGACTTGTTCGGCCCCTTTTAGTGCCTGTTCAGCAGAGGTGCCCATTTCCATCGCATTCGCAGACAGGGCTTCGGCACCGGTTTGAATAGACCGCATATCATCAGAGATAACGGCCAGATTATCCGTGACCTTGCGACATTTCTGAACCTCTTCGGCGGCCGTATCTGCAGCCTCTCGTACGCTGCCCGATAGCACGTTGGCTTTGCCTTGGATGCTGCGGACCAATTGATCAATATCGGTCGCATTCCTTTCAGATGCTTCAGCCAACTTGCGAACGGTATCGGCGACAACGGCAAAACCTTTGCCGTGTTTTCCCGCGCGGGCGGCTTCGATCGCGGCATTCAGGGCCAACAGATTGGTCTGATCGGCGATGCGGATAACTTGGTTCACCGCTTCGATCACGTTTTGCGCTTGATTTTCCAATTCGCGCATCAGGTCCACAGATGCCAATTGACGCCGCGCCCCAGCATCCACGTTATCGATCAATCCAGCGACGCTGCTGTCTGCTTTGGCGATCAACGTCTGCAGTTTGTTGGTGACCTCTAGCGATTTCGACGCAGCGACCGACTGCTGGCCGACACGGCGGTTCACTTGTGTCATAGACGCAGCGCTTTCTTCAGAGGCCGAGGCTGCCTGAACCGCGCCAGCAGCGATCTGCGACATCGCGTTTGATAATTCTTCGGTTGCGGCGCTGGCCTCTTGGACGCCTGCGCTCAGCTCTGCGCAAGCCGATGCAATGGCATCCGCCGTCTGTTTTTGTTTCGCAACGGTACGCGCATGCTGGCGTTTTTGGTCAACATTGGCAGCGCGGCCATTGGCAGGGGCTTTGGCTACACGCTTTGTCCCGCGCGCTGCATCGGCATTTTTTTGATTAACGAGTGCCATGGTTCCTCCCCTACAGATGGCGCATCACGGGGTCAGAAAGCATGTCCGCATTCTTGCATTTCTCCCGCTTGTTTTCACTATCGGCAAAATGCGCGGAAATTTTTGGGGCCTTAGGCTTATACCCCCGCACCTGCCCGCAAGCAGAGTTAGGCAGGCCAATCGAACCAACTGCCCCCCCAAAAAATATTCATTGGGCAGCCAAATATTAGTTTTCAGAAAATACGCAGCACCACCAGTTCGGGCGCATTAGGATAGTTAACCGCGCGAAAGGCGCAGCATCGTTTCACTGCGCATAGCGCACGATCAGAACGAACACTGCTTTAGACTGCGCGCTTCGAAACGTCGTAGGTCTAACCTAGCGGTCTTATACGCCAAACGCCCAGATATCGTTTTTAGATCAGGGAACAGCTGCAGCAGTTCGCGCCGTTGCGCGGCATCAATCCCGGCCAAACTGTAATCGCCTGGCTGAAAGCTTTCGCTCCAGAAATTGTCCGTACAGACGACTTCGTGCTGTTCGCACATGAAATGCACATACGAAACCGCCATGGGCGCGACCTGCTTGATACCGCGCATCCCGATCAAAAATTTTGCTGCGGCAAAAACTTCGTATTCGCCAAAAAACAATTCGACATCAGCGCCCGACAACAACAAACGGTGGTTCGGGGATACCATGATATCGCGATCCGGCTGTAAATCACCCAACGCCCCCTTTGGGATCAGAATAGGACATAGTTTTGGTTCGTTTACCAATTCTACGGGCGTCAAAAGGCGGTGCCCTGTCCACGCAATAGGCTGAAGCCCATTGTCGCGCGTGATCACCAAATCACCTTGTTTCAGATTCTCGACGGCCACCAAACCTGTGGGCGTGGCGACCTGTGATCCCAGCGTAAAACACGGAATGACGTTTTCAATTTCCGAGAAAACCAAACTGGTGCCATCTTCAAACACCACCGTGCCGTTTTCGCGCGTGTCATCTGAATAATTGATCGTTGCGACATTCGTGCCCGTCAGATCAAGGGTATCGATATCAGTCCCATTAGCGTCTTCGCCGCCAGTAATGACGTCACCTGCAGACCCGCCAATGAAAACGTCGTTTCCCTGATCGCCAAACAGGCTGTCTGCACCTGCACCGCCGGTGATCGTATCGTTTCCGTCACCGCCGTAAACGACATCGTCGCCCCCCGCAGACAGGATAATGTCATTCCCGCCATTGCCGAAAATGGTGTCAGATTGATTGGTGATCTGATCGCCCTGCAAATCGGTATAGCCCAATCCCATGACTTCGCCGATTTCCAAACCGTCCACTGTGCCGTTTTGCGGCGCTTCCAAATCGAACAATGTGTTGCTGTCGATGTCCAAGCTGACGTTCAAGAACGACAATGGCGGTAGGCCATCTGGGACGAAAAGAAAGGTTTCGCCGTCTGCCTCGAATACCAGAACATCGCGTGGGAACAGCGTCGCGCCAAAGAATGACACCAGCCCGATCGTGCCCGCTCCGACGAACGTCAAATCCGTCGGATCGCCGCCGTCAGGGGTAAAGGTCGACAGCGCTTCGGCACCATCCGCGATAACGCCGTTCGGGTCGCTGATCGTCCCGCCGACCTGTTCAAACGAATTGATCAGGTTCGTGCTAAGGATACCGTCAAAGTTGACGCCGATCAGGCTGTTATCGACGCGAAAAAATTGATCTGATGTAATTTCAACCGGCATGGCAGTGCCCACTTCATTAGAATACTCTAATGTATACGTGAGCATCGCCATTTAGTTGCACCGCGCCCATTTTGCGCAGAGCAAAAGGCGAAACAGGCTATTCCGCTGCCATTTCGCGCAGGGTCAAACCACCCTCTTGAATAATGAAATCCGCGATCTCTGCAGGGCCGACGCCATTGCGCAGTTCGGCAAACAAAAACGGCCGGCCTTTGCGGTGTTCGGTGGCATCGCGGTGCATGCGGTCCACATCCGCGCCGACATAGGGTGCCAGATCGCGTTTGTTGATCACCAGTAGGTCCGATTTGGTCAGCGCGGGGCCACCTTTGCGCGGGATGTCATCGCCCGCTGCGGTATCGATCACATAGATCGTCAAATCCGCCAATTCGGGGGAAAACGTGGCCGACAGATTGTCGCCGCCGCTTTCGATCAGGACCAGATCCAGATCGGGAAAGGTTTCATTCAACTCCGCAATGGCCGCGAGATTGATCGAGGCGTCCTCTCGGATCGCGGTGTGCGGACAGCCGCCCGTTTCCACGCCGCGAATACGGTCCAGCGGCAGAACCTGCGCGCGCATCAACGCTTCGGCGTCTTCGCGGGTGTAGATATCGTTCGTGATGACCGCCATCGAACATTTGTTCGCCAACTGTTTGCACAGCTCTTTGGTCATCGTGGTTTTGCCAGCGCCAACCGGCCCGCCGATCCCGACCCGCAATGGTCCATGAGGTGAGGTCATGTTCGTTCCTATTCTACGTGCGGAAAATGCGCACGGTTTGTGTTTCGTGGTCTATCGCCGCGATGTCAGCGGCAAAGGCCGCGCTACCCAGATCATCCTCGGTCGCGGTGATGGCCTGATGCGCGATGCGTTCGATCACAGGGGCCATGTCACGCAGTACGGATTGCGCGTCTGATTGACCGATTGGGATCGCGCGGGCGGCGATGGTGCATAGGTTACTGACAAAGCCCTGTAGGTAAAACACCAGCGTTTGTTCCAATGGCAAACCATGTGTTTGCGCCGCCGCTCCTGCCGTCACGCAAAACGGCCAAACAGACTGCGCATCTCCCCAGACGTTGGCAACGACCTGACCAAAGGCGCGGCCCTGTTGGGTGGATTCAAATTGCCGTTCGCGACTGGACGCCAAAGCCAGCGCCAGTTCAGCCGTTTGTTCGGCGTCACCGCGATAGGCCAGCGACAAAAGGAACGCATCCTGCCGCCCTGAACCCAGTTCAACAACATCGCGCAACCAATTGTCAAAGCTGTCTTTATCCGTGACAAAGCCCTCTGCGATCATCGCCTCTAACCCGTGGGAATAGGCGTAACTGCCGACGGGAAAGTTCGCGCCAAACCATTGCGCTAGCGTCAGCAAATCAGTGGCTGTGGCCATGTGTCCTCCCGTGACCATAGGCGCCGCCTTCGGGGGTGAAAGGTTCGGTCACGCGGGCCAGATCAGCGCCCAAACGGATCAACATATCGGCCATCACATGATCGTCTTTGATCAACAAACGGCCCGCGCCGATTTGGCACGGCGTGTGACGGTTTCCGATGTGCCAAGCCAGCCGCGTCAGGTTTTCACCGCGCACCTCTAGCAATTCCTCTTTCGCGGCCAGAACGGTGACCATACGGCCATCGGTCAGAACCAAGGCATCGCCGTGATCGATCGACGTTGTTTCCGACAGATCGACCAGCACCGCTTCGCCCTGATCGGTGATCAGTCGTTTGCGGCGGATGAACCGATCCTCGTACGTCAACGTCAGCGACAGCGCGGTCGGCGGCATCGGCCCCCGTTTCAATGCGCGCGCAGCTAAAATTTCCAAAGTCGTCATGGGGGCCTCAGAACATGAAATAGCGCTGCGCCATCGGCAGGCTTTCGGCGGGTTCACAGGTTAGCAGAACGCCGTCTGCGCGGACCTCATAAGTTTCGGGGTCCACTTCGACCTTTGGCATCAGGTTGTTGTGGACCATATCCGCCTTGCCAATACCGCGGCAGTTTTCGACCGGCAGAACCTCTTTGCCCAAGAATTCGCTGACGCCAGCCTCATACGCGGCTTTGGACACGAACGTCACGCTGCCAGCGGTCAAACCACCGCCAAAGCTGCCGAACATAGGGCGGGTATAAACGGGCTGCGGCGTTGGGATCGACGCATTTGGATCGCCCATTTGCGCGACCGCAATCGTGCCGCCCAGCAGAACCATTTCAGGTTTCACACCAAAGAACGCAGGCGACCACAGCACCAGATCGGCGCGTTTGCCGACCTCGACGCTGCCGATGTGGCGCGACATGCCGTGCGCGATGGCAGGGTTGATCGTGTATTTCGCGATATAGCGTTTGACCCGGGCGTTGTCGTTTTCACCCGTTTCAGCGTCCAATCGGCCCCGCTGTTTTTTCATTTTGTCAGCGGTTTGCCATGTGCGGATCAGCACCTCGCCCACGCGGCCCATGGCCTGACTGTCAGACGCAATGATCGAAAACGCGCCCATGTCGTGCAAGATATCTTCGGCTGCGATGGTTTCTTTGCGGATGCGGCTTTCGGCAAAGGCGACATCTTCGGGAATCGACTGGTCCAGGTGGTGGCACACCATCAGCATGTCGAGGTGTTCTTCTAACGTGTTGACCGTATAGGGCCGCGTTGGGTTGGTGGACGACGGGATCACGTTCGGTTCGCCGCAGACACGGATGATGTCAGGGGCATGGCCGCCGCCTGCGCCTTCGGTGTGGAACGCATGGATCGTGCGGCCCTTCATTGCGGCAACGGTGTTTTCCACGAAACCCGATTCATTCAACGTGTCGGTGTGGATCATCACCTGCACGTCCATTTCGTCGGCCACGGACAAACAGCAATCAATCGCGGCTGGGGTGGTTCCCCAGTCTTCGTGCAGTTTCATGGCCGATGCCCCTGCCCGCACCATTTCGCGCAAAGGTTCGGGTAGCGACGCGTTGCCTTTGCCCGCGATGCCCGTGTTCATGGCCAACCCGTCAAAGGATTTCATCATCTGGCCAATGTGCCACGTTCCCGTGCAGGTCGTGGCCAAGGTGCCATGCGCAGGCCCCGACCCGCCGCCGATCATCGTCGTCACGCCCGAATGCAGGGCGTCATCAAACTGTTGCGGCGCGATATAGTGGATGTGGCTATCAATACCGCCAGCGGTCAAAATGCGGCCTTCGCCTGCGATGGCTTCGGTCGCGGGACCGACGATGATATTCACACCGGGCTGCGTGTCAGGGTTGCCCGCCTTACCAATGCCAACGATACGCCCGTCTTTTAGGCCAACGTCCGCTTTGAAAATACCCGTGTGATCGATGATCAAAGCATTGGTGATAACCGTATCAACGGTGCCTTCGGCGCGGGTGCGTTGGGATTGCCCCATGCCGTCACGGATGACTTTGCCGCCGCCGAATTTGACCTCTTCGCCGTAAATGGTGTGGTCTTTTTCGACCTCAATAATCAGGTCTGTGTCTGCCAGACGGACCTTATCGCCCACTGTGGGGCCGTACATATCAGCATATGTTGCGCGGGAAATTTTGGCCGGCATTTACAGGTCCCCCATGATTTTTTGATTGAAACCAAACACTTTGCGGTCGCCAGACAAAGGGATCAGATTGACCTCTCGTTCTTGGCCCGGTTCAAACCGCACGGCTGTACCTGCGGCGATATCTAACCGTTTGCCGCGTGCGGCGTCGCGATCAAACGACAAGCCCGCGTTGGTTTCTGCGAAATGATAATGGCTGCCCACCTGAATGGGACGGTCGCCCGTATTGGCAACTAACAGCGTCGTCACCTCGGCCCCGACATTCAGTTCGATATCGCCGTCGGCGGGAAAAATTTCACCTGGGATCATGGGAACCTCTTATCGAATGGGGTGGTGGACGGTGACCAGTTTGGTCCCATCGGGAAAGGTGGCTTCGACCTGCACGTCGTGGATCATTTCAGCGATGCCATCCATGCACATATCGCGGGTCACAACATGCGCGCCCGCTTGCATCAGATCCGCAACAGACCGCCCGTCACGCGCGCCTTCGACCACGAAATCGGTGATCAGCGCGATGGCTTCGGGGTGGTTCAGTTTCACGCCGCGTTCCAGACGGCCACGGGCCACCATGGCCGCGACGGACACCAAAAGTTTGTCTTTTTCACGAGGGGTAAGGTTCATGTTTCCTCCTTACATTGTCCAAACGCGGGGCAGATCGCAGCCGCGGAATTTTTTCAAAAAATCAGTTATTTGCAGGCGCAAGTTGCGGGGGTTTTCGTTCATCAAACGGATCACCAGCCGCCCGTCCCACGCGCTGGCCTGAACGCCGTAGCTGCGCACTGTTTCCAGCAGGTCCACCGCATCGGGACCGACATACAAAATAGTCGCCACCGCCCGCGCACCGTTCAACGCGCCGATACCCTGATAGGCCTTAAAATCGCCCGTGATGCGGGTCTGTTCGGCATGGATTAGTCGACCGTTTTGACGAACACGCCAGCGGTCGACGAAATGCGTCTGCGTCAGGGTTTCGCCCATGGCCTGACGGCCAAAAACAACGGGTTCGACGATCAACAAACGGCTATCTGCGTCCACATCTGCGGTGATGGTCCGCTGGATCGCGCTGTGGTCAAACAGAATGGTTTCTTGGGGCAACCAATGCAGCGCCCCACCGTCAGAAACGGACAGGGTCACATCCATATGTGCAACGCCTGTTGATGCTTTGTAAACGCGTTCAGCAGTTTGCGTGGCAACGGTGACAGACGCGCCATCATGCGCGGCGATATCTACCGCATATCGATCCCCGCCCGTCAGGCCGCCCGCCGTGTTTACCAGAACCAGATCAGGGACAGCCGCATGATTTTTCGGCAGCAGCGCCTTTAGGCTGCCGGACTGGTGCAAATCGCGCAGCCGGTTGTCGCCGCCACCAAAGGCAGCCATGGCACGCCCTTTGGCCCGTTGCAAAGATACCTGTGGCTCTGCGTCTAACATCTGTCCCCCAATTCGCATCTAATCAAAGACACCGCGCACCAAGATGCGAAAGATGGCGCAAACATTGCGCCCCTTTCGATCCGGCCGCAACGCAGGGAATGCACAAAATTGGGCATATTGCGCAAAAATTAGGCAATCAAGAAATCAGTTCAAATTTGTGAACATCCACCATCCCGCGATCTGTGATTTTCAGCGCGGGGATCACCGGTAGCGCCAGAAATGCCAGTTGCAGGAACGGCTCTTCTAGCGTGACACCCAATGACCGCGCGGCGGATCGTAGATCGACCAGCATATCGCGGACGGCTTCAAAGGGCTCAAGGCTCATCAGTCCTGCAACTGGCAGCGGTAGTTCGGCCAAAACCTGACCATCTTTGACTACGACAAAGCCGCCTTCGATTTCGCCCAAACGGTTCGCGGCAACGGCCATGTCATCGTAATCAGCGCCGACCACTGCGATGTTGTGGTGATCATGGCAAACGGTCGATGCAATCGCGCCTTGTTGGATACCGAACCCTTTGACAAAACCCGTCGCATAGTTGCCGTTTTTCCCGTGCCGTTCGATCACCGCGATACGGGTCAAATCACGCGCCACATCGGGGCGTTTGTCGCCATCCGTGCTGGGAATATCGTGGGTCAGGTATTCGGTGATGATCTTGCCCTCTAGAATACCAATCACTGGCGTTTCGGGGTTATTGCCGCCATGGCGGAACATATCAGGGGTCACCTTGGGGGCATTCACCGAATTGCGCCCCACAGGGTCAATGATGTCGCGCGCGGCAAAGGCGGTATCATCCACCACAACTCCGCCCGCCATCACCAGCTGCGCATCGCAATCGGCCAGCGATGTCACTGCGACAATATCCGCGCGTTTTCCTGGGGCGATCTGTCCGCGATCCTTTAGACCAAAGGCTTCTGCGGCAGATAGGGACGCGGCGCGATACACGGCCAGCGGCGGGCAGCCCAGTTCGATCAGGCGGCGGATCATGTAATCTAGATGCCCATGTTCGCCGATATCCAGCGGGTTACGGTCATCCGTGCACAGACACAAATAGGCCGAGGTCACGTCCGTCAGCACCGAATGCAGCGCATCTAGGTCTTTGGAAACAGAGCCTTCGCGGATCAGCACGCGCATACCTTTTTGCAGCTTTTCGATGGCTTCGGCGGCGGTGGTTGCTTCGTGTTCGGTGCGGATGCCCGCGCTGACATAGGCGTTCAGATCCTTGCCCGATAGCTGAGGGCAGTGTCCGTCAATATGCGCGCCTTCGAACAGGCGGATTTTATCCATGCAGTCGGGATCGCGGAACATAACTCCGGGGTAGTTCATGAACTCGGCCAGACCGATGTTGGACGGATGCCCCATCACCTGCGCGATATCATCGGCCAGCAACGTCGCACCCGCCGTTTCCATATGACTGGACGGTACGCAGGACGACAGCTGCACCTTGATATCCATGACCGTGCGTTCGCTGGCGGATTGGAAATAACGGATGCCGTCCAATCCGATCACATTGGCGATTTCGTGGGGGTCACAAATCGCCGTCGTCACCCCGCGCGGCGCAACGCAGCGATCAAATTCGAACGGAGTCACCAAAGAGCTTTCGATATGCAGGTGGGTATCGATGAACCCTGGAACCAAAATCAGCCCCGAAACATCGATAATGCGCGCACCATCATAGTCAGCCCCGATTCCAACGATCGTATCCCCGCAGATCGCAACGTCACCTTGGATCATGGCGCCGGTCACAACGCATAACACCTGACCGCCGCGTAAAACGATGTCTGCGGGTTCATCCCCGCGCCCTTGCGCAATGCGTGTTTCCAACTGTGCCATGTAACCCTCTGATCTTATGATCGAAGTACACCCCAGCCGCAGGCACGGCGCAACCCCGTAATCCACACCTCTTTCGATTTGCGGGTCCGTCAAAAGTTTAGGCACACAATCACAAGCTGCCTTGGGCGCGACGGCATGACGACGCATTTCGGCCCGATTTCCCCTCTAACCCCACTGGACTCGGGGATTGTGAAAGTTAACTCTGTGAGTCGGGATTCTTGCGCGTATCGAACCTGATCCGCGTAACGCAAAAGTTTAGACGACCGGGTCGGGTAATGAGGGACGAAAAATGACGAAAAAACTCCATGCTTTTGGAGCAATGGCACTGGCTACGTTATCGTTTACGCCAGATCATGTAGCCGCCACGTCCTTTACCATGACCGTTCCCGGGACGAACATCAGCCTGCCGTCGGAATACCCCGAAGCAGGCGGCGTTGCTTTTGTCATCATCGGTGACAACGGAAACATCTATTACCAGTTTTCCAACCCCCAAGGTGCGTTTGTCGGATTCCAAGATTCCGGTCGCCCGCGTCAGTTTCGCGGCAATCCGTTTACGATCAACGACCCTGTTGAACTGAATTGCGGTTTTGCACCTTGTTCGACCTATTTCGGGGGCGGCATCGCCCAGATTTACGTCCGCTTTACCGCTGATGATGGTGACACATCGCCCGGCAATTTCGACGAAGACGATATTTTCCTGATCCTAAACGGATACAACGTTGGCAACTGGTCTGACGTTACGGCGGAATCCACGAACACCGCAGGCACGGTCAGCTATGGGTTCACCACAGGCTTTGCCGACCGCGCGATCAGCACCGGCTGGTTTTCATCCACCGATCCGGCGCTGGCAAATTCAATCCTGACGTCGGGCCAAACGACGACCCAAGTTTTTGACCGCGACCCGAACGATAACTATTGGGATTTCAGCGCAGGCGAAAACATCCGCAACCGCGACTTGGTCACAGTTGCGCCGGGCTACGAGATTGAAAAATCCGCAGATCGCAGCAGCTATGCCGCGATTGGTGAAACGGTCACTTACACATATACGGTCACTAACATCGGGTCGGTGCAGATCACCGACATCGTTGTGAATGACGATAAAATCCCGTCGGTCACGTGTGATACCACCACCGTAGACGCAACGACGAACGGCAATGGCGCGGCGCAATTCGCGACCTGTACAGGCAATTATGTCGTCACCCAAGCCGACATTGATGCAGGTGAAATCACCAATGTGGCCACCGCATCAGGCACCCCGACCTATGGCAATTTGGGCAATGTAAGCGATACCGTCACCATCACCGGCCCAACGCGCACCCCTGCTCTATCGTTTGAAAAAACTGCGGATGTCGCGTCGGTTGCGGCTGCAGGCGATGTCATCACCTACACCCTGGCCGCGACGAACGACGGCAATGTGACCCTGACCAATGTTGTGGTAACCGACCCAAAGCTACCATCGCTTTCGTGTACCGCTGCTGCACTGGCCCCAGGTGATGATCTGACCTGTTCCCAGTCCCACACCGTCACCCAGTCCGAATTTGAAACGGCGGTGAACGGCAGCCCGATCACGAATACAGCCACAGCGCAGGCGGATACCCCGCTGGGTACAAAGCTGACCCAGACCGACACGGCCACCGTGTCTGCCTCTGCGCCGCAGATTTCGCTGACGATCGATAAATCAACGGGCGCGGCGACCTACTCTGCCGTTGGCGAAACCATTATCTATGCGATTGATGTGACCAACACATCGAATGTTGCGTGGCCGACCGCGCCGACCGTGACGGACAGTATCGCCCCCGTAAATTGTCCAACGGGCGGCGTGGCCATCGGCGCGACGATCACCTGTAGCGCTACCTACGATATCACGCAGGCCGATCTGGACGCAGGGACATTGCTGAACACAGCAACAGCATCCATTTCCGTCGCGGGACAATCCGATAGCCAGACCGACAGCGTGACTTTGACGGCGACGCGTACGCCATTGTTGACGCTAGATAAATCGCTGAACACTGGGTCCGCCACCACCTATGCTGCGACAACAGATACCATCACCTATGACTACACCGTTACCAACGGCGGCAATGTCACGATTGAAAACCTGACGGTCACCGACGACCGCGTGACCGTGACTTGTCCAGTGACATCGCTGGCGCCATCAGCGACTACTGTGTGCTCGGCAACTGAATCGGCTATCACCCAGACGGATATCGACGCAGGATCCATCACCAATACCGCTTTTGCCGCCGGTACAGCCGCCACATTGGGCGAAGCCGTCCAATCGAATTCCGATCAGGTCACGGTCAGCGCGGAACAAAGCCCTGCTATCGGTTTGGATAAATCCGCTAGAAACGTGCCTGCACCACTGTTTGTCGCCGGAAATACGATTGAATACAGCTTTGACGTTGAAAACACCGGCAACACAACGCTGGTGGGTCCGATTACGATCACGGACGATAAGATCGGTACGTTTGAATGCCATCCGAATGATCTAGCCCCTGCAACATCAATCACCTGTGACCGCGATTACACGATCACGACCCAAGACCAAATCGCAGGCTTTGTAACCAATGTCGCCACAGTCCAAGACGCAAATGGCGCTGCCACGGCCCAAGACAGCGAAACCGTTGCGCCGAATTTTGATGGCGGCATTTCTTTGGTCAAATCGGCCGATGTGGCTACGGTTTCTGCGGCGGGTGAAACGGTGAACTATACGTTCAACGTCACCAACACAGGCACAGCCACCATTATCGAACCGATCACCATCAACGATCCGCTGATCAGCACCGTTGACTGTTCAGCGCAGCCGCCTGCGCTGCTGGCCGGTCAAAGCTTTGATTGTACTGGGGCACTGACGACAACACAGGTTCAAATTGATCAATCCAGCATCACAAATACGGCGATTGCATCGACCAGCTACAACGGTTCGACCTTTAGTTCGGCGCCGTCGTCCGTCACAATTTCGGTGAATGGCGCGCCTTCGATCACGATTGTCAAATCGGGCCCTGCCGAATTTTCTGCCGTGGGCGAGGTTTTGGCCTATAGCCTGACCGTCACGAACACCGGCAACAAAACTCTGTCCCAAATCGCCGTGACCGACCCGTTGATCACATCCGTGTCCTGCCCCGCTACCACATTGGCACCAACTGCAGCGATGACCTGTACGGGCAATTACACCGTCACCCAGACCGATCTGGATGCAGGAACAATTACGAACACAGCATCAGTCGCTGCGCGCACACCATCGGGCGCGGCGTTGAACGAACCGTCGAACACAGTCACCGCCACCGCTGCCGCAGGGGCGCAGGTCGCCGCGGCAACGTTGGACAAAACGGCCAATATCACCGAAATCACGCAGGTCGGTGAACAGATCATTTATACGATGTCTGTGACGAACACGGGCACGGTGACGCTGAATAACCTATCGCTGTCCGACGCGCTGGACACGGGTTGGAGCTGTTCCATTTCGACCCTTGCGCCATCGGCCACCAACAGCAGCTGTCGTTTCGCGCATGTCGTCACGCAGTCCGAATTTGACGCGGGCAGCCTAACGAACACTGCGACGTTGTCGGCGGCACAGTTGGCCGCAGATGAAACCGACGCGATCACCCTGCCCGTGGCTGGGCGCACCGCTGACTTTACGGCCGTGAAAACCGTGGATCAGGATTACACGGCTGTCGGCGAAACACTGACCTTTGGGTTCACGGTAGAAAACACCGGCAATGTGACGCTGTCTAACGTCACGGTGAATGACGCTCAGCTGGGCCTGAATTGCGTCATCGGCACATTGGCACCGGGCGCGGTTGACACATCGACCTGCAGTGCGACCCACAGCGTCACGCAGTCTGACATTGACGCGGGCAGCTACACGAATACAGCGACCGTATCGGCAGAGGCCCCCGCTGGCGTCACCGCACCTGCGGCTCAATCGCCGACAGTCACCGCCAATGGCCCGACATCGGCGCCTTTGATCGTTGTTACCAAATCCGGCCCAGCCAATTTTGCACTGAATGACACGCTGACGTGGACGTTCAGCATTGAAAATACGGGCAACGTGACGCTGACGAATGTGACCATCAATGATCCGTCTTTGGGGTTCAGCTGCGCGGTTGGCACCATCGCGCCGTCGCAGACCGTCACCCAATGCGCCGACACCACGCCGTTTTCGGTCAGCCGAACCGCCACCCAAGCGGACGTTGACGCGGGATCGGTGCAAAACACAGTTACAGCATCCGGATCTGCACCCGACACAACGGTTGTGACGGATACGGCCTCTGTCCTGTCGACGGGCCCAGCGCGTGCCCCAGCGATTTCCATTGATAAAACGGCGGATACACCGACCTACGCCGCCGTTGGCGATACGATTGATTATACAATCACCGTGACGAACACCGGCAACGTCACATTGACCAGCCCGTTTGATGTCACCGATCCTTTGGCGGACAGTCTGTCTTGTGCGGCGGTCCCTGCTGCGGGGCTCGCGCCCAGCGCGTCCTTTGTGTGTACTGCATCGTATGAGGTCACTCAGACCGATCTGGACAACGGCAGCTTTGCCAATACGGCGACCGCGACCACCAGTGATCAAGGCACCGAACTGACGGTTTCGGATGACGCCACCGTCACCGCCGCGCAAAGCCCTGCGATTGCGCTGGATAAATATGTTGCAGCAACATCGGCGTCGACCTATGGCGCGGTGGGTGACACGGTGACATTTGAATACCGCGTGACCAACACAGGCAACGTGACCCTGACCGATCCGATTACGGTGACCGACGACAAAATCCCCGCAGGCAACGTAGATTGTAACCCAGGTACGCTAGCGCCTGGTGCGAATGGCACATGTACGTTGGTCTGGACCGCAGATCAGGCGGCATTGGACGCAGGGTCGGTTACAAACATCGGCACAGCGCAAACCGTATTTGATGGTCTGACCTATCAGGCAACGGACACCGCGACCGTGACTGCGCGGCAAACGCCTTCGCTGACAACGCTGAAAGAGGTTACAACGACCCCGTCTTTGTATTCGGCAGGCCAGACGATCGGCTATACCTATACCATCACAAACAACGGCAACGTCACGATTGATGGCCCCTTTAGTGTGACCGACAACCTGATCGGAACCATTAGTTGCGGCACCGCCGGATCATTGGCGCCTACAGCGACCACCACCTGCAGCGCGAACTATGTCGTGACAGATGGCGATATTTCTTTGGGGTCGACAGTGAATGTTGCGACCAGCGCGGGTACGTTTGACGGGGCCGCGATTATATCCCCGCCTACGTCGGTGATTTATCCCAACGATCCGATCCTCTACCCGCCCGCGCTGTCGATCGCGAAATCAGCAGATGCTGTGACCTATGACACCTTGGGTCAGGTCATTACCTATACCTACACCGTTACCAATACGGGCAAAGCGGACCTGAACGGCGACATCAACGTCATCGACAACAAGATCGGCACCTTTATCTGCCGCGATATCGCGACCTATGGCAACTTTGCGGTTGGTGACAGTTTCGATTGTACTGCCCCCTACTCTGTCACGCAGGCAGATCTGGACGGCGAAGCCATTTCCAACGACGCCTATGCCGATACAATCTACACCTACGGTGGCACAAACCAACTGAGCGTTGTTTCCGCCCCAGATAACGTCACGATCACGACAGCGGGTGCGCCTGCATTGACCATCGCAAAAACGGGCGATGCGACGGCAACCCCTGCGGTTGGTGACACGATCACCTTTACGATTTCCGTTCAGAACACAGGCAACCAGACGCTATCGAATGTCATCATCAGCGACAGCATGCCGGAATTGGTGTTGTCCTGTACCGACGGCACCAACCCTGTCACCATGCCGCAAACGATGTCTGTCGGGGATAGCTGGACCTGTACTGCCCCCTACACCGTGGACCAAGACGACGTTGACGCGCAGACCATCATCAATACGGCAACCGTACGCGGTGACGATCCCAAAGGTGTCACGATCACCGCATCTTCGACCGTTAACCAGCCGGTCGTTCCCGCCGCGCCGAACCTGACCATCACCAAAGAGATTACATCCACCGTTGTCGGCGGCGTTGCCTTTGGTGCCGTGGGACAAGAGATTGATTACCGTATCACTGTGACCAACACTGGCAATGTGACCTTGGCCGATGTGTCTATTACCGATGATCTGGTTCCGGGAACCTGCGCAATTGGCACGCTGTCCCCCACAGATGCTGATAATAGCTGTACCTATACCTACACAGCGACGCAGGCCGATATCGATGCGGAATACGGCCCAGCGCCCTACTACGGCGGCGTTACCAACACTGCGACCGCGACTTATTTGCCAGTAAACCCCACAGGGACCGAACAATCGGTTTCCGACAGCGTATTCGCACGCGGCCCTGATCACATTCTGGAATTCACGTTGCAGAAAACCGCGCTGGACACGGGCTTTGCCGCTGTGGGTGATACATTGGATTACCAATATGTCGTGGCCAACACGGGCAATGTGACACTGACAGCCCAGCCCGTGATTTCTGACGACAAAATCGGAACGGTGACTTGCCCTGCCATTGCGCCGGGATTGGCGCCACGCGATTTCGTTTTGTGTACGGCAACATATGCCGTCACCCAAGACGACGTTGACGCAGGGGTCGTGACCAACATCGCCGAAGTCACATCAACACAAATCCCCGTGGCAACCGCCACCGCGATTGATGATGCGACGGTTACCGGAACACGCAGCCCTGCCATTCGCGGCATCAAAACCGCCACAACAGATTTCGGCGCAAACGGACGCGCGGATGCGGGTGATACGGTCACCTACACTTTTACTGTGTCCAACACAGGCAACGTGACCCTGTTTGATATCGACGTCACCGAAACCGCCTTTGGCGGCACAGGCACTGCGCCCGTCATTACCTATGACGCGGGCGGCGCATATCTGGGCGGCACGGCGGGGATCATCGATTTGCCCGTTGGGCAAGATGTGACCTTTGTCGCGACCTACACCCTGACACAAACCGATATCGACGCAGGATCCATTGAAAACAGCGCAACGGTTAGCGGCACTGCCCCTGACGCATCCAACGTGTCGGACGTCACTGGTGCAACGCAGACAGATGATGACCCAACCGTGGTCGATCTGCCGCCCGTCGGCACGGTCGAGGTGTTCAAGTCCGTCAGCAACGCCCCCATTGCCCCGATAGCAGGTGATGTGGTCACGTTCGCGATCACTGCCGAAAACACGGGCAACGTGACATTGTCCAACCCGACCCTGACCGACACGCTGACCCGCAAAGACGGTGCAACCCTGTCGCTGGATTCAGCCCCTGCTTATGTCAGCGGCGATACAAACACAGACGGCAACATCGATACGGGCGAAGTTTGGACCTATACCGTGTCCTACACTTTGCAGCAGGCCGATATCGATGCAGGCGGTATCAACAACAGCGCAACCCTAGCCGCCACTACGCCTGCTGGCGCGACGGTATCGGATATTTCAGATGACGGCACAGGACCGGGGAATAAACCTGCGTCGCTGGACATCACTGCCCTGCCGTCGATTGAAACCGAAAAAACACTGACCAATTCTGTGTCGGTCGCGGGCGAAACGGCTGAATTTGAAATCACGGTGCAGAACACAGGCAATGTGACCCTAACGGCCATTGCTGTGACCGATACGCTGACCCGCGCGGACAGCACTGCGCTGACGCTTACCTCTGGCCCGACGTTTACGGGCGCGGATTTAGGCTCTGGTCCTGCATCGCTATTGCCGAATGAAACGGCAACCTATGTGGCCACCTATACCCTGACGCAATCTGACGTAGATGCGGGCGGCATTTCGAACACCGTCACCGCCCAAGCCGCAGCACCCAGCGGCCAGATCGTCGATGACGCGGCAGACACGCCAGCGGTGCTGACCATCGCCGCCGCGCCAGCCATCGCAATTGCGAAATCGCGGGCAACAGGGTCTTTGGCCAGCTATGATAGCGTTGGTGATGTTCTGGATTATACCTTTGTCCTGACCAACACGGGCAATATCACGTTGACCGGCCCCTTTACGGTATCCGACCCATTGATCGAAAACGCAGGCGGCTCTCTGACCTGCGGCGCTGGTCCATTGGGTCCGAACGACACGCTGACCTGTTCGGGCAGCTATGCCGTGACCCAAGCAGACATAGACGCAGGGTCCGTGGCAAACACTGCCAACGCATCGGCAGAGGCTGGAACACCGGCCACGTCTAACACCGTGACGATACCGGCGACCCAAACGCCAGATATCACCATTGTGAAAACCGTGGTTCCCGTACCTGCCGAAGATTTCGTTGTCGGCGCGATCATCGGCTACACCTATACCGTGACCAACACCGGCAACACGACCCTGACCGACCCGATTACGGTGACCGATAACCGCATTGATGCTGTGGACTGCCCTGCGTTGCCTGCAGGCGGTTTGGCCCCAACACAGGCGATCACCTGTTCTGCGGACTATGTTGTGACCGCGGATGACGTTGATCTGTTTGTGGTGACCAACCTTGCCACCGCCCAAAGCGGCGATCTGTCATCTTTGGGCACCACTGTCAGCATCCCAGAGGCTGCGATCCCTGCCCTATCCATGACCAAAACAGCCGCAACGGGCGCGACCTATTCCGTGGTTGGTGACGTTCTGGATTATACCTTTACCGTCGAAAACGCAGGCACGCGCCCATTTGTGCGCGACGTTTTGATCGTTGACCCGTTGATCGGTGATATCACCTGTTGGACGGCAACCGCGGGAGATGAAACCTTTGCCCCCGGTGAAACGGCAACCTGCTATGGGTCTTATACTGTCGTTCAGTCCGACCTAGACAACGGCGAAGTGGTCAATCAGGCCTATGCATCAACCCAATACGGCGCCGCAGATGACGAGGTCGTATCGGATCCGCAGACCGTCACAGTTCCTGCTGCTGGCGGAGCGCACCTAAGCCTGACCAAAACGGCGAACCCGACGACGGTTGCGGCTGTGGGTGATGTCGTGACCTTTACCATCACCGCGATCAACGACGGCAACCGCACCTTGCGCGCAACGTCCATCAGCGATCCGATGATTGATACGCTGGCTTGCACGGTTGGCGGGGCCCCTGCGTCGATGGGCGCCGAACTTGCACCGACCGAGTCGCTGGAATGCACGGGCACTTACACGGTGACGCAGGCGGATTTGGATGCAGGCTCGCTGACCAATACGGCATCAGCATCGGCGGTGACGCCAACAGGGTCCGAACTAACAGCAACAGCGACGGCAAGCGTTACACTGCCCGCGCAGGCCCCAGCGATTGACGTGTTCAAATCCGCAACGCCAAATGAATTCGGCACTGTGGGAACGACGCTGACCTATCTGCTATCTGCGCAGAATACTGGAAACGTCACCCTGTTTGATGTGACGATCACGGATCCGATGGCGCCAAATCTGGCCTGCACGGTTCCTACTCTTGCGCCAAATGCCGTATCTGCGCCCTGCAGTTTCAGCATCCCCGTGACCCAAGATATGGTCGATGCGGGTGACATCGAAAACACGGCAACGGTCACTGCGGCGACCCAACTGGGCACCTACGTCAGCGACAGCGCCACGCTGGTGACGAACGGCCCAGACCAATCGCCATTGATCAACGCCACCAAAACAGCATCCGCCGTGGCCCCTGTTGCGGGCGAAGTGATCACCTACACCCTAACGGTTGAAAACACGGGCAACGTCACGCTGTCGACGATCGGGATCACCGACACGATGCAGCGCGTTGACAACAGCGCCGTGCAATTGGATGCGCCATTCGCCTATGCGGCTGGCGACGACGGCGATGGCCTGCTGGATGTAGCCGAAGCATGGGTCTACACCGCCCGTTACACCGTGACGCAGACCGATCTGGATGCGGGCGGGGTGTTCAACTCTGTCGATGTGGCCGCCGTATCGCCGCAGCTGGTATCGGTGACGGACACATCCGATGACGGCAACGACACCGATGGCAACACCGCCGATGACCCGACCGAAACACTGTTCGTGGCTGGCCCAGCGCTGGACGTGACAAAAACGGTCACCACCGCAGGGTCTGCCGTTGGGGATGTTTTGGAATACACCATCACCGCGCGCAATATCGGCAACGTCACGCTGGATGCCCCTGTTATTACGGACACCATGACCCGCCTGAACGGTGATGCGATTAGCGTGACACCGACGCTAGTTTCCGGCACGGCGCCGATTGCGCCGTCCGAAACGCTGGCGTGGACCGTGACGTATACTCTGACCCAAGCCGACATTGATGCAGGCGGTATTTCCAACACCGCCACGGTCACGATGACAGCACCGAATGATGTTGCGGTGACTGACGTATCTGATGACGGCGATGATGCGGATGGGAACACAGCGGATGATCCGACGATCACTCGTTTTGCCCCTGCCCCGGCGATGGATATCACAAAAATGGTTGGCCAATCGGGTGACAACGCAGGTGATACCGTCACCTTTGACGTCTATGCCCTGAACACAGGCAATGTGACCCTGTCGAACCTTGCACTGACGGACACAATGACCCGCGCCGATGGCACGCCGATTTCTGGGATCACCGCGACCTATCTGCGCTCTGATCTGGGATCGGACGAAGGCACAATTGCCCCGGGCGAAACCGCCACCTACAGTGTGACCTACGTCCTGACCCAAGCGGACGTTGATGCGGCGGGTCTGGTCAACCAGATCACGGCCACCGCAACTGCCCCCGCCGGAGCCGCGCTGTTTGACCTGTCGGACAATGACGCAGCATTGGGCGGCGATACCCCGACCGAATTGTATATCGCTCCTGCACCTGTGGTGAACGCAACGCTATCAACAGATTTTGCCGAAACCGCCACGGATGGCACTTCGGTTCCCTATGTTATCACTGTTGAAAACACAGGAAACGTGTCGCTGGATGCGGTGTCGTTTGAAGAAACCCTGTTCGATGGTGTGGGCAATGCGGCGGGCTTTGCTGCTGCGCCAGAATACGTGGGCGGCGATACCAACAACGACGGTCTGGTCACCCCCGGTGAAATCTGGACCTATTCGGTCGCAGCAACCCTGACGGATGACATTATTGAAACGGGCGTTCTTACCGCGTCGGTCAATGTATCTGCGTCTACGCCAAACAGCGCCATTGTGTCCGACGTATCAGACGATACCGATGACACCGATGGCAACACAACAAACGACCCCGAAGTTATCGCCTTTGGCCCAAGCGATTTGTTTGTAGCCACCAAAACCGCCAACCGCGAAACCGTTGTCGCGGGCGATGTTGTGACCTTTACCTTGGATTTCACCAACAATTCGGTCAGCGATTATAGCGACATCGTATTGGTGGACCGCATGCCAAACGGTCTGGGCTATGTTCCAGGGTCGGCCACGGTCAACGGCGCGGCACGCGAACCGGCTATGGTCGGGTCCAATCTGGCGTGGGACGGTATCGATATTTCGGCGGGCAACAGCGCCACGGTGACATTTGCCGCGCGCGTGACCCAGACCCTGTCTGATGGAGCTGAAATCGTGAACCGAACCTTTGCTGAAAATGCCGTAGGTCAACGGATTTCGACCATCGGGTCCGTGACCCTGCGCATGACACCCGAAGGCGTGTTCGATTGTTCTGATGTCATCGGCAAAGTCTGGATCGACACTGACGGAAACAACCGTCAGACCGACGGCGAAACAGGCATCGCTGGCGCGCGTATCGCCACCCAAAACGGTCTGTTGATCACCACCGACGCATTTGGCCGGTTCCACGTACCTTGTGCGGCCCTACCCCGCACCGAAGGGTCGAATTTCACGATTGAACTGGACACCCGCAGCCTGCCCGAAGGGATGGGCGTTCTGTCAGAAAACCCGCGCAGCCTGCGTTTGACAGCGGGTATGGCAGCGGAAATGAACTTTGCCGTTGGCCCATTGGTGCCAGTACAAATCGCACTGACCGATGACGCTTTTGGGGATGAAGATCAGTTGCCCAATCAACTGGCCACGGCCATCAACGCGTTGGTCGCTGATCTATCTGGCCAGCCATCGCAAATTGAACTGGTTTATATCCTTAATTCGGCCGACAGCGACACGATCGCGTTGGAACGTTTGGATATGGTCGAAACCGCAATCAAACGGGCAGCGCGTGCGCAACGCGGAACACCGATCACGGTTATCAAAACCGTGCAGTACCTACAGTAAAGAGCAAGACAAATGATGACCAACACACACCGCTTTGCCCTTTTACTGTCCACCGCCGCAATCATCGGCTCTGCCGGTGTGGCGCGAGATGGAGCCGGTTTCGCCATTGTCGTCGGCGGCGCACCTGTATCTGGGGACCGCGCGCTGGCGCAAACGCTGCCGGATCGCCAAATCCTGCAATTGCAGCAGGGCCGCATTGATGTGATCGCCGATGGTCTGTCTGCGCCGCGCGTTTTGGATATGTCGATCCGCGTGACAGACGGCCGCGCAGCGGTTCAAACGCTGTCCAATTATCCCGCGTTTATTTCTGCCAGCGAATTGCGCGTTTATGACGGCAGCAAATTGGTGGCGGTCCACCCTGCCCCTATTGGGGATACCGTAACCGTCGCTGCACTGGAACATCAGCGGATTGCCCTGCGGGTTTATGGACACGGTGGCCGCTATGACGAAACCATTGCCATCCCAATTGATGCCGACCGCGCCTTTGATACATCCCTGTCTTTGGCACATCGGTCCATCGCAGTCGCAGGCGGGGCGGTCACAGTCAGTGCCACCGATTTGCCCGCAGGCGCGGCGCTGCATGCATTCGGCGATCACTATACGGCTGGGCCGAACGGCCGCGCTGTGATCCAACGGATTTTGCCGGTTGGCAGCCACATTATCGCAGCATCGGCCAATGGGGCGGCATCGGTGTCGCCCGTTATTACGATCCCCAACGGCGAATGGGAAACCACGGGCCGTGCAGAGCTGACCTACGGCCAATCATTGTCATCGGGCGATGCGTGGAACCGCGGCCAGATCGCATTCTATACCAGAGGCCGCACCGCAAAAGGTTGGTCCTTTGTCGGCGCGGCAGATACAGGTGAACGGCCATTAAACCAGCTGTTTGATGATTTCACGCAGTCCGACCCGCTGAACCTATTGGCGCGCCTAAACCCCGATCTGGCCTATGCCACCTATGGTGACGACAGCAGCGCGATCAACGATGCACCGACCGACGGGCGTTTTTACCTGCGCGCCGAACGCGATGGATCATACGTGATGTGGGGCAATGCGCGCGCCCCATTGACCGGCACCGAATTGATGCGAAACGAACGGTCGATCTACGGCGCATCGGGACGCTATGAAATGCCCAGCCGCACGATCAATGGCGATCCGCGTGTCACGGTTTCGGCCTATGCCGCCACGCCCGATTCTTTGACGAAACGCGACATCCTGCGCGGCACGGGCGGGTCGGTGTATTTCCTGAATGAACAATTCATCGCCCCCGGATCGGAAACAGTCACCATCGTGGTTGCCGACCCTGATACAGGCCGCGTCATTTCCCGCCGATACCTCACCGCCGGCACCGATTACGACATCAACTATACCCAAGGCCTGATCACTTTGTCCGCCCCTTTAACCGCGACGGTTGCGGACGATGGCGCGTTGGTTTTGGCGGCATCGGACCAAAATACGCAATCCTTGGTCGTTCAGTATGACTATGCGCCGACGGGCGACGACATTGACGGATATGCCTATGGCACCCGCGTCGAAGGCTGGGCAAACGACAGCCTGCAAATCGGCGCAACGGCTACAGTCGATAGAACAGGCTCTGCCGACCAAACCGCGCAGGGCGTTGATATCGCGTATCATTTTGGCGAAAATAGCGTCATCACGGCAGAGGCCGCAATGACCCGTGGCCCGGGATATGGTGCCGAATTTTCGGCGGACGGCGGCAGCATTTATGAAACCACCGCGCCGACTGCAGGAAACGGGCGGGCATTCAAATTGAATGCAGACGTGGACCTATCTGATCTGGGCGCAAACGCCGAAGGTCAGCTACGGGTTTGGGCGGAACGGTATTCGGCAGGGTTTTCGACACCAGACCGTCAGTTTCAGACGGACCAAAACACAACAGGGTTCGATGTCACGGTCGTACCGTCTGACCGCCTGACATGGGGCATTGCCGCCGAACGCAGCCAATCTGGCCAGACGACTCAAACCGAAGTTGTCGGCGAAATGACCTATGCCGTGTCAGACAAATGGGAACTGGATTTCGGCGTCAGCCACACAGATGAAACCGATACTGCGGATCCGGCCGAAAACGGCCGCCGTACCGATGCCGCAGTAAAGGCAACCTATGCACCCAATGACGCGCTGTCCGCATATGCATTCGGCCAATCGACATTGCACCGTTCAGTCGCATTGTCGCGCAACGATCGTATCGGCGTTGGCGCGTCCTATGGATTGACCGAAACGCTATCAGCCGCCGCCGAACTATCGACAGGCACCGAAGGAACAGGCGGCCTGTTGCGACTGGATTACGACAACGGCACGACGACAACCTATTTCGGCTATGAACTGGCCGCTGGACGCACCATCAGCGGGGTTGATTTGGTCGGCTCTGACAAAGGCCGATTCATCACGGGCGGGTCGTCCCAGCTGACGTCGGACCTGAATGTGTTTACCGAAAACAGCTATGATATGTTTGGGCGTCACCAATCTATCGGATCGACGTTTGGTGCCGAATACCGCCTGACCAACAGCGAAACCATCAGCGGTTCGTTTGAAATGGGCCGCATCACCGACCCCGCTGGCGATTTTGACCGACACGCGGTCAGCTTTGCCTATGACGCGACATATGAAACCCAAAACGCCTTTAGTGCGCTATTGGAATATCGCCGCGACAACGGGACCCTATCCGCAACAGACGTTGACCGCGAAACCATCGCGGTGGTGATGGATGGCATCGTGCACATCAATGATGACCAGCGCGTTTTGCTGAGCTTTGATGGCATCAGAACAATAGGCGATGACGCCACCCTGCCTGCAGGCGACTATGTGCGTGCAAAATTGGGCTATGCCTATCGCCCCACAACGAATGACCGCCTGAATGTGTTGGCGTCCTATACCTATTTGGCCGATGACTATGGCCAATCGACCGACGGGCCGGATGACGAGGCACCGCTGCAGCGCAGCCATGTTGCGTCCATAAACACCATCTATGATTTGACCGACCGTTGGACCATCAGCGGCAAACTGGGCGCGCGCATCAGCCAAAGCGCGCCAGACGCTGCATCCGCCTATACCGATAATGACGCATGGATCGTCGTGGCGAACGCGCGATACCATCTGCCACATGAATGGGACGCGTTGGTTGAACTACGCTACCTGAATGCTGTGGATGCTGATTTCACCCAAGGCGGCGCATTGATCGCCCTTAGCCGCAAGGTCACGGACACTGTGTCATTGGGAATCGGATACAACGCGACCGATTTTTCGGATGACCTGACCGATCTGACCCGCAACGACCAAGGTGCATTTATCTCGCTAATGGCCGAATTCTAAGGCCATTAGCCACCAATGTGGCGGCGTATCATCAGCGATGTAAGGATTGTGATGGTGCCCCCACACGGACTCGAACCGCGGACCTACTGATTACAAATCAGTTGCTCTACCAGCTGAGCTATAGGGGCACTGCGCGGGGTATTAGCCTGACATTTCAGAGGCTGCAACCCCTATCGGTTCGCACGAGCAAGAAAAGCGACGGCAGCCAGTCCAACAACCGTAATCATCAGCGCCGCAGGGGCCGCTTCGGTCAAGTTTTCAAGGCTTGCTTTGTCATAAACGCGGGTAGCCAGCGTGTTGTAATTAAACGGGCGCAGCAACAATGTGGCGGGCAATTCTTTGACGCAGTCCACAAAAACCAGCAGCAAAGCCGACCCAACAGACGCACGCACCAGCGGTAGATAGATTCGGTTCAAAACCCCGCCCGCCGATTGCCCCAAAGACCGCGCCGCCATAGGCAAACTGGGCGACACGCGGCCCAATGCGGCGTCTGCTGTGCCTTGGGCAATGGCAAAGAATCGAACGACATAGGCCAACACCAACGCCGCGGCCGACCCCGTCATAATCAAACCCGGATCCCAGCCTGTCACGGACAGGACGGCATCGGCCACGCGGTTATCAATCGCCGCCAATGGTACGAAAATGCCCAAAGCCAAAACAGCGCCGGGCGCGGCATAGCCGATTGCGGTGACCGGCATCAAAATCCGAGGCAGGTTTTTACCCGACAGGCGCACGCCGTAGACCATAACGACGCCGCCCAACACGGTTAGAATCGCGGCTGCTCCGCCAACGACCAATGTATGGGCCAGTGCCCGCAGCAAACCAGGCGCGACCCATTCCGCAGCAACCATCGCATGTGTCGATAGAACGTAGACAGGCAGAACAAAGCCGATCAGCAGCGGAATGACGCAGGCGATTGTTGCCAACCATTTGGCCGTGCCTCTGATCGCAACGGGCGACACAGGGCGTTGGCCACGTGCAGACGTGAAAAAGCGGCTTTTGCGGCGGGAAAATTTTTCCAACGTCACCAACATCACGATAAGGCCTAACACCAGAACCGCAATTTGCGCAGCCCCGCCCAGATTGCCTGCCTGACGCCACGTTGAAAAAATGCCTGTGGTCAGGGTTTGCACGGCAAAATAATCGACGGTGCCGAAATCATTCACCGTCTCCATCATCGCCACCGCGCAGCCTGCCGCAATCGCGGGACGCGCCAAAGGCAAACCTACACGCCAAAAACGGCCCCAAGGCCCAACACCCAGCGCGCGGGCGACTTCGTATCCGGCGCCGGATTGTTCACGGAATGCGGCGCGGGCCAACAGATACACATAAGGGTATAATGACGCTGACAGCACCACCACAGCCGCCCATCGCGTCCGTATCGCGGGGAACCAATAATCGGAGGGGCGCGCCCAGCCAAATGCGTCGCGCAGCGCGGTTTGAACCGGGCCCGCATATTCAAACAAATCGACCAACGCATATGCGCCAACATAGGCGGGCACGGCCAAAGGCATAAGTAATGCCCACTGAATCCACTGGCGTCCGGGAAACTGGTACATAACAACCAGCCACGCAGCCCCTGCCCCCACCGCCGCTGTGACAATTCCAACCGCTGACATCAAAACCAGCGTATTGCCCAAATACCGTGGCAACGTTGTCGAAATCAGGTGCGGCCAGATATTATCGGTGGGCGTCGCCGCAAACCACAGTACTGCAACAATCGGCGCAAGCACCAACAGCGCAATCAGAACCGACGCTGTAGACCACGGATCAAATCGCAATCGACGCGCAAGAGGGGCATAATTCTGACTAGTTTCATCGGACATAAATCACGGCCTAGCCGAAACCGGTTTCCCTGTCCAGAAATCACCGTATATTAACCACGCACAAAGAAGGCACAAAAGGAGCAGGCACTTGGAAATTGCGTTCCACATCGGCGCAAGTTGCACAGACGAAGAACGTCTACTGAAAAGCCTTTTGAAAAACGCGGATCGGTTCGCCGAACATGGTATTGTTGTGCCGCGCCCCAATCGGTATCGCAGGTTAGTTCGGGAAACATTGAATAACCTCAATGGGATGCTGCCCTCTGCTGATACCCGCGACATATTGATTGATGCTATTCTAGAGGATCAAGAAGGCAGCCGATTGATCCTATCGAACCCAGATTTTATCTGCGTTCCCAACCGTATCTTTGAGGGCGGCGAATTCTATTCACTGGCATCGGCCAAATGCGCGACCCTGCGCGACCTATTCCCGCACGATAAGATTTCGTTCTACATGGGTATTCGCGACCCTGCGACCTTTATCCCCGCAACGCTGGCCAAATCAAAAACCGAAGACGTGAATACGTTTTTGCGAGGCGCTCAGCTGGACAACATTCGCTGGTCTGATGTCATCCGCCGCATTCAGGAAAACGCACCCGGGATTCCGATCACCGTGTGGTGCAACGAAGATACGCCATTCATCTGGGCGCAATTGATCCGCGAAATTTCGGGGATCGATCCCAAAACGCGTATCACGGGCGGCTTTGATCTGTTGCGCGAAATCATGTCGCCCGAAGGCATGCAAAGGTTCGTCGCCTATATCAAAGATCACCCGCCACAAACCGAAACGAAGAAACGCAAAATCATTGCAACGTTTCTGGAACGGTTCGCAATCGAAGAAGAAATCATCGAAGACATCGAAATTCCGGAGTGGGACGAATACGTCGTCGAATCCCTGACCACCGCCTACGAGGCCGATATCGATGTCATTGCGACAATGGACGGCGTACGGTTTATCGAACCATAAAAAAGGGGGCCGCGGCCCCCTAATGTTTTACGCCATGCCCAGCGCGGATTTATACATATCCAAAATCGCTTCTTCTTCGGCGATATCGTTGGCGTCGCGTTTGCGCAGAGAAATGACTTTGCGCATGACCTTGGTGTCGTAGCCGCGGCCTTTTGCTTCGGCCATGACCTCTTTGATGGCTTCGGCGATGTCTTTCTTTTCGGCCTCTAGGCGTTCAACACGTTCGATGAACTGGCGCAGCTCTTGGGATGCGACGCTTTCGGTAACGGAATCGGACATGGTGGCTCCTGCTCTTTTTTGGGTTGCCGCAATCCCTAGCGTTTGACCGCCCCCTTGCCAAGTCCCCGCCCCCACGTTAGGCGGACACCCGCAGCAAAGGAGAAACACATGGACCTTTTGATCTGGATCGGCGCCGCCATCAGCGTCATTGGCATCTGCGGATTGCTATTTACCGTCGTGATGGTGCGCAAAGCCCGCAAGGCCGCAACAGACGACGAAGACTTGCGCGCGCGTCTGGGCAAAATCATTCCGATCAATTTGGGCGCGTTGTTGTTTTCGATCTTGGGCCTGATGGCCGTTATTCTGGGCATCAGCCTAGGTTAACTGGCGCGTTTTAGAACCAGACCATCAAAACCAGAGGCGTATTTTACCGCCTCTTCCATCATTGGCGGCACAGCCCAAACCGGGCTGAGTTGTTGCCAGTCCCGCATTTGATTGCGCAGGTGCAACAAACCGCGTTTTTGTGCGACCTGTATCGGACCGCCCAGCCAGCGACTGAACCCCAATCCGAACACGGCCACCGCGTCCAATTCGGCGGCGCGGTTGACCAAACCGTCCTGAATAATGCGGCCGCCTTCGGCCACCAAAGCGCCCAGAACCTGATCTGATACTGCGCCATTGCCTGGGCCGCTTTCGCCATCGGCGGGCGATGTTAACCCGAACGTGGCCATCGCATTCTGGATGGCAATTTCGGATATTCCGGCCTGCTGCATCGCGGTTTGTGCCGTTTCCAGCGCGCGTTTCAACCGTTCGACTACGTTTTGTCCGGTCGGGCCTAACACCCGTTTGCGGGTTTCAGCATCACGTGCGATCAGGTTTTCGGGCAACCGCCGTTCAACTGCAAACAAACGCCGTAGCGCCGCAGATTGCGGATCTGCGATCACGTCCTCGGCGCGGCCCTGTTCAAACGACAGCCCAATGTCGAACGGCATCATGGCCGCCGCCTCTAGCGCGTCCAAAATCGCCTTTGGTGCGATCAAAGGGCTAGAGCCTGCAACAGCGCGGCGGGTTTTGATGGCCGCGAAATAGCTGCGTCCATCGGGTTTCACAGGTAAATCACAGGTGCGGCGCGCGGGTTTGCCCGCCTCTGCGATAGCTTGGGCAAACCTGATGGTGCCGGCCTGAACATTTCCGTTGATCACGCCATCGATCAACGCCGCCTTTTTGGCCGCTTCTGCGCCAATGGGTTTACCTTGGATCAGCATGTCCATTGCGACACCCAACCCCGCCAAACGCGGCAACCGTTGCGTTGCGCCGCCCGTGGGGATCATGCCCAACGTGACCTCTGGCATCGCGAAATGGGCGTCGGGCGATGCGATGCGGAAATGACAGGCCATCGCCAATTCGAAACCGCCGCTAAGCACAGACCCATGCAGCCCAGCCACAACGGGTACAGCGCAGTTTTCGATCTGTTCGCAAATGTCATAAAGGGTCGGCGATTGGGTAACGTCCGACAGGTCACGCAAATCCGATCCGGCCGAAAACGTCACGCCTTCGCCCGTAAGAGATACCGCGCGCACGTCATCGCGATTGGCGATGCGATTGAACACATCCGCCAAGGCGTCGCGTAGTGGATGGGTCAACGCGTTCACGGGCCCTGATGCCAACGCTACAATCGCGATACCATCCGAAATACGGAATTTTACCAATTTCACCGAACGATCCCGCCTGCCCTGCTACACAATTTGGTTAATTGTGCCAAAGCGGCGGATCATAGCAAGACCACAACGGCAATTTCCGCTGAAAATACGACCGTTTGGTGCAAAATCGGGCGTGTTGGGTTACACAGGCAGATTATCAAACTGCGCTTCGACCGCTTCGTCCAACATTGAATTGTTCAATTCAACCAGACGATGCGGGATAGGCAGTCCGCTTTCGCGCATCTTGGTCAAAACAGCATCTAACGCAGGTTGATGCTGATGGCGACCAGCCGCACAGTTTTGGATAGTAGAAAGGACTTCGTTCAGACGTGCTTCGAATGGGTTCTTCAGCATAATGACTCCTCCTTTAAGGAAATTGAAATTCCCCCACGTCAACTACTGTAAAACCCGTTCGATGACAAAGCCATGACCTATGTCATGCCTCAAAGCGATTTGGGACAAAATACTTCGTATAGTCGTTCTAGAATCGGCGCGATGCGTTCATCTGCGATGCGATAATGAATCGTTCGACCATCACGGTCGCATGTCACCAAACCTTCGGAACGCATCCGTGCCAATTGGCCCGATACATAGGATTGGGACGCGCCCAACATTTCCTCTAGGTCACTCACACAACGTTCGCCCGGCAAAAGAGCACATAAAATGCGCAAACGAGCGGGGTTCGAAAGAACCTTGAGAACTTCTGCCGCTTCGTCGGCGGCTTGGTTCATTTCTTCAGCAGTAAAAGCTAGGTCAGTCATCGCACCCTCATAACTCATACCCATCATATATAATAGACTTGAAATATTTCAATATCCAAATATATACCTATTCGAACGCGTGATTCACCGTGGCAAACGCCATGTCCGAATGCGCGGGTCCAGCCGTGTTAGAGCGTTTTGGGCTGAAATTCAAATAACCAAACTGGGCAGAGCTGCAATTTCTGCCCAGATACAAGCGAACGGAAAAGAAAATGCAGATTGATTGGCTTTTCGGATTAGCCGGTGGTGTGATCATCGGCCTTGCCGGCGCTGTTTACCTGTTGGTGAACGGTCGGATTATGGGGGCATCGGGAATCATAGGCGGGCTGATTGACGGCAGCGCAGGGTCCCAATCCAAAGAACGTATCTGGTTCCTCGTCGGGTTGTTCGGCGTGCCGACTGTTCTGGCATTTTTGCTGGGCGACATCCGCGGCGAAGGCGCAGCGCAAACCTATGCAACATCCAACCTAGCGGCTGTCATCGTTGCTGGTCTGTTGGTCGGCATCGGCACACGTATGGCAAACGGCTGTACATCTGGTCACGGCGTCTGCGGCATTTCCCGCCTAAGCCTGCGCGGCATTGCTGCAACCGTTTTCTACATCATGGCGGGCGGCTTTGGTGTGGTCATCTTTAAACATCTGCTGGGATGGGTCTAATGCGTAACCTTTTTGCTCTTATCTCTGGTGGTCTGTTCGGCACAGGCCTGTTCATTTCCGGCATGACTGACACCCGTAAGGTGCAGGGTTGGCTGGACGTCTTTGGCGACTGGGATCCAACGCTTGCTTTTGTTATGGGCGGCGCCATCATCCCGATGTTTATCGCGTGGCGTTTGACCAATAACCGCACCCCTGCGCTGGGCGGCATGTTCCCACCGAAACCCGATCCCGTCATCGGTCGCAACCTGATCATTGGGTCGACCCTGTTCGGTTTGGGTTGGGGACTGGTTGGCCTATGCCCAGGTCCGGCCATCGCATCGCTATCCTTTGGTGGCCTACAAGGCGCAACCTTTGTTCTCGCGATGGGCGTCGGCATGTACATTTCACCAATGGTGAAAGCCCGTCTAGACGCGGCCGCTGCAGCGGTTTAAAGATTCGTCATGGATATTCGACCGATTACTGACAGCTACGCTGTATCGCCGCAGATCGCCCCCGAGGACATGGCCGCAATCAAAGCGGCCGGTTACGTGGCGATTATCAACAACCGCCCAGACGCAGAGATCCCGCCAGAATGGCAGGCCGATGCGATGGAAGCCGCAGCGAAAGAGGCTGGATTGGCGTTCACCGTCAATCCTGTCACCCACGCGGGGCTGAATATGGGTATGGTTGAAACCCAAATCGCGGCGTTGAAATCGGCAGGCGGTCCTGTGTTGGCTTATTGCGCGTCGGGCACTCGTTCGTCGATCGTCTGGTCGCTGGGCATGGCCAAAGACATGTCGGTCGAAGATATCATGACCGCCACCAGCAATGCAGGCTATGATCTGTCGGGCCTAGTCCCCCAGATCACCGCGATTGCCGGCAGCTAAAATCGGCGTCTGGTCCGATTGAGAAATAGAAATTCCGCCGTCGGTCATTTCCGGCGGCGTTTTTGCATCCAGTCGCACAGCTCTTTGGCCGGACATCTGACCCAATCGCGCGATGCCCACGCAGGACCGATCTGGCCCCAGCAATTCGACATGATTGATGGCCGCACCGTTCAATCTGATCAATTGTCCGACATCGAACTGTTCCACGTCGCTAATCGGCAATTTGAAACGATGCAGCACGGCATCCAAACGCGTTGGCGCGTCTAATACGGCCGTCGATAACGTCACCTTTGCGGGTGGTTTTTCTGTGGTGGCGGGTTTTGGTTTTGCAACAGGCGGCATTGCAAACATCGCGCGCCCTATCCGATCATGCCCCAGATCGAACGTCGCGGTGATAACGTCGTAGACCCCATCCGCCAGCAACATAGGCAAAGACCGCGCCGCACGAATGATGGCCCCTGTTTTTGCACCCTTGGCCGATTGCACCACGCTGACATCGCCGGACACCGTTTCAAACTGCGCCAAAACGTCGGTGACAAAGGGTGCGACCAACGCCAAATCCACAGGCGTTGCGCCCCGCATCGGCGCAACACGGGGCTGCACCGCACCGCAGGTTTGCAATTCAACCAATGCATTGCGCAATTCGGCGCATAGCATGACCGCGCCCGCCGTTTTTCCGCCGCGATCCAATGCAGCGATCAGGCAGGTTTCATCCACCAAACAATGCAGATCATCCAACGCCACTTTGGTCAGGGCAATTCCCACCGCCTGTTCGGTCAAAGGGCCAAAGGCATCAGCCGCCCGTTCGACAGCAACCCGTAATAGCCTGTCAGGCCCGGGTGCAGGCTCTGGCGGGGTCGGGTTGCGTAGCATTTGCGATAAAATGGATGGATCGGAATCGTGCATCACCATGACCTTTCATCATGGGAATACCCATCTGACCTTTAGCAAATGGTTAATCCGACCGCACTGGCAGAACAATTCTGAACGCCGCGCCGCCCTGCCCCGGTAGATAGGAAATCTCTCCGCCCAGGCGCTGCATCACCTCGCGGCAAATCGCCAGCCCCAGCCCCGCACCGCCCGCCGTCACGGAATCAGCCAGGCGCGAGAATTTTTCAAAAATAACCTGTTGGTTTTCTTCGGAAATACCGGCGCCGTTATCGACAAAATCCACGACCCAGCGCCCTGACACCTGATGCGGAACGATCCGCAGTTCAGGGCGTTTCGCGTCACAATATTTGGCCGCATTCACGATCAGATTTATGAACACCTGACTTAACCGATCCAAATCCGTTTCCAGCATAATCGGAATATCTGCGCGCAGATGACGAATGCGCATGGCGTTCGTCGCGATATTGCTGGCCGCAATGGCCCGTTCGATCAGATCGCCCAAATCGCCACGACTGATGTTCAGCGTGACTTGACCGTTTTCCAGAACACTTAGGTCCAGCAGATCATCCAACAGTCGGGTTAGGCGTTTGGCCTCTTCGTGGATGATGCCCGAATATTTGCCGATCTGGTCGTCGGACATGCCGCCTTCGCCCAAAATTTCGGAAAACGCACGGATCGAAGTCATCGGAGTGCGCAATTCGTGACTGATCTGCGATAGGAACGCGTCCTTTTGGATCGACAGTTTCGTCAGTTTTTCGTTGGCCAACCGCAGTTGCCGCGCGGTGCGTTCCTGTTCGGCCGATTTTGCCTCTAGTCGGTTGGAATATTCCATGATCTGCGCAGCCTCGTCCGCAACGGCGATCAGATCTTCGACCGAAACGGATGCGCCTTGGATGAATTGACCGACCATCGCATGCGCCGTTGCGGCCCCGACCGACCCCGCAAGTTCGCGTTCCAACCGCTGGACGAAATCGGGGGTAACCTCGGGCAGATAGCCCGCTTTGCCTTGCAATTGGGCTTCGGTTTGGAACAGGGCCTGCGCGTCGCTGGGGCCCAAAATGCGCTGAGCCATGACCAATAGGTCTTCGGCTTCGGCCGACGATGTTGTCCACGCCCGCGCCCCATCGGAATGGTCATAGATATTCACGAACTGCGCCCCCTGCAGACGTTCCAAAGGCAACGGGAACGTCATGACCGACGCGAAAAAGAACGCGGATGTGTTCAACAGCATCGACCACATCACCGCGTGCACCTGAGTGTCCAAACCTTCGATTCCGAACAGCGCCTGTGGTCGCAACAGGCCGATACCGAATGGACCATTTTCAATGACCGATTGCGAAATAATAGCATCGCCAAAGGATGGCAAAAACAGGGTCCACGCCCAGACGATGAACCCGACCGACACCCCCGCCGCAGCGCCCCAGCGCGTTGCGCCGCGCCAGAAGATGCCACCGATCAACGCAGGCAGCACCTGCACTGCGCCCGTAAACGAAATCAAACCGATAGAGGCCAAAGCCGCCCCGCCGCCCGATAGGCGGTAATAGATGTATCCCAGCAGCAAAACGCCCGCGATCGACAAACGGCGGGCCCCGATAACCAGCTGCCGCACGTCCCCTGACACGACAGCGCCCGCGCCCTTGGACGACAGCCAAATTGGCGTGACGATATGGTTCGAAATCATGGTCGCCAGCGCGATGGTCGCCACGATCACCATCGATGTTGCCGATGAAAACCCGCCCAAAAAGCTAAGGATCGCAAGGCCGGTCCGACCTTCGGCCAGTGGGATGGTCAGAACGAACAAATCGGGGTTTGACCCTGCCGGCAAAACATTCAGTCCGACAACCGCGATGGGGACCACGAACAGGCTCATGACCATCAGGTACAATGGAAATGCCCAGCTGGCCGTGATCAGGTTTGTTTCATCGGCGTTTTCCACAACCAACACCTGAAACATCCGCGGCAAAGTCAAAAATGCAGCCCCAGATAGAAACGTCAGACCCAGCCAGCGATCCGCGCGCTGTTCCCATGCCGCCAAAGGCGACGCATCAATCAACTGCAAGGTTTCCCCGACACCGCCCGCGATCCCCCAAATGACGAACACCCCAACCGCCACAAGTGCAAAGAGTTTGACCACAGCTTCGACCGCGATGGCCAAAACGATACCATGATGGCGTTCATTGGCATCCAGATTGCGGGTGCCGAATACGATGGTGAACAAGGCCAGGCCAGACGCCACCCATAGGGCCGAGCGGGTCAAATCCTCGGTCATCCAAACGGCACCAGAGGCATTTGCAAAGACCGCAAAGGACAAGGTCACAGATTGCAATTGCAGCGCCAAATACGGGGTCGCTGTCACAACCATGACCAATGTCACCAAAACGCCCAATGCGGTGGATTTACCGAACCGCGATGAAATCAGATCAGCGATGGACGTAATACGCTGGCTGCGCCCGATGCGGACCAATTTGCGCAGCACCCACCACCAGCCGATCATGACCACGGTTGGGCCCAGATAGATCGTCAGATATTCTAGCCCAGATCGCGCTGCGTATCCCACAGCGCCATAAAACGTCCAAGCGGTGCAGTAGATGGACAATGACAGCGTGTAGATCAGCGGTGACCGCAGCCATTTGACGTGACCCCGATCAGCGCTGCGTTCAGCAGCAAAAGCAACGGCAAACAGGAAAACAACATAGGATAACGCGACGCCAACAACGACGTTGAACGATAGCATTACCGCATATCCTCGGACTTTTTAGCGCCGATCAGATACAGCAAAACACCTGTAAGAACGATCAATAACATCCAGACAGCAAAGATAAAAATCACTGCGCTACTGGTCCCGTAGGTTCCGACCTCTCCGCGCGGCCACAACAGAGGGATGTTAAACAGAAACAGCGCAAATATCGGCAACACGCGTGCCACATCGCGCATGCGCCGCCTGCGGTATCCAGACCGTTCAAGAAACGTTAATTTTCCCGAAGGCAGCGCCATAGGTCGCCCCTAGGCCTGAACCAGTGACCGAACAGATTCCAACACTTCGGCATTGGAAAAAGGTTTGGTCATAAATTGCGACACACCCAGTCGTTCCGCCATTTCGCGATCACGGGTTTGCCCGCGCGCCGTCAGCATTAACACAGGCAATTGCGCGGTTTCGGGCGCTTCGCGTAGGTCGCGCAAAATGTCAAAACCGCTTTTGCCCGGCAACATGACATCCAAAATCACCAGATCGGGCGGTGTTGATTTGATTTTGTCGTTGGCCGTTGTGCCATCGGAATGAGTGTGCACAGTCCATCCGTCTCTGGACAGAATGAAACTGATTGCTTCGATGATATTGGGTTCGTCCTCGATCACCAATACGCGTTTGGCCATGCGTCAGTCCCTCCCAAGACGTCAGCTATTGTTTTTATTGCGACGACTATTGCGGGAATGAGCGACGCTGTCAAAAAAATCCGCTATTAAAGTCGTCTACGTCACACAGCGTCATCGTTCAAAATCGACGGCTCGCGGCGCGACCGACAACCAGAGCGCGAACATATGCGACACGACGTGCCAACCGGATCCGCAGGGCCACCCGATGCTGTAATCGGACGCACCAGCATGACGGCCTGCATCGTTGGGGCCGTATCGAAACTAAAGGCACCTGCCGGGGTTGCGATCGCATAACAGCGGAACCGCCCGCCGCCTTCGATGGGCAATTGCACGTCGCGGCGGATCGGCTGCATCGGCTGGCTCAGCGCGGAAAACAGTGGCCATAGCGGGCAGGACGCCGCCGACCGTGGCAAACTAAACCCCGGAATGGAACGTTGCAGCGTTATCGCGCCCGCCGCATCGCACATCGCTAACCCGAATGCGGGATGCCCCAGAGTTTCGGGCAACGTCGCCAGACGCCGCATCGCCGCCGCAAGCGACACATCAAACCGTGCCGCCAACAATGCAGGATCATGCCCCAATTCGGTGGCTGCCTGTGAAAACGCGACCAAAGGCATGTCGCGCACGTCTTGGGAATAGGTCGCACGGTATTCGGCCAGAATGCTAGATGCTGCTTTGGACCGCAATGTGGGCGCGTGGTGGGCGGCACCGCCTTCTTCTAGGTACGGCAAATGGAACCCTTGGGCGTCCAGATAGGCTTCGACTTCTTCGTGGGGCGACAGCGCTGCCGCGCCTTCATCGCTAGGGGTATCCAGATAAGACACCAGCGCACGCGACGATTCAGCCAGCTTGAGGCTGTCTTCGTATATATTACGGTGGAACCTTTCTTCCCAATCGCGGTCGATGTCGTTGTCGGTCACAAGGATCGACGCAGTGGACCGGATCGCGGTCACAGCGGTGATGACTTCGTGCAAGGAGGTTGCCAATTGCGGGTCATGCGCCAAACGGTCGGTCAGAACTTTTACACGGGCCTCTAGATCATTGATGCGTTTGGCCTGACGTGTGACCAGTGCAGACCACCCCTGAAAACGGCCTGCAAAATCTTCGGTTCGGGACAATTCCGCCCCTGCCCCACGATCCTGCGCGGCGGCGCTGCGCAACTGATCCAGCAGCGCGACTTCGGCGCCTTCGGTCAGGGCCGCTAGGTCGACTTGCAACACGCGGGCAAGGTCATTCAACAACTTTCCGCCGATTCTGCGCCGGTTGTGTTCTATCAAATTTAGATAGGACGCCGAAATCCCAACGGCCTGCGCAAGATCGGTTTGCCGCATTTCCAAATCAATGCGCCGTTCGCGAATCCGGCTCCCAGTTAACTGACGCTGTGGCATCCAATTCCTTTAACGTTTTCAGTGTCTTTCCGCAGGTGCGAGAAAATGATTTTACAATGCATACCATGGTATTGTGACAAAATTTACAAAAAAGTCATTATATCCAAACGGTTTGTTGCGAGATTTTCCAAAACTCATCGATACTAAACCAGCGTGTAAAGCGCATTCGCCGTTGGGAAGAGGAGCCCAGCTGCGTTTTTTCAAAATCAGGGAGGATATATATATGTCCAAGAACTTCACACGTCGCGGTGTGCTGAAAACCGGTGCCGTTGCTGGCGCTGGTCTGACGCTACCAACCTATCTGCGTGCTGCAGGCCACGAAGGTTTCACCAACGCGCCAACCGGCAGCACAGTGACTTTGGGTTTCAACGTACCGCAGACTGGTCCATACGCTGATGAAGGCGCAGACGAACTGCGCGCCTATGAACTGGCTGTTGAACACCTGAACGGCGAAGGCGACGGCGGTATGCTGCAGACCTTCTCGTCCAAGGCGCTGGACGGCACCGGTATTCTGGGCAAAAAAGTCGAATACGTAACCGGCGACACCCAAACCAAATCTGACGCAGCCCGCGCATCGGCAAAGTCGATGATCGAAAAAGACGGCGCAGTCATGATCACTGGCGGTTCGTCCTCGGGTGTGGCTGTGGCTGTTCAGGCATTGTGCCAAGAAGCAGGCATTATGTTCATGGCGGGTCTGACCCACTCGAACGACACCACGGGTAAAGACCGCCGTGCAAACGGTTTCCGTCACTTCTTTAACTCGTATATGTCGGGTGCTGCGCTGGCTCCGATCCTTGTGGATCAGTACGGCGCCGACCGTAAGGCATATCACCTGACCGCTGACTACAACTGGGGTTACACCACAGAAGAAGCCGTCCGTTCCTCGACCGAGGCATTGGGCTGGGAAACTGTCGCGACCGTTAAAACACCGCTGACCCAGACCGATTTCTCGAGCTACATCGCTCCGGTTATTTCGTCGGGTGCTGACGTTCTGGTTCTGAACCACTACGGCGGTAACATGGTGAACTCGCTGACCAGCGCTGTTCAGTTCGGTCTGCGCGCACAAGAAGTCGCCGGCAAGAAATTCGAAATCGTTGTTCCACTGTATTCCGAGCTGATGGCACGCGGTGCAGGCGAAAACATCGCTGGCATCTTGGGTTCGCAGAACTGGGATTGGAAAATCGAAAACCAGCTGGGTTCGCGTTACGCAGGCACCAACGCTTTCGTTAAATCGTTTGGCGAAAAATACGGCTTCCCACCAAGCCAGGCTGCACACACCTGCTATGTTCAGACCCTGCTGTATGCAGATGCTGTTCAGCGTGCGGGTTCGTTCGCACCATGCGCCGTTGTCGAAGCTCTGGAAGGTTTCGAATTCGACGGCATGGGCAACGGCCCAACCCTGTACCGCGCCGAAGACCACCAGTGTTTCAAAGACGTTCTGGTTGTGCGTGGTAAAGAGAACCCAGAGAACGAATACGATCTTGTGGAAATCGTCGAAGTTACGCCAGTGGATCAGGTCACCTATGCACCAGATCACCCGCAGTTTGCGGGCGGCGCATTGGGCACCTGTAACAACGGCGCCTAATCGACCTATCGAAAGGCAGGCAGCTCACCCGCTGCCTGCCAATCAACAAATCCCCTACGGCACAAACTGGGCTGCATGATGCAATCCGACCCTCAGAGGTGGGACAATGGACGCTATTATTCTTCAAATTCTAAACGGGCTTGATAAAGGCTCGGCCTATGCGCTGATCGCGCTGGGGCTTACACTCATCTTCGGCACATTGGGCGTTGTGAACTTTGCACATGGTGCGTTGTTCATGATCGGCGCGTTCTGCGCGGTCACGCTTAGCCGTATCCTGTCTGCCAGCCACGAAGTGCTGGTCGAAGGCAAAACCGACTTTTTGGGCAATCCACTTACGGCGGATGTGCCTTATGTCTATGATTGGTTCGGCGAAACTGCCGGCGCTGCGATCATTGACTGGTCCGTTCCGCTGTCGATCCTGTTTGCGATCCCTGTGATGGTCATTGTCGGCGTCATCATGGAACGCGGTCTGATCAAACATTTCTACAAACGCCCACACGCTGACCAGATCCTAGTGACCTTTGGTCTGGCGATCGTGTTGCAAGAGGTCATCAAATACTATTTCGGCGCAAACCCGATCCCAACAGCCGCCCCCGAGGCGTTCAAAGGATCGTTTGATTTTGGCGCCATGATTGGCATGGACCCGAACACGATCATCTACCCCTACTGGCGTTTGGTCTATTTCTGCTTTGCTGCGATCGTCATTGCTTGTGTGTTTGCGTTCCTGCAATTCACCACATTCGGCATGGTCGTGCGCGCTGGCATGGCGGACCGTGAAACCGTTGGCCTGCTGGGCATCGATATCGACAAACGTTTCACCATCATGTTCGGCATCGCAGCTGCGGTCGCAGGTCTGGCTGGTGTGATGTACGTGCCGATCAACCCGCCGAACTATCACATGGGCATGGATTTCCTTGTTCTGTCGTTCGTTGTGGTTGTTGTCGGCGGCATGGGCAGTCTGGGCGGCGCCGTTCTGGCAGGGTTCCTGCTGGGCATTCTGGAAAGCTTTGCCTCGATGCGTGAAATCATCGACCTCATCCCAGGTATCAACCAGGTCATCATCTATCTGGTCGCCATCATCGTTCTGCTTACGCGTCCACGTGGCCTGATGGGTCGCAAAGGCGTGATGGAGGAATAATTATGCTGGGTCTAAACAAACAAGACACCACCGTTCTTTTGGTTGTAATCGCGCTGACCGTTTTTGCGCCTTTTCTTCTGAACCCGTTCCCCGTTAATTCCGCCATGGCACAGTTCAACGCGGGCTATCCTGACCTGATGCAACGCTTTGTTATCTTTGGCATCTTTGCCATCGGGTTTAACATCCTGTTCGGCCTGACGGGTTACCTGTCGTTCGGTCACGCGGCATTCTTGGGTATCGGGTCCTATTCCGCGGTCTGGATGTTCAAACTGCTCAGCATGAACGTATTCCCCGCGATCATTCTGGCGGTGATCATGTCGGGCCTGTTCGCTGTGGTGATCGGCTATATATCGCTGCGCCGTTCGGGTATCTACTTTTCGATCCTGACGCTTGCGTTCGCGATGATGATGTTCGCACTGGCCTATTCGGTTTTGACACCTATCACAGGCGGCGAAACGGGCCTGCAGCTGGCGCTGGATGACCCACGCATCTTGGGTATCTCGGCCACACCCGAAGGTAACATCCCTACCCCGTCGCTGTTCGGCATCGAAATGCGCGCATCCACCACCATGGCTGTCGGCGCGTGGGAATTTACCTTTAACTTTGGGTACTATTTCTGCGCCGTGATTATGGTTGCCGCGTTCTATTTGTCGGTCCGCATTTTCCGGTCGCCTTTTGGCCTGACCCTGCGCGCGATCAAATCGAACCAGCAGCGTCTGAACTACACCGGTGTGAACCCGAAACCTTACACCCTGGCGGCCTTTGTTATCTCTGGCATGTATGCGGGTTTGGCGGGCGCGCTGATGGCATCGATGGACCCTCTGGCCGGTGCGGAACGCATGTTCTGGACCCAATCAGGCGAAGTCGTTCTGATGACCATTCTGGGCGGTGTCGGCACCCTGTTCGGCCCTGTTCTGGGCGCGGGCATGATCAAATACATGGAAAACATCATTTCCAAGATCAACGGCGATATCCTGCACAGCTGGTTCGCGTTCCTGCCTGATGGTCTAGAGAACCTGATCGTTGCGATCATCTACCCGTTCATCGGCAAAGGCTGGCACCTGACTTTGGGTCTGATCTTTATGCTTGTTGTTATCTTCTTGCCTGGTGGCCTGGTCGAAGGCGGTCAACGCATTCGCTCTTGGGCGAAAAACCGCGGCAAATCCAAAGAAGAAACTTCGCAGACGCCTGCGGAATAAGGAGACACCAAAATGGGTATTCTAGAAGTCAAAGGCGTCAACAAACGCTTTGGTGGTTTGCAAGCGCTGGGTGACGTGAACCTAAGCATCAAGGAAAACACCGTACACGCAATTATCGGCCCGAACGGGGCCGGTAAATCCACCCTGCTGAACTGTCTGGTCGGCAAACTGATCCCGGATTCAGGTTCGGTCATGTTCGACGGGCAATCCGTGCTGGGGCGTAAACCGCATGAAATCAACCAGATGGGCATTTCCCGCGTGTTCCAAACACCGGAAATCTTTACCGATCTGTCGGTGATCGAAAACGTGATGATCCCTTGCTTTGCCAAACGTGACGGCGCATTCCGCCTGCACGCAGTCGAAGCCGTGGCCAGCGAAAAAGACATTGTCGAACAGGCCGAACAAATGCTGGCTGACGTGAACATGCTGGACAAACGCAACATGCATGCAGGGTCCATGTCGCGCGGTGACAAACGCCGTTTGGAAATGGCGATGTGTCTGGTGCAAAACCCGAAACTGTTGCTGCTGGACGAACCAACCGCAGGTATGGCGCGCGCTGACACCAACAACACCATCGATCTGCTAAAAGAGATCAAGGAAAAGCGCGACATCACCATGGCGATCATCGAACACGACATGCACGTTGTGTTTTCCTTGGCTGAACGGATCACCGTTCTGGCCCAAGGCACGCCGCTGGTCGAAGAAACGCCAGAAAACATCAAAGGCCACCCCAAAGTACGCGAAGCGTATCTGGGTGAGGCGCAGGTCTAAGGGGGCTGATTATGAACAAACCGTTCGACAAAAATGTGAACAACGCCGCCACCCATCCCAAATACCTTAGCGTTTGGGACATTCAGGCCTATTACGGCGAAAGCTATATCGTGCAAGGCGTCAGCTTTGACATCCACGAAGGCGAAATTCTGGCGCTATTGGGCCGGAATGGCGCGGGCAAAACATCGACCCTGCGGGCGCTGGCGCGCATGGACGATCCTGAACTGAAACATGGTGAAATCTGGCTGGACCACCAGCCATTGCACAACATGAAATCGCATCAGGCCGCCGCCGCAGGTATCGCGCTGGTCCCCGAAGACCGCCGCATCATCCCCGGCCTCACGGTCGAAGAAAACCTGAAACTGGCCCAAATCGCCCCGCCAATCGGTTGGTCGCTAGAACGCATCTATGAACTGTTTCCCCGCCTAAAAGAACGCCGCACCCAAGAAGGCGTCACCCTATCGGGCGGCGAACAGCAGATGCTGGCCATCGCGCGGGCGCTGGCGCGTGACATCAAAGTGTTGTTGCTAGACGAACCATACGAAGGTTTGGCGCCGGTGATCGTTCAGGAAATCGCAAAGACACTAAACATCATCCGCGATCAGGGCATCACGACGATCATCGTGGAACAGAATGCTGTGGCCGCGCTGACGTTGGCGGACCGCGCGGTCATTCTGGACACAGGCACGGTTGTTTTCGACGGCTCTGCCAAAGAGGTGCTAGAGGACGAAGCCCTGCGCGCCAAATATCTGGCGATCTGATCTTTCGCACAGATACATTCGCGTGAAACATTCTTACTGGCTCGTACGTTGTGCGGGCCAGTTCGCGTTTATTCCCCCCTTTTTCATATGGGATATGCTTTGCAGCCCCCGATCCTTGGCGTATAAGCCCGTATCAACCGCAAAACGTCTTGCGGACGCAACGTAATGGCAAAAAGGCCGAGGACACTTATGAGCAAAGAACGCAGCCACGACGGCGATGTGAGCTTTATCCGCGCACTGGCGGAACTACTGCGCGAAAACGAACTGACCGAACTAGAGGTTGTTCGCGATTACGGTGAAAACGACAGCCTGAACGTCCGCGTCAGCCGTCAGCAGAACGTTGTACAAACCGTTGCTGCCGCCCCTGCCCCTGTCGCAGCAGCACCAGCCGCCGCCGCGCCAGCCGCTGCCGCCGCTGCACCTGCTGCATCGAACGACGATCCTGCATCGCATCCGGGCGCTGTGACATCGCCAATGGTTGGCACCGCCTATCTGTCGCCAGAACCAGGCGCCGCTGCATTCATCACCGTTGGTCAATCGATCAAAGAAGGCGACACCCTGCTGATCGTCGAAGCGATGAAAACCATGAACCAGATCCCGTCGCCGAAATCCGGCACCGTGAAACGCATTCTGGTCGAAGACGGATCGCCTGTCGAATTCGGCGCGCCTCTGGTTATCATCGAATAAGGCCTGTCCAATGTTCGATAAAATCCTCATTGCGAACCGCGGCGAAATCGCCCTTCGGGTCGTGCGCGCCTGCCGCGAAATGGGTATCAAATCGGTAGCGGTCCATTCGACCGCTGACGCCGACGCGATGCACGTCCGCATGGCAGACGAAGCGATCTGTATCGGCCCGCCTTCGTCCGCGTCATCCTACCTGAACTTTCCTGCGATCATTTCGGCCTGTGAAATCACCGGCGCCCAAGCGATCCACCCAGGCTATGGTTTCCTGTCGGAAAACGCAGCCTTTGTTCAGGTTGTCGAAGATCACGACCTGACCTTTATCGGTCCGTCGGCTGCGCACATCCGTATGATGGGCGACAAAATCACCGCAAAAGAAACCGCCAAAGAACTGGGTATTCCAGTTGTTCCGGGTTCCGACGGTGGCGTACCTGATTTGGAAAACGCGAAAAAAGTCGCGGCCGAAATGGGTTACCCTGTCATCATCAAAGCGACCGCCGGTGGCGGTGGCCGCGGGATGAAAGTGGCCCTGTCGGAAAAAGACATCGAAACCGCATTCCGCACCGCCCGTTCCGAGGCAAAAGCGGCTTTCGGCAACGACGAAGTCTACATGGAGAAATACCTCCAGAAACCACGTCACATCGAAATTCAGGTGTTCGGCGATGGTCATGGCAACGGCGTACATTTGGGCGAACGCGATTGTTCGCTGCAACGCCGTCACCAAAAGGTATTCGAAGAGGCTCCAGGCCCCTGCATCACCGAAGAAGAGCGCAAGCGCATCGGTGACATCTGTGCCAACGCGGTTGCCAAAATGGGCTATTCGGGCGCAGGCACCATCGAATTCCTGTACGAAGATGGCGAATTCTATTTCATCGAAATGAACACCCGTCTGCAGGTGGAACACCCAGTGACCGAAGGCATCTTTGGTGTCGATCTGGTGCGCGAACAGATCAATGTTGCCGCAGGTAACAAACTGTCGTTCACCCAAGACGACCTGAAAATCAACGGCCACGCGATCGAAGTCCGCATCAACGCGGAACGTCTGCCGAATTTCACCCCATGTCCGGGTAAAATTTCGCAGTATCACGCTCCGGGTGGTTTGGGCGTTCGTATGGATTCGGCGCTGTATCAGGGCTATTCCATCCCGCCCTATTACGACAGCTTGATCGGCAAACTGATCGTTCACGGCGCGGACCGTACCGAAGCGCTGGCGCGTTTGAACCGCGCATTGGGCGAATTGATCATCGATGGCGTTGAAACCACAGTGCCGCTATTCCACGCACTGCTGGCAGAACCAGACGTTCAGACAGGGAATTACAACATTCACTGGCTGGAAAAATGGCTGGCCGCGAACATCGAAAACTAATCAGAACGCGCCCCAAATTGGGGCGCGCTCTTTTTTTGCGGAACGTTTGGGCGTAAGGTCCGATCATGCGCGATACGCCCCCCACCCTGACCCCAGAATTGCTGATCAACGCCTATGCGGCGGGGGTCTTTCCAATGTCGGAATCGCGCGACGATCCTGAAATTTTCTGGGTCGATCCCAAAATGCGCGGCATTATCCCGATTGACGGTTTCCACATCTCTAGATCACTGGCCAAAGCGATGCGTAAATCGGACTGGCGGGTCAGTTATGACACGGCTTTTCGCGACGTCATGACAGGCTGCGCAGACCGCGAAGAAACGTGGATCAGCGACACGATTTTTGACCTATACGGACAACTTTTCGATCTGGGCGTCGCACATAGTGTTGAATTGTGGGAAGGTGAAACGCTTGTCGGCGGCAGCTATGGCATCGCATTGGGCAGCGCGTTTTTCGGCGAAAGCATGTTTTCGCGCCGCACAAACGCATCGAAAATGGCGCTGGCATGGCTGACAGACCATTTGCGGCAATGTGGATTCACATTGTTTGACACGCAGTTCCTGACGCCACATCTGGCATCACTGGGCGGCATTGAAATTCCGCGCGCCGATTATCGCGCGCGTTTGTTCAAAGCCCTGCAAATACCGGCCGATTTCTATTCTGTGGAAACGATAGCGTCCGCTCAGGACGTAATACAGCGCACGACCCAAACGTCGTAACGCGGATGTTCCATCGCGCTGACAGCGGGCGCAGAGGCAATCATCCAACCGTCGAAAACCGGATCAGGCTGATTGTTGTAAAACGCCGTCAGTTCCGCATAAGCATCACCAGACGGGTTATCGACAGGATAGCGGCATTCGTTCAAAACAACCTGCAAATGGCCGACCGTTGCGCGATCACCAATGGACAGGTTCAACGTAGTCACCTGCCCTGTGATTTTGTCCAGCAAACGCAAATCTGCGCCATTGGCATTTGCCGCATCCTGCGCCAGCGCAGGCGTTGCAAACATTGCTGCAGACAGAACAGCCGCGCGGATCATTGCTCGCCCCCGCCGGAAACGAATTTCAGCAGCAAATTCATCAGGCTCACCGAACCTTGGGTATCCAGAATCTCGGCTCCTGCGGCATAGTTATCGAACGATGCACCAGGCAGAATTTCGACGAAATTACCGCCCAACAATCCTTCGGACGCGATAATAGCGGTGCTATCGTCAGGAACAGGGACGCCGTCATGCAGAGACAAAACGGTCGTGGCGCGGAAAAGATCGGTATCCAAAGCAATATCGGTCACGCGGCCAACCTTGACGCCAACCATGCGCACGTCGGTGCCGACGCTCACGCCTTCGATCGACCGGAAAGAGGCCGTTAGATCATAACTGCCCGTACCGCCCAAATCGGCGAATTGAGATGAATAGGCCAAAAACCCACCGGCGACGGCCAGAACGGCCGCCCCAACGATGGTTTCTGTGACGGAACTTGCCATTTAGGCGGTATCCTTATTCAGGCTGCCATGCCTCGTAATCCGAACGTTCCACCGTGTCATTGCGGCGGATCGAACCCGAAGGCGCATAAGCAAAAGAGGTACCGGTCAGGTTTTCCTGATGCGGTTTTTCCCATGCTTTGTGGACCAATGGTTTTTCGGATGGGGTTTCATCCCATGTGCGATGCAGCCAACCGTGCCATTCAGGCGCGATACGCGATGCTTCGATTTCACCGTTAAAGATGACCCAGCGGCGGGAATCGTCACGGGTTTTGTAGAACACATTGCCCTGCTCGTCCTCGCCTACTTTGACGCCTTTGCGCCAAGTAAACAGTTGGGTGCCAATGGTTTGACCGTCCCACCAAGTCAGAACACGTTTAATGAAGTTCAGTAGGCCCATGGACCGCTCCCTTAATTCGTCAGTCACGTTATGTCCCAACGGGCACCAAAGGTCCAGTGCCCGCAAGGGTATAGCGCAGAAATTAGCCTGCCAGCGCAGTTACTTCGATTTCGATCCGGTATTTCGGGTCGATCAGGTTTGCTTCGATCATGGTCGCTGCAGGCGGGTTAGCACCGAACGCGTCGCGCAGGGTCGGCCAGCAAGGTTCAAATTCAGCCGCATCCGGCAGGTAATAGGTCACGCGCACGGTTTTCGACAGATCGCTGCCGGCTTCTTTCAATGCGTTGGAAATGGTGGTCAGCGCGGCTTTGCACTGTTCAACAACATCATCGCCTTGACCCACGGTGCCTGCGACATGGACGAAACCGCCCGCAACTACAGCGCGGCAATAGGCCATTTTTTCTTCGAATGGGCTGCCGGTGAATACACGTTTCATAGTCATCTGAGACTCCCCTAAATTTGCAATGGCTTTGCCGTAAACAGCCGCCACAGTCCAGAGGGATAATGCGCATAAAAAAACCGCCCCGAAGGGCGGTTTTGAATTAGCTTGCCGATGCTTTGTCTTCTTTGGCGTCTTCGCCAAAGATCATCAACGGTTTGGCGTCCGGCCCAACGGCCTCTTCGTTGACGACAACCTCGGTCACGTTTTCCATGCCCGGCAGGTCGAACATCGTATCTAGCAGGATGTCCTCTAGGATCGACCGCAGACCACGTGCACCGGTTTTGCGTTCGATTGCACGGTCCGCAATCGCCTTTAGCGCATCATCGGTAAACGTCAGGTCGACGCCTTCGATTTCGAACAGTTTCTGATACTGTTTGACCAGCGCGTTCTTTGGCTGGGTCAGGATCGTGATCAACGCGTCCGCATCCAGATCGGTCAGGGTCGCGATCACAGGCAGACGGCCAACGAATTCCGGAATCAGACCGAATTTCAGCAGGTCTTCAGGCTCCAGATCCTTGAACACTTCACCAACGCCGCGGCTGTCTTCTTCGCGGACGTCCGCGCCAAAGCCCATGGAGGTGCCTTTGCCGCGCTGCGCGATGATTTTGTCCAGACCCGCAAACGCACCACCACAGATGAACAGGATGTTCGTGGTGTCCACTTGCAGGAATTCCTGCTGAGGATGCTTGCGGCCACCTTGCGGTGGAACCGATGCAACGGTGCCTTCCATGATCTTCAGCAGCGCCTGCTGAACACCTTCGCCCGACACGTCGCGGGTGATCGAAGGGTTGTCCGACTTGCGGGTGATCTTGTCCACTTCGTCGATATACACGATACCGCGCTGCGCGCGTTCCACGTTGTATTCCGACGCCTGAAGCAGTTTCAGGATAATGTTTTCAACGTCTTCGCCCACATAACCGGCTTCGGTCAGGGTGGTCGCATCCGCCATGGTGAACGGCACGTCCAGAATCCGGGCCAACGTCTGCGCAAGCAGAGTTTTACCGCAACCCGTTGGGCCGATCAGCATGATGTTGGATTTCGCCAGTTCGATATCGCCGGATTTCGACGAATGATGCAGACGTTTGTAATGGTTATGCACAGCCACCGACAAAACGCGTTTTGCGTGGGCCTGACCGATGACATAGTCATCCAGAACCTTACAAATATCGGTTGGAGTTGGCACACCTTCGGTCGACTTCAATCCCGAAGATTTGGTTTCTTCGCGGATAATATCCATGCACAGTTCGACGCATTCATCACAGATAAATACCGTCGGGCCCGCGATAAGCTTGCGCACCTCGTGCTGGCTTTTGCCGCAGAAGCTGCAGTAAAGAGTGTTTTTGCTATCGCTGCCAGTCGTATTCGCCATATTGGTCCCTCGGGCGGTAAATCGTAACATCGTCGGGTGCCCCGTCTGGATAGACTAAGACAGCCCGACCCGCTCCACAATGTCAAAAAACCGAAAACGGTCTCACAGCTTATTCAGCTGCGTCGCCACGGCTTTCTAGAATTTCATCGATGTGACCCCAGTCCTTCGCTTCCTGAGGAGACATAAAGTTATCGCGCTCCAGCGCGCTTTCAACCACGTCCAGCGGTTGGCCGGTGTGTTTCACGTACAGACCATACAGCTGTTCGCGGATTTTCTGAGTCTCGCGCGCATGGATCATGATGTCGGTTGCTTGGCCCTGATACCCGCCCGATGGCTGGTGCACCATGATGCGTGCATTCGGCAGCGCAAAACGCATACCTTTTTCGCCCGCCATAGACAGAACCGACCCCATAGATGCGGCTTGGCCAACAACCAGTGTCGATACTTTCGGACGGATGTACTGCATCGTGTCGTAGATCGACAGACCAGCGGTCACAACGCCGCCGGGGCTATTGATGTACATGCTGATTTCTTTTTTCGGGTTTTCCGATTCTAGGAACAACAGCTGCGCCACGATCAACTGCGCCATCCCATCGTGAACGGGCCCGTTCACGAAAATGATGCGTTCCTTCAGCAGGCGCGAAAAGATATCGTATGCACGTTCGCCGCGGGCTGTCTGTTCGACAACCATTGGAACCAGGTTGGCATATGTTTCGATCGGGTCTTGCATTCTTACTGCCTCAAAGTTGGTGACACGTAGTTAATCTATAATCGGTAATTCTCTACAGAGTCTTAGTGGCCATATACGGGGGCTTCAAGACCGCCCGCGTCAGTGTTTCGTTTCATAGTGATTAGAGCGCCAAACGCGCGCGCCCACAAGGCGTGCGTAAAAATAATGTGGGGGCCAGATGGCCCCCACGCAATTTAATAGCTTTCTCTACGGCTCTCGCAACGCTTCTTGGCCGCGATACAAAGGCTTTGTCAGGTATTGCAAGACGGTTTTCCCACCTGTGTGCAACTCGACCGTTGCCTGCATCCCTGGCCGAATTTCAATTTCGCGCTGACGATCGGTCAGGTTTGTTAGATCCACAGCCAACGTCACTTTGTAATGCGGATCACCATCGGCCACGCGTTCGTCTTTGAATGTATCGGCCGAAATCAATGTAACCTCGCCCGTCAGCGTGCCGTAAATAGTGTAGTCATAAGCAGACAATTTCACCGTTGCGGTCTGCCCCGCCCGCACATTTGCAATATCTTCGGGGGGCACGCGCGCTTCGACAAATAGTTCATCGCCAATCGGAATGATCTGGAAAATTTCTTCTCCGGGGCGAATGACGCCGCCAATTGTCGTGACCCCCAGATTATTCACGATGCCGGCCATAGGCGCAGTAATCACAGTGCGCGACAATTGGTCCTGCGCCGTGCGGAGCTCTTGCGTCAGCGTGGCCAGAACCTGCAGCGTTTCAGAATACAGGTTTGCGCGCTCCAGCTCTGCGCCTGTCACGATATCGTTGTAACGGATCTGCGCATCGGAATGCGCTTTGCGGGCATCTGTGACTTCGAACAAAGCGACGATTTCGCGTCTGTACATATCTTCCATTGACGATAATTCACGCTGCGTTTCCGCCAAAACCGCCGACGCGCCGCGCAGCTTGCTTTGATAATCGGACTGACGTGCCGCCAACAATGCCCGTTCGGACGCAACAATTGCTGGGCTATGAGCTTCGATCAGCGGGTCCACGACAAAATCGCTTTGCCCCGCGATCTCGGCTTCTAATCTGATGCGGCGGATTTCGGCGGCGACCAATTGATCGCCCAAATCATCCACGCGCGCCTGAAATTGAGTTCCGGCCAGACGGGCGATCACTTGCCCGGGTTCAACCACATCCCCTGGCTGAACCAACAATTCCGCCAAAATGCCGCCCTCTAGGTTTTGAACGACCTGAGGACGTGCGCCCGAAATAATCTCTCCATCAGCACGGACGATTTCGTCGATCCACGCGAATTTCGCCCAAGCGATAAAAATCAAAACCGCCGCAGCCACGATCCATATGATCCGGCTGGACGATTTCAATCCACTGTCTAATTCCGTATCGACCGTTGCCGGCATTACCCCGTCGCCTTTTTGTTGCGCAGATGCGCAAGCACTTCTTCGCGCGGCCCATCAACGGCCAAGCGTCCGTTCTGCAAAATGACAGTCCGCGACGTCAGCTGCAAGATAGGCAAACGGTGAGTTGCAATAATGGCCGTACGCTGCCCCAGCCAATGGTCCAAACGCGTCACCAAAGTTTGTTCTAACGTTTGATCCAACGCGGCGGTTGGTTCGTCCAACAGGCAGACTTTGGGATCTTGGAGCCACAAACGCGCCCAACCAATAGATTGACGCTGGCCGACCGACAGGCCCTGCCCCGCATCAGAGATCGGCATATCCAGACCCTTTGGGTGGCTACGCACGAATTGGCCCAAACCTGCAAAATCCAGCGACTGCAGCAGGCGTTCGTCATCACGCTCGAGCATGGTCATGTTCAGGTTATCGCGCAACGTGCCTGCGAACAGGCGTACCTCTTGGCCCAGATAGCCGATGTTGCGGCGCAAATCGCGCGGCATGACCTGCGCCATATCAACGCCGTCGATCATCACGCGGCCCGCTGTCGGCGGATATATACCCGACAGGATTTTCATCAATGTCGATTTGCCCGACCCGTTCGCACCCAGAATAGCAACGCGCTGGCCTGCCTCGATTTTCAGGCCAGAGATATCGACAACGCGATCGCTTTCTTCGTCGTATTTGAACATCAGATCGCGAATTTCATACGCGCCATCAATGGTGTCGCGGCGCAGATAGGTGCGCGATTCATCTGTATCCTGCGGGGCGTCCGCGATTTTATCCAATGCCTCTAGCGCGGTTTTCACATTCGACCAACGCGCCATGGTGCCAGCCAATTGCGTCAAAGGACCCAATGTGCGCGACGTCAAAATACCAACCGCGATGATGGTGCCCACGGTGAATTCACCCGAAAACACCATAAATGTGCCGGTCACAACTGCCGCGATATAGGTCGCTTGTTGTACGCCTTGGCTCCAGAATGTCAGAGTAGACGCCAATTTACGCTGTTCACTGGTGGCCAGAGAATTCAGCGCGGACAGTTCAGACCATTGGCGGCGAAACCGATCTTCGCCGCGGGTCGCTTTGATCGTGTCGCTTTCATATACGATTTCATGCAGCAGACGCGTGGCTTTGGTGCTGGCACCTTGGGTCTGGCGGGTCAGTTTGATCATGCGGCGCTGCATGAAAAAGCTGGGCAAAACCATCAGCAAACCACCCGCGAACAACACCCAAACGATGTTGCCACCAATGGATGCGACCAACGCAAGGAATAGCACGATAAACGGCAAATCGGTCATCGTGCCAATCGTCGACGCAGTAAAGAATTCGCGGATCGTGCTGAATTCACGGACGGCAGAAAATGTCTGGGACTGGCTGTTGCCTGCGTTCGCGCGCATGCCCAGAATTTTATCGACCAACAACTGCTGAACCTTTAGTTCAATCTGGCGGCCTGCCCCATCCATCAAACGGGCACGTGCGATGCGCAAAAACGCCTCTAGCACCATGGCCAGACCTGCGCCAATCGCCAGCACCCATAAGGTCGCTGTGGATTGGTGCGGAATGACGCGGTCATAAACCTGCAGCGAAAACAACGCGATGGCGACGGCCAACAGGTTTGCCACGAAGGATCCCAGCGCAACCTCGGCCACGTGACGGCGGAATTTACGCAATTCGCCCCAGAACCAATGCGACTGTTTACCTTTGGACGCATGGCGGCGCGACAGTTCACGCACGGCGACATCCGCGCGCACAACCGTACCCGCAAAAACAGGCATAAATTCGTTCAGCGCCACCTCTGCGCGGTTCCCGACGCAGGTGGTGTCATAGATAAACAGCGTATTTCCCTGCTGCTCCAGAACCAACACCATCTGCCCCGAAGTCATTTCAGCCAAAGCCGGCCACAGCGACGCAACAGGCGTTTTGATCGACTTTTGCGTGGCCACCAAACCAGACGAAGACAAAGCGCCAGCAATCGCTGGCATGGTCACGTCATCGCTGCCTTCGCTGACGATTTTTTCCAGCAAATCCGCACGCACAACATCGACGCCCAAAATACCCGCGTAAACCGATGCAAGATCTGCACGGTTGCGGGCGCGTTCGGAAAATCGGTCTTCGTATTTTGCCGGCTCTGCCGTTGGCGCGGTTGGTTTTTCCGTGCGTTTGATCCGCGCGCCTTTGCCCGCGTTGATATCAAATGCGATTACAGGACCCTTCATATCCGGCCTCCGTCGACCAATGCGCCTTGGATTGCAGCGATTTTCAGCTCTACCAACGCGATTTGATAAGGGAACGCAACCATTGCCCGTTCGGTCCGTACCTTGGTTTCAAAAACGCCAACGACGTCGTTCACGGTACGCTGACCTTCGCGCAGTTGGCTTGCGAAAATGTCGTAGTTCGCAGCGGCCTGCGATGCAATAGACCGCGCCTGTTCGGCCTGACGCTGTAGGCTGGCCAGTTCCGATTCCAAAGCGCGCAACTGGCGGTTCGTGTCTTCGCGTGATTGCGCGACCTTGGCTTCGGCGGCTTGCGACTGGGCTTCGATCGCTTCGCGTGCTGCGCCGTTTCCAAACCCAATACCATTAGGAATAACCGCGCCCAGATTGAAATCAGAGCCGTTGTTCGTCACCGATCCGGTCGCGGACAACCCAGGCAGATACCCTGCGCGCGCGATTTTGGCTTCGGCGATCTGGCGGCTGGCTTCGGCTTGGGATTTGGCAACCGACAGCGGGATCGAAACCGCAGAGGTCACAGCAAGAGCCGACAGCCCCGTCACATCCGACACCGAATGCGCCGACATCGCGTTTAGTTCGGCAATGGCGGCACCTGCCTCTTCGCGGTCGGACATCAGATCAGACTGCATCTGATTCAGTTTCTGTTCGACAATTTGCAGATCCGCACGGTTTGAAACACCGCCCCGCACGCGTTCGCGCATGATGTAGGCAAAATGGTTCATGCGTTCCATTGCGGCCGCGTTCACCGCAGCCGTTGCGCGATTTTCTTCGGCGCGCAGGTACAGTTCCAGCGCGGTCAGAACGCGTTGGTTTGTGTCTTGGGCCAATGCGACAGCCGCGACTTCGACATCTGCGACGGCGTAGTCACGTTCAGCTTTGCGGCGACCATTATCAAACAGCGCCTGTTCAACAACCAACCCCGCCACAACCGACCCCAAAGAGGTCAGGCTAATTTGCGGGCCTAACGTGGGTAGCCAATTGGTCGACGCGGCCTCTGCCCGCAAACGCGCGGCGCGCAGTTCGGCTTCGGCTGCGCGGGAATTGGCGTCTAGAACAGCATCGGCCACGGTGGCAAAAGGACCGTCAGGCAAGACCGATTGACGTGCCAAAAGGCTGTTGATGACAGCGCTTTGTTCGCCTGTGGCCATTTCCGGCGACAGTACGTTTTGCGGTTCAGTGTCCGCAGATTTGTTCATGAACGGTAGATCACCCAACTTTGGCATCGTCGGGGTTTCCATGCAACCGGCCAAAACAGTTGTCAGAGCGAATGCCGAGAACGCTGTTTTGAAAATTGCATAGGTCTTCACAGGATTATCGCCAATTTCGTCAGGGTCTGGATCAAACGGGGCACCTGAAATCAGGCGCCCCGTCAATGATTTAGATGATGACGTTGATGTCTTCGTTCACCAGAACGGTACCGTCATCGCCCAGCGTGTAGATGTCGTAGGTGGACCCGTCTACATCACGGGTCGCGCCCGTAGCCGTTGCGCCAGTCATGGTGACCGTGTCGTCATTGCCGCCCAGAATGGTCAGTTCGCCCAGACCGCCGGTCAGATCTTCGATATCTTGCGCCGACAGTTCCAATTCGCTGTTTTCCGCAAACTGCAGGTCGATCGAACGGATATCGAAACCATCCAAACCAGAGTTGTCGATATTCACGATGTTTGTGCCTGCTTCGTCCAGTACGAACAACGTCGACGTTTCGTTACCAGCTGCATCGGTCGATGCCAGAACCAGCTGCGATCCATCAGGAACGGCCTGATCGAAATACAGGTCAACTTCGTTGTAACGCGCGTCTTGAACGGCATCAGCGGTCAGTTCAGTCACGCCGCCTGTGCCGGACACTTTGAACACCTGCAGGTCAGTGTCTTCGTCAGCGATACCGATCGAACGCAGACCGTCACGGCCCTGATCCAACGATGTGACGACAGGCGCATCAGGACCAACGGTGTCGATTTCAATCGTCGATGTTTCGGTGCGCTGGTTACCCACGGCATCCGTTGCAACGATGGTGACATTCGCATCATATTCGCCAGCGCGGATTTCATCAGCGTGGTAGTGAACGGTCCAGTTGCCATTCGCATCCACAGTCGCAACGCGCGCGATCCCGTCAAAAGTCACAACAACAGTCGAACCGGGTTCCACCTGCCCTGTCAGGGTCAGACCGTCCGCCAATTCAGCCGCATTCGCAACGTTATCGGTTTCGGCAGCAGCCATGGTCAGAGTGTTAACGATAGTATCGACTTCGACCGTTTCAGTGATCGTGCTGACGTTGCCCGCAGGGTCGGTCGCACGGGCGGTCAAGGTTGCCTCGTATTCGCCACCCGGAATTTCCGAAGCCGCAAAATCAACCGACCATGTGCCGTCTGCGCCAGCCTGAACGGTGCGGGTTGCACCGGCAAAGCTAACGACAACGGTCGAACCTGGTTCAACAGTCCCCGAGAAGGAAATGCCATCCGATGCTTCGGCACCGCTAACCATACCGTCGCCTTCGACCTGCATTTCAGAGAATGCGTAGTCATCAACATGGGTATCAACATCGACGGTATCTGTGACCGTTTTGCTGTTACCTGCAGCATCAGTGATCGTTGCTGTTACATCGGTTGTATATGTGCCCGCAGGAATTTCGGACGTCAGGAATGTCGACGACCAGCTGCCATCTGCAGCGGCGACGACCTGATGCGATGCAGCACCCAGTGTCACCGTGACCGTCAGACCCGGCGTTGCCGTACCGCTGATGACCACACCATCGGCGACTTCGACCGCGTTGATGACATCGTCAATTTCAATCGGGTTGGACGACAGCGCAACATCACCAGCAACGGTATCAACGCGCACGCTTTCGGTCAGCGACGACGTATTGCCAGCCGCGTCAGTCGCGGTAATGACTAAATCGGTGTCATATTCGCCCGTTGGGATCGAACCCGCAGGATACGTGACCGACCATGCGCCCGACGCCGTGACGGTTGCGGACATCGAAACGCCAGCCACCGTGACGGTCACGGTCGAACCTGGTTCAACCATACCCGAAGCCGTGATCGACTGGCCCTGTTCGTCCAGATTGATCACGCCATCACCACCGACAGCGCCGCTGGTGTGGGTCAATGTGTTCACGACAGTATCGTAGTCGATCGTTGTCGAAGACGTTTCCACGTTGCCCGATGCATCGGTTGCAACTGCGGTCACTTCGATATCGCCTTCGCCGGTTGGCAATTCGGCCGCGGTCCACGTCGCAGACCAAGTCCCATCGGCACCTGCGGTCACAGTGCGGGTTGCACCGTTCATGGTGACTTCGACGGTCGAACCTGCCTCTGCCGAACCGGTCAAAGTCAGACCAGCGGTCGCCTCAGCCGCGTTGATGACACTGTCATCGCCGCCAGCGGTTGCATCAATCGACAGACCCATTTCGGTATCGATGTGAATAGTGCCCGTGGTGGTCGCAGTGTTACCTGCCGCATCCGTTGCAACAACATTAACATCGGCATCATAAGTGCCTGGCTCAATGTCATTTTCGGTAAATGTCACTGTCCAGTTGCCGTTCGCATCGGCGGTGACGGTGTGCGTGACCAAACCGATGGTCACATCAACAGTCGCACCCGCCTGCGCGGTTCCCGAAACATCAAAGCCTTCGGAGTGTTCGACAGAGTTTACAACGCCGTCACCTGCGATTGTTGCATCGCTTAGCGTCACGTCCGTCACGGTATCAATGGTGACGGTCCCTGTGGTCGTTGCAACGTTGCCGTAGGCGTCGGTTGCTTCGACGGTAACCTCTAGATCATATTCGCCTTCGACCAACTGATCGTTGGATAGGGTCAGCGTCCACGTATCACCGGAAACGGTTGCCTCGTGGGACATGCCGTCCACAGTGACGATGACAGTCGATCCTTCTTCGACGGTGCCGGTCAAAACAACGCCGCCTTCGAATTCTTCGCCGTTTACAACACCATCGCCACCTGTGGTTTCATCCATCGAAACAGTGGTTTGCGTGTCGAACTGAATTTCAGTTGTGATGGTTTCGGTTTGATCGCCAACCGTAATGGTTACGGTCGCTTCGGTGGTGTATTCGCCTTCTGGCAATAGGCCGGGTTCATAGACAACGGTCCATGTTCCGTCTTCGCCCACCGTGGTGGTCGCGGTTTCGCCTTCGACTGTTACGGTGATTTCGCCGTCTACAGTACCCGTGCCCGAAATGACCACACCATCGGAATAATCGTCACCTGTGACGACAGTGCCGTCCGCAGTTGTTGTACCTTCGGTGACGTCAACCGTTGGACCCGAGGAAGAACCGTTCGCGGTTTCACCCAGCAAAAGCGTACCGCCCAGAACTGCCGCGCCAACACCTGCACCAGCGGCACCCAAACCGCCCAAGCCAGTCAGCAGTGGGGCCGCCAACATGCCGACCTCTTCGTCGGTGCCGTAGACTTGATTATAGCCCGCAACCTGAACATCTGGCGTTTCCAAGAAGAACAGGTCGTCGTTCGGGCTCCATTTACCAAAGGCCTCTGCCTCTGCGTAGTTCGCGTAATAATACGCGCCATCTGCCGCAGACAGCTCTACCTCGACCAACACACCGCCCGAAGACAGGTACAGGTTGTTTTCAGGGATACCCTCTGGGGAAAAGAACCCTTCGATCATGATCACGCGACCATCGATCAGCGCAACTTGCAGCGCTTGGCCTTCGCGCGAATAGGATTGAACCTGCGCACGCGATAGATTTAGGGAAATTTGTTGATCTTGGGTTGCAATAATGGATGCCGACGCACCGTCACCAGCCACAGAACCATGATACACTTCGCCCGCAACATTGCGAGCGACGAAATTAATCGCCGACATAACTACTACTCCGCCTCGATGCCGACCATTCTTTTGGCGATGGTTCGGCTACTCTTTTGATAATTACCTATCCAAAAAGCGCCACAATTTCTAGTGCGTTTTTTCCAAACAGCCCCAGTTTATGTGCTGTTCCACAATTTTTATGTGCGAATGCGCAACATTGCGACATTCAGAACACACCCCAGCAACACCAAATAGGAACTGATATACAGCCACATCAACATCGCGGCGACTGCACCGATTGATCCGTAGACTTCGTTATAGTTTCCGAAATTGGCCAGATAGTACGAAAACAACCACGACGCGCCGTACCACAGCACGACAGCCACCAAACTGCCGATCGTGAAAATACGGCCCCGTGTTGCGCCATCACCGTTCGGGCCGTAGCGGTACAGAATGCCTAGGGCGATCAGCAAAACCAACAGGGCCACGACCCAGCGCAGCGCCAGCAACAGGCCTTCGATTTCCGACGCCAAAGGCACAAAGGCGATGACCACCGGCGCAATAACCACCATGACCAGCGCGACAATGCCCACCCCGATCAAGGAAACGGTTAACCCGACCGCCGTTAACAAATGCCCCACACCGCTGCGCGCCTTTACACCTGTGATCGCATTCAGCCCGCGGATCAGCGCACCAACCCCTGCCCGCGCAGACCAAAGGGCGATTCCCAACGACACGATAGACGCCCAACCCAGCGTTGTGCTTTCCGCCGTGAGTAATCGGTTCACCTGTGCCCGCAACAAATTAAACACGTCCGCAGGTATGAATTCGCGCAAAAGGTTTAACTGATCCGAAATAACAACCGGATCGGCGATTAACCCGAAAACCGCGATTGATGCCGCGATTGCGGGAAAAATCGAAAATAACCCGTAAAACGCTACGCCCGCTGAAATAAGATCCAGATCGTTTGCAGACCACACCTTGCGAAAGGCAGTCGTCGCTGCCAATAATTTTGAAAAAGCCCCGCTCATAACTATGACATTGTAATGCAGCACCGCAGGATTCAAGTGCATTACAACGCCATAAATGTGCGGATAACGAACAGGCACACCAATGGCACACAATCTAAACCTGACCCCAAAGGTCAATCTAGCGCTGGATGAAATCGAAACGCGGCTGGAAAACGTGCCCCGCATTATCGTTGCCCTAACCGGGGCGCCGGCATCGGGGAAATCCACCCTATCAACGGAACTGTTACGCCGATTGCAGCTGAAAAAAATCTCGGCTGCGGTTGTGCCCATGGATGGGTTTCATTTGGACAATGACATTCTGGATGAAATGGGCATGCGCGCGCGTAAAGGTGCGCCCGAAACATTCGACGCCGATGGGTTCATCCACATGATCCGCCGGATCAAATCAGGCAAACCCGTTTACTACCCCGAATTTGATCGGCCCCGCGATATTTCCATCGCAGGCAAAGGCTATGTGTCCCCGAACACTCAGGTCATCATTGTCGAAGGCAATTACCTGATGTTCGACGAAGCCCCATGGCGCGAACTGGCCGACCTGTGGGATTTCACGATCCGCTGGGACGTACCACTGCCCGAATTGCGCGCGCGTCTTATTCAACGCTGGTTGTCGCTTAACCATTCCAGCGCAAACGCCCTGCGCCGCGCCGAAGGAAATGACATTCCCAATGCCAAACGCATCATTGAACGCGCTTTGCCTTGCGATTTGGTCCTAAAAGGCGTCGAAGATTGACCGATTGCGGTTGAGGTCGCGCAGAACTGTCATACACTCAGGGTATTATCGGCACTATTCCCGACCCAAGGATTTTAAATGACTGTTTTGACGATCTCGACCCAACCGATTGAGGGTCAGAAACCAGGCACCAGCGGCCTGCGTAAAAAGACCCGCGTTTTCATGGAACCCGGTTTTCTGGAAAACTACGTTCAATCTATTTTCGATGGCATTGGCGGCGTCAAAGGCAAAACGCTGATTGTGGGCGGCGACGGCCGCTATTTCAACGACACTGCCATTCAGATCATTTTGCGTATGGCCGCAGCGAATGGCGCAGCCAAATGCACCGTTGGCCGTGGCGGCATCCTATCGACGCCCGCCGCATCGAACCTGATCCGCAAATTGAAAACAGACGGCGGTTTGATCCTATCGGCCAGCCACAACCCCGGCGGCATCGACGAAGATTTCGGCCTGAAATACAACGGTCCAAACGGCGGCCCCGCGAATGAAGGCGTCACCGATAAAATTTACGCCCGCACCACTGAAATTGACACTTACTATACCGTCGATGCGGATGACATTGATCTGGGCACGATTGGGGCGACCGAAATCGCGGGCATGTCGGTGGAGATCATTGATCCCGTCAGCGACTACGCGGCCTTGATGGACCAGATTTTTGACTTTGACGCGATTGCAGGTTTGTTCAAATCGGGTTTTTCGATGAAATTCGACGCGATGCATGCGGTCACGGGGCCGTATGCGGTCGAAATTCTGGAAAACCAGCTGGGCGCGCCCAAAGGCACAGTGATGAATGCAACGCCCCTGCCCGATTTCGGCGGAGGGCACCCTGACCCGAACCCCATTTGGGCGCATGAATTGATGGACATCATGACCGGTGAAAACGCGCCTGATTTTGGCGCTGCGTCGGATGGCGATGGTGACCGCAACATGATCGTCGGTCGCGGCCAGTATGTCACGCCGTCGGATAGTCTGGCCGTGCTGGCAGCCAACGCCCATCTGGCCCCTGCTTATGCCGATGGATTGGCCGGCGTCGCGCGGTCCATGCCGACATCTGCCGCCGTAGACCGCGTTGCCGCAGCCAAAGGAATCGATGTGTTCGAAACGCCTACGGGTTGGAAATTCTTTGGCAACCTACTGGATGCAGGCCGCGCAACCCTATGCGGCGAAGAAAGCGCAGGCACAGGGTCCAACCATGTTCGCGAAAAAGACGGCCTATGGGCAGTTCTGTTGTGGCTGAACATCCTTGCCGCGACAGGCAAATCCGTGGCCGATTTGATGTCTGACCATTGGGCCGAATATGGTCGCAACTATTACAGCCGCCACGATTACGAAGCCGTCGACACAGATCGCGCGAATGCATTGATGGATGGATTGCGGGGCCAATTTGCGTCGCTACCGGGGAAATCGTTCGGCCCGCTGACCGTTTCGACGGCAGACGAATTTGCCTATGACGATCCGGTGGATGGCAGCCATTCTGCCGGTCAGGGCATCCGCATCGGATTCAGCTCGGGCGCGCGCGTGGTGTTCCGTTTGTCAGGAACCGGCACCCAAGGCGCGACAATCCGCGTTTACCTAGAAAGCTATGAAACCGATCCAGCGGCCCTGCACAATGATGCGCAATCGGCGCTTACAGACATCATTGCAGCCGCTGATGCGATTGCGGGCATCACCACCCACACGGGCCGTGATGCGCCTGATGTAATTACTTGACCAATTGCAGCACTGGCTGTGCTGGAACAATTTCAACGTCGCCGTGAAATTCAATGACAGGGCGGCGTTGAGCATCCCCAATCGCAGACACATTGATTAAAGCCTGCGTGAACGGCTTTTTCCCAGTGTTCGGACGGAAATCATAGTTCATCACACGGATGGATGGTCGGGGCGTGTTTCCCACTTTCACCTGAAAAAAGTGAAAGCCCGTTTTGCCCATCGATACTTTTACGTTACGCTTGCGCATAGTTTTATTCCCGAGGCAGCAGTCTATTCAGCAAGTTCAACAGTATATATGCATGTACTTTTAGATAGCCCGTTAGCGCTAAACCTATCCTAATTCGCCAAAACTGTGACACCGCAAGCACCCTTTTTCTACAATAGGGTGTGCGCAAAATTGGCCGGTAAACCCTGACCCTGCCTAGATTTTCGAATCGATTAGAATCGCCCCTTGGCGTGCGGCGATGCCCAAGTCAGCCAAATTGCCGCCGTCCACGTGAAATGCGTGCCGCCCGCGGGCGCACCGTCCAGTGGACTAAAATATTCATAAAACCCGTGTTCGGCGATCAACTTTTGCGTCCGCTTGCGCAGACGTTCGGCATGAACAGTGTGTCCCGTTTCAGCCAGACCAATTCCGATCAACGAATTGAACATCCCCCAGACAGGACCGCGCCAATAACGCAGGTGATTGAAATGCGGATCTTCGGGGTCGTTGGACGGGATCCCAAAGTCGACCGTTTTCATGATCCGATCATAGTGGGTAAGCATGCGGTCGTCTTTGATCCCTGCAAACCAGCACAAGAATGATGCGCAAGACAGCGAATGGGTGAATTTCCCGGTTCGAGTATCGACGGAATCATAATGCCCACGTTCATCGTTCCAGTGGCGTTCGACGCCTTTTTTCAGGATTTTGATCCAGCCTTCGATTTCATCGACTTCGTGATCCAGTTCGACCGCGATATGCAACAGGTCACGGCAGGCCCGCAAAAACAGGAACGTCATGCCAACGTCCCCCACACGGAACGGGCCGTCTGATTTAATCACTTTTTCATCGTATCCGGCATCGCGGCTAAACTGCACCAAAGCCAGATATTTATCATAGTCTTCTTTTTTAGGGCGCATCGACGGATCGACATGATCGGTATCGCGGCGATGATATTCGCCCACATTCGACCCATCGACGTTCGCCAAAGCATCGTCCCAGTCGATGGCGTTATCGCGGCCCGATTCCCATGGATGGGTGATCACCACCATCCCGTCTTCGATGCGGTTTTTCATAAACCACCGATGCCAGCTGACCAAACGCCCGTATAGCAGCTCCATGTGGACACGGCCGTAATGTTTATCGGCCTCGTATACTGCGCGCGCCATGGTCGCTGCGATTGGCGGTTGGGTGATGCCTGATGTATGCGGCACGCGTTCCAAGTTCCAAACGTCTGGCCCAGGGAAATATCCGATGGCCTGTTTGTGGAACACGATATGCGGGACCATGCCGTTATCCCACTGCCCCGTGAACAGCGTTTCCAATTCAGCCCATGCACGGCGCACGTTAAAGCTTGAAAAACCCCAAGCGGCGAATGCGCTATCCCAGTTCCATTGGTACGGATACAGCCCCTTTGTGGGGACGGTGTATAACCCGCGATCGTTTTCTTGCAGAATCTTGCGGGCTTTCTTGTCGATCTTGTCGTAGTTCATCGTCCGTCCTTTGGGGCGCATTGGGCTGCGCTTTATCCTATTGGACACCTGCGCCCCCCAAAGAGCCAGCCCTGAGAGCCAATTTTCGCAACACAAATCCCCGACTGCTTAATAATTGAGCAGGGCCATTTGATCTAAATCAAAAAACATATTCTGTTTTTTAGATATTTCTTTTCTGCGCTCACGATACACCCGTTGACAGACAGATAATCTGCCCCCATATATCAAACAAATGAAATGTATTGGGGTCCCGCCCCTCCGAAGGAGATAAATATGACCACTTACCCAGTGAACATGTCCGTAAAGCCAGAAGTGAAAGCCTTCTTCGACGAAGCAACTTGGACCATTTCCTATGTGGTCAAGGATCCTGAATCGAATAAATGCGCAATCGTAGATTCAGTAATGGACATCGATTACGCCGCTGGCCGCATCACCTATGAATCGGCCGATGAAATCATCCAGTACGTTCAAGACAACAATCTGGAAGTCGAATGGCTGATCGAAACCCACGTACACGCTGACCACCTATCCGCTGCGCCATACATCCAGCAGAAAACAGGCGGCAAAATCGGTATCGGCGAACACATCAAAACCGTCCAAGACGTGTTTGGCAAAGTGTTCAACGAAGGCACCGAATTCCAGCGTGATGGATCGCAATTCGACGCTCTGTTCAAAGACGGCGACACTTATACTGTCGGGTCGATGAACGTCGTAGCAATCCACACACCGGGCCACACGCCGGCCTGTATGGTACACGTGTTTGGTGACGCGGCTTTTGTTGGTGACACACTATTTATGCCTGACGGCGGTTCGGCACGTGCCGATTTCCCAGGCGGCGATGCTGGCATCCTGTTCGACAGCATTCAAAAAGTCCTGTCCCTGCCCGAAGAGATGCGCCTGTTCATGTGCCACGATTACGGCCCGAACGGCCGCGACATTCAGTGGGAAACCACCGTCGGCGACGAAAAGAAACACAATATCCACGTCGGCGAAGGCAAATCCAAAGAGGATTTCGTCAAATTCCGCACCGAACGCGATGCACAGCTGGACATGCCACGCCTGATCATCCCGTCGCTGCAGGTCAACATGCGCGCTGGTGAAATCCCTCGCGATAAAGACGGAAATCCAATGCTCAAAGTGCCCGTAAACGGCCTTTAATCACCCCACGTCCGGAGGAGACATCCGTGGAACTGAACCAAATCAACAAACGCCTAACCGTGTCGCCGCAAATCACCGTGGACGATGTTAAGACGATCGCAGACGCGGGTTTCCGTGCGATCATCTGTAACCGCCCCGATGGCGAGGGTGCCGATCAACCCACGTTCGAGGAGATCGATGCAGCAGCACAGGCGGCGGGTCTGAAAACCGTTTATATGCCCGTCACATCTGGCAAGGTACGCGACGAAGACGCCGCTGTTTTTGGCGAAGCCATGGATACTCTGCCCGGGCCTGTATTTGCCTATTGCCGCACCGGCACACGTTCGGCGACCCTGTGGTCGCTAAGCGCGGCACAATCAACGCCGACCGCTGACATTCTGGCCGCAACCAAGGCGGCTGGATACGATATGGGCGGCGTCGTGCGCCGCATCGTAAACGGCGGCAAAACACCCACCGATCAAACAGACGCATCCTATGACGTTGTGATTGTCGGTGCGGGTGCGGGCGGCATTTCGGTCGCATCGTCGCTGAAATCGCGCAAACCGGATCTGGACATTGCGATCATCGACCCTGCCGATATCCACTATTATCAGCCGGGTTGGACATTGGTCGGCGGCGGCGTTTTCCACGCCGAAGACACAGCCAAAACCATGGGCATTCTAATCCCCAAAGGCGTCCATTGGATCAAAGCAGCCGTTGCCGCGTTTGAACCCAAAGATAACGCCGTCATTTTGGATGGCTGCCGTGTTGTCGGGTATAAACGTCTGATCGTTGCACCAGGTATCAAACTGGACTGGAACCGCATCGAAGGTCTGGTTGAAACGCTGGGCCGCAATGGCGTGACATCGAACTATCGCTATGACCTTGCGCCATACACGTGGAAACTGGTCCAAGAGATGAAAGAAGGCCGTGCTATTTTCAGCCAGCCGCCCATGCCGATCAAATGCGCAGGTGCACCGCAAAAGGCGATGTATCTGTCGGGCGACCATTGGTACAAAAACGGTGCGCTGAATAACATCCAGATTGATTTCAACAATGCTGGCGGCGTGCTGTTTGGCGTCAAAGATTATGTTCCCGCACTGGAAACATACATCGCGAAATACGGCGTAAACACCAACTTCTTCCATAACCTTGTTTCGATCGACGGCGATGCGAAACAGGCAACGTTCGAAGTGGCCAAGCCAGACACCGAAAAGACCACCGTGACGGTCGATTTCGACATGATCCACGTGGTGCCGCCGCAGGTCGCACCTGATTTTATCCGCGTGTCGCCTTTGGCAGATGCCGCGGGATGGGTCGATGTGGATCAGGCAACGCTGCGCCACAAAACCTATGAAAACATCTGGTCGCTGGGCGACGTGATGAACGCCCCGAATGCGAAAACCGCAGCAGCGGCACGCGTTCAGGCGCCAGTGGTTGCCGAAAACGTCTGCGCAGACATCGACGGCAAATCGGCGGTTGCGCAATACACGGGCTATGGTTCGTGCCCGCTGACAGTGGAACGCGGCAAAATCGTTCTGGCTGAATTCGGATACGGCGGCGTGTTGAAACCATCGTTCCCCAAATGGCTGCTGAACGGCACCAAACCGACCCGCGCGGCGTGGTTCCTAAAAGAAACCGCCCTGCCCCCAATCTATTGGAAAGCGATGCTACGTGGCCGTGAATGGATGGCCAAACCAGAGAGCATCACAGCAAAATAAACCAAACTGGGGCGCACACACGGCGCCCCGTTTCTCCTCTGATGAAAAGACAATCCCATGGCACGATCTGCTTTTGAAAAATACGTCCCCATGTTGGAATGGGGTCGGCGCTATGACAAAAATGCGTTCCAAAACGACCTAGTCGCCGCTGTGATCGTGACGATCATGCTGGTGCCGCAGTCATTGGCCTACGCATTGTTGGCTGGCCTCCCACCAGAGGCAGGCATCTATGCGTCGATCGTGCCGATCATTTTGTATTCCATCTTTGGTACATCGCGGACTTTGGCCGTTGGTCCCGTTGCGGTGGTGTCATTGATGACCGCTGCCGCCATCGGCAACATCGCGGAATCCGGCACTATGGGATACGCGACCGCTGCGCTGTCTCTTGCGTTTTTGTCCGGCGCGATGCTGCTGATCCTTGGGCTGTTTCGTCTGGGGTGGATCGCAAATTTCCTGTCGCACCCTGTGATCGCGGGTTTCATCACCGCATCCGGCGTTTTGATTGCCGCCAGCCAGCTGGGTCATGTTCTGGGCATTTCCATCTCTGGCCATTCGCTGCCCCACATGATCGAAAGCCTGTTTCACAACCTTGGCAACATGAACCCGATTACGCTGGTGATCGGCATCGTAGCGATTTCGTTTTTGTTCTGGGTCCGCAAGGGTCTGAAACCGCTGCTGCTATCCAAAGGTGTCCCGCCAAAGCTGGCTGATGTTCTGACCAAAGCAGGGCCTGTAGCCGCTGTTGTTGTGACCACAGGCATTGTCGCGATCTTCGGATTGGACAACTACGGCGTCAAAATCGTCGGCACCGTTCCTCAGTCGCTGCCGCCATTCACGCTGCCTGATCTATCGCCCAGTCTGCTGGGTCAACTGTTCGTCCCTGCCCTGCTGATTTCGATCATCGGATTTGTCGAATCCATTTCGGTCGCCCAAACCTTGGCTGCAAAGAAACGCCAGCGTATCGATCCAGATCAGGAACTGATCGGTCTGGGTGCTGCAAACTTGGGCGCGGCATTCACTGGCGGCTATCCTGTTACGGGTGGTTTCGCGCGTTCGGTCGTTAATTTCGATGCAGGCGCTGAAACTCCGGCTGCTGGTGCCTTTACCGCGATCGGCCTAGCCATTGCTGCGCTGGCCCTGACACCGCTGTTGTATTTCCTGCCCAAAGCAACGCTGGCCGCCACGATCATCGTCGCCGTGCTGTCCTTGGTCGATTTTTCGATCCTGAAAAAATCCTGGGCCTATTCCAAACAGGACTTTACCGCAGTGGCTGCCACAATCTTGCTGACTTGGGGCTTTGGCGTGGAAACGGGTGTCTCTGCGGGCGTCGGTCTGTCTGTTCTGCTGTTCCTGTTCAAAACATCCCGCCCTCACATCGCAGAGGTCGGCCTGATGGAAGGCACCGAACACTTCCGCAACATCAAACGGCACCCTGTTCTGACCAACGACAGTCTGGTTATGATCCGCGTCGATGAAAGCCTGTATTTCGCCAATGCACGCTATATGGAGGATTACATCTATGAACGCGTCCAACCTGATTGCGGAATTGACCACGTGGTCCTGATGATGTCGGCCGTGAATGCCATCGACTTTTCCGCACTGGAAAGCCTAGAGGCGATCAATTCGCGCCTGATGGATATGGGTGTCACGCTGCATATGGCCGAAGTCAAAGGCCCCGTCATGGACCGCCTGCAAACCGGCCACTTCCTAGAGGAAATGTCCGGACAGGTATTCCTGTCGCAATACGACGCCCTGCGATCGCTTGCGCCAGACATGCCGCTGGCAAAATCAGTCTAAAAGTCGAACATTTTTTCGCCAATACATTCAAAACGTATCAAATTTTGTGCAGTCGCAGTGAAATCACTGCGGCTACACGGCGAGTTTACAATTACTTTTTCCTCATCGGGCGTAATTATAGTCCATGAGCACACTAAAAAACATAACACCCCTTTTGGCACGCGGCGATTGGTCCGCTGCCGAAAACGCCCTGTTAGAGGCCGCATCACAACGCGGGGCTACAGCAGGCGTTTTTTACAATCTGGCCCGTGTGCTAGAGGCGCAGGGCAAAGATAACGAAATGATCCTATGGCTGCGCAAGGCAGTGGCCGTGGATCCGAACCATTCAATGGCATGGTATGAACTGGGCCGCGCACAAATGGCGCATGACCCCCAGGCTGCTGAAAAATCATTCACAAAGGCTGCGAAACTATCGCCTGGCGATCAAGATTGCTGGCGGCACATTGCCCGACTGCGCATGCGACTGGCCGATTGGGAAGGATGCGCAGCGGCTTTACAGGAATTGCCCGAGGATACCGAAACCCTATCCATCGCGTATCGCGTTGCCTGCGAAACGATCAACGCGGCATCCCCGCTGCACAGCCCAATCGCACAGCGGCCAGCAAACGAACCACGGTTGCCCACACCGTTTGCACAGCGGCGCCATTGATACATTATGTTTGTGGGTGGTACCCGCGGCCATATGTTAATGGTGTTGAGTACCCGTTATAGGCATCCCATGAGCTTCAAGCCCCAGTAAAACAAGGGCTAT
>NZ_JBSWXL010000005.1:0-184737 GCF_056160585.1 Marivivens sp. ABH4_498
GCAATTACACCGCCACATCCACAACCGTTCAGCCGGAAGGCAACGCGACGGCAACCCAGACCGACCAGAACGGCAACGGGCCAAGCCTCGCTGCGACCGATGCCTATGACGACGTCACCAACCCCGAGGCGCCGACCATCGTGGCGGGCGACGGCAACACGGACGGCACGCTGACCGTCACCGGCACCGCAGAGCCGTTTGCTACCGTCGACATCACCTTCCCGAGCGGCGAAACAGCCCAAGTCACCGCGGATGCCAATGGCAATTACACCGCCACATCCACAACCGTTCAGCCGGAAGGCAACGCGACCGCAACCCAGACCGACCAGAACGGTAATGGGCCAAGCGCAACCGCGACCGATGCCTATGACGACGTCACCCCTCCACCGACGCCGACAATGAACGCAAGTGTCAATGATCAGCAAAATGTTGTGACGGGGACCGGCTTGCCAGGTCAGACGATCACCGTTTACGACAGTACCAACAACCCCGTTGGCACGACCGTGGTGACCGATGACGGAACATGGTCGATGGTGACGACGGCGCCTATCCCAGACGGGGAAGTGCTCACAGCGACGCAATCCGATCCCGCAGGCAACGAGAGCGCACCTACCGCGCCAGTGACCAGTTTCACTGACACTGATGGTGACGGGATTGCAAACTCGGTCGATACCGATTCCGACGGCGATGGCATCCTAGATGCTTCCGAAGGTATTGCAGCGGACGTTGATATTGTTTCCGGCCCATCTCTCAGCTCGACTGCATCGGACCTACAAAACAATGGCACCGCTACTGTTGCAATCGATCCAAATGGCCCTGCAAACCTGAGCCTCATCATCAATGAGATTGCAGGCAATGCCAACTACGGCACATTCACGCCTGGCTTCCCTGATGGGAACGAATTTGAAATAAACGGCATTGCAACATCCTTGGCTGATCCAACATACCTTGATATGGTCGGCGATCCGCGGACGTTGCAGCTTGATTTTGGTCAATCGGCAGATAGTTTGGCCACATCAGGCTATGAATATCAGTATGTCATCGGTTTTTCGGGTATGGGCGGTGAAAGCTTTGCCAATCAAACGACCGTTATTTCGTCAACGACGTTGACCCAGGTCGGCTACCTGAACATGTTCAGCATCCAAGAGTTCGTCCCAACCCTAGACGGCGTGTTGGCCAACACGAATGGCATCACCGGCACGCAGCTGACAGCAGATCCGGCGGTGCCCGATGGTACGGATTACGTGTTCTTTACCGTGGATGGATCAATCTCTGACTTCACACTGGAATGGAGCGCAGCAGGCAGCCCGATTGACCCGCACGGGTTTGTGTTTGGTGTCATTGCAGTACAAACTGGCACCGACAGCGATACCGACGGCGACGGCATTTTGGACAATGTTGACATCGATTCCGATAACGATGGTATTTGGGATGCGTACGAAAGCAGCACTCTCAACGATGACAACGCCCAACCTGGCGGCGATGCGTTGCCCAACTATCTGGACACAGACAGTGATGCGGACGGGATCAGCGACCGAGAGGAAGCATCGTTGGATGCCGCAGCTATCGCCACACTTGAAGGCGGCGGCGGCAACGCTGACGGATATATCATCCTTACCGACGACGGCCTATCGTTAGACTTCACTGGCATTGGCAACACGATCACCAACCTCGAATATGTCGACATGCAAGACGGCGCAAACGCACAAACCCTGACACTGACCGAAGCCGACGTTATCAGCATGACGGACGCAGATGACAGCCTGATTATCACAGGTGACGCATTCGATACCGTCAATGCATCTGGTTTCGAAGCGACAGGTTCGCAGACTTCGATCGAAGGTGAGACTTACGACATCTACGCACTGAATGATGCTGAAATCATCGTTCATACTGATGTGACAGTCGATACCGTCTAATTTCTTCCGTGTTTGAGGGCCCGGTTTGTTCTGGGCCCTCGAATATTTTGACGCTAAGCCCGTCCAAAAGAAGTAAACATGCGCACTTTTGGTTGTCGATCTAGATTGCAAAACCAATTGTTGCTACCGTCGGCATGATCGCGAAAACAACCGTTCTTTCGCAATGTAACATCAGGCAGAGTGGTCAAATTTATGCATTCCAATCAGTACGTTGCACAAGGGTTGGCTTTACCATTTCGTAGCTTGACTGCCAAATTCGGGTGGCTGCCTTTAGTCATGCTGATTGTAGCATGTTCACAGCCGATCGAAACAGGCCCTGAACCGATTGATTTTTCGACACTCGACAATGCTGATGTATCGCACATCCAGACCAATCCTATTTCAATTGAAAACGCTGTGCGGTTCGGTGTTTTGTCGGCGAAAGACGTGCTTGCCTCGGATATCCGTTTCGAACAATCGCGAAACGAAATCGTCATCGCTCGGGCGGCTTTCTATCCTGAGGTGTTTTTTAACGTCGGACCGAATGCAACCAACTCGGACATCCTCGCGACGGGTCGAACGGGGCTCCGCTACACGTTGTATGATTTTGGTGAACGCGCTGCACTGGTCGGCAGCGCGCGGGCCGAAGTTGAAAAGGCGCGCTACGATGTCCTGTCCGAAATTGACACCGCCGCGTTAGAGGCTGCAGAACAATACATCGATCTTTCCTATCAGACAGCGGTTGTCGGCGCTGCAGAAGAATACGACGACAGCATAGGCGACCTTTCGGATTCCGTGCGTGCACGGGTGGAAATCGGTGTCGGGTCCGGGGTTGATCTGAACGAAGTTGAAACGGGCCAACTGTCTGCGGCGACTGCGATCGAAGATGCCAGAGCCGAACGCGCAAACGCAAAAAGCGCGCTGGAATCGACGCTTGGGATTTCGTTACAATCTGTGACGTCGATGACCCGCCTAAGGCAGGCGATCAGCCTTGATCCACAAACAGCATCATCGCTGCCAGATCTGTCAGGTTTCCCAACCTACGCAGCACTACAGCAGGCCGTTACCGCATCCGAATATAATCTGCGCGCCTCAAAGGCATCGCTGTTCCCGGGAATAGGTGTCGAAGCAGCCGTCGGCGTTGATATCGACCCCCGCGATGGTGCGGCGGGAACGGGCTTGTCGGTTGGACCGGTGCTGAGCGAGGCAATTTCTTTGGGTGGCGGTCGAAGAGAGCGCGTGGAAAATGCGGAACTAGAATACCTTGCGCAAGTTGAATCGCTGCGCGACGAAGAAAGACGACTACGATTGGATTTCGCCCAAGCCCGCACCGATCTAGCGGCAAGTCAATCACGAGTAAACCGGCGCACAAACATATTGGATTTAAATATCCAAACACGCGATATCATGCGCGAAGAATACGAAGTAGGCTCGAGATCGCTGCGCGATTTGGTCGACGCCGAAGAACGGATTTACGACGCACGCGTCGATCTGCTTAAGGCCTATCGTGATGAACTGAAAGACCGCGTTGCCCTACTAAAGGCAGTTAATCAGTTGTCTGCTGTACTATACGAGTCACCTGAATGACTGTGCACACCTTGCCGCAGTTACCAACGCCCGAAGTTTGGTTGAACACGGCCCACCTGTTGGCGAACACTTTGGACGTTCAATTGAACGAACGTGGGGTCAAGGATCGCCTACAACGCATAATTCGCGAAGACGGTCCCCATCACCTCAAGGGCGCGGCCGTGGCAGAGGCTTTGGGCCAACAATGGACGATCCTAGAGTTCAAGGATATCACCCGACTGGAACGGTCTAGAACAATTCTGGGCTGGACAAAGGGTGGCGCACCCTTCGTCATCACAGGGCGCAGCCTGCGCGGCCGTTTTGCGGTCACTTGGTTCGACGCGGAGGCGAAACAACACGATGTAATCCTTAAACCAAAACAGCTAAAAGCGCAGTTTGCAGGTGGGCAGTGTTTTGACCGCAAAGTCAGCTTAGACGTTTGGGAAAGAGATTCAAAACTAGCGGGAGAGCGGTTTTGGTTCTGGGATTCAATCAAACCTTTGGTCCGCGTATCCAAAAATTTGATGCTTGCGGCACTCATTGGAAACCTTTTGGCCGTTGGTGTTTCCTTGTTTGCATTGCAGGTTTGGGACCGCGTAATACCTGCCCAGTCTATCAATACGTTGACCGTTCTTGTGCTTGGGGCCGGAATCGCGGTTTTGTTCGAACTCCTACTACGTCTACAACGGATGTCGCTGATCGACGAAGTCGGCAACGTCGTAGATCGCAAGATGTCCGGTCGCGTTTTTGCACATATGTTAGGCATGAAAAGTGATGCGCGCCCACAGAGCCTTGGAACGCTCGCCGCTCAGATACGCGAAATCAACCAAATTCGCGAAGCTTTCTCCTCCTCAATGCTCAGCTCGGCGATTGATCTACCGTTTTCGGCGATCTTTCTACTCGTGATCTATTTCATCGGCGGTAGCCTGGTTGCCCCGATAATCGTCGCGATTGGCATCATTTTGACAATCGGCATTGTCGCGCAATTGCCCCTAAAACGCCTTGCCCAAGAAGGACTGGAGGAAGCGACCCTGCGAAACGGTTTGATCGTCGAAACCGTCCTGAAAAGCGACGAAATAAAACTACAGCAGGCCGAACCAACCCTGCAAATGCGTTGGGACCGCGCCGTTGTCACAGCCAACACCGTGTCACGCCGCCAAAGGCGTTGGAGGAACTTTCTATCGTCGGCGACGCAATCGATCCAGCAACTGGGTTACATTAGCGTTGTCAGCATCGGCGCCTACTATGTCATCCAAGGCCAGGCGACGATTGGTCAGGTGATTGCCTGTTCCATTTTGTCGAACCGCGCCATCGCGCCAATGCAACAAGTATCAAACGTTATGGGCGCATTGCAGGGCAGCCTGGTCGCAAAACGCGCACTGAACGGGCTGATGCAGCGGGACACGGATTTACCAACAGGGCAGCACCTTAGACGTGATTTGGCATGCCCAACAATCGCCGTTCGGAATGTTCGATATACATATCCAGAAACCGAAAACGACGCCCTGATAATCCCACATTTGGATATACCATTTGGATCCAAGGTCGGCGTTGTCGGCCGCATTGGATCGGGAAAATCAACTCTATTGCGTTTGCTGTCCGGGCTTGGCTCACCCACCTATGGAAAGGTGCTGGTTGATGACACTGACATAAACGCCGTCCACCCGTACGACCTGCGCACAGCGATCGGATACCAATCGCAATCCGCCGCGCTGTTTCGTGGGACCGTGCGCGACAACCTTGCCTTCGCACGACCGTCCGCAAGCGATAGCGACCTGATCCGCGCGTGCGAAATCAGTGGCGCAATCAGCCTGGTAAAGAAAAACCCAAAGGGTCTGGACCTGATGGTCAACGAAGCCGGCGAAGGCCTGTCAGGTGGGCAAAAACAATCGCTATTACTCGCCCGTACCATTTTGCGCGATCCAGCCGTCGCGCTGTTTGATGAACCCACTGCCTCTATGGACGATGAATCCGAAATTGCGTTTGTCAAAGAACTTGCAGACTGGTCCAAAGATAAAACGCTGTTAATTGCCACACATAGGGCGCGGCCATTGTCGTTGGTTGATCATCTAATTGTGGTCCACGAAGCGCGCATCGCGCTACAGGGACCTAAGGATCAGGTGCTTGCAGAGCTCAAAACGAACGGGGTGAAAGCAACGGAAAAAGGTGGCCAAACATGACCGAACCAGATTTCTTGTCCGAAGAAAAAGCAATAGGCCAGCGACAAAAACGTATTATCGCGACCGTCGCGCTGGTCTTTGTGTCGTTCATCATTTGGGCAGCTAGTTTTGAGCTGGAAGAAGTAGCAGTAGGTGACGGTAAAATCATCCCTTCGTCACAGATTCAATCGGTTCAGAGCGTGCAAGGGGGGCGCGTGATCGAACTCTATGCAGACGAAGGCGATTTTGTCGAAGAAGGTCAGCTTGTCGCGCTCCTTGACACCACAAAACTGCGCGCAGAGCTCGAGGAGATCGAGGCAGGTTACCTTGATGGTCGGGCGCAACAACAGCTGGTCGAAGCGCTACTTGCCGATGCGCAGGAATTGACGCTGGAGGGCGATTTTTCCGCTGACCTTGTTCGACAAAAAACTGCGCTTTTCTTTGAGATGAAAACGACACAAGAGCGTGCCGTCGCGGATCTAGAAAACGAACTGGCCCTGCTGGAACAAGAGCGCGAAATTTTTGAACGCGCCTCGCAACTTGGCGGCGGAACCGAGATTGAGAGGCTACGGCTAGATCAAAAAATCGCGGGCGTGAATACGACGCTGAATTCCACCGTTACATCGTACAAGAACGATTTGCGAAAACAGCTGGACGAGGTCAACAGATCAGTCCAGCAGCTAAATATCCGTCAGATTGCTACGCGCGATCTGCTGACTGGCAACGAACTCCGATCGCCCCGAAATGGAATCGTACAACAGGTTTTGGTCAGCACTGCGGGCGGCGGCGTTTTGCCACCTAACGGCACAGTAATGGACATTGTACCAGTCGAAGATCGGCTATTGATCGAAGCTCGTTTCAGCCCAAGGGACATCGCGTTTATCGCACCGAACCAAAAAGCACGCGTCAAGGTCACCGCCTATGATGCCGCCATTTATGGCGACCTAGAGGCCACAGTACTACGTGTCTCACCGGACTCTTTTCAGGATGAGACACGCAATGGCGAATACTATTTTTCAGTGACGCTAGAGTCCGAGCAAAATTATTTTGACGCGGGCAATGGACGTCAGCTCCCCATCATTCCAGGCATGGTCACAACGACCGAAATCCTGACGGGTCAAAGGACAGTACTGCAATATTTGCTCAAGCCGCTAAACCGCGCCTCAGACGCCTTTCGGGAACGTTGATACGCCCCCGTTTCTACAGCTGAAACAGCTTGCGCGCGTTGCCTGCGCAGACCTGGGCGCGCTCTTGGTCGGTCAGCGGCGCGTTTTCGACCCATTCGCTCGCCTCGGCCACGGTTTCGAACGGATAGTCCGCACTGAACTGGAAGCGATCAGCCCCGAGCATATCAATCGCACATCACAACGGCGCATCGGCGCACATGCCAGACGTGGTCACCCAGACGTTACGTTTAAAATACTCTGACGGAAGCATATCCAGCCGCCACATCTGATACGGTAGCGTTTCCCCCAATTGGCCCAAGATAATGCCAGCGTTCGGGTAACGGTCAGAAACGCCCGATAATATCAACCGCAGAGCATGGGTCGCTGTTTCCACCGTCCACGACCAGACCTGCCCGAATAATTCAGGGTGATCACCGTACATATGTACGCGTTCGTTTGGGATTGTCACGGATTTGTTACGTTCCTTTGACTTGGTATTTTGCCGAAAATGAGAACGGAGATGGCAAACGGACACAGCAAAGAATTCAAGCGCGATGCGTTGCGCATAGCATTCACCAGTGGGCTAACACGGCGGCAGGTCGCGTCGGATTTAGGGACGGGCGTTTCGACTTGAAACAGGTGGATCAAGGTCGCGCAGGAGAGTGAAGATGCGTCCCTTTCTGATGCCGATCTTATTCGTGAGGTTGAAAAGCTTCGCAAAGAGAACGCGGTTTTGAAGCAGGAGCGCGAGATCTAAACAACTGTTCCGAGCCGTCGCCCGCCTGTGCGCGGTAGAAACAGCCTGTGCTATGGTGTGATCAAAGGGCAGTTGCCGATAGCTTATTGGTGGGTCAGACCCCGTCAAAAAAACGTGGCACATGGACTGATGCGCACTTGAGAGTGGCGACACTGCTCGGCAATGATCCCGGTTAGGAAGATGACGAACTTGCATGGTCCACGCCCTTCGATTTGAACGGAGGTGTTAACATGACGAAGTGTAAGACCGGCAGCCACCCGGATCTGAAGATGGTTAATCTCAATGCGGCTGCATTCGATATCGGCTCAACATTGCATATGGCCGCCGTCAACCCTGACGCGGACGCCAAGCCGGTACGGGCCTGCGGGACATTCACTCGGGATCTGCATGATCTGGCCGATTGGTTCCGGTCTTGTGGCGTCACCATCGTGGCGATGGAATCTACGGGCGTTTACTGGATACCTGCGTTCGAGATTTTGGAGGCGCATGGTCTCGAAGTGATCCTGGTGAACGCCCGGTACGCCAAGAATGTGCCGGGCCGCAAAACCGACGTGAGTGATGCAAGTTGGCTGCGGCAACTACATTCCTATGGTTTGCTGCGCGGCAGCTTCAGGCCCACAGCACAGATCGCCACGTTGCGCTCCTATATGCGCCAGCGTGAACGGCTTACAGAATATGCCGCCGCGCATATACAGCATATGCAGAAGGCTCTGATGGAGATGAACCTGCAATTGCATCACGTCGTTTCTCACATTACGGGCGCAACGGGGATGAAGATCATCCGCGCCATCCTCACGGGCGAACGTGACCCCGATGTGTTGGCCGGATATCGTGATGTGCGGTGCAAATCTTCCATTGATACGATCAAGGCCGCCTTGGTCGGCAATGATCGCCCCGAACATGTGTTTGCTCTCAAGCAGTCGCTGGAGTTATACGACTTTTACAAAACCCCGATCGCAGCTTGTGATGCCAAACTCGAAGATGCTGTTAGCGCATTGACCGTACGGATAGACGGCGACGTAGCACCAATTCCGAAAGCCCGCTTCAAAGGCAAGCAGCGTCATGCGCCTGCCTTTGACATACGCGCAGCGCTCTACGGTGTGCTGGGCACAGACTTGACGCAAATCCATGGCCTTGGGCCGTCTCTGGCTCTCAAGCTGGTGTCTGAATGCGGGACGGACTTGCGGGCTTGGAAAAGCGCGAAGCACTTCACATCCTGGCTCTGTCTGGCACCGAGCAATAAAGTCTCAGGCGGCAAATTGCTATCTTCGCGGACCCGACGATCTTCAAGCCAGGCTGCGGCACTTCTGCGCTTGGCAGCCGTCACACTTGGTCGAAGTGATACCGCATTAGGTGCGTTCTACAGGCGGCTCTCGGCCCGGATTGGCAAGCAAAAGGCTGTTACTGCCACGGCGCGAAAGATCGCAGTCCTATTTTACAACGCAATCCGCCATGGGATGACCTATCAAGATCAAGGTGCGGCCGCCTATGATGAGCGACATCGGAAGCGTGTGCTCTCGAACCTCCAGCGCCGTGCAGAGACAATGGGCTATGCATTGGCGCAAATCCCAGATGGCGAGGCGGTTTCTTAGGAAGGCCACCCAGTTCTTTGCGGGCCTAAGGCAATGAGATTTAGGTTTGTCCACTGCCCGGCAGCGCATTGAAAATGCACGAGAGGGGAAGAACACAGGTCCAGCTTTCCAGCCAATCGGTTGTGTGAGGTTGTTGGCGTCAGTTCACGTGGTTTGCGTGCGTTCCGCAACCGCCCAGCCAGCCGCAGACAGCGATCTGATTTGATCACGTTGGCCCATATCAAAGAACAAGCCCGTCTTAGTTTGGGCAGCTATGGTCGACCACGCATGACGGAGGAGTTGAAAGAGGTCGGCTTGGATGTTGGCCATCGTCGTGTTGGTCATCTGATGCGCCAGAACGGCATATCAGTGGTCAGAACCCGCAAACACAAGGTGACAACCACTGCTCGGCAAGCGATTGCAAAGCAATCTGCCGAGAGGGAGATAGCGATCACAAGTTCAACATCGCGCCCAATCTGTTGGATCGTGACTTTGTGGCGGATGCACCAAACCGGAAATGGGCAGGTGACATCAGCTATGTCTGGACACGCGAGGGGTGGATTTATCTGGCGCTCGCCATTGTCCTCGGACCAATGGCGGACAACGGCTCGCTCCTGGACCTTCATTCAAGGCGTGTGATCGGCTGGGCGGTGAGCAATAGGATGAAACGTGACCTGGCAATCTGAGCGTTGAAGATGGCCATCGCGTTCCGGCAACCGCCCAACCACTGCATTCATCACACGGATCGTGGGTCGCAATATTGTTCACACGACTACCAGAAACTACTACGCCAACATGGGTTCAAAATATCGATGTCTGGCAAAGGCAATTGCTACGACAATGCGGCTGTTGAGACATTCTTTAAAACCATCAAGGCAGAACTGATCTGGCGACATCCTTGGGAAACAAGACGCAAGGCTGAGATGGCGATCTTCCAATACATCAACGGCTTCTACAATCCGCGCCGGCGGCACTCAGCCCTCGGCTGGAAAAGCCATGTCGCATTCGAACGTAAGGTGGTCTAAACGAGCACTTGGGGCGGCACGAAAACGGGACAGGTCCAGTTCAATGTGAACCAAGAAGGTGTCTATGAAACTAGGGGCTATTCAATTGATACGTTGCCCAGGCTCATAGAGCCTGTTGCCGCTTCGCGGCCCGTTTCGATGGCTGCACCTTGGCTAACATTGAGCATCGACGCGCCATGCCTGCCTTTCGTCCCTTGGTAGAGTATGAAGGCCCAGTGAAATGACCCAAACAATCCGGAATACCTAGGCTTTCCCGCCCAGAGCACCGTTATCGTCGCATAGTTGTCGTTGCTCCTCGTCACAGCATAGGGACCGTTGAAACTAAAGCGCGAATGGCCGCTTTCACGGCTTGACAGGATACTTTCGCAAAGAGCGGCGCATGGCGGCTACCCGCCCCTTGTGCACGACGTCTAAAGTGCCCCAAGCTGCTATTCACGCACTCAACTCAATGCTGTAGAGCGACGGGGCAAACTGGATTTTTGGCGCGTTCACATATTGAAAAGGCTATTGCGTCCAACTACGGTTGCGACAGGAGCAAAAACTTTGGCCACACCCGCCGCTTACCAATCGATTTCATAATAAGTGGATCGTCCGCCGCTTGCGCCTTTTCGGATCAGACCGGCCTTTTCAATGTCGTTCAAATCTCGGGTCGCGGTCGCGGATGATACTTTGGCGATTTTGCTGTAAGGACCTGCGGAAATCCCCTGTTCGACCCGCTCTTGGCCTTCGGCAAACAAGCGGCGCAAAACAGCGGCGGCGCGTGGGTTGATGTCTTTCATGCGCACGAAAAACGCGTTGCGGCGCACCAGAAACCGCGCATCGATGCCCGCTTCTTCGATGCCTAGGTCCAGCTTTTCCAGCAGCCATAACACGAATGGCGTGGCGTCGATGCAGTTCGCGCCTTCGGTCCGCCCCGCCTGTAGCGCGGCGTAATAGCCCCGTTTGTCGGCTTCGATCTGCCGAGATAGCGAAAACGGCAGCGCCCCCTGCCCTGCAAAGACATGTTCAATAATCGCACGCCCGATGCGGCCATTACCGTCGGAAAACGGGTGGATGCTTTCGAACCACAGATGGGCAATCGCGGCGCGGATCGGGATGGGTGTTTGATCGGTCGCCAGCCAGTTCAGAAAACGATCCATTTCCTGCAGGACGGTGTCATGCGGCGGCGCGACGTACAGAACATCTTCGCGGCGGCCCGTCGCACCTCGGACGATTTCAATTGGAAAACTGCGATAGCGGCCTTTGTCTTCGACCTCGATCCCGTGGAACAACAGCCGATGCCAATGAAACAGAACCTCGTGGGTCAATGGCCCCTGCCCTGCCCGAGCCTCTAACATCAGCGCGGCCACGGCGTCCGAACGGCGCTGCGGGATGGTTTGCCGATGCGCCATTGACGCCACGACTGACGCTTCGATTTCGGACCGCGCCAGCGGCACGCCTTCGATCCCGAAACTGGCCAAAGCTTCGCCCGTGACCGCCCGCAAGAAAATCTCTTGCCGTTCATCGGGCAACAGACCCGCGTGCATACCTTCGATCAGCCCAAGCCGCGCCACGACCCCCGCCAAAGCCTGTTCAGTTCGGACGGGGTCATGTTTGAAATTGGGCCAGTGGGGGGATTTCCAAATCTGCATGATGAGAATGCTACCAATATTCCCATCAAAAATCAAAGTAATTTGATGGGAAAACAACTTTATTCAATGCATCTTGGATGTCCTACCGCAATAGTCAGAACAGCACCCTAGGGAAATTATCTCCGCGGGGGCGGAGGAGCCCTCAAATGACCATATCAAATAAGAATTAGGCAGTGCTATTATGAACAATCACAGCCCGAGTGGCGATTGAACGCCTGCCCGCCGCAAAGGCTTCAAGGCAATGAACGTTCTGACCAACGCACCCCAAACCCTCCGCTGCGAACTCTGGACTTTCGGTCAACTCAAACACGGTCAACCCCACCTCAATAAACAACCGCCAGAAGCCCAACCACAAGTCGCGACCACCCAATGGAGGCAAAAACCCAACCACCCCACCCTACGAGGCTAAAATCCACATCCCAGACGCACCCACGCCATCGACCACACCGCACTTTTCGAAAATCAAACTCAAATCCCGACCATTCGCGGAGTAAGAAAGTTAAACTTCAGACCCAGCACTGCCGTCGACCAACCTTCACAGATGCTGCGGCGCGGCCCGCCATAACGGTTGTTCATGCATAACCCATTATTTTGATGCAGTCAGATGACCGCAACGCGAGACGAAGTGCCCTTTCGCGGCGGCTGCGCCAATGTCAGTTATGAAAAAGCGGTAGTGTCTATAATGGTCGTTTTTGGCGGTGACAGAAACGTTTGAGTTTTGGCATTTTTCGGGTGCGAGCGCGGGCCTCTCTTTGAGTGTTTCCTGACTCCACCAGTAATACTCTCGCCAGGTTTTTGTGGCCCGCTGCACAATTCAATCGATCCATCGTCCGTCTTTGCTCGCCAGTCTGACCTGTTCCATCCCAGCAAATTGCATCGTGCCTGAGGCAATGAGTTTCCTCTGTAAATCCTTTGTTCCGCATCGACCAGTTGGATCGGGGGCAACGCGGAGTGAGGAGTTGAAACCATAAAGTAACACCGCCGGACCGTTTCAGGCTGTCGATCCAGCCCCAGGCAAGTGTGGCTCTCACGCAATCGTCCCAATTGATTGAGGGCTGACCCGAAGCTTTTTTGTAGATGTGAACCCAAAGCTCGTCGTCGCTGCCTCAATTAATAGCAATTATTAGGAAGGGAATTTGGTCCATCGATTATTGGTGGGTGCCTTGCTCCACCACTTCACAATTATCCACTACAACAACCCTAGCTGTACCGCGCACAGCGATCAAGCAATGGGCGATAGCAGTGACTGTTAGAGCCTTTACACCCGCCCAAACCGCATGGGTTACGGCCAAGGATACAGTTCGCACGAACATCCCTGCCGAACAATTTTGGATTTTTTTCGACCACTCTGAAACTTTTCAGTTTTGCCTTTCGTGACTGTTGGCAAGCACAACAAAAAACGTGCCTGCTACGATTAAACCAAAAGGAAAAACGATGAAAACCCAAGCTCTTTTGACATCTCTGATTGCCCTTGCCGCTAGCCCTGCGTTGTCGGCAGGTCATGCCGCCGTTTCCGGCTATGCTCTTGCCGATGACGGCGCAACGCTTGTCGTGATGAGCGATGTAAACGCGCCTGATGCGGTTATGACCTATAGCCTTGCCTCTCCGCTAAAAGCGATTGCATGGCGTCCCGTGACCGGCGAATTGCTGGGTTTTTCGGATGGCATGATCGCGACGATTGACACAATGAGCGGCGAAATGACCGACTTGGGCGCTGTGTTCATGGATGACGCGATGATCGGTGACGACAAAATGGTCGCCTTTGATTTCAACAACCAGATCGACGCCGTCCGTGCTGTGACATCCGCAGGTGAAAACCTTGTCTATTTCCCCGAAGGTTTCGGCGACAATGACGATCGCGCAGGCTCTGTGCGCCGCTTTACCGATTTGGCCTATGCCGAAGGTGATTTGATGGCGGGCATGACACCGATGATCTTTGCAAATGCCTATACCAATGCGATCAATGGCGAAACGGCCAGCACCACGTTCCAATACGCGCTAGATGCCGAAACCGATGCGCTGGTTAGTCTGGCCAACAATGCGGGCACGCTGGAAACCATCGGCAAGATCACGATTGACGGCGCAGCCGTAGATCTGGCCCCGATGGGCGGATTTGACATCGTGTCCGCCAAGGAAGGCGAAGATATGGCGCTTGCAATCTTGCAACTAGAAGGCGCCGAGTCCGCTGGCCTATATGAAATCGACCTTGAAACTGGTGCTGCCGCAATGAAGGCCGATCTGGGCATGGGCGGCATTACAGGCTTTGCCGCATCTTTGGGTATGTAATCTATGACGATTGCGTAACGAGTTGATTGGTCCGTGATACAGTTGGCCCCAGCGACAAGCAGTTGTCGTTCGGGGCCAATTCTGTCAAGTAAACGTAGGAAAAGCGTTTCTTGAACGGAAAAAGGCACGGATGGCGGACCGCAACCACATCGAAGAGCTAATCGGAAAGATCGGGCTTGGCGACAAGACCGCCCTGACGGCGCTGTATGATGCCACAAACCGGAAACTTTTTAGTGTTTGCCTTCGTATCTTAAAAAACAGGTCCGAAGCCGAAGATGCACTTCAGGACGTATATCTACGAATTTGGGCCAAGGCGGACCGATACGCGGTGACCGGTCACTCTCCGATGACATGGCTGATCACTGTCGCGCGGAATTTGTCGATTGATCGGCTGCGCGCAAACAAAAGCAACCACGTCGGCCTCGATAGCGTAGGCGAGATTGTCGAAAAGCGCCCCGGGCCAGAGGATGCAAGCATCGCCGCGTCACAACAGCGCCGGATCAGTGCCTGTTTTCAAGAGCTGCCGCCAGATCGTGCCGATGCTGTTCGGGCTGCCTATCTGGATGGCACAACGTACCAAGCGCTCGCGGACCGCTTTGATGTGCCGCTGAACACAATGCGAACGTGGCTGCGACGCAGCCTGATATCTTTGAAGGAGTGCCTTTCACAATGAGCGACCGTCAGGACATACCGGAAGACAAGGCGCTGGCCGCCGAATATGTCTTGCGCCTGTTGGACGCAGACACGGAACAGGCATTCGAGGCACGTTTGCAGAACGACCCGGAATTGCGTGCCGAAGTGCAGTTTTGGGAGGCAGAGTTTTCGGCCATCGCCGTTGACCTAACAGAGGAAACACCGTCTCCTTCTGTCAGAGCCAATCTAATCGCTGAATTGAACGGCAAGACGGCAAGCGCAGGGCGCAGCTGGATCTGGAATTGGTTGGCTTTCCCTGCACTGTCGACATTGGCGGTTATGGCATTCTTTGTGGTCACCTTTATGTTGCGTGGCCCCGCATTTGATCCAACACTCCATGCAACGCTGATCTCCGAAGATGGCGCCATCCATATCGAGGCAGGCTATGCCCCGAATGGCAATTTGTTCAAAGTGATCCCCGAACAGGGCAAACCAGCCGCAGGGCGGGATTTTGAACTTTGGGTCATTAGCCCCAACGCCGATGCACCTGTATCGCTGGGTGTGATTTCTGCGGATAAAGAAAGCCTGTTTGAAATCACCCCCGAAATTGCGGCGTTGATCGATGGCGGTGTTCTGGCTGTATCGGATGAACCGGCGGGCGGTTCACCAACAGGCGCGCCTACGGGCACCGTTTTGGCAGTCGACGAATTCTTTGACGCAAAATTATTTCAGGCAGGCTGAAACTCTTTCAGGTATCGCTCCGTGTCTTCTCATAACCGCAGCAGATTGCGGGCAATTATGAGAGGAGACTCAAATGAAAATCGTATCAAAACTGGCCACCGCCGTTACAGCACTGACCATTGCAACAGCCGCTAACGCCGAAAACCCGATGGTGGGTGGCGCACCTATGTTTGAAACCAAAAACATTGTCGAAAACGCAGTAAATTCCGCCGATCACACCACGCTTGTTGCCGCTGTACAGGCCGCTGGTCTGGTTGAAACGCTACAAGGCCCCGGCCCTTTCACCGTCTTTGCGCCTGTGAATGATGCATTCGCCGCTCTGCCCGATGGCACGGTGGACACCCTGCTTCTGCCTGAAAACAAAGATATGCTGGTCAAAGTTCTGACAGCCCATGTGGTCGCCGGTGATTGGTCCGCTGCCGAAATCGCACGTCAGGCACGCGCCTCGTCGGATGGTTTTTACCACTTCAATGCTGTTTCGGGCGACGCTTTGTCGGCACAGGTCAAAGGCAACAACGTCTACATCTATGACGAAAGCGGCAACGCCAGCCTTGTGACCATCGCGGATGTCGATCAGTCGAACGGCGTGATCCACGTTGTGAACGCGGTCCTTGTTCCAAAATAAGTCGACCAGAAATCTATCGGACAAGCCAGCTTTCCTTGGCTGGCTTGTCCCCGCATTTCCAAATGAGGTGACACATGAACCGCAGAGCATTTCTGTTAACCACGGGTGCCGCCCTAGCCGCCCACCCTCTTCAGGCCGCGACATGTGGCTATGAAATTTGTCGCAGCGAAGCCGAATGGCGCGCGCGCCTAACCGAAAACGAATACCTTGTGATGCGCGAAGAAGAAACCGAGCGCCCATACACAAGCCCCCTGAACGATGAATCGCGTTCTGGCACATTCCACTGTCGTGGATGCGATCTGCCACTCTATAGCTCGGCCGCAAAATACGACAGCGGAACCGGCTGGCCCAGCTTCTTTGAAAGCCTGCCAAATGCCGTTGGTACAAAAGAAGATCGAAAGTTCATCTTTCAGGTCCGAACCGAAGTCCACTGCCGTCGATGCGGCAGCCATCTGGGTCACATCTTTGATGACGGACCAGAACCAACGGGCAAACGGCATTGTCTGAATGGCCTTAGTCTGGCCTTTGTCGCTGCAGGATGATCAATCGATTTGAATGGATCGCGGGGCGATATCTAATCGCGGTCTTATTTGTCGCCGGCGCAGCACAAAAAGCAATCAACCCCGACCCGGCCCAAGCGCTTTTGGCGGGCTTTGGGTTGCCGGACTGGCTGATTTGGCCCGCGCTGGCATTCAACGCGTTGGCAGCATATCTTTTGATTGCGAGCAAGTTTCTAAGACCCATCGCCTGGGCGCTGGCCCTTTATTGCCTTGCGACCAGCGTTTTCCATTTTGTGCCCTCCGATCCGTGGCAAATGTCTATTTTCATCAAAAATTGGGCGCTGGCGGGTGGCTGTTTAATGTTGGCCGCAGCCTCTGCCTGTCGGACATAGACCTGTGCCAAATCATGCAAGCACAGCCAGATAGCCCCATCTGGCGTGGGCCCGCGCATCAGCCTAACTATGCGCTACATCAATCGCGCGGCGCACTGCGCCGAATGGCTTCATTCCCGTGGGGACTGGCCATCCCAAGACGCCAGAGCCAACGCCTGTGACGCGTCGCCGTGCGACTGTTTGATGCCGCCATCAGCCGCTTGGGTATCCATCGCCAGCGCGCGCATCATGCGGGGCTCTACCTTGATCACAACGCCAACCAGCGGGTCTGTCTGTGATGCCTGCAGCGACCCCGCCTCGACCGGTAGGGTCATGGGGGCAGACCATGTAGCGGCTGCTATCATACACATGATGCTGGCCGTCCAGAATGGCCTCTTTTGCGCCACCAAGGATAACAACGATCGTTGGTTCATATACAACCGGAACACATGGCACCGCTTCGGTCACGCGGAACAGCTGCACGCCTTTTATTGCGGTATCGACCAGCCCAGTTTCTGGCAGGTGATGGTCGATTGGGTGTTTGATCTGTGTTTTCGTTATGCCCCCAAATTGGCGGCACGGATAACGCAAATCAATACGGCTGATACAATCAGGCAAGAATTCAGGACAATCACGCCTATTTCGGATCGGCTGGGTGATTATGTTCCCATCCAGAAAATGCAGATACCCAACATTTCGCCAGCAACACCGGCAGGAGACAGACCATGACCAACATGCCATTCGGAGCGAAGGGTTGGACATCAGAACGTTTGGGCCTTTGGTCGGGAAAGCCTTTGTTATCACCGGCGCGGATGCCGACGTTAGCTTTATCCGCATGGACCTGTCCGTTCTGGACAGGGTGCGCGCCGCCGCCAAAGAGGTGCTGCAAACCGTGCCGCGCATCGCCGCGCTGATCGAAAACGCGGCGATCGCTCAGGTGCCGAAACGCGCCTTGACCATCGACGGTTTCGAAAGCCAGCTGGGCACCAACCACTATAGTCACTTCCTGCTGTCGGGCCTTTTGTTTGACCGCATCGCCCAAAGCCAAGGCCGGATCGTCATTGTTGCCAGCCTTGGCTATAATATGGGCCTAAAGACCATCAAGTTTGACGATATGAACTGGGAACAGGACTATGGTCCCAACACCGCCTATTCGCAGTCCAAACTGGCGCAGATGATGTTTGCATACGAATTGCAGGACCGTCTGGCCGCCGCAGGCCACACCGAGGTCGAGGTTTATGTCTGCCATCCGGGGTCTTCGGCGACGTCGCTGATCACGACAAGCGGCAGCTGGTTCATGCGATTGATGTTTAACATCATGTCCAAAACGCCGATGGTGCAGACCGCCGAATAAGGATCATACCCCGAGGTCATGTGCGCCACTGAAAACGGGCTGGCGCAACGTGCGCTATATGGCCCGACCGGCCGTATGGAATTTGTCTGCCCCGTCGGCAAAGGCACCTTGAACCCGCACGCCTATGACAAAGCCGTCATGACACGCCTGCGGGACGTTTCCGAAAAAGCCGTTGGTTTCCAGTGGGCCCTGTAACCCGTCGATAGACGCCCCCCATCAATGGGTTCCGCGTAGGATCAATTCCGCATCCAGCCATTTGGTTTCCCCGGGTCGATCAGGGTTCGCCTGTCGCGACAAAATCAGATCGATCGTCCCCGCCACCAATGGCTCTATCGGATTACGCAGAGTGGTCAGGTCCATATCGGGCCACTCTGCCATCGACATATCATCGAACCCCGTCACGGCGATATCCTTGGGCACGGCAATGCCTTTTTGCCTGAAACACATCAACGCCCCCAACGCCATCGCATCGTTGGCACAGACCAAGGCATCGATATCCGCAAAATCGTTGATCCCCTGCACCGCGTTGAACCCGCCCATAACCGTGTAATCACCATAAAGTCGCGCCACAGCGTCAATGCCCTGCGCTTTGATCGTCCGGTCAAACCCGTCGAACCGCGCAGCCGTAGACCAATATTTATCTGGCCCTGAAAGATAGACGAATTTTCTGCGCCCCTGTTGGATCAGGTGCTGGGTCATCAACGCCATCGCGGCGTCGTTCCGGACGCAGATGTTATCGACGTTCGGGCCTTCGACGATGCGGCCCGATGAAATAACGGGAATGCCCAGTTTTAGACAGGACGACACGACGTCTGCGCCCAAACTGCCGGATCGCAGGATCATGGATTCCAATGGATAGCGCAGGACGTTCTGAATGGCTGATTTTGCCGTATCCCCTGCCCCACCAATCACAATCGGCCATTTGCCCGCTGCGTTCAGACCATTGACCAACGCGGCGGCGACCTCTTTGTCGTAATGGTTGGGCATTTCGCCCACAAAGATAGCAACCAGATTGGACCCAGCGCCCTGTAAACTGGCGGCCAGCGCGTTGGGCCGATACCCCAACTGATCAGCCGCAGCCAGGATGCGCCGTTTCTTTTCCGCATCCAAATAGGCGCCTTCGGTGAATGCCCGCGACACCGCGGATCGGGACACATCCGCCAATTTCGCCACATCGGCGGCGGTAACCCTGCGTTTTTGACCAGTCATAAAAAATTTCGTCTCATGTCATTTTGGCGTTACACAACATCGCTATGTGAACACGTGTGCAGATGCTGTGCAAGTGGAATCAATCCCCCGCAGGCATCTGGCGAAACGCTGGCCGAATACCGGTCGGCCCCATGCATCCGCGTCCAATTTCGGGGCGTTGTCTAACCCAAGGCCAAACGGCTTTGATTGGAGAATGAGAATGAAACATTTGTCTTTTGTTTCGGCTGCCGCCCTTGCGCTGGTTGCCAACACTGCTTTCGCTGAAACTGAAATTACCTGGTGGCACGCTATGGGCGGCAAACTGGGCGACACCGTCAACCAGATCGCTGCTGATTTCAACGCAAGCCAAGAAGATTACACCATCACGCCAGTATTCAAAGGCACCTATGAGGAAACCCTGACCGCTGGCATCGCAGCATTCCGCGCAGGTGAACAGCCGAACATCATGCAGGTGTTTGACGCTGGCGCCGCGACCGTGATCGGCGCAAAGGGCGCAACGATCCCAGTGCAGGACCTGCTAGAAGCAAACGGTGTTGATTTCGACATCAACGACTACATCTCGGGCGTGCGTTATTTCTATGCTGACGCAGACGGCAAAATGATCGGCATGCCGTTCAACTCGTCTTCGCCTATCATGTATTTCAACGTTGATGCGCTGGCCGCTGCCGGTGTCGACGCGCCAAAAACATGGGAAGAATTCGAAACCGTCACCGCGCCTGCGCTGGTTTCTGCGGGTTACACGCCGCTGGCACAATCCCATTCACCATGGATTTTCGTCGAAAACTTTATGTCCCGTCACAACCTGCCGTTCGCCACGAACGACAATGGTTACACCGGTGCTGACACTCAGATCCTAGTCAATTCTGACGAACTGAAAATGCACTGGACCAACGTCAAAGAATGGATGGATGACGGTTTCTACAACTGGTACGGCGCATCGTGGGACGACAACCAAACCCCGTTTGAAGAAGGCAATGTTGCTATCTGGCTGGGATCTTCGGGATCGTTTGGCGGCCTGATGCAAAAAGACCTGCCATTTGAATTTTCGGCAACCTACCTGCCCTATTGGGAATCCGTCACCACCGAACCAACCCAAACATTCATCGGCGGCGCATCGCTGTTTGCAATGGCTGGCCAGTCGGATGAAGAAAACGCAGCAACCGCCGCATTCTTTGAATACCTGACATCGCCAGAGGTTCAGTACATGTGGCACCGCGAAACCGGCTATGTGCCGATCACCACCGCTGCCTACGAACTGGCCAAAGAAGACGGTCACTATGATCGTTTCCCAGCCGCCGAGGTTGGCATCCAACAGCTGTCGCTGGCATCGGGTGAAAACACCAAAGGCTACCGCATGGGTTTCTACGTTCAAATCCGTGACGTGATGAACCGTGAATTCGGCCGCATCCTGACCGGTGAAACATCCGTAGATGACGCATTCGCAACCATCGAAACCGAAGCAAACGAACTGCTGTCGCGCTTTGCGATGACCCAAGGCTAATCGTCTGCATCACACACGGTTGGCGGCTGCAGCGATGCGGCCGCCAATCGACATTCTAGGGGGTTTCATGAAACGCGCAGGATTTTCGACACGGTGGCTACCGATGCTTTTGCTGCTACCGCAGCTGTCCATCATTCTTATCTTTTTCTACTGGCCAGCCGCCCAAGCGGTGCGATCGTCCTTTTTCCTTCAGGACCCGTTCGGTTTCGGTGAAACCTTTGTCGGTATAAAAAATTACACATCGCTGTTGAAATCATCCGCTTATCTGCGATCCGCGCAATTCACGGTTATTTTCACGCTATTGGTCACAGCCCTGTCGCTGTCGCTGGCGCTGCTGTTGGCGGTCAAAGCGGACAAAGTCATCAAGGGCGCAAAAACCTATCGTACGTTGCTGATGTGGGTCTATGCCGTCGCGCCGCCTGTTGCGGGCGTGATTGGGTTGGTCCTGTTTGACCAATCTTGGGGCCCGCTCAAGGATTTCTTTGGCCTGTTCGGATGGGATTTCCGACTGGGCGTGGATTATTTTGACACCGCTTTTGCGATGGTTGTCATTTCGGTCTGGAAACAGCTGCCCGTGAATTTCATTTTCTTTCTGTCGGGCCTGCAATCCATCCCCAAATCAGTGAAAGAAGCCGCGCTGATCGACAACCGTTCCGCAACGGGTCGGTTTTGGGATGTGACCTTTCCCTTGCTGGCGCCGACCGCGTTTTTCCTGCTGATCATCAATATCACCTACGCGCTTTTCGACACGTTTGGCATCATCGATACGATGGTCAAAGGCGAACCCAGCAACAACCCAATGACGCTGGTCTACCGCGTCTATGTGGACGGGTTCCGCGGCAATGATCTGGGCGGATCGTCGGCGCAATCTGTTGTGCTGATGGTGCTGGTCCTTGCGCTGACCGTATTCCAGTTCCGCATGGTCGAACGCCGCATCCATTACACCTAAGGGGCCACGATGAAACGTATTAAATTAGAAACCATTGTGGATCACACGGTCCTAGTCATCGGATCGTTGATCATGATCCTGCCGGTAGCGATGCTGCTGCAAATGGCGTCCACGCCCGATCTGGAAACCATGCGCAATGGCCCCGGTTTGGTGTTCGGCGATCAGATCCCTGTAAACTTTGAAAAAGCGATGTACGAAGCGTCGGGGTTTAGCGGCGAAAACACGGGCCTGCGGATGCTGTATAATTCGCTGATCCTAGGGCTGGGATTTGCGGTTGGCAAAATCGTCATCGGAATGATGGCCGCCTATGCGATCGTTTATTTCCGCCTGAAATTCGCGACGTTTTCGTTCTGGATCATCTTTACCACCCTGCTTTTGCCGCTAGAGGTGCGCATCCTGCCATCCTATGAAATCGTCCAGAAACTGGGGATGCTGAACACATATCAGGGGCTGATTATTCCGCTGATCGCATCGGCAACCGCCACGTTCTTTTTCAGGCAGTTTTTCCGTTCCGTCCCAGAAGAGTTGATCGAAGCCGCCCGCATTGACGGCGCGGGGCCGATCAAATTCTTTGTCGACATTCTGGTGCCGCTGTCGCGGACCATGATCGCCGCGATGTTCATCATCATGTTTGTCTACGGGTGGAACCAATACCTGTGGCCCACCATGATCACCACGGACGAAGGGATGTTCACGCTTGTGCGCGGGATCAAACAGATCACGCAAACCCTAGAAGGCACGAATCTGCCCGAATACGGCAAATCGAACATCCTTCAGATCATCGCGATCCTTCCGCCCGTCCTCATCGTCATTTTCTTCCAAAGCTGGTTCGTAAAGGGCCTGACGGAATCCGATAAGTAAGGAATTTACTATGGCTCAGGTTACTCTGAACACGCTTCGCAAGGTTTACCCCAACGGATTCGAGGCCGTAAAACCCGCCAGTTTCACCATCGAACAGGGCGAATTTGTCGTGCTGGTCGGCCCGTCGGGCTGCGGCAAATCCACCATGCTGCGCATGATTGCAGGGCTAGAGGATATAACCGCAGGCGATCTGCATATCGGCGACCGCATCGTCAATGGTGTCGATCCCGCAGACCGCGACATCGCGATGGTTTTCCAGAATTACGCGCTGTATCCGCATATGACGGTGCGCAAAAACATCGGCTACGGATTGAAAAACCGCAAAATCGCCAAAGATGTGATCGATCAAAAAGTCATCGATGCGGCCAAACTATTGAACTTGATCGAATATTTGGATCGAAAACCGTCGCAATTGTCTGGCGGCCAACGTCAACGCGTTGCAATGGGCCGTGCGATTGTGCGTGATCCGTCGCTGTTTTTATTCGATGAACCGCTATCGAACCTAGACGCCAAACTACGCAATCAGATGCGGATTGAAATCAAGGCGCTTCAGCGTCGGTTGGGCGTGACGTCCGTTTATGTGACCCACGATCAGGTCGAAGCCATGACAATGGCCGACCGTATTATCGTGATGAACGCGGGCGAAATCGAACAGATCGGCACGCCGGCGCAGGTGTATCATTCGCCCGCTTCGACCTTTGTTGCGTCGTTTATGGGTGCGCCGCCGATGAACCTGCTGGATGCGATTGCCGCTGACAACGCGGTGATGGTCGGCGATCAAACGGTTGCCTCTTTCGCGGGCTCTGGCCCTGTGACCGTGGGCATCCGCCCCGAAGATATCCTGCCCGACCCCAACGGTGATTTTGAAATCAACGTGACCCTGATCGAAGAACTGGGCGCGCACCGTATTCTGCACGCAACGTGGGCGGGTCAGTCGATCATGGTTAGCCTTGCCAAAGACGTTACCGCCGAAACGGGGCCGCTGCGCATTTCGATCAAACCAGATGCGGTTTCGTTTTTTGATGCGCAAACAGGCCGCCGTCTATGATCACCGAAACGATCAGCGACCTGCCCCTAGTCTCGGCGGACCTGCGTTCGCAAATTCTGTCGGCTCCGCGCACATCGGATGCGCACCGCGATCTGTTTGAAAAAACCGACGCGATGCATTTCATCCAAACCGGAGGCACCCCGTCCACCGCCGTTCTGCCAGACAGGTTCACGATTGCCGCGTGGAACGTTGAACGCTGCCTGTTCCCAGAACAAACCGCCAGCGTTTTGCGGGCCCAAGGCGCGGATATCGTGCTATTATCTGAAGTCGATCACGGCATGGCCCGCACAGATCAACGCCACACCACAGCCAAAATCGCCGCCCATCTGGGCATGGCCTATATCTATGGCGTCGAATTTTTCGAACTTGGCCTGGGCAGCCCCACCGAACGCGAATTCTGTACAGACAGTGAAAACGCGCGTGGATGGCACGGGAATGCGATCTTGTCCTCTGTTCCGTTTCATCGCGTGGCCATGATCCGTCTGGATGATCACGGGCACTGGTTTTCGACCGATTATGGCGCGGATCCCGGTCAGCCGCGTATCGGCGGACGGATGGCAATGCTGGCCGAGGTTGACACCGACACCGGCCCCATTTGCGTTGTGTCCACCCATTTGGAAAGCAACGCAGACCAATCCCACCGCGCAGCGCAGTTCGATATGCTGATGGAAGCAATTGATGATTTTGCGCCTGATTTGCCTGCTGTGATCGGCGGCGACCTAAATACCGGCAACCACATGCCGCCCGATTTCGATTGGCAGTCCGAAACCCTGTTTCAGCGCGCCATCGACCAGGGCTATCACTGGGACGGGACGGCGGATGGCATGACCACCCGCCCCAGCCTGATTACGCGCCACCCTGACCGCAAGATGAAACTGGATTGGTTCGCATGCCGCGGCATCGGTACGCAGTCGCCCCGCATCGTGCCATCGCTAAACGGCCCGGCCCCACTATCGGACCACGATTTGATCATAACAAACTGTACAGTCACCTGATATCAACAGAACGGTCCATGCGGCGGCGCGCTGTATAGAACGCTTTACAGCGGCCCGTCGCAGCCCGCACGATTTCAATTGGAAAACTGCGGTAGCGGCACGCCTTCGATCCCGAAACTGGCCAAAGCTTTGCCCGTGACCGCCCGCAAGAAAATCTCTTGCCGTTCATCGGACAACAGACCTGCATGCAGGCCTTTGATCAGCCCCAGCCGCGCCATGTTTAAAATTGGGCCAATGGGGCGAATTCCAAATCTGCATCATGGGAAAACGGCTCTATTAAATGCATATTGGATGCCCAACTGCGGGCGGCGCCTGTCACGATACGCAATACATTGTACCATTGACAGCATATAGACCACCAGTCTAGATGCAATAAATTGATTTAGACTGGTGGTCTATAAATGGTCGAAATATCCGAAACAAGAAAGCGTCTGGCCGAACTGGACGACAAGGCTCGCGCTAAATGGCTGGACGCGGCCGAGGCGGAATTCTGCGCGTTCGGGTTCGAACAAGCGTCATTCAATCGGATCCTCGCGACAGCTGGGGAAAGCAAGGGGCGGACCTATCACTACTTTGCTGGGAAAGCAGAATTGTTTCGCGCGACCCTTGATCGCCGCTTGGAACGGATTGGGGTGATCGACGAGGCGGCCGCGTTGAACACCACCCAAGTGAACGAATTTTGGACCGCCGTTGCGGGTCTATGTGACCGCCTAAGGTTCGCCTTGACCGACGACGCAAAGTTTGCCGAATTAGTCCGCGTTTTGCATCGCGAAATCGCAGCACGTGACGCCTATGCAGAGCCGCTGAAAACGCTGGAACGCAGGATTGAAACGCTGATTGCCGCTGGTCAGTCCGTTGGCGCCATTCGCGCCGATATGCCGCTGAACCTTCTTTCGGCGATCGCGCTGAACCTTGCGGCGACGATCGACCGCTGGTTCGCAGAACATGGCACAGACCTGCCCGAAAGCGACGCAGCAGATCTATCCAAACGATCCTTCGATCTGCTGGCCGCGCCCTTTTTCCCACCGTCCAAGGACCTGAAATGACCTATTCCCGCATCGTCGCTGTTTTACTTGCGCTAAGCGCTGTTAACCTTGCCCTTATGGTTCCTGGCGGTTTTGTCGAAACACGGAATTTTCCAGCCTACCCAGTTGCTGTCCTTGTTGCCTTTAACGTCTTTCTGACGGTTCTGGGACTGGGCAGCCTGATCCTGTCGTGGCGGGTCTGGCGCAGTCGGGTGGTTGGTTGGTTTGCGCCCGCGATCGGCATTGCCTTTGCCGCGGTGTACCTGTCGGACCTTTTTGTCATTTTCCCCGTATCGACGACCCCGATGCCGCCAGTGTTGACGGCGCTTGAATGCGTCGGAACGGTCCTTGGGGTCGCGTTGATAGGGTTCGGGTGGCAAGCGAAAAAGCAAACAAAAGCTGCCCAGAACGGGCAACCTCATGTGTCGGTTGGCGCGGCAATTTTGCTTGCCGCGGTCACTATCGGCATTGTTGTCTTTGCAACGATGGCTGCAAAATAAATTGAACCGTGGGCCGCGCAACTACGCCGCCCACCCGTTCGCATATTTATTGCTCGGCACCCTCTGGCCCGTCTGTCGCGCTCATCGCGGCCATGGCCATCAGGAAATACGTTGCGGTCAAAGCTGCGGCGATCAGAAAATAATCCTCGAGCATGGTTCCCAAGACACTGGGATCCGGCGCAGTGAACGCGATGCGCAGGGCGAATGCGATCATAAAGATCAGGACCGTACCAGCGCCAACCAGAAGCCATTTCGCCAGACGCGCTGTATGTTCATTCGACGGATCTTCTTCCATCTCTTCGCCATGTTCAGCCAAACGCTTTTGTTCAAAGCGGGTCAAAATAGCCTCTCGCTCGGCCTGACGTGCTTCGTCCGACGGCCATGTGTCCCGCGCGCCCATCATGGCGGCTGCGATCGGATAAAGGATCAGGGCGATCACATATTCAGGCAGGAAAATGAAGTAAAAGCTCATAGCACCGGTTGCCAACATCGTAGCCGCAAAGGCCAGCGCGACACCCCACGTCAGCAGCGCCGCAGGGTTCAGGGAATGACCCAAATAGCGCGACCAATACCGTGTCAGCCCCAGTTTCGGCAGCAGGTAATGTTCGGCAATGACGATTGCGCCAATGGGTGACAGCAAAATCGCGCCGTAAACGGTCAGCGGCATGACCGACTGCGCCACGAATGGGAAACACGCCGCAATGACGATGAATACGCCCACGATCGCGGTGACTTTGCCCCGCGAATACGACGGCATCAGGGTCGCCGCAGCCAAACCCGCGCGATACAGGCACGCGTTTGCCGTGGTCCAACCGGCACAAATCACAGCCAACACGCCGACATAACCAAGAACGGAATAGGCAACGTCAGCGGAATCCAGCGCCATCAGGGGGGTTGCCAACACAACAGCGGCCCCTGCCCCCATCAGACCGGCAGCAATCCAACCGATGTAGTGCCCCAAAAACATGCCAACGCCCGAAAAAACACCGTACCATTTGCGGTGGGCAAAGCGGAAGGTTGCCATATCGATCAGGCCCAAATGCACCATCGCACCGTTCGCCCATGCAAAGGCGGCCACTTCCCAAACGGAAATGCCGGGTTCGCCCTCTGGAGTCGTGCCTTGCCAGATCGAGGATTCCGCGATGTTCATAAAGCCCGAGAACCCGTCAAAGCCCGTCGACCCAGTCACATGAAGCGCCAGCAACGGCAAAGCAATAACGCCGCCGCACACAAAACAAGCTAGCATCCAAGGCGCGCAAATGGTCGCAAAATTGGCCATGGTTTCAAAGCCGCGTGCCGCAACCACAATCACCACGGCCCCAAGCAGCAGGGTAACCAAGATGAATGCGAAAGACGTCGGATAAGGCGCCAACTGCACCGGCAATCCAAAAGCAAAACGGACCGCATAGGCCGAGACAGTGATCATTGCGGCCGCCAAGGCACCGTAGAACAGCAGAATTGCGATGTTGTAGATTTTACTGAAATAAGACCCGGTGATCTGCTCTAGATACGCAAAAAGAGACCGACGGGTTTCGACGGCAATCGGTGTTGTGACCAAGGTCCAGCTGATCACGGCCAGCAGGTTACCAATCAATAGCCCAAGCAACAGTTCTTTTGCGCCGACCCCCATGGTCACAAAGGTGATGCCGATCACGAATTCGGTCGCGGCGATATGTTCCCCCCCGAATAGGCCCGCAAAGTACCGCCAACCACGGACGTGGCGGGCGGCAGGAGGGATCGCATTGCGGTGGTGGCGGGGTTTCGCCCCATTCGGGGTAAAAGAAGGGGCGGAGGGGTCTGGTGTCGCTAGAGAGCTCATTACATCTATTTTTTAGTTTCAATCAGTCTCACGGTTTTTTCACGTGGACATGACATCAACGGGCACACATGACATGCGGTTCCAGCGCTGCAGTCATTTACTTTAAATCGTCTCATTATGTTTCATTTGAAAATAGTGCCGCTATTCGCTTGGTTTATTGATAAGCGTCTTGGCTTCATGGCGCAGAATATCCGCCAAAACGTCGCTGCCGGGCCGCGGCTCTGGCAACTGGGGTTGTATTAGCGCCAGGTCTCGGCTCGCCACAGGGTCGTTGATGGCAATAAGACTGACATCGGTGCCCCTTCGGGCTTCGGTCGCGGCATAGAGGCTGGGCAGAATGGCAATGCCTGCGCCGGTCGCGGCCATCAGCCGGATCGCATCAAGGCTGGTGCCTTCGTATTCGTCCGAAACGCGACCTCCGGCGCTTGCGGCCAGCCCTGCAACGATGTGGGACAGTCTGTGGGTTGATCCCAACGTCAAAAGCGTCTGCCCTTGTAGGTCACGGATTTCCAACGATGATCTGCCGTGAGCAAGCGGGTGATCAAGCGCCACCGCGGCCCACAGGTGTTCAGTGAACAGATGCGCCTTGCGCGCGCCTGGGTGATCTTCGGGCGTTGAGATGATCATGTCCAATCGTCCGGTCCGCAACCCTTCGGCTAGGTCCCGTGTGCTTTCCTCGCGAACGATCAGACGAAAGCTGGGGTGCTCTTTGTGCAGGCGGCGCACGACCCCGGGCAACAGATAGGGGCCGATAGAGGGCAAAACCCCAAGCCGTAAGCGCCCCTGAAAAATGCCGCCGCCATGCGCCACGGCACGTAAATCTTGCATCTCGTGCAAAATCTGGCGCGCACGCCGGACGATCTCTTTGCCGATCGGAGTGATCTTTGCCCCGCCGCGCCCGCGTTCAAACAGGGTCACGCCAAGATCGGTTTCGACTTCGGCCAATTGGGCAGACAGGCTGGGCTGGCTGACGTTCAATTGCGCTGCGGCTCGCCCAACTTGGCCCGTGTCGGCCACGGCAACGATATATTCCAGCTGGCGAAAGGTAGGTCTCATATAGCTCTTACCTATATTATGAATAGCTAACTTATATTTTTAATTATGTATAATTCAAGCAATATCACTGCGTACCCCTGCCCAACCCGAGGACCGCAATGAAAAAGACCCTGACCCACATTCAAGCGTTTATGAAAATGGAGGCCAGCGCAGGCCTTGTGCTGATGGGGGTGGCGGTTTTTGCTGTCATCGCTGCCAATACGGCGCTTGCCCCGTTCTACGAAGGTTTCCTGGGTACCTACATCACGGTGGGTGTCGGAAGTTTTGAAATCGCCAAACCCGCCCTGTTGTGGATCAATGACGGGTTGATGGCGATCTTCTTTTTCCTTGTGGGGCTCGAAATCAAACGCGAAGTGCTGGCCGGCGAATTGTCCAGCTTTGATAAAGCCGTGTTGCCTGTTCTGGCGGCTGTCGGTGGCATGTTGGTGCCGGGGCTGGTGTTTTTCGCGATCAACTTTGGCACACCAGAAAACCTGATCGGCTGGGCGATCCCGACCGCGACTGACATTGCCTTTGCGCTTGGTATCCTTGCGCTTTTGGGTAGCCGCGTTCCCGTGACGCTGAAAATCTTCCTGCTGGCGATTGCAATCATCGACGACCTTGGGGCCATTGTGATCATCGCGGTGTTCTATACCGCAGATCTATCAACCAACGCCCTGACCCTATCGATGCTTGGTTTTGCGCTGGCGGTTGCGCTGAACCGTATGGGCGTCAGAACGGCCTCGCCCTATGTGCTGATCGGCATCTTTATGTGGGTGTGTGTGTTGAAATCCGGTGTCCATGCCACGCTGGCGGGTGTGCTGATAGCACTGACCATCCCGATGAAGGCAGCGGATCACGAAAAGACACTGCTGCATCGCATGGAAAAAGGCCTGCATTACTGGGTCGCCTTTTTGATCTTGCCAATCTTTGCCTTTGCCAATGCGGGGGTGAACCTGCAAGGCGTATCCCTTGCCGATCTTCTGCAACCGCTGCCTTTGGGTATCGCTGCGGGCCTGTTCATGGGCAAACAGGTGGGTGTTGTAGCCTTTACTTGGATCGGAGTGAAAAGCGGTCTGGCCAAACTGCCCAAGGGGGTCGAATGGCGCCATGTCTATGGTGTGGCCTGTCTAACGGGTGTCGGGTTCACCATGAGCTTGTTCATCGGGTCGCTGGCCTTTGGCGCGGACGCAGCGATGAACGCTGTGCGACTTGGTGTGATCTCTGGATCTATCCTGTCGGGTCTCTTGGGGTTTGCCGTTCTGCGCAGCGCGGCCCCCAAACCTGCGGCTGTTGCCAGCCCCGCAGAATAACCAAAAATCAAAGGGACAGTCATGGAACTCTCAGTCGCCGCCTTGGCGAGCAACCTGCTCGCGCCTACAATCCTGTTTTTCGTCCTTGGCCTGATCGCCGCCTTTGCTCGCAGCGATCTGTCAATTCCGGAAGGCGCAGCGAAGGTCATGTCGATCTATTTGCTGCTTGCTATCGGGTTCAAGGGCGGGGCAGCCGTCGCCAAAAGCGGGGTTGATGCCCAGCTGGTCGCCTCGCTGGGGTCTGGGATCGTGCTGTCCTTTGTCCTGCCCTTTGTGGCCTATGGGCTGTTGCGGCTGATGACACGGTTAGACGGGCTGAATGCCGCTGCCGTCGCAGGACATTACGGATCAATTTCTATCGTTACCTTCGTCACTGCAGTCAGCATGCTCGAAGCGCGCGGCATCACGTCCGAAGGTTTCCTCGTCGCCGTTGCGGCTGTTATGGAAGTGCCAGCCATTATGTCGGCCCTGTGGATCGCGGCGCGCAAGGGCGGGATTACGGCGGTCGATAGCACGCTTATGCGGCACATATTGGGCAACGGGTCGATTGTGCTATTGATAGGGTCCTTTGCCATCGGTGCCATTACGGGTGAATCGGGCCTGAACGATCTGCATCCCTTTATCGTCGTGCCCTTCACAGGTGTCTTGGCGATCTTCCTACTGGACATGGGGCTGTCGGCTGGTCGTAGCCTGATGGAACACCGCAAGGATATCTCTGGTGGGTTGCTTGTATTCGGTTGCGTGATGCCAGTTGTGGGCAGCCTCTTTGGCCTTGCTCTGGCGAGTCTCATTGGTCTATCGACCGGAGGTGCGTTCCTGCTGATGGTCCTAAGCGCCTCCGCCTCTTATATCGCCGTCCCCGCCGCCATGCGGCTGGCTCTTCCACAGGCGAAATCCGGCATCTACCTGACCCTAGCGCTAGGCGTCACTTTCCCGTTCAACCTAACCCTAGGCATGCCACTATATTTCCTACTGGCAAGCTGGCTGTAGTGCGCCTGAAATATGATTAGGCGCAGCAAGCGTCCATATTTCCGATGACCACGGCCTGCAGTGCGGGACGAAGCGCCAGTTCGCTGCGGCTGCGCCAATGTCGGCTTTGGTGTAGGCTCAGAGGAAATAAACACCTAGCCAATTGGCAAATTGCTCGTCAGGTTAAGACTTCTCAGACCAACCGTTAATAAGCAAAGCCTTCGCGAAATCTCTGAGAAGCATCCAAAAATGAGACTTCAATGATCAAATTAAACATACAACGTATTGGCAGCTTCTGCCTCGGTGCGTGTCTTACATTTTTGGCAGTTCCAGCCATTGCGGACTGTATTGATCTCGCTAGTGGAAGTTCCTTCATCTTGACGCGGGATGAACCACGTTTAGTAGTCTCCAATACGGTTACAGCGGATGGTACGGTCATCGAAGAAAGAGAGATGACCAGAAACGGCTCGTTTGAAAAAGTGATGACGACTTACTGGAACGGTGTTGTCGCCGTAGACAGAAAATCCTCGTCCAGCCATATCCAACTGAAAATGAGCGAAGACGCAAAACAGGCTGACCTCAACATAGTTGGTATTACCTATAGATTCCCGGTTTCAATTTTCGTGAACGGAAACGAAGTTGATCGCGGGTCGTTCGTCATGGAGACAATGCAAAACACTGCGTTGGAGGTTGGAGGATGCCAGTATTCCGTTATGGTTGTACGCACCACCATAAACCGGAACAACGGCGATCCCATCAATGAAGAAGCTTTGCTTAGTCTGGATGCAGGCATGTTGCTGGGGAATGTTGCAATGACATCGGAATGGCAACCTAAGCACGCTGTTTTTTTTGACGAGGTAAAGGCTAACTGATTTTCTGCAACGCTAGAAGCAGGTCAACCATTCTGCGAGTTCGATTTTAGAACTTGACGACTATGGCATTGTCGGACGGAAGGCTGTGAAAGCCGACATTGGCGCATACCGCAGCATCCGCCGCTATGGGTTCCAAGCGGTCATTCGCTGCGTTGCTTTTTCGGCCCAAAGCTGCCGATAGGCCCCTGATCGACCGCTGCGGTTTAGCTTTTACCGAACCGGCAATGGGGGACAAAACGGACCTTCGCCACACGGAATGCGAAGGTCCGCCAACGTATGTTATGTCCCGTCAATTACAGACCGCAGCGTATTTAGCGCGTTAATCGCCGCGGGAAGACCACCATAAAGCGCCATTTGCCAGATTACTTCGGCGATTTCTGTTTCACTCAAACCAACTTTTAGCCCAGCCTCAATATTGATCCGAAGTTGCGGCGCAGTTTGCCCGCCCATTGCCGACAATGCCGCGATGGTTGCAATATAACGGCTTTTCAGGTCTAGGCCGGGGCGCGCATAAAAGCGGTCATAGGCCATGTCGATCACCGTATCGGCCATGCCAGGCAAAAGATGCCCGTACCGTTCTTCTAAAACGTCCCGAACGCCGGGGTTGAGATCTTCGGCAAGTTGCGCACCGTTCGTGACTGTCATCTCAACGCCCCGCCTATCGTAAATCCACCATCTACGACGACGTCTTGCCCCGTCACAAATTCAGAATTTTCTGACAAAAGCCACATTGCGGTTCCTGTAACGTCCTGAGGTCTACCGTTGCGACGAAGTGGTGTATGATTGGAAAGACGAGCGGAAATTTCCGGGTCCAATACGTCATCCGCCATTGGGGTCAGGATGATCCCGGGGCTAATTGCGTTGATCCTATTGCCACGCGGCCCTTCTTCGACAGCTAACACGCGCATCATCGCAAGGAGAGCAGCTTTGGTTGCAGCATATGCACCAGACCCGGGCATAACTGCACCAGCCGTCCAAGACGCATTTATCAGCACGACACCATTTTTCATGTGGGATAAGCACTGCGCCACCGTTTGCTGCGTGCCGATCAGGTTCGTTTGGATCAGACCCGCAAAGTCGCCAGCCAAAGTATCCCTGAGCGGCTTGAACTCACCCAGATACCCAGCATTCGCAAAAACCGCATCTAGCTTCCCAAAATGATCGATGGAGGCTTTGAGGTTTGCGGCAATTTCGTCTGGATTAGAAATATCACAGACTTGGATCAGAGCAGCCCCGCCTGCGTCTTGGATTTCCGTCGCCACAGCTTCCAATGGTGCCTTGCGCCGTCCCCAAAGCGTAACTTGCGCCCCCTCACTCGCAAGCGCGAGCGCCACCGCGCGCCCCATTCCAGTACCTGCGCCCGTCACAAGCACGGCGCGGTTTTCGAATTGGTTTTTCATCTTTGTCTCTCTCTATGGATCGTACAAAGAGGACTCTATATTGGCAGCTGAATTGTGATAATTCACAATGTTATTTAGTCATACAAAAGGATTTCTTTATAATGGATTTGTTCACTGCGATGCGCACTTTTGTCGAAGTTGCTCAGGCGGGTTCCATGAACGCCGCTGGGCTTAGGCTCAATGTGAGCGGCGCTTTGGTTGGGCAAAGGATTGCTGGCCTAGAGGACCACCTTCAGGCGAAATTGATAAATCGAACGACGCGACAACAGAAGCTCACAGACTTTGGCGAAAGCTATCTGGAGCAATGTAGGGATATTCTGGAATTGGTTGATTTCTCCGAGGGCAAGGCAAGCGATCAGCAGCGACAACCTCAGGGGCGGCTGCGTATCGCGGCGCCGGTCAGCTTTGGGTCAGCGGCGCTAATGCCTGCTCTAAAGAGCTTCTCCGAGATCGCACCAGAGGTAGAAATCGAATTGACCTTGTCTGATAACAATGAAGATCTGATCGCCGGTGGATTTGACGCCGCTTTTCGCATTGGAGAGCTGGAAGACAGCGCCCTTTTGCAAATTCAACTCGCCCCCTACAGAATGATGATCTGCGCGTCTGGTGAGTATGTAGAAGAACACGGTGAACCGCTGACACCATCAGATTTGAATCGCTTTCGTGCAGTTCTGTTTTCACGAACCGGACGCAAGCCGTGGCGTTTCAGACAAGGCTCCGAAGAACAAAGCTGGTCCCCTCAAGCAAGAATTTCTGTGAACTCCGGTCAGGCTGTACGTGTTGCTGCAATTGCGGGCATGGGCCTTGCCATGTTGCCTGAAACACTCGTCAAACGTGACATCGCCGCGGGTACGTTAAAACAGTTGCTGCCCGATTGGAGCCTGCCTGAACAACCGATGGCCCTGATCTATCATCGTGACCGGTACAGGCCGCAAAGGCTCACAAAATTCACCGATTTCGTGAAGTCAGTGTTTAAGAGTGAACTCGCATAGCCGACATTTGAGTATACTGCAGCATCACCCAGTTTGGGCTCTTTTGATACATTAGCTGCGGTTGCGACCCTCGTTTCGCTCTGTTGTGCACGCCAATGACTGGTGCGCGGGACTTTCCGGCCTTTTGCAGGTGCGGCTATTGCTGGCGCAGCATTCATTTGCTCCCACAGCACGGGCATCGCAGCGATGCAGTGCGTCTCGTCAGAGCGGACATTGGAATCCGACCTAAAAAGTCAAATCCAAACCGTTCTTGCGCTGCTAAACTGAACAACCATCGATACGCAGAAAAAACCACCGCCGCATTCAGACCGCGGAAGGGTAATTTTCAGCTTCTTAGAGCGCTTTCCACACACATCCCACCAGCCTTACTGTTCCTCAGGCAGTTGGGCTATTTTCGACATGCGACGGACGAGTTCCTTCTCAATGATGTTCGCTTCGTAGGGCTTCATTTTCTTCCACCGGACGCATTCCTCCCGCGTGCGACCGCAGCCAAGACACCAGCCACTGGGGCCAGTAAATTCACAAATATCGATGCAGGGGCTCTTACGTTTTTTCATGGACCTGAACTTATTGTTTGAAAGTGGTAGATCAACGAACGTGGCGAGTCCGGTTTAGTATAACCTGTTGTTAACCACTGCCGTCGAAGTTTCCCGACGCTTTGATTTGCATCTAGCAATCGAAGCTAGGCTTTCGAGCTAGATAGCACGTCGTTTATGTCCAGCTTACTGACTTCCGATATGGGCTTGCGGATCTTCCAAGACCCTCGCAAGCTGTCATCATGATGCACTGTCACAACGGTTTCAACCGGTGGGCAATCTGGCTCGTGACATGTGAGTTCTGCTACAGACACAAAATCGTTTTCATCCAAGTCGAGTTGTTTGCTCACCCAGACTTTGATTTCGTCAGCACGCCCTGACGACCGTTCTCGCGGCGCAAACATGTTCTTCACTTTTCGCCTCCGCCCAGTCGTACCCAAAGAATGCGGCCAGACTCTTCACCGACGAACAGCCACGCGTCCGACGTAATGGCGAGCGCCGCAATAGGAGAGCCGCTGGACCCCTTCACGACAAAATCCTCTGCGTCTTCAGATGCCCGACCGGCCAAGACTGCTCCGTCGGCAAAACCTGCGAGCAGCGCATCATGGCCGAGCATACCTGTCACAGCAGTGCAGACTTGCTTACCTCCGTAGCAACAGGTTGCGGGCGAGCGGCCCATTGGCCCATCCTTGCCATCAAACGGCCAGCAGATTGCTTCGTCGGCCCCAGAAGTCGCCAGAAACGGGGCGCTGCCCATCCAGATAAAGTTTTTCACCTTTGCTGGATACCCGGACATCCGCATGTCTGCCTTGTCGCGCAAGCGCCATCCGTGCATCGCGTTCTCTTGCATGGACGTGACGACGCATTTTCCATCGGGACTAAATGTCACCGCCCCATGTGAACCCTTCCATTTGAGACTGGTCGATTTCCAGCGACGGTTGCCGCGTTCCCAAATCGTGGCACCGCCGTAGTGACCAACGGCCAAACGACGCCCTTTTGCATCGAAAGCCAGTCCGCCGACAGTGCTTGGGTGTTCGAATATGCGCGGTTGTGCCTCTCCATCGCTCCAAACGGTGGCTGTCTTACCCGACGAACAAGCGAACAGCTTTGGTCCTGCCGCCACGCAGTCTACCCAACGACTCCCAAAACTCGCGATCTCTTCGACCGTGCCATCCAATGAGGTTCTCAGAAATCGTCCATCGTCGCCGCCAGTAAAGATCGAGTTCGTCTCTGGATCGGCTGTGATGCAAAGAACTGCACCTTGATGGGCTTCAACCACCTTGGGCGGGCTGTCTGGTTCGAAGATGAGGATTGTGCCGTCTCCCAACCCAGCCGCGATGGACGAGCCCACGACAACCGAGCCTGTCACAGGCGCGCCAGTGTCCAGGCTCAGGCCTTCTCGCTCCAGCTGGGTGGGGGCGAAGCCGCCGCGTCTCGGGTTGGTTCGAACGGCTTCGGCTGTCATGCTGCCCGACATGCGTTGAAGCCGTCCTCAAGACCCATGGTATCGAGGTCACGACCGATAAAGACGATACGCGATTGGCGCGCCCCTTCAGGCCAGGAGCCCATAGGCGATCCATCCATCAGCATATGGACACCTTGGAAGACGAAACGATCATCCTCGCCCTTGAAATCAAGGATACCCTTCGACCGCAGAATGTCTTGCCCGCGGGTCTGCAGGAGTTGCCCGAACCACGTTTGGAACTTGTCGAGATCGAGCGGAACATCTGATGTAAGCGACAGGCTTTTCACATCATCATCGTGCTCATGGTCATGATCTGACGTCAGGAAGTCGGGTTCCACCTCCAAAACGCGATCAAGACTGAAGGCGTTCAGCCCGATCACCTCTTCCAGATCAACTCCACAATGTTCCGTACGGATGATCTTGGCATATGGGTTGATCTTGCGGATGCGGTCTTCAACGCGGCCCAAACCCTCAGCTTCAACAAGGTCTGTCTTGTTCAAGAGCACGATGTCCGCGAAGGCGATCTGTTCCTCAACTTCGTGGTGCTCACCCAACTGATCGTTAAGGTGGACGGCGTCTGCGACAGTGACGATGGCATCGAGCTTTGTGCGGTCAGCCACGTCCTGATCGACGAAGAAAGTCTGCGCAACCGGCGCTGGATCCGCCAAACCGGTCGTTTCGACGATGATCGCATCCAGTTTGTCTGCGCGTTTCATCAAGCCGCCCAAGATGCGGATGAGATCGCCACGGACGGTGCAGCAGATGCAGCCGTTGTTCATTTCAAAGACTTCTTCGTCGGCATCGACGACGAGATCATTGTCGATACCCTCTTCACCGAACTCATTCACGATGACGGCGTATTTCTTGCCGTGGCGCTCGGTCAGAATGCGATTGAGAAGTGTGGTTTTCCCGGCTCCAAGAAAGCCGGTGAGGACGGTGACGGGAACCTGAGCAGTTTGTTCCATTGGGTATCCTTTCAATGAGAGGGCACGGATGTCCTGCAGTCACTGCAGCGGCCGTGAAGTTCGAGCACTGAATGATTGGGGGCGAAACCGGTTCGCTTGGACAAGCCTGCTATACTGTCAGCAAAGTCATTATCGACATGCTCGGTCACAGTTCCGCAGTCGTCGCATATGGCAAAAACCGGCGTCTTTCCGTCGTGCACGCCGCAGCAGACAGTCCACGCATTGAGCGACTCGATCCTGTGGACTTTCCCTGCGTCCAGAAGCTTTTCCAGCGCACGATAAACGGTGGTCGACGCTGTCACGCCGTCATCTCGCAGCCCTTCCAAAATGTCGTAGGCAGATACCGGACGATCTTGCGTCTGCAGATAGTTGAACACACGGTCGGCATGGGTGACGCGTTTTGAGCGTTTTTCCACAGCATATCCTCCTAGCACTATGGCTCTTGACTATACGTAACAAGCGCAGTTACTAAACACAATGTTGCAACGTTACATTTTGGGGGCGTTCTTGCTATGAATGCGGACAAACCGATCCTATCGATTTGCGTGACATGCCGCGATGGCCGCGAAGGTGCGTGCGATATACGCGGCGGATCTCGTTTGGCCCGTCGCGTAGCCGAAAAGCTCGCCCGAGATGATGATCCACAGATGCAGTTGCGTGGCGTGCAATGCATGAGCCAATGCAAGCGATCCTGCATCGTATCATTGGCCGCTGAGGGGCGGTTCACCTATGTGTTCGGGGAGCTTGATCCTGACGATGACACTCATGTCGACGCACTTTTCGAACTGGTCTCTCAGTATTCGAACGTGTCTGAGGGTTTTATTGAGCGAAAGGATCGGCCCGTTCCACTACAAGCGAGCATTCTGGGTCGGCTACCGCCGCCAAACAGCCAATCCCCGCTCGTTTCAGACCTAACATTGGCCGAGACATGAAAGATATCGCTGAGGATATGTCGCTTTCCGGCAAGTCCGACACCAAACTCACTTGCGGCGCGTGTCTTTCCGTCAAAGGCGCGAGTTGGCATGCGCCTAGAAGCCGCAATCCAGTCCTGCATCCAATCAGTTTTGATCTCTCGCCCGGTCAGGTCCTCGGTATCGTTGGTCCCAACGGCGCAGGGAAGTCCACGCTGCTCCGACTGCTCTACCGGTATCACCGTCCCACAAGTGGGTCGGTAAAGATTGATGACAACGATATCTGGAAGATCTCCGCGCGAGACGCAGCGCGCAAGGTCGCAGCAGTTCTGCAAGAGCAGCCCACAGATTTTGCGCTGACTGTTCGCGAGATCGTTGCTCTTGGCCGCACACCGCATCGGACTGGGTTTGGGGGCACATCAGGTCAAAGGGATGCTGACATTATTGCGGGCGCGCTCGAGAGACTGGACCTTGGTGGTTTCGCGGAGCGACATCTAGGTACGCTGTCCGGTGGAGAGCGTCAGCGCGTGATGGTCGCCCGTGCGCTGGCGCAAGAGCCTCGGCTTTTGATCCTGGACGAACCTACCAACCACCTCGACATTCGGCACCAACTTGAGGTTCTGAAACTGATCCGGGACCTCCCCGTGACGATTGTTACCTCGCTGCACGATCTGAACATGGCCGCAGATGTCTGCGACCATGTGCTGCTGCTAGACGACGGAAAAGCTGTCGGTTTTGGCACACCGCCAGACGTGTTCTCCGAGATCGCGATTTCGAAGGCCTTTCACGTGACAGCGCGGCGCGAACATCTAGCGCCCAGCAACACGAAACATATGACATTCCATCTCTAAAATAGGACTAACCAGATGAAACATATCGCATTCAGCGCAGTAGCGCTTTGCTTCGGCGCGAGTATGGCTTTCGCGGAAACCACGGTGCAAAGCTGCAACCGCACCGTCACCTTCGACGCGCCGCCAGAGCGCGCAATCTCTAACGACGTAAATCTGACCGAAATGATGCTGGTGCTTGGGCTGGCCGATCGGATGGTTGGCTACACGGGCATCTCCGGTTGGAAAACGCTCGACGAGGAGATGCGGGCGGGTGTGGAAGAGCTGCCTGAACTTTCGGCCAAGTACCCATCCAAAGAGGTCATTGTCGGAGCCGATCCTGACTTTTTCTTTGCGGGCTGGAATTACGGAATGAAGGTCGGCGGCGAGGTCACGCCTGAAACACTCGAACCCTTCGGTGTGCAGGTCTACGAACTGACGGAAAGCTGCACCCACATCATGGAAACCGAAAAGGCCAGCATCGACATGATGTATGCTGACCTCATGAACCTTGGCTCGATCTTTGGTGTCGAAGACAAAGCTGCCGAACTGGTTGACGGCTACCGAGCCGAACTTGCGGCCTTCACTAGTCAGCTGGAAACCGGCGAGCCGCTGCGAGTCTTTGTCTACGACAGCGGCGAGGATACGCCCTTTACTGCTGGCCGCTATGCGATGCCAACTGCGCTGATTGAGGCCGCAGGCGGCGTCAACATTATGGACGACTTCGAGAAAAGCTGGGCGACTGTGACTTGGGAAAAGGTCGTCGAGCGGAACCCAGAGGTGATCATGATCGTCAACTACGGCGAAGTCACCGCAGAACAGAAACGCGAATTCATGATGTCGAATCCAGCCTTCGCCGATCTCGACGCGGTCAAGAACGACCGGTTCGTGACGCTGGAATATGTCGAGGCCACGCCGGGACCGCGCAACATTCAGGCGATCAAGACCCTCGCCGAAGCGTTTTGGGCTGAATAACCCATGAGCGAGGCCGCCAGCACCGCACCATCCATGCACCGCAGTCTCGGCGTATCGTCCTATCTCTCGGGCGGTCTGGCCCTGCTGTTGGTCTCGCTGTCCGTCGCGGTGTCGGTGGGGGCGGTCTCTGTCCCCCTCGGCACGGTCTGGGGCATCCTGCTGAATAAGATCAGCCCCGGACTGATCGAACAAACCTGGAGCCACGGGCGCGAGGCCATCGTGTGGGAGATCCGCTTTCCACGAGCGATCCTTGCCATGATGGTCGGAGCGGGTCTGGCGATGGTGGGCGCCAGCCTGCAAGCAGTCACCCGTAACCCCCTCGCAGATCCACATCTGTTGGGTATTTCTTCGGGCGGGGCTTTCGGGGCGATCCTTGCACTCCTGCACACTGGCCTCTTCATCGGCCTTCTCACCGTCCCACTGCTGGCCTTCCTCGGGGCGCTTGGGGCAACGGCCATCGTCCTTGGCGTCTCGCGCTTTGCGGACGCAATGAGCGCGGATCGGCTTGTGCTGGCGGGCGTCGCTGTATCCTTCATCATCATGGCCTGTGCCAATGTACTGATCTTCCTCGGCGACCCCAAGGCGACCCATGTCGTGGTCTTCTGGATGCTAGGTGGCCTCGGCCTCGCGCAGTGGAGCCAGTTGATCTATCCACTGGTCGTGCTTCTCGTCAGCGCCGCCTGGCTTCTCGCACGGTCCACGGAATTGAATGCCATGACTGTCGGGGATGAGACCGCCTCCACCCTCGGCATCCCCGTCGCGCGCTTCCGGTTGGCGGTCTTCGTGGCAGGCGCACTCATCACCGGCGTCATGGTCGCCTTTTCTGGCATCATCGGCTTTGTTGGCCTTATGGTTCCCCATGTGGCCCGCATGTTGGTCGGCGGTGACTATCGACGGGTGCTCCCCGCCTCAGCCTTCCTTGGGGCGATCTTCCTCCTCTGGGCAGACATCACGGCCCGCACCATTATGGCCCCGGAAGACATGCCAATCGGCATCGTTACCGGCCTCGTCGGTGGTGTCTTCTTTGTTTGGCTTCTGAGCCGACGTCAGGGGTAGCGTGCTCGGCAGATTTGACCGTATCGTTGGCATTGTCGATCCAACGAACCGCCGCTCAGTCAGAGTGCTCCAGAAACTTGGGATGACATTGACTGGGGGCATCATGCTGGATGGGTACACCTATGCTGATCACCTATACGCGATGGATGTGAGTGACATTGGTGATTCTTAGGAAGTTATAGCGTCAACCTGAAGCAGAGAAGACTCAGGCTTATTAGAGCGATCGTGACCCCTGAAAACACTTGAATTCCAGGCATGACAATGCCCCACCGTTGGCTGTTTGCAATTGAAAGTGCAGCAATGTTTCGCGCTGCAACGCTTGAAATGGCAACTAATGATGTCAGGCCTGCGGTGCCCAATCCCATTGTCACAACGGCAAAAGCACCAGCCATCGCGAGATCCATTTGCCAGGCGATCACGAGCAGGAATATGGCTCCGGTGCAAGGTCGGATTGCGATGCTCAAAACCAAACCAAGTGCATCGCGGAGGGATCCAACGTGTGCGACCTGGTCGAGCGTGGGACCGTGAGCTGCGCAATCGCAGCTTTCTTCGCAGGGTTTGTGGTCCGCGGAAGTATATTGGTCAGCCCATCTTATGCTTGGTTCGTCAAAGCCACCTTCCTGCGCGAGAACATGTTGACGTGCAAATGAGAACCCGCCTGGTGGCAAAGCCGCTTGGCGCTGATGCGATGCTTGAAGCAATCGATCCAGTCGTTGAATGCTTCTGATCCCGCGCCAGACAAGAAGAAGTCCAATGCCAGCAATTGCCAGGTAGCTGATCGGTGCCAGATATTCCTCTGCCATCACCGTCATTTGGCGCGCGGATACCTCAACGAGTGAAAACCCACCAAACACCAACACAATGGCCCAAAGGCTCTGTGCCAAGCTTGAGACAGCGGCTAACCCGACGAGCTTGCGAACTGACACAGATGTTCCCAGCCCCACGCCACCGACCAGGTACTTTCCGTGGCCAGGACCCAAGGCATGAACAAACCCATATGCGGCAGTCGCACTCAGCAAGGCAGCATAAGCGCCAACGTCCCCGGCTTTGAGAGCGCGGATCGCGCCCGCCATTTGGTTCTGAAATCCAAGCTGCGCTTCAACGGCCCAATGCGCTATCCGACTGAGGTCAACCAAATTGATTGCAAAGAATGCCACAGAAACTGTAGCGATCAGAAACAGTGCTACACGCATTTCAACGCAATCCTGTCTGCGAACAAGGACCCAACATTGGCCATTGACGGCGTTTCCTCTCGACCCAGCAGCGCCAGTGTCTCTTGCAACTGCTCATCTTGTTCCGATGGATCGTACTTAACGACCTCCGCGTGACATTTGCCACCGGAACCCTGAAGCTTGGGCAGATCAGTGACCGCGAAGGCATAAAAGTAAGTGGATTCGTAAAAGGCAACATCAGCCACCAGGCCCGTCATTGGAACCGTCTCATCCAGTTCCCGCGTGAATGTGACCCGCAGTCGGCCGTCCAACATGTCGGCATCCAGGTCGGTCGGCCATTTCAACGCAATGGCCTCGCCGTCCACCGATAAATGTGCGGAGCCATCGAAGTCGCTGGGCCAATCACTGCGATGTCGGATGAGCGACATGCGATCGGGTTCATTCAACCCGCCTTGGGCGTTCAGCGAGAGGTCATATGACGACAAAATATAGAGCGTCTCGAAATCGTCGTAGAGCCATGTCACGCGCAGCGCGACAAGGGTATCGTTTTCGAAGACGAAGTCCACGCCACCATCGACGAAGACATGCGGGTGTCCCGCGGCTGAACTGCCAAACAAAGCGATTAACCCGCAGAACAGCGTGCCACGGAACATGCTGAGCACATGTCGTATCCCCCAACGCGGCATCCGCCTAGCTCGCATTGGTGAGCGCAATTTCGGCTTCTTTGGACAGTGGCTTGAGACAACGACGCAACCTGGTTTCGGACAGATCGCGCGCGATGATGACGATCCGGCTTTTTCGATCACTTTGATCCCAGTCTTTAATGGGCACCGGATTGTCAAAGACATGCTGGACGCCATGGAAGACAAAAGGGAAGTCGATGCCCTTGAGAAAAACAAGACCTTTGACCCGCAACAAATTGGGTCCGCGAAGCTTAACCAAATCTGTCAACCAGTCGTCAAAAACCTTATCTTCAAGCGGCTCTTCCAGGGCGATTGAAACACTTCGAATACGGCTGTCGTGCGGCGAGAAAGCGGAAGGATTCACACGCCTTGGTCCGAGGCCGGAGATGCTTTGGAGTGGATCACTGGGCGCAAGGCTAGGTGTCTGCAACCAGTTGACCGCCTCCGTTTGCGTCACACCATGGCGCACGCCCGAAAGACCCCACATATGCTTATGGGCGCGATCGCCACGGATTGCGCGCACGATTGGGGCGGTTGGGTTCAAACCCCGAAGGCGCGTTTCAATAGCCTTGACAGCATCACCTTCGACCAAGTCCGTCTTGCTCAAAATAATCACGTCAGCCCCAGCCGCCTGCGATACGGCCTCGAATTGCGTATCTAGCGTCTTCATCCCGTTCACGGCATCCGCTACGGTCACCACGCCATCAAGACGCGTGTTTCTGGCCAGATCTCGATCATTCACAAGGGTTTGGACAATAGGCCCCGGATCGGCGAGGCCAGTGGTCTCGATCACAACGCGATCAAATGCGAGTTCGCCACGCACGCGCCTGCTCAGAAGCTGCAACATGGTGCGCGCAAGATCACCACGCACGGAGCAACATAAGCAGCCCGATGACATCAACACGACGTCGTCACTGCTCTCTGTGATCAGATCGTGGTCGAGGCCTGCCTCGCCAAATTCATTCACGATCACTGCGGCACGCCCTCCGGAACCGTCACCAAGAACGGCATTGAGCAGCGTTGTTTTTCCAGCGCCGAGAAAACCGGTCAGAAGTGTCACCGGAACACGTTCGTCATTCATGTCCTGTTCTCCGTTTTGCTGAGACCGTTGATTGCAATTCTCATTTGGCGTGATGGCCCGACAAATCTGGAAGCGGAACCGCCTTTAACTGCTTCAATGCGCATGGGATGCGTCCTGTCTTATTGATCTTCGGACATCGGCAATTGTTGTTTGTGACAAGCGGTTGACCAGACTGTCTTCGATCTCTTTCATGATCTGAAGGACCCGCTTGTCGAGTGCGCGCTCCACCGCGCAAGCATTGGTTTGTGGTCCGGGGTCCGACGCGATGAGGCTCTCACCAAGTGCCGCGTACACGTCAGCCAATGTGATGTGCTGTGTGTCACGCGCCAATCGCCATCCGCCAGAGTGACCGCGCTCCGAGGTCAACAAGCCTGCCGCACGCAGTTTGCCCAGAACCCGCCGGACCACGACCGGATTGGTCCCGGCGTGGTCCGCTATGTCAGCCGATGTTTGGGCCACATCCATGTCGTAGGCCATGTGACTGAGGGCGTGCAACGCAAGCGACAGACGTGAGTTCCGCTTCAAATGATTGCTCCGGTTTTGGCACTAACGATCGTAACTGAGAGTGTTACGATAAATTCAACGGGTGCACAGCCCTAATTCGGTTGTCTTGCGAATTAGCGCCGAGTTTGTCGACTCATTTTGCTTTAGTCTGCGAAATTCAAACGGATGAGGTGGTTCACATCGACCAAGTAACTGACGCGGTCAGCAGCTCGATGAGGCGTTTGCATTGATCTGAGGAGAGGACCGGTGGCCGATTGGAGGTGACGAACGGCAGGACCGTTCGCCAAAGTGGCTCAGATATCGATGCGCTCAGCAATGCTTAGGGCATCTTCGAGTTCAACGCCCAAGTATCGCACGGTGCTATCGACCTTCGTGTGACCAAGTAGCAATTGGACGGCACGGAGATTGCCGGTCTTTCGATAGATCTCTGCTGCCTTCGTCCGGCGGAGTGAATGGGTACCATATCCACTTGGCTCTAGCCCGATTGCCGTCACCCAATCACGCACCAACCGACCGGATTGGCGGGTCGAGATGTGTGGCCGGTCATGAAACCGGCTGGGGAACATAAACGGGCAAGCAAACATTTCAGGTGATTTGACCCAGGATAACACAGTTTCACGCGTGTTTTCCGTCAATTCAAACTGCACTGGCCGCTTGGTCTTGCTTTGGATCACGGAAGCGCGTTCCCGAACGCGGTCGTCCTTTACAAGGTCAGACACGGCCAGTTTCACGAGATCACATCCGCGAAGCTTGCTGTCGATGGCGACATTGAACAAAGCCAGATCGCGTAGATGCTCTGCTAGTTCAAGCCTTGCCCGGATCGCCCAGACCTATTTTGGCAGCAAAGGTCGTTTTTGACCGATGATACGGCCCTTATTCCAGGCTCTGCGTTTCGGGGTGGTTGCAGGAAGTTGGACTCTTGGCATGATTTGCCCTCCGATCCACCCTTCAAGCCCATTCACCAGCACCGCGCTGGCAGTGAGACTATATCGTCGGTGGCAAGGGCAGTTTTCAGGAGTTGGCCGATTGCGTCGGTGCTGTATGCCCATGCGGCGGCCCGAGCCCCCGTTGATCCGGGCAGGATCAAAGGACGAACAGCTGTTTAGTCCACCGCCTGTGAGTTGCCTTGCAAAACCTAGCTGCGGGGCGAGCGAATGGCCGCTATCCGTGCCGCCACGCAGCGTTCCAGTCGGAGCACCCGCAGAGTTAGTCGTGCTGCGTGCGCTCGCAGCGAGAAAACTGAACTCACAGAATGGGCTCAAAGCTGACTTTAGCTGCTTTGTTGAATAATCTGGCCGATTAGAGAGACTATAAGTTCAACACCGACTAAGGTCCGTAGGAAAGTTTCCGTGTTCAGTGCATGAATGCCATATGATGAACATTCGCAATATTACCGGTCGGTTGATCCGTTCGCTTACTGTCCAATTTCTCCTTGCTGGAGGTGTGGTGTTGACTGCTGGAGCATATGCAGTAGGCGCTTGGGTTACAGATCGGATCGAACAAGGGGTTGTGCAAAATTCGGGCATTTCAGCAGCGCTCTATATCGAAAGTTTGCTGCCCAACCAGACGCGCGACGACGGTGAGAACCAACCAATCTCGGATGATGCAAGACTGGCATTACGGCGCGCATTTCAGGAAGGCATTTTGCAAAAACACGTCGTGACCTACAACGTTTTTAGTGACACCGGTCTTATCCTTGACTCATACTTACCGGATCAACGCGGCGTGCAAATCGAATTATCTGCGCCACTTTTGCAGGCGTTGTCCGGCGAGGTCGCATCTCAGTTCCACACCATTCAAGCGCAGGCCGATCATCCAGAAGCAACGATAGGCGTGCCTTTGCTAGAGGTTTACGTGCCTATTCGGGATGCAAATACCGGTGAAGTCTTGTTCGTAGTAGAGTTTTATCAACGCGCAGAACAGCTCGCTGATGACTTGGTCAAAGCGCGCAGTGAAAGCTGGGCGCTGGTGGGGCGTGTCTTTGCTTTGAGTGGCGCGATCCTGTTCATAATCGTTCATGCGGGCAGTCGGTTGATCGAACGACAACGCAAACAACTTCAATCCCAGCTCATCGAAAGCCGCACCCTATCCATGAAAAATGACGCCTTGCTCAAGCGAGTGTCAGAGGCGGCACAAAGGTCAACGGCTCAATCCGAGAAAATCATGCAGCGCATCGGTCAGGATTTGCACGACGGCGTGGCGCAATATCTATCATTGGCTAGTTTGCGGCTGGAAGCGGCGGGGCTTGGCCCGTCGAAGGACGCGGACATCGTCAAATCATCATTGGACAATGCGATGAAAGAACTGCGAAGCATTTCTCGTGGTTTGGCATTGCCGGACTTGGCAAGCCTCGACCTTGCCGCATGCGCTGCCCAAGCTGTAAAGGAACACAACAAGGTTTTTGGCTCGGATGTGCGGTTTGATGACGCCAGAGCTGGCGATATGCGCGCGACCTATTCAACCAAACTGTGCTCTTACAAGAAACGCTATCGAACGCTGCACGCCATGCCCATGCACAGAACATTTCAGCCCAGCTGAGTCTGGTTGATGACTGCATCGAAGTATCCGTTTCGGATGATGGTTGCGGCTTTGTGCCTGATGAAACCGCTGGTGTGCGCGAAGACGGCGGCCAGGGTTTGTTTGGGCTGTCCGACCGTGCAGAAACACTGGGCGGTACGTTTTTGATTAAGTCGATCACAGGTGAAGGGACGCAAGCTTGCCTACGCTTGCCAATCCCGAAGGAGGAAGAATGACCACCCGTATTATCGTCGCAGACGATCACCCCATTTATCGTGACGGCGTTATCACAAGCCTAGAAGAAACCGGAGAATTCCGCGTGGTAGGCACTGCGGGATCAGCCGAAGAAGCCATCCAGATTGCCGACGCCAAACATCTTGACATTGCCCTTTTGGACCTGTCCATGCCCGGCGGCGGCTTGGCTGCTGTTCAGGCGATTTCAGCTGCGGTCAGCGCGAAACACGTGGCGATGTTGACGGTTTCAGAGGAAGACGAACACGTTGCCGATGCGCTTCGGTTGGGGGCGAAAGCGTATATTTGAAAGGTGTATCTGCCAGCCAACTGAGTAGTGTTTTGAAAGGCGTAGCAGAGGGTGAGGCACATGTTTCCCCCGCCCTTGCCGCCAAGGTCCTGACAATCATGTCGCGGCAAGAAACAAACAAAGAGGTATCGCCTTTAGAAGACCTGACAAAGCTGAAGAAGATATCTTGAGACTTGTCGCGAAAGGTCAAAGCAACAAGGAAGTCGCACATGCCTTGGAGCTACAAGAAAAGACAGTAAAGCACTACATGACCGTCATCATGGGAAAACTTCACGCGCGAAATCGGGTCGAAGCAGCGTTGATCGCTCATGACGCTTGGGGAAAATCTGACTGAAATTCGCAAGTGCCGGCCAAGGGATCAGAATTCATGTCGCGGTTATGTGGATTTGGGTGGTTTTCTAAAGGTCGCGTTGAACGCAATCGACACGCGTTCCTCTGATGTTTCGTTCGGGCACACCCAATGGACAAGATACGAAGGAAACAAGATCATCTCACCCGCCATAGGTCGGATCGCTTTCTTTGCATTGAATGCTGGCGCTTGAAGCAGTCTCCAGTTTGGCAAGTCCGTGCGTGGGTCCAGAAATTCGATTTTGCCAGAAGACCCGGTTTCAACATCTGGCTGTGCAACGTAATACACCCCAGACCAGTGGGCCCCAGGGTGCGTGAGGGGCGCGTTAAATCCGCCCGGCGGGTTCGCATTCATCCATGCAAACAGTTTCAAAACAAGCCTATCCAATTCCGCTTTCGCGCCGATTTTCTGTGTTGCGGAGAGGACCGCTGTCGCGGCATCCGCCTTGAGGCGCTGAATACACGCTGCGTTGTTGTCGAATAAGTTCCCGGCGGAATGCCACCCGCCCTTGTTTGATTTCGAAACACCGGCCGTTTCAGATCGCAACCGCGCCCCTTCGGCCAGAAGGTCAGCGTTCAGTTGCTCGGCATCCTGCAATCAGAAGCGAAACACAGGCGTCGAAAACAGTTTTTCGTATTTCGTCTGAGTAAGCGTGTCCACGGTGGTCGTCCTGTTTTACTAATTACGATTGGAATGAAAAACGGCAGCCGCAATTGTCGCGGCTGCCCATCAAATCACGTCCAGATACGAAGACAGCTATCGATCAATCATCATCTTCGTCGTCATCATCGTCTTCGTCGCTGTCATCATCATCATCTTCGTCACTGTCATCCGACTCGTCGTCCTGAGAAATTTTCATTAACGATCTCCAGTTCGGGGCCATCAGGGCCTTTGTGCCGCCACCTTGCCCTGACAGGAACCTTTTCCTAAATGGGCATATGGCCCTACAACTACTGAAAAAAGTTGGGGAGTTAATCAGACCTAGGTCTGGCGAAATCCGTAAAATAGTCTGTGATCGTTTTTCAGCGATCCGACATCCGTCGCAAACCCAGAAAATGCCGCTACGGTCAATTTGGGCTACGAACATGACCGACCAGATCGGCGTACAGACCAAAGGCAATATTGAACAGGTCGGAACTGTTTGAATCCGAACCAAAACAGCCCCCAGCGCGCTTTATGACGCGCTAGGGGTGGGTGATGTTAGAACGACATCTTTAGACCGATTTCATAGCTGCCTTCGCGGCTAGGCACTGCGGTTGGTGGACCAAAGGCAGCGGACCAGCCGTCGCCATCGTCAAACCCGTTGTCAAGGCCCGCGACCACAGACAGATTGTCGGTAACTTTATAGGCGCCTTCGACGGCGATGTTGCCCTGACCTTCGTATCCGATGCCCAGTTCCCAATCGCCTTGGCCAAAACGTACATCGACCATCCAGTTGTCGTAGGTGTCACCGGTTTCGCTCTCTACATGCCATGCATCGGCGCGGATCACGCGCAGAATGCCCCGATTTTTGGGCATATACATCGCGGTCAGCACGTGGCCGGTCATGACAGTGGCGGCATCTAGGTGGTTGTATTCATAGCTGACATTGACGCCCGCTTGACCCACTGGCGCGGAAAAGCCCAGTTTGTAGTCGCCCACATCGTTTTTACCCGCAAAGGCGCGCAATGGACCGAAATCATATGCCACTTCAGCTTCGAATTTCGGGGCGTCTTCGCCGTCTAGCGTGTCGACACCACGGCGGTCGATGTTTTCGTAGTTCAGGTCGTGATCGTACCACGCATTGACCGACAGGCCGCCCAGTTGGTTACGATAGAAAAAGTGGTCATCGCCGCCCAAGCCGCCTTCGCCCATGTAGACTGAAATGCCGCCGGCGCAGCGGTATGTGCCCGGAACCCAAGGGTGGATGTTGGCAGAACCCAAGTTGCCAACGTCGCCGTCTGTCCAAGGGAAACCAACCCCTGCGCAACGGTGATAGGTCGAATAACCAAAGGTACCATAGGCTGTTTCCAGCGCCAGTTCGACGTTCAGCGGGTCATCCATATCGGCTGGCAGGTCGTCCGCATCGGAACGGACAACCAGTTCACCGCGAACTGTGGCACGCATATCGCCAACGGCGGTTGCACCGCTAAAGTTCAGACGACCAAGGCCCAGAATATCGCTGTCGCCGTAGTGAGTATTGCCATAGGTCAGCAGGACTTCGCCGTTGGTGTGGAACCCGTCCTGAATAGGCGGCATGCCCTGAGCTGCGGCGGTTTGGGCAATTCCCATCTGTGCGGCCGCGGTGATCGCGGTCGCTGCTAGTAGTTTTTTCATCTTTTTTGTCCCTAGAGTATTGGCAGGGGTCGAGGCCTAGACGCCATATCAACCCCCTGCCCGTTCTGTATCAGGCGCGATTTACTGCGCGGTTGGTACGGCGGTTGCGACACCTGCATCGGCAGATGGCAGAACGACGATTGCTTGGCCCTCTTCCCAGATGTCGCCTTCGATCGTTTCGATCCACCAAATCAGCTCGACCTCGAACTTGCCGTTGACGACCCGTTTGTCGGTGACTTCGGAATGCACGACGGCCACGTCTTTGGTCAGACCGTGGGTCGAAACATAGGCGTCCTCCATCCCTGCGACGCGGCTGACATAGCGCTGCGCCAATGGGTCTGGCACAACTGCCACGCCATGATCCCACATCGAACGCGGGTCCATGATCGACCAAGAGATGTTTTTGATCCAACCTGTGTCGCCCATCCAGTTGGTGATGTGGCGGATGGCATAGTCACGACCGGCAAAGTTCACCAGAACGCCGCGATCAACGCCTTTGGTGTGGATGTTGGCCACATCTACAGCGCCAGGGCGCGGAGGCGGAGGCGGAGCGTTTTCATACGACGGCAGTGGCGGCATTTGGGGGCGCAACAGGTTTGGATCTTCCAAACGATAGATGCCGTCGGTCGGGTTGCGGACCAGATCGTCGAAACCATCTTCGTCCATCACTTCGGGTCGGATGCTGCGTGCACCGCCCGACCCCATGCCCATACCCCACGTCGGGGTTGGACCTTCGGCGATTGGGCCATCCAGCGTGACAACCGGACGATCGCCAATGCTGACCTCTTCCCAATAGCGGGGGGTGGCGCCACGGATTTCTTCGGCGGCCCAAGTCTCTTTGATAAAGTCCCAATCGGCGTCGGTGTAAACGTGTTCGGCGCGTTCCATCCAATTCGCGCTTTCCCAAATCTCAGGAAAGCTTGGGTTCACGGGCGCTTGGGATCTGTCCGAAATCACAGACAGCTGTTCGGTCACGCGGAACGTCATGTCGGATACTTTGACGCCGTTTTGGTTGTAGATGGACGCTTGCGATACCAGAACAACCGCGCGGCGCGTGGCGCCCTGTTCTGGGGTCAGGTCCAGCACATCACGTTGGTTGACCACGATATACAGCGTGTCACCCACATAAACGGGTTCATAGTTGGTCAGCGAATGGTTCAGGTCACTGACAAGCAGTTTGTCGCGTACCGTCACAGGCCATGGGATCATCGAGCTGTCGTCGTGGGCCGCAAATGTCGGATAAACGGGGATCGCTTTGTATCCTGCCGCAATGGCGACGTCTTCGTCGTGGCGGATCGGGTTCAGGGGATCGTATTTTTCGTGCTGATACCGAACCCAATCTTCGGTCACGTCGATCACTGGGCCCAAACCTGGGGTACCTTCAGGCAATTCGCCGTTGATCAATTGGTTGATGTCAATCTGGCCACGTAGACGGATCGCTTCGTTTTCGGCGTAATAGGCATCGACGGCAGCTTTTTCAAAATCGGTGTAAACACCTGGGCGCAGGGTATCGAACCCTTCGCGATCTGCTGCGGTGACGTCCTGATCCGATGGAATTTCGGCCACGGTGTTGCCGTGACGTAGGCTTGGCGCTGCAGAGATATCGGCATAGGCCGGCAGCAGGCAAACCGAAGATAGCAGACCGGCCGCAAGGCCAATCCGAACAAAATTCGTTTTCATTATTTCCTCCCTGTGCGGGTAAACGCCTCCTCGCGCTTGGCCCGCTTACGTAAAGGCAAGGTTATGAATAATTGAACGATCGACCAAATCGAGAGTTTCGATTGCAAGGATCGGTCTGGATGATCCTTTTTTCGCGAATATCAGATATCGACACACGCAAGGCGTGCGCGCGCAACCTATTTGCTGCGCAATTTTCTAACATTCGAAGAAACGATTGTTTCACAGCATAAGATCGATGATACCGATATAAGGATTTTACGAAGGGGCGAATTATGCGTTTCAAAGGGTTGGACCTAAATCTGCTGGTCGCGTTGGATATCCTACTAAGCGAAGCCAACGTTAGCCGCGCTGCGGATAAACTGTGCCTTAGCCAATCGGCAACGTCGGGTGCGTTGGCGCGATTGCGTGAATATTTCGGGGATGACCTGTTGGTGCAGGTTGGCCGTAAAATGGTTCTGACACCGCGCGCGCAGGGGTTGGCTGGCAAAGTCCGCGCCGCGTTGGCCCAGATCGATGGAACGATCATTCAGGCGCCTGTGTTCGACCCCGCAACCGTCAAACGCGAGATCAAGATTATCTCGTCCGACTCTGTTCTGCTGGCCGCGCTGCAGGATCCGCTGCATGAAATCGCGCGCGAAGCTCCGGGCCTGACCATAACCGTCGAACATCAGGGCCGTGATCCGCGCGAAAAATTGGAACGTGGCGAAGTCGATATGTTGGTCATGCCCGATCTTTACCTGTCGCCCGACCACCCCAGCGCCCCGTTCTACCAAGACGACTATGTCGTCGTTGCGTGGAATGAAAACACTTGGGTCGGTGACACGATTACCGAAGAACAGTTTTTTGACGCCGCCCATGCCGCCGTGAAATTCGCCACCTTTACGCCCAGCTATGAAACGTGGTTCATGAAACACCGCGCCGAAGAACGTAAAATCGCGGTTCAGGCCGGTAGTTTTTCGTCGATCCCGTTTTTGGTGATCAACACCGATCTGATCGCGCTGATGCACCGCAGGTTGGCCGAACAGTTCAGTACCATCCTGCCCATTCGATTGCTGCCGTCGCCGATTGTCCTGCCGCCTTTGCATCAAAGCCTACAATGGCATGCCTATGCGGAAACGGATGAATGCCTTGCGTGGGTGCGTGCGCGCATCCTGAACGCAGGCGATGGGTCATCTATCGATGAAAGCGATGAAAACGATTAGAACAATCGATTTTTTAGATTGAAGCCGCACTGATAGCGTCCCCCTTGGACCAGCCACGGGGAGGAACGTAGCGGCATGGAGCAGATACCTTTTGCATTGGCGCAGCTGCGCATATCGTCCAGCCCCGCGTTTCCCGCTATTGTTCTGGACGATGCTGCGGTCGTGCCGATCGATGCAATTCTGCCTTTGGCTGCGCAGCTGGGATATGCGTTAACCGAACCCAACTGTCTGGATGGGCTGTTGCGGAATTGGGACCATAATTTCCACGGCCTGTGCGCTGTTGTGACGGCGTTGGATGACCCGATCAAAGGGAAATATTTCCGGTCGGCGGTCTCGTCTATCGACTTTTTCACCACCGACTGCCCGCTGTCATCACCCCGCCAAATTCTGTCTCAGAATACGTTAAAAGACGGGGAAATGATGGCGCGGCTTGCCTCTACTTTGGTCGGGCCAGAGGCAAAGGTTCTGATCCCACCGCACAGCGCGGGCCTATGGGGCGAAGTCAAAATCGGTGCCGTCATTGGCCGCCCGTTGATGCGGGCAACGCCCCAGCAGGCCGCCGACGCCATCGCCGGATTTGTCGGCGTCAGCGATTATACCGTTGCGGACCTGTGGGAAAATGGCGCGACATTTGCCGCGAAACAAAGCCCGACATCATTGGCCGCCGGCCCCTATTTCGTGCCTGCCGCCTTTGTACCAGAACAGGCCGCCATCGACGCAGTGATCCCGATCAACGGCGAAAGCCGAACAGGGTTCAACGGCGCAAACATTCCGTCCTTTGCCGAAACGCTGTCCGAACTCAGCCATAACGTTCAGCTGTTTCCGGGCGATTTGATTTGCCTAGGCCCGCAAACCGATCCTGCCACGCTGATCCGTTTAGGCGATGGCGACATTATTGAGGCGGCTGTCACCGGACTGGGCCGCCAAACCACGAACACCATGAAAGAGAGTTAAGACATGCCGATTGTCGGAATTGAAAGCCTCATTTTCGGGGTCGATGACCTAGAAACGAGCACCCGTTTTTTCGAGGATTTCGGACTGGTCACGAAAAGCAAAACTAATGAAATGACGCATTACAAATTAGACGAAGGATCAAACGTCATCCTGCGTCACATTGATGATGTCGCCCTGCCGAAAACCATTTTCCGCGACAAAGGCGTTAAAGAAATCGTTTGGGGTGTCGATACGCAGGAAAATCTGGATGAGCTGGCCGAACGACTGGCAGCGCATCAGGACATCACCCGCGATGATGACGGCACAGTGCACACGCTGACGGCGGGCGGTTTCCCGATCGCTCTGCGTGTTTTCAACCGCAAAAAAGTCACCTACGCCCCCGACCCCGTCAACGCGCCTGGTCACGTCAATCGTTTGAACACACCGCGTAAATGGAAAACCCGTGCGCGGCCGAAAACGATCACTCATACCGTTTACACCTGCGAAAGCCCTCGGAAAGAATTCGAATGGTATCGCGACATGCTGGATTTCCGCATGTCCGAAGAACAGGTCGGAATGGGGTTCTATCTGCGGTGTGACGGTGCAAACGAACACCATAACCTGTTCCTGATCGACATGACCTTTGGGCCCCTGCCCGGCTACCCGATCTATCACCACACGAATTTCGGCGTCGAAGACATCGATGAAATGATGATCGGCACCAACTACATGACCCGCAAAGGTTGGACGACTGGCCCATTGGGCTCTGGCCGTCACCGCATCGCCTCGGCGCTGTTTTCCTATCTGGAATGCCCCGCAGGTGGAGAGGCCGAATACGGCGCGGACAGCGATTACATCGACGACAACTGGATTCCGCGGGAATGGAACCAAGTGTTCGGCACCTACAGCTGGATGCACAAAATTCCTGAATTCCTAGGCTCTGGCCAGAAATGGGAATTCCGCCTGCACCCCGATTACGTACCGCAACCAGAAACCCCCGCCGAAGGCGATTGGGACTGACGTTGGCGGAAAACCAAGGCATATGAAATGAACTATTTGCACAACCATATGAAAAATGCGCTGATCGTTGGCGGCGGTATTGCGGGCATGTCTGCAGCAATCCGTCTTGCCGAAGAAGGCGTGAACGTCGAACTGGTCGACAAAGACCCGAACTGGTCCGTTTATGGCACTGGCATCACTTTATCGGTGCTGACCTTTCGCGCGTTGTGCGACCTAGGGTTCGCCAAAGAACTGTTGGCCAAAGGTCACGGCCATGACGGCGTTACCCTGAACGACAAACAAGGTAACCTGATCCGCGAAGTCCGATCCGAACGCCTGTACGCTCCTGACGTGCCCGCCGAAGGCGGCGTGTTGCGCCCAGTTTTGCACGACATGATGTCGACGCGGGTCCGCAGTTTGGGCGTCAACGTGCGACTAGGTCTAACCGTTGAATCCTACTCCCAAGACGACGCAGGCGTGGATGTGTCATTCACGGACGGCACCAAAGGACACTATGATTTTGTCATCGGAGCCGACGGCCTGTTTTCGACCATGCGCGATATGACGTTGGAAAATGCCCCTAAACCGCGGTTCACTGGTCAGGCCTGCTGGCGCGTGCTGTTCGATACGCCAAAGAACTGGGTGCAGGGGCAAATGTTCCTGAGCCCAGAAACAAAGGTCGGGTTCAACCCATGTTCGCCAGACAAGATGTACATGTATTTGTTGGAAAACGTGCCCGACAATCCATGGCGCGATACCGAAGAGCTGCCCGCAATTTTGCGCGATTTGCTGACAGGTTTCGGCGGCATTGTGAAAACGCTGCGCGATAAGATCGATGAAACCAGCGAAATCATCTATCGCCCGCTGGAATCCGTTTTGATTGACGGCCCGTGGTACAATGGCCGCGTGATCCTGATTGGTGACGCTGTTCATGCGACGACGCCGCATTTGGGGTCGGGCGCAGGTATGGCGGTCGAAGATGCGTTGGTTTTGGTGGACGAACTGAAACGTGGCCCGAATTTGCAGGACGCATTGCATGATTTCATGCAACGCCGTTTGCCTCGTGGTCGGTTGGTCGTTGGCAATTCGTTGGAATTGGGGCGGATGGAAATGGCCGGTGCGCCAATGGCGGATCAGGGAAAGCTGATGCAAGACAGCCTGCACGCGATTTCCGAACCCTACTAATAAACACAAAAAAGGCGGCTATCTCAGCCGCCTTTCGTATTATCTGATCAGGCTTTGATCACTGTCTGCGAAATGGCCCCAAACAATGGCGACCCGTCTTTCGCACGGCATTCCATTTCGATCCGATCACCGAACGACATGAACGGCGTTTTAGCCGCGCCTTCGTCCAGAGTTTCAATGCCGCGACGTTCCGCAATACAGGCCGATCCAATTTCGCGATAGGTCGTGTTCGACACGGTGCCCGAACCGATAACCGTGCCTGCGACCAGATTGCGCGAATAGGCAGCATGCGCCAGCAGATCATCAAAACCGAACGCCATTTCATAGCCGTTGGGCGCGCCAAAGGTGTTGCCGTTCCACGCGACATTCAGCGGCAGATCCACGCGCGCATCACGCCACGCATCACCCAATTCGTCAGGAGTCAGTGCGACAGGCGCGACCGAACAAGCGGGTTTTGCCTGTACCCAACCGAACCCTGTTTTCATTTCAACAGGCGCCAGTTTACGCAGCGACCAGTCGTTGATTTGAACGACCAGCGCGATGTGATCGCGGGCGGTTTCTTTGGTTCCCATTGGGGTTGCTTTTGCAATGATGCCAAATTCGCCTTCGAAATCGATCCCGTCCTCTTCGGTGCGGAACGGTGCGTCCTCAGTCGGGGCTAGGAACCGGTCCGACATGCCCTGATACATCAAAGGACGGCCGGTTTTTTCCTTTTTCTCGAACCCGAAAACGGCATCCATCAAATCGCCGTGGCTTTCGAATGCAGAGCCGTCCAGCCACTGCCACGCGCGCGGCAATGGGGCCAGTGCGGTCGCAGGATCAAATGGTTCACCGCCGCCTGCGTTCAGGGCTGCGTATTCTGCCTCTAGATCGCTGCGCAGATCGTCCCAGCGTTCTAGGGCCGATTGCATGGTTTGTGCGGCAACCGCAGGGCAGCAGCGCGCGTTGTCGCGGCTGACAATATGTAGTCGGCCGTCTGGGGTTCCGTTTGCAACTGTGGCCAGTCTCATGTCTTACTCCTTAGATCATCGCATCAGCGACCAAAGCATCGGCATCCGCATCACGCGTGAACCCCAGCCGGTCGGCGGTTTCAGTTTTCAATCCCGGATAGCTGCCAAACAAAGCGACCGTCGCAGGATCAGGATTGAACGTCACTTTGGACGTGCTGTCAGGGAAACGGCGGCGCAGCGCCGCGACCAGATCACCGAACGTCAACGACAACGCAGGCAAAGTGAACGCGCGGTTCGCCCCCAAATCGGAAACCAGCGCCCCGTGAATGAAATTGCGCGCGACGTTATCGACGGACGTCAGCCACGTGCGGCTATTTTCGGCAACCGGCAAAGTGATATCTTCGTTGCGTTTCACACACCAAAACAGGCGCGACATAAATGCGGATTTCAGCGCGGCATCCGCGCCGTCGCGTGCCATCACCCCTGATGGGCGCAGGCTAACCGCGTCCAGCCACCCTTTGGCGGCAAAGTTGGACAGGGCGACCTCCATCATCACCTTTTGCGCGCCGTAGACCATCGTCGGTCCCAGTGGGGTCGCGTCGGTCACAGGGTCCGGCATTGGTTTGGCATAGGCCGCGATCGTGGATGCAAAAACAAACCGCGTTTGCGGCGCGGTGTCGCGTAGGTGTTCGATCAAATCCAAAGACGCATCGACATTGACACGGCGCGCCAGTGCATAGTCCGTTTCGGCCATGCCGCCCAGAATAGCAACCAGACAGATCACGGCATCTGATCCGTCAATAGCGCGGTTGCGCAGCGCCGAATCGGAAAAATCGCCGATGTGCTGCGTTGCCTTTTCGCTGGATACCCCAGCGGTCGGCACGCGATCCAGCAAAGAAACAGCAGAAATTTCTGGCATGTTGATGAGCCGTTTTGCGACTTGTGTGCCGACAAAACCGCCTGCCCCGATCACAGCAATTTTCATCCAGATCCCCCCGATGCCCTTATTTGGTTGTCCAACCAATTAGTAACCACAGCGTGCAATCCGAACAAGTCCGCCAGGCCGTTCACAGCCCCAACGAGGTATCGTTTGTAACGCGCCAATGTATCGACAGAAACCATAGGACTATGTCGTCAATATCGGTTTTATCGAGGTAAGGGCGCGCCTACTTTGCGCGCAATCGGATAGACGTAAGGGAGAGACCCCATGGCCAAATGGCTAAAACAGGGCGCAGAGCCGTCCGCCGTTGCTGCAATTAATAAATCGGTTCAGGAAACCGTCGAAGCCACTCTGCGTGACATCGAAGAGCGCGGCGATGCCGCCATTCGCGACCTGTCTGTAAAGTTCGATAAATGGGACCGCGATGATTACCGCCTAACCCAAAAAGAAATCGACGCCTGTCTGGCACAGATGACCAAACAGGACATCGCGGACATCGAATTCGCACAAAAACAGGTGCGCAACTTTGCCGAAATCCAAAAGGCATCGATGCACGATGTCGAAGTCGAAACCATGCCGGGCGTCATTCTGGGCCACAAGAACATCCCGATCCAGAACGCAGGTTGCTATGTTCCGGGTGGTAAATACCCGATGCTGGCGTCTGCTCATATGTCCGTATTGACGGCCAAGGTTGCAGGCGTTCCGCGCATCGTGACCTGCGCCCCGCCCTACCAAGGCAAACCAGCCGCTGCGATCATAGCTGCGCAGCATATGGCGGGTGCGGATGAAATTTACGCCTTGGGCGGGATTCAGGCTGTTGGCGCGATGGCGATCGGTACCGAAACGATCAAACCTGTCGATATTCTGGTCGGCCCAGGTAACGCGTTCGTCGCCGAAGCCAAACGCCAGCTGTTCGGCCGCGTTGGTATCGACCTGTTCGCAGGCCCGACCGAAACCATGGTCATCGCAGACGAAACCGTCGATGCAGAAATCTGTGCGACCGACATCCTGGGCCAAGCAGAACACGGCCCAGACAGCCCATGTGTTCTGTTGACCACTTCGGAAAAACTGGCGCGTGAAACCATCGACGAAATCGAACGTCTGCTGGGCATTCTCCCAACAGCTGGCCATGCGCGCATTAGCTGGGAAACCTATGGTCAGGTCATCGTTTGCGAAGACCATGATGAAATGCTGGCGGTTGCCAACGACATTGCATCCGAACACGTTCAGATCATGACCGACCGTGATGATTGGTATCTGGAAAACATGGTCAACTATGGCGCGCTGTTCCTAGGCCCACGCACCAACGTGGCCTACGGCGATAAAGCAATCGGGACCAACCACACCCTGCCTACCAAAAAGGCGGGCCGCTACACAGGTGGTCTGTGGGTCGGTAAATTCATCAAAACCCACACATATCAAAAAGTTACGACCGACGAAGCCTCGGCCAAGGTCGGCCGCTATTGTTCGCGCCTGTGCATGTTGGAAGGGTTCCAAGGCCACGCAGAACAGGCCAACGTTCGTGTGCGCCGCTATGGTCAGCAAAACGTTCCATACGCCGAAGGCGCAGCCCCAAAGCCGGGCGTTGATCTGGTCGAGAGCTAAGCATGGAGTTGCCAACTTCTCCGGGTTTTGACCTGAGCGGACAGCGGGCACTGATTACGGGCGCAGGACGAGGCATTGGCCTCGCCTGCGCTTCGGCGCTTGCTGAATATGGTGCGCATGTGGTTCTGGCCGCGCGCACCAAAGCCGAAATTGCGCAGGCCGCCAACGCTATCCGCGCGCGTGGACAAAAGGCGTCTCATCTTGTGCTGGATGTCGCCGATCTGGACACCGCGCAATCTGTGATCGCGGAACAGGGTCCGTTCGACATTCTGGTAAACAACGCGGGCACCAATCGCCCCAAACCGATGCAGGACGTGTCGAACGATGATTTTGACGCGGTTCTGGGGCTGAACCTGAAATCCGCGTATTTCATCGCGCAGGCCGTTGCCCAAGGGCTGATTGCGGCGGGCAAATCTGGGTCTTTGATCCATATGTCATCGCAAATGGGGCATGTCGGCGGGCCGAACCGGTCGCTGTATTGCGCATCCAAATGGGCCGTCGAAGGCATGTCCAAAAGCTTTGCTTTGGATCTGGCTGCGCACGGCATTCGGTCCAACACCATCGCGCCAACCTTTATCGAAACTCCGATGACCAAACCGTTTTTCGAAAACAAAGAGTTTTTGGATAGCGTGATGTCAAAAATCAAAATCGGACGGTTGGGACAGGTCCAGGACCTTATGGGCGCCGTTGTGTTTCTGGCTTCGGCCTCTTCGGCGTTGGTCACCGGCACATCGCTGGTCGTCGATGGCGGCTGGACCGCCGACTGAATTCAAGGGAGAATTATTATGTGGGAACCATTCCCCAATTACGTTTGGAACCTAAGCACCAACCTTGCACTGATGTGCGGTGGCAATATCGGCGAAATCTCTGCTGCGTGCCAACCTATCATCGACGCAGCCGCCAACGGCGAAGACGCTGGTACAGCGCTGTTTTTTGATAGCTGGATGGAGGTTGCGAACAAAGTTCTGGCATCCGCAGACGCCGATTTGGAACGCGGTCGCACCCTGTCCGCTGGGATCAAATACCAACGCGCGGCGAACTATCTACTGACCGCCGAACGCATGCAATCGCGCGACTACGCGCCGCGCCGCAAAGCCTACAACGATGGTCTGGCCTATTTCAAAAAAGGGATCGAACTACAGGGTCTGAACGTCGAATTCGTACAAATCCCGTACGAAGGCGCCTACTATACCGCGCTGTTCATCCCTGCTGATGTCGAAGGCCCCGCGCCTTGCGTTGTGTCGTGTAACGGTCTGGATTCGATGAAGGAACAGATCTTTGGCGCGGGCAACCCCGAAGCCAACCGCGTTCGCGGTATGCACACATTGCTGATCGACCAGCCAGGCACTGGCGAAGCGCTGCGTAATCTGGGGCTACATGGTCGCCATGATGCCGAAGCTTGGGGCTCTGCCGCGTTTGATTACCTGCTGACGCGCGACGACGTAGACCCGAAAAAGATTGGCATGTTTGGCCTGTCTCTGGGCGGCTATTACGCGCCGCGTGTGGCATCGATGGATACGCGATTTGCGCTGTGCTGTGTCATGGGCGCAAACCATAACTGGGGCGAAATGCAAAAACGCCGCCTGCTGCGCGAAGGCGACAACCCTGTCCCCCACTATTGGGACCACGTAATGTGGGTATTTGGCAAAGAGTCTTTGGATCAGTTCATGGATTGGGCCCCGAATATGGACCTGACCCCAGTCATCGCAAACATGACGTGCCCGTTTTTCATCATGCACGGCGGCGGCGATCGCCAGATCCCCGTAGAATACGCAGAGCAAAGCCGCGATCAGGCCGTACACGCCAAAAAGGTCGATTACTTTGTCACTGGCCCTGAACATTTCGAGGTCGAACACTGCGGCGCGGACAACGGCACATTCATGCGTGACATGCTGGCCGATTGGATGGCTGAAACCTTTGCGGAGATGGATTGATGGCAGGAAAAAACCCGCTGATAGGTTTTCAGGTTGATCCTGCCGACCTTCAATACATCGGTTCGGGGCTGGAACGCCCCGAATGCATTCTGGCGGAACGCGACGGCACGTTGTGGACCGCCGATGGTCGCGGCGGCGTGGTGCGGATTGCACCCGACGGAAGCCAAGAATTGATCTTGCAAAAAGGTCTGTCGGAAAACACCGCCTCTAGTTTCGAAGACCGTCTGGTGAATACCAGCGGCAGTTTGCCCAACGGCCTGACCTTTGACACCAATGGTGATTTTCTGATCGCGAACTTCGGCACAGATCGGGTCGAACGCATGACCCGCGATGGCGAAACATCCGTGGTGATCGACAACATCGACGGCAAACCGTTTGGCAAAGCCAACTTTGTGACTCGCGACAGCAAAGGTCGGCTGTGGCTCACCGTGACGACCACGATGAACCCATGGACAGATCACGTTAAAACCAATTCGCGTGACGGCTATATCGCCCTGATCGACGAACGCGGTGCGCGCGTGGTTGCGGACAACCTGTGCGGCACGAATGAACTGCGGTTCGATGCGAACGAAGAATGGCTCTATGTGGCAGAAACCACCAGCCGTAACATTACGCGGTTCCGAGTGGATGGCGAAACCCTGAAAGACCGTGAAATCTATGGTCCGTCCAACATTGGCGGGTTCTGTGACGGCATCGCGCTGGATGCATATGGCAACCTGTGGACAACGCTGATCATGGCCGACCGTCTGGTCGCCATCACACCCGAAGGCGATTTGCTGACCATTCTGGACGCGGGCGGCGACGCCCAAGCGTTAGCAGAGCTGGACAAAGCCTGGGAAGAAGGCCGCGTCACGCCCGAATTGATGGGCCGCGCGGGTGGCACCGTTTGCCCGTGGATGGCTTCGCTGACCTTTGGGGGCGCTGACCTGTCGACGGTCTACCTAGGATCGTTGCGCGGATCGACGTTGCCATATTTCCAAAGCCCCGTCGCAGGATTGCCGCTGATTTACTGGTAAAACGCAGTCGACAGAAAAACAAAAGGCCACCCAAATCGGGTGGCCTTTTTTATGGGATGTTTTTTGTACTAGCGGCGCACAGGATAATTACGCCGTACAGATAGCCAGTCCAATCCAAACCGATCACGAATTTCGGGCCACAGCCCTTTGGGCGCGACAAGCATCGTCAAAATTGCGACCGCACCCAGCGCGACCAGATACCAGCTGCCCTCTAGGCCCAGCCAATTGGTGACGCCCTGACGAATGAGGAAATACAGGATCGTGCCGACAATCGGCCCTTCGAGTGTTCCGATACCGCCGATGACGACGACAAAGGTCATGATAACCGTCCATTCGCCGGAAAATGCTGTGCCTGGCTGGATAAAGTAGTTCGGCAGCAGATAGATCGCGCCTGCAATGCCTACGCCCGCCGCCGATACGACATAGGCGATCCGGCGGTTGCGCATCACATCGACCCCGATCGAAGCGGCGGCGACTTCGTTATCGCGCACCGACATCAGACCCAGACCAAAGCCCGAACGCAGCAACAGATACGCGCCAAACACGACCAAAATCGCAAAAGCGCCCGATAGCCAGAATACATCGCGATACACCTCGGCGCCCAGATAGCCGCCCGTAAACAATGGCAAACCGGTGATGCCGCCCAGACTGTCGGATCTTTGGAATGCGATCGAAATTACCTCGGCCAGAACCCAGCTACCGATTGCGAAATAGGCGTCCCGCATACGGAACATGATCGGCGTCAGGGCCAGCGCGACCAGTCCAGCGATCACCGCGGACAAAGGCAGCATCAGGAACGGGTGCACGTCCAATGCGTTAGACGCGATAAACGCCACATAGCCGCCGATCCCGAAATAGGCTTGGTGTCCTAGGGAAACCAGACCCGCATAGCCAGCTAGGAAATTCCACATCGAACAGATGATCAGCACGACGAAAATTTCCATGCCCAAGGCAAGCTGACCGTCTGACAATGCAATAGGCGCAAGGCCAACGAACACCGTAAAAACGATCAAAGGAAGAATACGGAAAAGGGTCATTTATTTGCTCCCGAATAGGCCATTGGGACGCACGACCAAGAAGATTAGGAATAGCAGGTGGGCATACAGCAGCCCGGAATTTGCGTCGAAACGGAACCCGATCAACTGGGTGACGCCCAAAGCGATACCAGCCAATAGCGCGCCCCAGAATGATCCCAAACCGCCCAGAACAACGACTTCGAACGCGATCAAGATACGATCGATGCCGGAATTTGGCGTAAAGGATGTACGCATCGCAAGGAACATGCCAGCAACCGCAGCCAAGGCAAGTGACAACGCCATAACGATGGCATAAACGCGTTTCGGGCGAACCCCCATCAGGCGCGCAATTGTCGGATTGTCCGCTGTCGCGCGAATAATCCGGCCGGATTTCGTATGGCCGATGAACCAATGCAAACCGCCGAACAAAATCACCGACACGACCAGTGTCAGCAGCGGCAGAACGCCGATGTTCAACGACCCCAAAGAGATCGACGCACGGCTTAGCCCGCCCGCATCCAGTGTCACAGGATTCGCACCAAAGGTTTCCAGCATGATGTTGCGCATCACAAAGCTGAACCCAAACGTCAAAAGCATCGGCACCAGCATGTCGTCGTTTTCGATCACGCGGTTCATCAATACCGTTTGGAACAGCCATCCCATGCAGGCCGCGAACAGCACCACAGGTAACACGATCAACAGGATCGGCACGCCCGGCACGGAAGCTGCTGTGAACACGCCGACAAACGCCGACAGCACGATGAAATCACCATGCGCCACGTTGATCACGCGCATCACGCCAAATACCAACGCAAGGCCAAGGCCCAGAATTCCATATAGCGCACCCAAAAAGACGCCGTTCAGAAGAGTTTCAATCCAGATCATGTTTTATTCTCCGAAATAGGCAGCGCTAAGTTTGTCCAAATCGATACGAGAGGTGTCATTCACCCGCAACGTGATTTGTCCGTGCAGCAGACAGGCCATGCGGTCTGACACGGAAATCGCGCGTTCGATGTCCTGTTCTACGATGATGATCGACAGGCCTTCGTCGCGGATGCGGGAAAAGCTTTCGTAGATTTGGTTGACGATCACAGGGGCCAGACCCAGCGACAGTTCATCACACAGCAACACGCGCGGGTTCGACATCAGCGCGCGGCCAATCGCGACCATCTGCTGCTGACCACCCGACATGGTGGTCGCCATTTGTTTGCGGCGCTCTTTTAGCACTGGAAACAGTTCGAACACGCGGTCCAGGTTCCATGCGCCTTTGCGTCCGTTCATCGCGCCCATCAGCAGGTTTTCTTCGACGTTTAGCGATGGAAACAGCAATCGGCCTTCGGGCACCAAAGCGACGCCCTGTTTTGCAATTTCTTCGGCCTCGCATGTTGCCAGATCGGTCCCGCCAAATCGGATTTGCCCGCGGCGGTCTTTGACCAGTCCGACCATAGACCGCAAAAGGGTGGATTTGCCCGCGCCATTCGCGCCAACCAGCGCAAAGGTTTCCCCCGGTTGCAGCGCCAGATCGACGCCAAACAGGGCCTGCATATCGCCGTAATAGGCTTCGAGGTTGTCAATTTCGATGAGGTTCATCTTGCTCTCCGCGCCTTAGGCGTCGTCTTTCAGGCCCATGTAGATTTCACGCACCACAGCCGACGACATCACCGTGTCAAACGGGCCGTCGGCAACTTTTTCCCCGAAATTCAGAACGATAATGCGATCGGCGACCTGTTTCAGCGCGTGGGCAATATGTTCGATCCAGATGATTGCGTGATCTTCTTTTAGGCGGGCAATTCGTTCGACCAGACGTGCGACCTCGCGGTCTGTTAGGCCGGCGCCGATCTCGTCCAACATCAGCAATTCAGCCTTTGTTGCGACGGCTTTGGCGACTTCTAAATTCTTGCGGTCCAGCAGCGTCAAATGACCGGCCAGCGTGTCCGCTTTGTCGGCCAGCCCCGTCCGCTCCAACACATCACAGGCCCATTCTTGCGCCTGACGGCCACGTAGGCCAGCGCCGGATGCGGCTGCGGACAGAACGTTTTCATAAACGGTTAGGCCCGAAAAAGGCTGAGGGATCTGAAACGCGCGGCCAATGCCGTGGTGCACGCGGCGGTGCGCTTTCATCGAAGTGATATCGCGCCCCATCAGAGACACCGAACCGCTGTCGGGTTCCAAAACACCTGAAATCAAAGAAAAAAGTGACGATTTACCAGCGCCATTCGGCCCGATTACGCCCACGCATTCGCCTTTGTCGATTGCGAAATTCACGTCGTTCGCGACAACAACCGCACCAAATGATTTGTTCAGCCCCGTCAACTGAAGCACAGGCGTCATGACTCGATTCCTTTGTTTTGCATTCGTCCCCCCGGAACCTTTGGTATGTGCCCAAAATAATATCGGGGCCGCACGTATCGCGGCCCCGATACAATTGGTTTCGATTAGTATGTCAGCGCTTTGAAATCAGCAGTGACATTCACGTCTGGGTTGGTCGAGTTATCGACGATTTCCAGATTGTATTTGAATGGGCCGTCTTCTTTGCGCTGCCACTGGCCGCCGACGGTGTGGGTCAGACCAACCGATTTCAGCGGCGAGTTGCCGAAATCAACTTCGCCCATGACCGTTTGGGTGCGGGATGCCGCAATCGCATCACGAACCGCGTCGCGGTCTTTTGGATTGCCCGAAGCCTTGAGCGCGCCAATCGCGATTTCAAACAGCGCGTGTTCATAGCCCAATGGCTGTGTCCACTGTGCGCCGCCCGATGCTGCCGAATATGCACCAGCGACTTCCATCGCGGTTTGGCCGGTCAGCGACGAAGTGAACGGCATATCAGGTGTCCACCAGACCTCGGTCGACATACCGTCGCCGCGGTCGCCTAGGTTGTTGACGGACGATGGGAACAGCAGACCTGCAGCGATTGTGCAGATTTTAGGTTGGAAACCCATCTGCGCCGCTTGGTTCCAGAATGTCGCCATGTGGTTTTCGAACGTCGTGCCCGCAACGATATCAACGCCCGCACGTTTGAATTCCGAAATCTGGGTCGAGAAATCATCGGTGTCCAAACGGAACAGGCCGGTGTCTGCGGCAAATTCATAGCCAGCGGCGTTAAAGGCCGGTGGAAAACCGATCTCTGGGTTCGACATAACGCGGCCTGCGTCATTGTCTGCAAACAGAGCACCGATTTTGTGGTTGTTGCCTAGGCTGTCCCACATTGCTGGGAAAATTTTGCCCAGTTCGTCCGCACCAAAGAAGAAGTGGAAGGTATATGGGAAACCTTCTTCGGGGTTGTATTTGCGCGAAAACGCCCACGCTTGCCACGGACCCATGGTCGACAGGGTCGGGATTTTGCGTGCGTCTGCAATTGGGCCGATCGCGGTTGCGCCTTCGGCGTCTGCTACCAGAATTAGGTCGGGGTCTTCTTGCAGCAGCAATTCGTTGCCAACCTGAACCGAACGGGTCGGAGTGGATTGGTTATCTTTGACGATGATTTCGACGTTATAAGTGGTGCCGCCGATGGTCAGGCCGTCTTTGACTGCGTTGCGAACCACATTCAGGGTGTGTTCAGTCGTCGCGGTAAAGCTGGAACGCAGACCCGACATTGGCGCCATAAAGCCGATGCGAATGGTGTCATTCGCGGCCCATGCGCTGCGGACGAATGGTGCGCTCAGGACCGAGCTCGCTGCGGCCATGCGCAGACCCGAACGCAGAACCCCGCGGCGGGTTACGTTATTCATTGGTTTTTTCGACATTTTTCCTCCCTTCGCCAATCGGCGTGAATATGCGTTGGCGCTTCCCCTCTCCCGTGGGGGTTTATCCACTCGCGCCGATGGCTTAGTTATACAGTCAACCAACTAGCGGAAAAATTGACATTTCGCACATCAAGTATCGATGACACGGATACATCGGAACCTCATCCTATCAGGGGGCCAGAACGGTGAAAAAAACCGGCGCACCGCGCAATAACAACCGCAAAACAAAAGAACGGATCATCGCCTCGGCCGAAGTTCTATTCGGCGAAAAAGGTTTTGATGCCGTATCGCTGCGCGACATAACTGATCATGCCAATGTCACGCTGGCTCTGGCAAGCTATCATTTTGTTACAAAACAGAATTTGTTCGAAACTGTGGTTGCCGAACGCGCCGGCATTTTGTGCCGAGAGCGACAGGACAGGCTCGCCCAGATCGGGGAAAGCGGGTCGATCCGCAGCCTGCTGGATGCGTTCATGGCGCCGTTATTTGAACAGGTGAAATCGGGCCATGACGGGTGGACCAGCTATACCCAACTGTTGGCGCGATTGGGCGAAGGCACCCGTTGGATCGATATATTAGAACAATATTTTGACGGCACCGCGCGGCTTTTCCTGGAAAAGCTGATGCAATGCGAACCCGATGCAGACCCAGAACGGGTCGCGCGCGGGTTTACGATGGTGATTCAGGCAATGCTGACAACGGTTTCGCAGCACCCACGTTTGGACAGTCTGACCCAGCAATCCGCGCGGGCGGCGGATCTGGACGCGGCCTATACCGCGCTTTTGGATTTTGCCGAGGCAGGCCTTACTGCTCTTTGTCGTTAAAAGCCGCGCGGGCGGCCATGATTTGCGCGTCGTGGGTTTCGATCCAGTGGATCAGCGTGGTGAGCTGCGCCTCTAGCGATTTGCCCAAATCGGTCAGCGAATAATATACGCGCGGCGGAACGCAGGGTTCTTCGCGGCGGGTGACAAAGCCGTCCCGTTGCAAGGCACGTAAACGCAGGGTGAGCATCCGTTGGGAAATATCGCCCTCTGCTGCGATGGCGCTGATGATCCGTTTCAGGGTTGCATGACGATATTCGCCGCCTGCTAACACCTTTAATAATAACGCAGACCAGTTGTCGCCTAATCGTGCCATGACTTCGCGGACGGGGGTGTCTTTGTCAGGGGCAACATCGCCCATAGACTGCACCAAGGTCACCAAATGACTGACACGAGGGTCAGTGTCGGACAGGGGATTTCCTTCGCCCACGCCTAGCAGTTTTGCGATATCGTTAGGATTCATCGGTGCCCCCTTTGGGGCAGAACGTACCCAAAAGAGCATTGCGCGGAAAGGTCCGACTTTGCGTGCACGATCCGTGCGTCATCACGGATCAAGACATCGCGCGATCACCCGCACGATGTCGTTATTTAGGGGGCCGATTTATTTGTCGGCAGTGGACGATTTGCGGAACAGGATCGTCAGCAGGAAAAGGATCGTTTTCAGGTCCAACAGCTTTAGCGCGGCGCGGGCTTCTTCGGGGGTTAGGCGCGCGGCCATTGGCATCGCGTCAAAAATTTTGCCCCGAATGACCAGATCATTGCCATCGCGTTCCAACCGTTTGACCGACATCAGCGCGTTGTTATGCGCGTCATAGATGGTCATGGTTTTTTTCTTGTTGCTCATCACAATGTCCCCGCAACTACTTTGTCGAAATCGATGTCCATGTCGTCCAGAATTTTGATCGCTGTTGGACGACCTGCGCCGAAAATAGCGCCGCCCGGATGCATGAACGGACCACATAGATACAGGCCTTCGCAGCCCGGAACGGCATATTGCGCCAATTCAGGTGTTGGGCGGAAACCAGACGTCTGGAACAGCTGAAGCCCCGCGCCATGCACCTCTCCGTTTACAAAGGTTGCCGGCGACCAGCGCTGCATATCCAATGGGCTGTCGACCTCGCGGGCGATGACCGCATCAGCAAGGCCGGGATAGAAATGGCTGTGTTTTTCGATCAAACGGTCGGCGACATCTTCTTTGATCTGGTCCCATTTTTCTGGACCTTGGCGTTCGATGTTGAACGGTTGATAGCTGGTCATATACAGGTTCGACATGCCATCAGGTTGCAGACCCGGCAACGCGGTTGGGCCGCCACCCTGCAATGGGTTTTTCGTATTCACACGGCCCATGCGCAGCGGTTCAAAGTTTTCCAAGAACTCGGTCAGGTTCGTCGCGTGGATCGTATTCGCGGCGGTCCCGAATACTTCGTCAGGTAGATTACCGGCAAAGCTATCGACAGGACGATCCAACGCCGCATCGATTTTGAACAACGCATATGGCGCGTTTGTGACTCGTTTTGCGCGGCGCAACATGGCTTCGTCCAGACCTTCGACGAAATCGCCCAGCAGGTTCGGGTGGATCGCTGCAACGACTGCATCTTTGGCGCGGAATTCTTCGCCTTCGATCGACCGAAGGCCAACAGCGCGGCCGCTTTCAACGATTACGCTATCAATTTCAGTGTTATAACGAATTTCGCCGCCGTGATCTTTGATACAATCCAGCAACGCGCGCGGCAGTTCACCACTGCCCCCTTTGGCAAATCCGACAGGATAGAAGTGGGTCATGACGATCATGATGATCACGCCCAGACCTGTGCCCATGTCATCTGGGAACTGCAGGATACCTTCGGATGCCCATTTCAGGATAAAGATCTTCAGCAGATCGCTTTCGAACAGTTCATCGACAATCTGCAATGGGCTGCGGAACATCAGATCGATCAGACGGCGCCCATCTTCGGTGCCCTGCATCATCATCAAAAATGCGCCCATAGGCACGGGTACGTTGAACATGCCCTGCATCAGCATAGGCATCATACGTCCGCCCCATTCGACGAATTCGCGATAGGTTTCGGCGTCTTTCGGCGAAAACCGCGCGATCTCTTCGCAGGTTTTATCGACCGAAATATAGGACCGCATATAGGTAAAGTCCTTGAGAACAAGGCTCATGGGGGGATCGGGATAGATGTATTCCAGACCGTATTTCGATTTCAGGCCCAATTCGTCATTCAACAGCATTGGGTTTGCCTGAATCATCCCGTGGATCATGGAATGTTTGTTGTGCAGGAACCCAGGTGCGGTACGGGGCAGCGTCACCGCGCCGCCACCGGGGAATTCCTTTTTCTCTAGGATCAGTACCTTTTTGCCGGCTTTAGCCAGATAGGCGGCTGTGCCCAGCTGGTTGTGTCCTCCGCCCATAACAACGACATCATAATCAGCCATCGTTTGCTCCCGTTTTGAATAATTTGTCACCTCTTTCTTGCCCAAGCAGCCGCACAACGAAAAGAAGGCACATTTGTGTACCCAGTCATGGCTGGACCATCGACACCATCAATACGTCAAATCAGATAATACGGTTTTTCCGATGGGCGGGCGGGATCTAAATCTGTTCGGAATTCGCAAAAGCCCGACAAAGGAACGATCAATGGCTGACGGTTTATTCCCCGATCTTAAATGGCATCACGTCGGGCTATCGGTTTCCAACCTTGATGCTGCGATCGATTTTTATGGCGAAGTTTTTGGGCTGGTCGTCGAAGACCGCAAATATATCGCTCCGATCGATACCCATCTGGCGTTCCTAAGGCGCGATAATTTCCGTCTAGAGATTTTTCAAAAGGCGGGTTCGGCCGATGTTCCGCCGCATCGCCAGAAACCGAACACTGATCTGGATGAACAGGGCACAAAACACCCCTGTTTTTCCGTAGACGATTGTCAGGCTGCTCTGGAAAAACTCTTTGCGCGTCCCGATGTCGACATTATCGGCGTGATCCGCAAACCGGGCGATCCGATGCTGACCGAAGAAAACCCCTGCCTGAGCGCAGGTGACACCCGCGCACCAGCGGCGGCGTTTTTCTTTCGCGATCCTTGCGATTTGATCGTTGAAATCGTGGCCGCCAAAAATTTCCCCGACTAACGCCGACGCGCACCAAAAGACCAAGGAATAAGACACATGAAATATGATTTAGACGGCAAAGTCGGCTTTGTGACCGGCGGCGCAGGTGGTATCGGCGGGGCTGTTTCGACGATCCTTGCCCAAAGCGGCGCACGGGTTGTCATCGCGGATATCGACGCTGATCGCGCCCATGCCAAAGCGGACGTACTAAAGGCCGCTGGCCATGATGTCATCGCCGTTCAAATGGACCTAGCGAACGAAACCGATATCCAGGCAGCATTTGATACGGCCATGCAGACCTATGGCCGCATCGATTTTCTGGACAACAACGCCGCGCTGTTGACGCCAGAGGTCGCCCGCGCAGACGGCAACATCGAAACCATGGACACCGATATCTGGGACCGCACTTTTTCTGTAAATACACGCGGCACGATGTTGTGTTGCCGCTCGGTATTGAAAATCATGGTCGCCCAAGGCGGCGGATCGATCGTGAACACCGCGTCGAACCTTGCGCTGCAGGGGCACGTCATTCAGGCGGCCTATTCAGCATCCAAGGCGGCCGTGATCCAGATGACCCGTTCCATCGCGACGTCGCATGGCCGCGCTGGTATTCGGTGCAACGCGGTCCTGCCGGGGCTGACCGGTACACCTGCGGCTTTGGCGCATTTGCCGCACGAACTGCATAATGCCGTGCTGGATGAAACACCCGTCGGGTTTATCGGCGTCCCCGAAGATATCGCGCATCTCGTTGTATTCTTGGCGTCTGATGCGGCCCGCAACATCACGGGGCAGACGATGGCATCTGATGGGGGCACATCGATCCACGTACCGGGCTACGCGCCCCTAAACCGTTTTTTCAACGGATACGGCGCATGATTATCGAAGTCGCACATATCACCGTCGCAGAGGGCCACGGCACCGCATTCGAAGCAGCCGTGAACAAAGCCGTCGACGTGTTTCGTCAGGCCAAAGGCTGCAAAGGGCTGCACCTGCAAAAATGTATCGAAGCCCCCGACGAATATGAAGTGATCATTCGCTGGGAAACGCTAGAAAATCACACCAAAGATTTCCGCGAAAGCCCCCTGTTTCAAGAATGGCGCGCGCTGGTTGGAACGTATTTCGTACAGCCGCCAGCGGTTCATCATTACGAAATCGCTATGCAGCGCGCTGATTTTTAACGGATCATTTGGGGGCACGATATGGCTTTGCGTTTGGATGGAAAAATTGCTGTCGTCACGGGCGCTGGGGCCGGTATCGGCAAAGGCTGCGCCGAAATGTTTCGGGCCGAAGGCGCGACCGTCATCGCTGTTGATCTAAAGGACGCCGATTACACCTGCGATTTGACCGACGAACAGGCCGTAGCAGACCTGTTTGAACAGATCGGCGCGGAACATGGACGGATCGATATTCTGCTGAACGCCGCCGCCTTTGGCGTTTTTGCATGGATCGAAGACATGACCTATGCCGATTGGAAACGCACTTTGACCTGCGAATTGGACATTGTGTTTCTACCGACCCGCGCGGCGTGGCCTTGGTTGAAACATAGCGGGCGGGCATCGATCATCAATTTCGCGTCGGCGAACGCGCATCAGGCGTTGGATGGATCGCCCGCACTGGCCCATTGCGCGGGCAAGGGCGGCGTTTTGGCCATGACCCGCCAGTTGGCGATGGAGGGCGCCCCTGACGGCATTCGGGCAAACACGATTGCCCCCGGTTTCATCCAGACCGAAGCAACAAAGCGCCACCTGCACGCGGATCCAGAATTTGCAGAACGTGTTTTGGAAAAGAACATGCTCAAAACGCTTGGCACGCCCGAAGACATCGGATTTTGCGCGATTTGGTTGGGATCAGACGAAGCGCGCTATGTAACAGGCGCCGATATATCCATCGATGCGGGCGCAACAGCGTGGTAATCTGTGTGACCACACGATGTTTGGCCAGCCAGACCCCATCAATATTCATCGTAGTGAACAGGGTAAAATCTGTGCCATACGATCGTCAGGTATCGTTTTGGCAAAGCTCAAATTTCCGCCCGTTCACCGAAACAGCCAATGTTATGTAATGGCCTTGGAGAGAGCCTCGGTGTCTTCATAGAAATGGTAAAAGATTAGCTGCCTTTCCATAGCACGCGTGATCAAGGCCCAATCAGTTTTGCTGGTTGCCCGGACCGTCTGCCGCAAGGTGCCGAATAGCGCAGCGTGGATGTCGTCGCCGAACGCGGCCCTGACTTCAAAGTCGCTGGAATCCAGAACATCGGCAAATCGTCCAAAGACGGCCAGCGCCCCCTTCGGACCGATGAACGTGCCATGCAACGGATGAGCGAGATTGCAACTTGGCTTAGTCGATATAAAGATGGCATCGGATGAGGTGAGTATCTCGGCACCGCCACATTTTATGACGCATCTTGTCATTTTGGCTCTCAAGCGTCTCACAGCAGCCAATCCGAGTATAGCACTTGTGCGGATCGGCCGCAGGGGCGATGGCTCGGGAACCGAGTCAGCACGGAAGGCGACAGCATCGGGCTGCGCAGTAACGATATCGCCAACTGGCTTGCTACATCCCGCGCGGGACGCGCGCCAACGTTTCGGGCCGACTGATAGCCAAATCATTTGATTGAATTTTTACTCCAGCGGTAGGCCAACATAGTTTTCGGCGATGGATTTCGATGCCGCTTCAGAACTGGCAAGATACGCGAATTCCGCCCTTTGCATGCGTTTTTCAAATTCGGAATGTTCGGGGAACTGATGCATCAACATCGACAGCTGCCACGAAAACCGTTCCGATTTCCAAACGCGCGCCAATGCCTGTTGTGAATAACGGGTGATGTAGTCGTCATTGCCCGCGTATTTTTCCGTGAACGCCCGCGCCAAAAGACGGATATCCGACACGGCAAGGTTTAGCCCCTTGGCCCCTGTTGGCGGCACGATGTGGGCGGCGTCCCCTGCCAGAAACAGGCGGCCATATTGCATCGGTTCAGCCACAAATGACCGCAACGGTGCGATCGATTTTTCGAAACTTGGTCCCATTTGTAAATGCGCCGTCGCATCAGGGCCTAAACGGGTGGCGAATTCAGCCCAGAACCTGTCGTCGCTCCAGTCTTCGACTTTGTCAGTGACATCGCATTGAATGTAATATCGGCTGCGCGTCGCAGACCGCATCGACGCCAGCGCGAACCCGTTTTCATGGTTTGCGTAGATTAGTTCGTGGTTCACAGGCGGTTTGTCCACCATGATGCCCAGCCAACCGAACGGATACACGCGTTCGAATGTTTTCAGCACGTCATCTGGAATGGCGCGGCGGGACACACCGTGAAACCCGTCACAGCCCGCAACATAATCGCATTGGATCGTGACCTGATCGCCGTCGTGGGTACACCTCACATAGGGCGTGTCGGTTTTCAAATCGTGCAAGGTCACATCATCGACGTTGAACAAAAACTGCTGCCCGTGTTCGAACCGTTTGTCGAACAGGTCTTTGGTCACCTCGGTCTGGCCATAGACCATCACGGATTTCCCGACCAAACCCTGCAGATCGATCCGATGACGTTGGCCGTCGAACGCCAGTTCAAACCCATCATGCGGGATGCCTTCGCGGTGCAGACGATCGGCAGCGCCGGCCTGTTCCAATGCCGTGACGGTGCCCTGTTCCAACACGCCCGCGCGGATGCGGGATTCGATGTAGGCACGGTCGCGCCGATCCAGAACGACCGTGTCGATGCCCGCATTTGCCAGCAATTGCGCCAGCAACAGCCCCGCCGGTCCAGAGCCTACAACACAGACCTGGGTTTTGATCGTTTTCGTCATGTTCTTCCCTCAGAGTAAGCGAGTGAGATAAAGCGAGAGGCCCGGTATCAACAGCAGCAACGCCACGCGGATCAGTTCGATCGCAAAGAACGGTGCGACCCCTCGGAAAATGGTTGCGATGGATGTGTGCGGCGAAAAGGATTTGATCACGAACACGTTCAACCCGACGGGCGGCGTGATCAGCCCCAGTTCGACCACGATCAGGGCAAGTATCCCGAACCAGATCCGAAGATCATTGTTCGACATCCCGAATGCCGCAGTCGATGCCGTGACATAATCTCCGCCATTCAGCTGCACCAAAACGGGCCAAAAGAACGGGACGATCACCAAAATCATCGACAGGCTTTCCATGAAACAGCCCAAGATGATCAGGATGACCAACATCGCGATCAGGATGAAATACGGCTCCATCGTGGACGCCGCGGCCCAATCTGACAAAGCGGCAGGCAGACCTGTGCGGGCAAAGAAACCTTTTAGGATGTCCGCCGAAAACAGGATGAAATAAATCATCGATGCCGTCCGCGCCGTGGCCAGCAACGCCGCCTTTAGCCGTGGCCATGTCAGCCCGTCGTCGGAAAAATTCCGCAACACCAGACCGTAGACTAGGATCAGGAACACGCCGATTGCGGCCGCTGGCGTTGGCGTGAACAGGCCCATGCCCAGCCCCAAAATGATCGACCCGAAAATCACGCCCACAGGGATCAAGCGGCGCAAGGCATGTTTGATTTCCGCGTCTGTCATCGGCGTCAAATCAGGTGCCAGCGCGGGGTTGCGCCAAATGCGGATTTTAATCACCAACAGGAACATAAGGACTGCTAGAAAACCGGGGATGATTGCGGCCTGGAACATCTCTAGGATCGATGCCTCAACCACGATGGCATAGATAACCAGCGCGACCGACGGCGGGATCAGGATGCCCAAGGTTCCACCAGCGGCCAAAACGCCGGTTGATAGGCCTTCGTCATATTTCAAGCGGCGCAATTCGGGCAGCGCGACGCGCGACATGGTAGACGCCGTCGCAATCGAAGACCCTGACACAGCGCCGAACCCGCCGCACGCCAGAATGGTCGCCATCGCCACACCGCCGCGAACTTTGCGCGTCAGCACCGACAGCCCCTGAAACAAATCGCGGCTTAGCCCTGTTTCGGCGGCCAGAAACCCCATCAGAACGAACAGCGGCACCACCGATAGATCGTAGTTCGCAACGCTGTTCCACAAAGCCGTTTTGAACTGCATCAGGTAGGGGATGAATTTGATGAACGGCGACGTCAGGCTAAGCACCCATGTCCCCACGATGCCTGTGATGATCATCGACAGGGCCACAGGCACCCGCAACATGATCAATCCGAACAGACCAAACAGACCGAATAGGCCGATCAGCTCACGCTCCATGCTGGGCCTCCGATCCAAAGGTTTCCAACAACGCCGCAATGGCCCACAAGACGCACGATACAACAGCGAACGGCATAAAGACCCACACGGACCAGCCTAAAACGGCGGTTTCCACGTTGTCTGCCCGCATCTGAATGGTGCCAAAGACCAACATCACCGCCATGGTCAGCGCAAGCCCCGTCACCAGCAGCCCCGATAGGATCGCCACACCGCGGTTCGCCCAGTCAGGCGCGCGCGACATGAACACATCCACCGCCGCGTGCCCGCCGTGCAGCTGGCAATACGGAAACATGGCCAACGCCGCGACGCCCACGGCCATTGTGACCCCGTCCTCGTAGCCTGACAAACCGCGCACATCCGCGCCCCACAGGCCCGCAATCATATCTGCCAGAAAACCGGCAGCGTTAATGGCCGTCGCGACGACGATGGCAAGCAAGACAATCCCGCCTGCCACCGCCCATGCCGCGATGACACCTGAAATCAGGTTTCGCATCGACATAGTTTTCGTTTACTCGCTATGTGCCTGAACAGCAGCCTGCGCAGCGGCGATCAGCGCATCCCCATCGATGCTCATGCCGTTTGCCTCTGCCAACCAGCGCGCGGACACGCCATCGAACGCAGCGCTGAATTCGGCGGACGCGTCAGCGGACAATGCGGTGACCGAATTGCCAGCGTCCAACGCCATCTGCGCGCCAATGGGTTCAATGTTGTTCCACGCTTCGCCCATCGCGGCGGCCAGCGCCATGCCAGAATGGTCGTCGATGATCTGTTTCAGATCGTCAGGCAGCGAATTGTAGCTGTTTTTGTTCATCGCAAACAAGAAAGTCGAGGTGCCGAAACGGGCCCCGCCATCCAGTTCGACCGATGCTTCGGTCAGTTCAGCCAAACCCAGAGGGATAGCGATTTCAAACGGAACCAGACCCGCGTCAACTGTGCCTTTCGACAACGCCTGCGGCAGCGCAGGAACGGGCATTGCAACGGGCTCTGCGCCCAATTCTTCTAGCAACCATGCGCCGGTCCGCGATGGGCTACGCACCTTTAGGCCCGCGAAATCCGCAGCCGATTCAATCGACCCATTCGCCAGATGCAGCGCGTTACCTGTGTGCACGTGAACCAGCAGCGGATGAACGTCTGCAAAATCAGCGGCCAGTTCATCCATCAAATCCTGAATGGCCAGATTGGTCGCAACAGCGTCACCGCCATGCACATTCGGCAGTTCGAAAACCTCTAGACGCGGGAACGCACCCGGCGTGTACCCTGGCAAAGTCCAGATGATGTCGGCCACGCCGTCGCGCACTTGGCTATACAACTCAGGCGGAGCACCACCCAGCGACATCGCAGGGAAAATTTCGAATGCAATGCGGCCGTCCGATGCCTCTTCGATGGCTTTGGCCCAAGGTTCCAGCAGCACGGTTTGTGTCGGTGCCTTTGGGCTAAGGAAATGATGAATCGAAAATTGGAATTCTTGCGCTGACGCGCCTGTCGCAGCCGAAATCGCGCAGAACGCGGTGGCCAAACCGAATTTTGTGAAACGGTTCATGGTTGATGTCTCCTCCCTATAGATGACTTTAGGATGAAGGTTTTCAACGCCCATAGAAATGCACATTGCCAACAAAAACTTGCACTATCCGATCAGAGTTGCATGAATATCCTGAAATCCAAGGGCCGGAATTTGAATGAATCGCATCATCCCAACGTATGAATTATACGGCGAATTGCTGTCCGGCACGCTGTCTGACCCAGTGCACCACGAAACCATCTTTGAACGCAGCAGCCAGCTTGATTGGACAATCCGACTTCACCGTCATAGCAAAATGGCACAGATTTTCCTGTTTCATTCACCCGATGTCACGTTCCAGATCGGCACCGTCCATCACACATCGGTGGAACCTATGGTGCTGGTCATACCGCCCGACACGCCCCACGGGTTTCGATTTTCCGAAGACGTCATTGGCGATGTTTTAACCATCCCGCTGGGCGATAACAGCCCCGACAGCCTGCCGCGCCTGATCGCAACAGCCCGCAGCCACGGCGGGATCATGCCCCATTCGGCGCTAGAACTGGGGGCAAATATCCTATCGCTGCTTCGGCAAATAAAACACACATTCGGATCGGTCGGCAGCGAACGCCCGCACCTGCTGCGCGCGCTGACGGATGCAATTTGCATGATGTTGATTCAGGAAATGTCCCACACGACGGGTATCCGACAAAACGCCAGCCCGACCGATATGACCCGCCACGAAAAACAGGCACAAAAATTTTGCGAGCTGGTGGAATCGCGGTTTACCCAACCTGATACGATCGACGACTACGCCGCAGCCATCGGTGTGTCAGCGCCTCATCTAACGCGCATTTGCAAACGCATTTTGAACAAATCCCCAAACGACCTGATCCGGCAACGCCGCATGTTAGAGGCCAAAAGGCTATTGGTGTACACACGCCTTCCCATTCACGACATTGCACACCGCGCAGGATTTAACGAAGCCGGATTTTTCAGTCGCACGTTCAAATCCCTGCACGGCACCACCCCCAGTGAATATCGCAAAACAACCGACTGACGGGTTGATGGCGTCCCCCTACCCCATTAACTGTGCAAGACCAAAAACCGGTCTTGCCCAATCTTACGCGACTTTGAGCGTGACCTCGCGGCGTTCAATCAACGCGCTGTGCAGTGCCTTTATCGACGGTTTCAGGTCGTCACGTTCAAGGATGAATTGTACATCCACATTGCGTGGCCCTTGGCTCGCACCCAGCGACGCCATCCCCGCCTGAGCAATCGCGGATAATCCGTGTGTGAGCACCGAAAGCCCCGACAGATCACGGCCAATGACCGACGCCATCGCAAGCGGACGGGCGGAAACCTGCGCGGTCGGATAGGCGTCGGACAGGTCTTTTTCCACGCGGCGCATCACCTTTAGCGACGCATCAAGGTAATGCGTGATCGTATTCGCGTTAGATGTCTTGGACACAATCCGAACATTATGGCGGGTCAGAACATCAAGGATTTTGGCGTCATAGCCTTTGACCCCGACCATATCCTGTTCGAACAGCTCTAGTGCGACGATATCAAGCCCGGTGATCATTTCGACCTGCGGGGTTTGGGCTGGTTTATCGTCAATCAACGTGCCCGGATCCTTGGGTTCGAACGCGTTGGTCACACGCAGCGGCACCTCGGCCTGACGCAGGGTTTTAGCCGCTTTGGGATGGATTGCCTCCATTCCCATGTTCGACATCTGGTCGGCGACATCGTAATTGGTGTGCCCCAATTTACGCGCGACACCATGCCCGACAAGGTTCGGGTCAGCGGACGACAAATGAAATTCTTTGTGAATGATGGCTTCACTTGCGCCGGTCAGCGCCGCCAGACGGGAAAATGTCACTTCGCTATAGCCGCGATCAAATTCACGCATCAAACCTTCGGAACATTGCGCATAGCCTGTCACGATCGGCATTTCAGTGGCGGGGTCAACGTCGGCCATTGCACGGGTGATCCGTTCATCCAGCGTCACATCGCCCTTATCTCGCCAACCCGACAGATCCACAAAGCGCGCGTTCACACCCGCGCGCTGCAACATAAGCGTGGTCACATAGGCAGAGTGCGCCTCGCCCAGACCTGACAGCAATTCGCGGATTTGCAGCATGTGTTCGCCCAGACGGAAATGCCCATAAGAGCACAACCGTTGCAGATCGATCAGGCAATTACGTGCGCCTTCGATCCGTTCAGACACAAAACGATCCGCCTGACCTATATCAGCAGGGTGATCCAACACTTTGCTATGTGCCTCGGTCATCGCTTCGCGGACGCGGGCCAGAGCATCGTGCCAGCCGTGACTGGTGTCCGCCTGAGCAAAGCAAGCATAGACACCTGCTGTGCCGGTCTTTTTGTGTTCCAGCAGCAAGTTGGTGATGCCGCCAAAAGCGGAAACCACGAACACGCGGCCATATAGGGTGTCATCAGCGCGTTGGCCCATGAAAAGCGTATCGCGCAGTTCATCGACGCGGGACATGGATGTCCCGCCGATTTTCTCAACAGTATGGGTCATAGGATTTCGTGCCGAATTAGTCGGCAAGCTCCTCGGCGGGGGCATAGGACCCGTCTTCGCGGTGCACTTCGGTGCCTGTAACGGGCGGATTGAAACAGCACGCCATGTGCAATTCTTCTTCGGCCCGTAGGATATGTTTGTCATTCAGGTTTAGCGCATACATCACGCCAGGGGTGATTTCATGCGTCTCGCCCGTGGCGACATCAGTGATCGATCCTTTGCCTTTCATACAATACACACTTTCAAAGTGGTGTTTGTAATGAAACTGATGCTCTGAACCGGCCTGTAGCACGGTGATGTGAAACGAAAATCCCATCCCGTCATCGGCCAACAGCATACGTGTCGACGTCCACTGCGCATCGGAAACAGAACGATCGGTGCCCTGCAGTTTATTGAAATCGCGAATAATCATTTGGGCTCTCCTTATTGTGCAGCGATTTTCTGCGTGGTCAGCGTGTCATTAACGGCTGCCAGCAAAATGTCGAAACCTTCACGAATGATGTCGGTCGGCGTGGTCAGCGGAGCCAAGAATTTCACGACCTCATCATGCGCGCCCGACGTTTCGATCACCAAACCGCGTTCGTAGGCACGCGAACAAATTTCAGCCGCCAAGTCACCGCAGCCCACATCGACGCCCTGCATCATGCCGCGCCCCTTAAGCGACGCCCCATCGATACGGTCGGCTACCTTTTCAAACAAAGAGGTCAACAGGTCTGATTTGGCGTCCAGTTCTTTTTCAAAGGCGTCATCGGCCCAGAATTTTTCGATTGCGACGCGCGCCGTAACAAAGGCATGGGTGTTGCCGCGGAAGGTGCCATTATGTTCGGCCGGTTTCCACACATCCAAATCGGGACGGATCAACAACGCGGCAAAGGGCAGACCAAAGCCGGAAAGGGATTTCGCCTGCGTGATCATATCGGGTTTGATCCCCGATGTTTCGAACGAAAAATAGGTGCCCGAACGGCCACAGCCCGCCTGAATATCGTCAACAATGATCAAAGCGCCGTGTTTGCGGGCAATCTTTTCAATACCCCGCATCCAAGCGTCAGAGGCAGCGTTCAACCCGCCTTCGCCTTGGATCGGTTCAAAGACAAACGCGGCAGGCGCATCGATGCCCGAAGACGGGTTCGACAACAGGCCATCAATCACCTTGAGCGTATCGACATCATCGCCCATGGCGCCTTCGAACGGCATGTGCGTTACATCCGCCAACGATCCGGTGCCCGCGCCGCCCCGTTTCGATGCATTCCCGGTCAACGCCAACGCACCCATTGTCATGCCGTGGAACCCGTTGGTGAACGCAATCACATTGCGGCGGCCCGTGGTTTTGCGCGCCAGTTTGATCGCAGCCTCGACAGCGTTGGTGCCTGTGGGGCCTGTCATCATCACTTTGTAATCCATGCCGCGCGGCGCAAGGATATGCTCCTCATAGGCGGTCAAAAACGCCTCTTTCGCATCGGTATGGAAATCTAGCGCATGGGTGATGCCGTCGCGCGAAATGTGATCGACCAGCGCGGCTTTCATATCGGGGTCGTTGTGGCCGTAGTTCAGCGACGAACAACCCGCCAGAAAATCGATGTAGCGTTCGCCATCTTCGGTAAACAATTCAGAGCCAAGAGCGCGGGAAAAGCTGGCGGGAAATGCGCGGCAATACGAACGTGCCCCGCTCTCGCGGCGGTCATAGATAGACGTCTTCTGTGCCATGTCTTTGGGCATGGGGAAATTCCTTTGATAATACGTGAGTGGGGGGATTAAGCGGCGCGGCGCAGCGCTGGGGCATTGGCCTTTAGCGTGATTGTCACCATATGTTCGGTGTCATGCGCGCCATCGAAATGCGCCTCTTTTTCGAAATGCGGGACATCCGTCAGCGTGCCGCCGATTGCGCGGGCAAAGCTGCGGAAAAGACCCCAAGAGGCGTCATTGTCTTTGGTGATCGTCGTTCTGAGGGTTTCGGCCCCCTCAACCTCTTCCCGAGCGATCAACTCGAGCAGCATGGCCTTACCCAGGCCGAGGCCACGGGCTTTTTCGCCGACAGCAACCTGCCAGACGAAGAATGCGTTTTGATTGGGGATCATATGACCCGAAATCCAGCCAACAACTTCGCCATCCAGTTCGGCCAGCACGCAAGTATCGCGAAAATGGTCCGCTTGGATCAGGTTGGCATACATGGAGTTTTCATCAAGCGGCTTGCACGCGCGGACGAGCTCCCAAATTGCGGCCCCATCCGTCGCGTCAGGTTTGCGCAGATGGGGCATTCGCGCTCGGGGGCTTTCAGCCTCGCTGATTATCACGTCCTTAGGCATGCATATGTCTCCGTTTTAATTCGCCTTGCTAATTATATAACGAACACAAAAATTTCAACAGTCGAAGTAAATTTTAAGAAAAATACGGGAAAATTGCGAAACTTCCGTAGAAATACGCGGCAAAATCAAAGTATTTTTATCCAATATGTAGTTCGCCTTACGAAGTTATTTGATCAGATAGTTAGGGAATTGAAGCATCGCCCAATTCATGCGACTGTCCCGAGGTTATGAATGAACCCCATCGAGATAGAATCGACGACAGCCTGATTGCCCTGCGGCGGATCCTGCGTGCGACAGAGTTATATTCGCGTGAACTGGCGCAATCGGCGGGGCTGACGCCCGCGCAGCTGCGTGTGTTGCAAATTCTAAAATCAAAGGAAGGGTCAGCGACGCCCAAGGAACTGGCCACACAGATGGGCGTATCGCAGGCCACTGTCACAGCATTGGTGGACAAAATCGTGGCCCGCGGCATGGCTAAACGCATCCGTTCGGAGACTGACCGCCGCCAGACAAATGTGGTGATTTCGGACACCGGCCGCACAGCAACTGACGATGCCCCTGACGCGCTTCAGCAGCGGTATGTCCGCGCATTTGAAAAGCTGAAAGATTGGGAACAGGCCCAGCTGTTGGCGTCGCTGGAACGTGTCGCGGCGATGCTAGACGCCGACGACATAGATGCCTCGCCCGTCCTGACGGCGGGCGAAATCCGTTCCGTCAAACCGACCTAAAGGTCAGCCGAAAACGCCCTTTACTGCTTTCACCGTCGCGTCCACGATGCGATCGGCGTCCTGCGTGGTTAGGCAGAACGGCGGCGCAAGGCCTAAGATATCGCCCTGCGGCATCGCCCGCCCGATCACGCCTTCGGCCAGCATCCCGCCTGCAATCCCGTATCCAACCTTGTCGGCAGGATCAAAGAAGGTGCGACTGTCGCGGTCCTTTACGAACTCAACCGCGCAGAGCATTCCTTCGCCCCGAATATCGCCAACATGCGGGTGATCGCCTAAGGCGTCTTTCATCGCTGCATTCAGATGGCCGCCCACCGTGCCCGCGTTTTGGATCAGCGCCAATTCGTCTAGCAATTTAAGGTTCGCCACGCCTGCCGCCGCTCCGACTGGATGCGCGGAATAGGTCCAGCCATGGCCGATAGGGCCGTTTTCATCTGTGCCTTGTTCCAGCACCTTCCACATCTTGTCGGACACGATGGACCCAGACAGCGGCGCATAGGCCGAGGTCAGCCCCTTGGCGATGGTGATCAAATCGGGTTTCATCCCATAGTGTTCAGATCCGAACATGGTGCCCAAACGCCCAAATCCCGTGACCACTTCGTCTGCGACCAGCAGGATGTCGTGTTTTTCCAGCACCTCTTGGATGGCCTGCCAATAGCCCGCGGGCGGCGGGACAATCCCGCCCGTCCCCAGCACCGGCTCTCCGATAAAGGCGGCGATGGTGTCCGCGCCCTCTCGTTCGATCAGCGCCTCTAGCTCTGCCACGCAATGGGCGACAAATCCCGACTCGGACATATCAAGGTCAGGACGACGGAAATAATAGGGTGCCTCGGTGTGAATGACTTGGCTCAGCGGCAGGTCGAATTTACGGTGAAACAGCTCTAGCCCCGTGAGCGACCCCGTCATCAATCCCGAACCGTGATACCCACGCCAGCGCGAGATGATCTTCTTCTTTTCGGGGCGACCAAGGATATTGTTATAATACCAAATCAGCTTGATGTTGGTCTCATTAGCGTCCGAGCCTGACAAGCCAAAGTAGACCTTGGACATGTGGTCGGGCGCGCGATCCAACACCATTCTTGCCAGCGTGATCGATGCCTCTGTGCCGTGGCCGACATAAGCGTGGTAATAGGCAAGCTCGCGCGCCTGATCGGCGATCGCTTCGGCAATCTCTTGTCGCCCGTAACCCACGTTCACACAGTACAGCCCCGCAAATCCATCCAACAGGTCTTTGCCATCGCGGTCCGTGATATGTACGCCCTGCGCGGTCTTTATCACTCGGGTCGGGGTTTCGCCCCGCGCGTGCTGGGCCAAATGGGTCGAGGGGTGAAAGAAACTATCCTGATCCCATTTTGCGAGTTGGTCGTTGGTGAGCATTGGTCGTCCTTCGGATTGTCGTATGTTCGCACCTTTGCAAAGGATGCTGCGACCGCACCAGACCGAATGGGCTGCAACTATAGTCCAATTGGACTAAATTACCGCTCGCCCGAAAAGACCTCCAAAGGCGGCAAACCCGCCCCTTTCACTTGTTTGGTCACGATATAGGTAAAGTAACGTTCGATCCCGATCTGCGCGTCCAGCAGCGCATCGATCAGCACCTGATACGCCTCGATATCGCGCGCAACGACCTGCAGCAGGTAATCAAACCCGCCCCCTAGCGCCCAACAAGCGCTGATTTCGGGCCGATCGGCGATCGCTGCCTCAAAGGCACGAAAGCTGGCCTGCCTGTGGTCCGACAACTCGACTGAAACAAACACCGTCACCGACGGTCCCAGTTTACGCAGGTTGATCCGCGCCCCATAACCTTCTACGACGCCCGCCTTTTCCAGCTTTTTCAACCGTTCCCACACAGGGGTCGGCGACAGGCCGATGGCCTCTGACAGGCGGGCCTTGGACATGCGTCCTTCGCGCGCCAGAACGCGCAGGATATCGAAATCGCGGGCATCAAGTTTGATCATGCCTCTTGTTTACGCGCAAAACGCGCCGATTGCACCCGCATCGCGCGAAGCCAAAATATATTGGCTTTAGCCATTGACCCGCTCCGCCCTAATCCGTTGACTGAGAGGACAAGCCAACGAAGAAAGTTTTCCATGCCCATCGAAAATGCCCCCTTCTCTGCGACCGAATACGACCGCCGCCTACGCCTGACACGGCAATCCATGCACGAGGCCGGGATCGATGTTCTATTCATCACCAACCCGTCGAACCAGAACTGGCTGACGGGCTATGATGGTTGGTCGTTTTACGTTCATCAGGGCGTGATCGTAACGATGGAAGGCGCCCCCTATTGGTGGGGCCGCGTGATGGATGCTAACGGCGCACGGCGCACGGTTTGGATGGAGGATGACCATATCATCCCCTATGCTGACCGCTACATCCAGTCGACGGATTCACACCCGATGGAGGACCTCGCCTCGCATCTGCGGATCATGGGCTTTGGCAACAAGCGGATCGGGGTAGAGATGGAGACCTATTACTTCACCGCCCGCGCCTTTGCTGTGATGGAACAGGGGCTACCCGATGCCGAATTGATTGACGCGTCCTCGCTGGTGAACTGGAACCGCTTGGTCAAATCGTCGGACGAGATTGATTTTATGCGCCGCGCCGCGCGGATTTCCGAATTGGTGATCGAACGCGCTGTAGAGCTTGCCGAACCGGGCATGCGCAAACACGATCTGGTAGGCGAGTTATATAAAACCTCTGTGCAGGGCGAAGATGACAGTTGGGGCGATTACCCCGCCATTGTACCGCTTCTACCCTCGGGCGAGGATGCCTCGGCCCCGCATCTGACGTGGAACGGCGAGGCTCTTAAATCGGGCGAGGCGACTTTTATCGAACAGTCGGGCTGCTACCGCCGCTATCACGCGCCGCTGTGCCGTACGATTTTCTTCGGTAAACCGCCGCAGCATATGGTGGACGCGGCAAAGGCCCTGACCGAAGGTCTGAACGCAGGTATTGAGGTCGCTCGACCAGGCAACCGCGCCTGCGACATTGCCCGCGCTTTGGACGCGGAGCTGCTGAAAGTCGGCATCGAACGGCCGAACCGTTGCGGCTATGCCGTGGGCCTGTCCTATCCACCTGACTGGGGCGAACACACGGTTAGCCTGCGCGCCGCCGACGAAACCGTGCTTGAACCGGGGATGACATTCCATTTCATGCCGGGGCTGTGGATGGACGGCTGGGGCATGGAAACCACCGAAACGATCATGATCCGCGAAGACGGCCCCGCAGAAACGCTCTGTAACGTGCCCCGCCAGATGTTTATCAAAGACTGACCATGTCCGATCTCGACACCTGTAAAAACATTCTTGGCGATTTGATCGCCTTCCCAACCGTGTCGTCGCAAAGCAACCTTGGCCTGATCTATTACATCGCAGAGCGGTTAGAAGACGCAGGCGCAAAGGTCGACGTTCTGAACGACGCTACCGGCACCAAAGCCAACCTTTACGCGACACTCGGTTCTGATCGATCGGGCGGGCTGTTACTGTCGGGCCATACCGATGTTGTACCCGTTCAGGACCAACCATGGACCACCGATCCCTTCAAAATGGTCGAGGCGGACGGCAAGCTTTATGGCCGCGGCACCTGCGATATGAAGGGGTTCATCGCCACCTGCCTGACCCGCCTCGACGCGCTCAAATCACGGGCCGATGCGCGTCCGATCCACTTTGCCTTTACCTACGACGAAGAGGTCGGCTGCTTAGGCGCGCGCAATCTGGTCGAAATTCTCAAGTCCCGTGAGACCCGCCCTGCCCTTGCCCTGATCGGCGAACCGACAGAGATGCGGGTGATCGAAGGGCACAAGGGCTGCTGCGAATACACCGTGACCTTCACAGGCACCGAGGGGCACGGATCCGCGCCCGATCTGGGCGTGAACGCGGTAGAATACGCAAGCCGTTACATCGCCCGCCTGATGGAGCTACGCGCCGCCCTGATCGCCCGCGCCCCCGCAGGTTCCCGTTTCGAACCACCCCACAGCACGATCAACATCGGCGCGCTACACGGCGGGCACGCGCATAACGTCATTGCAGGCAAAGCGGTGCTGGAATGGGAAATGCGCCCCGTGGTCGACGCCGATATGCACTTTGTCAAAAACCAGATCGCGGCCTATGTGGGCGACACTCTGTTGCCGCAAATGCGTGAAATCGCAGCCCATGCCGATATCAGCACCGAAGTGATTGGCGAAGTCGTCGGCCTAACGCCGATGGACGATAACGCGGCCCGCGATCTGGTGATGAAACTAACGGGGGCCAATGGCGCGGATGTCGTGCCCTTTGGCACCGAAGCGGGACTGTTTCAACAGATCGGCATGAGCGCCGTGATCTGTGGCCCTGGCTCTATCGCGCAGGCACATAAACCCGACGAATTCATCGCCCTCGATCAACTCTCCCAATCGCTCGACATGCTAGAGCGGATCGGCGCACATACACCGTCGCTATGACCCGGCCGTAAGCCGCCACAATACACCCAAAATTGATTCACATTGCAATTTTTCGCCTTAATACTCTGGGATTGATCATTTCAGCCAATTAGACGCCCCCATTGTCGGCGGAACTGTCCGGCAATTCAGAACGAGAGGACAGATCATGCACATCCAACACATCGCTGCCTTTAGCCATGATGGGCGGGGCGGCAACCCAGCAGGTGTCGTTCTGCTAGACGCTCCCGTTGCCGACATAGACATGGCCCGCGTCGCCGCAGAAGTCGGATACTCTGAAACAGTGTTTGCGATACGCGGTAGCGATGGGGTCTATGATTGGCGCGCACGCTACTTCTCACCGGAATCAGAAGTGCCGTTCTGCGGGCACGCGACCATCGCTCTTGGCGCTGTGCTCGGAGAAAAATTTGGCTCTGGAACCTACAATCTAACCTTGAACGACATGACTATTTCCGTTGAGGCTGAGGCAACAGAGACAGGTATGGCCGCGACGCTCACCTCGCCGCCGACGCGAAGCAAAGCCGCAACAGAAGAAGAGACAGCCGACGCTTTGGCGTTGTTCGGCCTAACGACCCGCGACCTTGACGATCGCCTGCCACCTGCCCGTATTCATGGCGGCGTAGACCACGTCATGCTTGCCCTTAACGATCGCGCCAGGCTTGCGACCATAGACTATGACCTGAATAAAGGGCGCACGGTCATGCGGCAGCATGGGCTGATAACGATTATGCTTGTCTATGCAGAAGACGAGCGGACCTTTGTCGTCCGAAACGCCTTTGCATCGGGCGGCGTGCTGGAAGACCCGGCAACTGGCGCCGCGGCGGCTGCCTTTGCAGGCTACCTACGGGACCAACGCTGGCCGCACGGCGGGCACTTCGTCATTCGACAAGGAGAGGATATGGGAGCGCCATCAATCATTAACGTCAGCCTCACCGACGAGGTTGGCACACCAATCCACGTGGCAGGCACAGCACATGTGATGATAGACCAGCATTGAGGTACAGTCGGCCTGTCAGTCGCACCCAAATAAAGGTATTATTTGTCACATTCACCCAACTTCCTGTCGCTCGATGCTCTTGGCGCGAATGGACGACCGATGAAAGTCCTGCGCCTTGAGACGCTTGGAACAGCGACACCCGATGCCGTGTCGGTCGCGGGCTGTCATCTCATTTTGATCCTAACCGAAGGAAGCGGCAGGGCACGGCATGTCGAGGCTCTAGATATCGGGGCGGGCGACATTCATTTTATCCCAGCAGGTGCGCAATTACAGCTCTTGCAGGCGGGGGACATGGCGGGGTGGCTGATTGGATTTGATCCCGTCGCGCTCGCCCTGTTTGGCGCGATGGGCGGTCATGCGCACTCTGATGCCTCGGCGATCACCCAATTGTTGCCGGCGCAGAGCCTGTTCGTGCGGGGCGCGCTGCGCCTGAACCCCGCGCCCGCCCGTTGGCAGCGTCTTTTACAGATCGTGACCGACCTTTATACAGAACAGCAGCGGTCCGATTGGGGCAGTGAACAGGCCGCAGAAGTACTGCTGCGGCTTCTGATGATCGAGCTGCAACGCGAAATGCACGACAACGCGCCGCAGGCCCCTTTGGCGGCGTCGCCCGTGGTCCGCGCGGCGCTCGCGCATCTCGAGGCGCATTGCCTGGAACCTTTGTCGATCAACGACATCGCACGCGCTGTAAAACGCTCTGCCTCTTGGATCTCTCATGCGGTTCGCAAGGAAACTGGGCTGACAATCGGGGACTGGTTACGTGAACACCGCATGGTCGAAGCGCGCCGTCGGCTCGTGGAAACCTCTGCCTCGGTCGAGGCAATCGCAGGCGCGGTGGGCTATGGCGATGTCACCCATTTCATTCGAACCTTCCGAAAGTCCCACGGGATGACACCACGCGCATGGCGGGTAAAGCGGCGCAGCAGCTGACAACAGGATAAGCCGATTTGTTTCTGAGTAGGCGCACTGTTGGAGTGGCCAACAGGGCGGTAGATGCTGTGCGACAGGGCGGAACACGCCCCTGATGACGCAGCTTAAGGATCACAAACATGCTATTCGGAACCCCGATTTCTTGGTTGATCACAGAGGTCTTTGCCTTTGTTATCTTCTTTATGGCGGTCAACCACGCAACCAAACAGGACAACGCTTTTATCAAGATACTGGAACTATTTGGCTTCATGCTTGGTGCGGCGCTTTTTGAAAACGTTGGCGCGTTGGAAGCCAAAACCTATTACTATGATCTGACGCGGATTTTTATGGTCGGCGCTGTGCCGCTGGAAATCCTGATGTTAGAGGCTGCGATCTGGTATGCCGCGCTGAACCTAGCACTCACACTGCGTATTCCACTGTTGCTTATCCCGCTTGTGGTGGGCCTGTTCGGATCTGTGCAGGATATGACGATTGACCCGGCTGCGGTCTTTGATCTGCATCCCTTGGCGGCAGATGTGGCTGCCGCTGTGAACCAAACCCACCCCGGCGCGCTAACAGACGGTACGATGGCTGGTCAGTGGAACTGGACCTATCCGGGCTATGACGAAAGTTTCTTTGGCATTCCGTTCTACAATTTTTCTGGCTGGATGTACCTGATGGCGTTCTACACCGCTTGGACGCTGCTGTTCCGCTGGGTCTATGCCAAAACGGGTCTGCGCTTGGTCGGCTATCTTTATCCCTTCGTCGCCGGTTTCTTGAACATGGTGTCGCTGGGCACACCGCTGAACCGTGTACTGCTCTTTGGCAACCTCGACCCTAGCCTGTCTACCGCAGCAAGCGAGATCACTATGCTGGTGCTGAACTTTGCCGTCGCCATTGCCATTTTGGTCATGTTCCGCAAGCGGGCCGGTCAGATCGACATGAAAGAAGACGGGCTGATCATCTTCGGTCTTCCGATCATCCTGCACCTTTATGACATCGGCTATGCCGTTGTGATGGGCACCACTGTGGCGTATGTACCGGTGTTGCTGGTCTCGGCGATCCATGGCGCGTACCTTTACGCAGTTTGGCACCAAATCCGGCCTAACGCCCCCGCAAATTGAAAATTTTCGGGACTGGCCAACCCAACCGTAGACAACGACAGGTGGGCCCTTTGATCCGTCACTAACGCAGCGATACCACAGTCGATCCGACTGCCCGAACGTTACCCAAAAAGTTCTTTCATCTTTTTGGCGACAAGAACGGGGTAACGTTCCGGCATCAAGCGCACAATCAGATCAAGCCGTTTTGCTTTACCCGTCAAAACAATCCGCCGCTTCCCGCGCGCCATACCATCTAGGATCTGACGCGCAGCTGCCTCGGGGGGCATTTTCAACAATTTCTCTTGATAGACCTGCAAACGCCGGCGGGCGGCGGGCTGTTTGACTGCAGGAAGGGCGTCGATCTCTGCTGCGCGCCGCGATGCGATTTGCGTTGCCACTCCGCCCGGATGCACCACTGTCACGTCAACAGGATGCCCGTCGTAAAGCATCTCTTGACGGATCGCCTCAGAGAAGCCGCGGACCGCAAATTTTGCCGTCACATAAGGCGACATATGCGGCTGCGCCATCAGTCCATTCAGGCTGGAAATTGTCACCAAATGTCCATCGCCGCTGGCAATGAGATGCGGAAGAAAGACGCGCGCGCCGGTCAAAACGCCGTCAAGGTTTACCACCATGACCTTGTCGAACTCTGCAACTGGCATCTGCGTGAAAGTGTCATTGGTGGGCGAAATCCCCGCATTTCCAAACAACATGTTCACACGGCCAAACCGTTCCAATACGTGTTCGCCGTAGGCCGCAAAACTTGCACGATCAGCCACATCGAGCCAATCGGCTGTCACCTCTGCGCCGCGATGACGGGCCTCGGTTGCGGTGTTTTCGACCCCTGCAACGTCAATGTCCGAAAGGGCCAGCCGCGCGCCGCGTTCTGCCAAGGCAAGCGCAAGGGCGCGCCCAATGCCGCTGCCCGCACCTGTGATGACCGCAACGCGATCGGTGAAGATATCTTTCATGTCCGGATGTCCGTTTGTTGAATGTGGGACGTGTTCCGCGCCGACAACAGCGGCGCGACGGCGGCGGCCTGATCGCCCGATGCGCGGTTCAAGCGGTGGCCCCTTGCGGCAGTGGCGACAGTTTCATTTCTGGTTCGATCACAGCGCCTTTGGCAAAAATCTCTTCGTCCGATCGGTAGTTGAAACTCATGACCCAAGGTGCCTCGGGCCCCTGACGCGGCAACGTATCGATAGAGCGTTTGACATAGCCCGCCGCGAAATCCAGCAACGGTCGCGTTTCCATATGGCCCTCGGGGCGCTGGGGGCTGCAGACCGCCATTCCGCGTCCCTCCATCTCTGCCAGCAGGCGGCAGAAATATTGGCACAGCAGATCGACTTTGAGTGTCCAAGACGAATTCGTATAGCCCACCGCCATCGCAAAGTTCGGGATGCCATCCAACATCATCCCCTTAAAGACCAAGTGTTCGGACCAGCGCACCTTTGCGCCGTCAATGCTGAACTGCGCCCCTCCCATCAGTTGCAGGGTCAGGCCAGTGGCGGTCACAATGATGTCGGCTTTGACTAATGTGCCATCCTGCATTTCGATGCCACTGGGGGTAAAACGGGCGATGTCGCCGGTGACGATTGAACATGATCCGTCTGACAGCGCGTGAAAAAGATCACCCCCGGGAACGGCACAAAGGCGTTGGTCCCACGGGTCATACGGCGGGTTAAAATGCGTGTCGACGGGATAGGCGTCGGGCAATTGTTTGCGGTTTACCCAGCGGATCAGACGGCGCATCCGGTTGGGGTATCGCTGACACAGACGGTAGACGATATTCTGTTTCCAAATGTTTTTGCGACGCAGCGCCGCCCCCACGCGGTCCTTTGGCAGAATGCGGCGAAACAGGCCGAGCAAAGGGTCAACCGCCGGTATTGGCATGACGTAGCTGGGGGTGCGCTGCACCTGCACGACATGGGCAGCGCGTTTGGCCAATTCCGGCAGCAGCGTCACTGCAGTTGCGCCAGAGCCGATGACCGCCACCCGTTTGCCGTCATAATCCAGCCCCTCGGGCCAGTGCTGCGGATGGACGATCTGACCCGCAAAGCTGTCCTCTTGGGGAAAGTTCGGGCGATACCCTTGGCCATAGTCGTAGTATCCTGTCGCCGAAAAGATCCAGCGCGCGCGCCATACCTCAATGGTCCCGTCGGCTAGTTTGGTGGTTACGGTCCACAGCGCCTTTTCCGATGACCAGTCGCAGGTCGTGACCTTTCGGCCAAAACGGATGCGGTCAAGAATACCAGCCTCGCTTGCTGCCTCTCCGATATAGCGCTTGATCTCGGGGCCTGATGCAATGGTTTCAGGCCGATCCCACGGTTTGAAACCATAGGCAAAGGTATAAAGGTCGGAATCCGACCGAATACCGGGATAACGGAACAAATCCCACGTCCCACCTAGATCATCACGCATTTCCAGCAACGTGACGGACGTTTCGGGCCGCTGCTGCGCCAGATAAGCCGCGCATCCGATGCCGGACAGCCCCGCACCAATTATTAGGACGTCACTGAACGCTGGTTCAGACATCGTATCGAGCATTGTAAATTCCTCCCTACGCTCACCATAGAAAGCGTAGAAGCAGGAATTTAGATGCAGAACGCACCATATATGATAATTAATCGTGCATATTGCTCAATCGGAAAGAGGCATTGATGATTTCGCAAGATCGCCGAAACTCGCTCATGCGCGACGCGGCAACGCGCGCACGTGCAGATCAGAACGGGATGCTGGCACTAGATGCGGCCGTGGTTGCGGCCATTGGCGCGACCGAAGACCCCATCATCGCGGCGCGAGTGCGACGGTCCAACCGTATCAACCTAGAACAATGGTTGAGCCGCACTATCCTAGACCCTGAGAGCATCCCCACCTATGAGGCGACGCCGGATATTCTGCGCGCGGCACAAGAAAATGCCCGAAGCGGGCAAGGCGAAACGGCACTTGCGGCGTTTCAGGCTGGCCATGCCATAGCGTGGCAGGTCTGGAGCGAGGCTGTTTTTGCACTGACCCAAGACCCAGAAGAACTACGTTCGGTACTGGAATTTTCGCACCGCTCGATTTCAGCCTTCGTGGCAGAGGCCTCACGCGTTATCCGAACGGAAACCGCCCGTGCACTGGCAGACATGGCCGCAGGTTCGCCTGAAAAACGGCGCCTGTTGGTGACACAGATACTCGAAGGACTAGAGGTTGACGTCCAAGCTGCAGGAAGAAGGCTCGGCTATCGGCTGGATCAGGAACACCTTGCGCTAATTGTCTGGGGGACGGATCCAAGCATGGAGCCATCGGTGTTGGATCGTCTGGTGTCGAACCTAGCGACCCTGAGCGAAGGCCATTTACTGTCAATCAACGATGACAGCTTGCGTCGTTGGGTTTGGTGCCCTGTCAAAGACGGCGCTGAGCTGCCGACGTTAGAAAATCTATGTCCGCCCAATCTGCGTATCACCGTCGGGACGATTGGTCGGGGGCTGGACGGTTTTCGGCAGAGTCATGCTGCGGCGCAGGCCGCTCAGCGGGTCTTGGCATCGGCGCCCGAATATATACGCGTCGCCCGTCACGAAGACACGCGGCTACCGGCACTTTTGATGGCAGATTTACCGCGCGCGCGGCGCTTTGTCTCCGAGGTGCTTGGCCGCTGCGAAACGGCAACGCCTGCACTGCTCAAGACGTTGCGCTGTTATCTGCGGCAGGGGGAAAGTATGACGGCAACGGCAGAGGCGCTCGGCCTGCATCGCAACACCGTCATGCGACAACTCGCGCAGATCGAGGATCGTTTGCCAGCGCCACTTGCAGCGAACCGCGCAGAGCTATCGGCCGCCATGGAACTGCTGCACTGGATGCCCCGCCGGAATTAAATAGTGAGGTGCCCCTAATTTCCCAGACACTTGCCTGAGTCAGTTTAAGTTGTCCTTCTTCGAAGTCAAAGGACGACACCGCGCATTAAAAAGGCCGCGCCGTTCGTTCGGCGCGGCCAAAGGCGTCGTGTTAGCCTAGCAGTTTGCCCATATGGCGCACGGCAAGTTCGTAGCCGTGGATACCTGCGCCCGCCAACACAACATCAGCGCGTTTGGAAACGAACGAGGTGTGGCGGAATTCTTCGCGTTTGTGCACTTGGCTGATGTGGACTTCGATCACTGGGCCTTCGAACGTGTTCAGCGCATCAAGAACAGCAATGGAATAATGGGTCAAAGCTGCAGGGTTGATGACAATACCGGCTGCCTTTTCACGGGCCTCGTGAATCCAATCCACAATCTGGCCTTCGTGATTGCTTTGCAGAAGGTTGGTCGACAGACCGAATTCGGCGGCTACCGCCGCACAGTTGCGGGACACGTCGTCCAGCGTATCGTGACCGTAAATTTCAGGCTGACGCTTGCCCAAAAGGTTCAGGTTCGGGCCGTTCAGAATATAGATTTCTTTGCTCATTGCTTCTCGCTTTCGTTCCAAGTGACCGGTCAAACGGGGTGACGGTCGACAGGTGTGGATTTAGGGGTCTCTTCCAAACGCTTTCTCAGCTCAGGCGTATCAACATCCAAATCGGAAAAGATGGACCATGCGTGGCGGCCCTGCCAGAAAAACAGTTCCCAGCCAGAGATGATTTCAAGGCCCGCAGTTTGCGCATCCGCCAGAAACTGCGTCACCAGTGGGGTATAGACAGCATCGAAAACCCAGCTCGCCCCAGCCAAAAACGGCGCGGGAACGGGGGTGCCTTCGTAGCCGACCATGCCGATGGGCGTGCCGTTGACCAACCCTTGCGCGCCGTCGCAGGCCTCTTCGATAGAGGTGGCGACGACAGGGGTCAGGTTAGGAAACTGCGCACGCAAATCATTGGCCAGACCGTGGGCTTTATCAATTTGGCGGTCAAAGATACGGACCTCGCTGGCACCCAAAGTGCCCAACCCGAATGCAATCGCCCGACCAACGCCGCCAGAACCAATCAGCGTCGTCACGCCGGGGGCTGTTTTCCCGCGCACGCTTTCGTATGCCGCGATAAAGCCGCTATAATCCGTGTTGTAAGAGATCGCCCCTTGCGCACTGAAACGCACAGTGTTGACCGCACCGATGGCTTCGATCAGCGGCTCAGAAGCCTGCACCTTGTCGCACACCCGTTCCTTATATGGATAGGTGATGTTGAGCCCGCGATAGCCCTGATCGCGGCACCGATCAAAAAGAGTGTCAAAATCGCAGTCCAGTTCGGCAGGCACAAGGCGGTCATAACGCACACCCTGCCCCGTCAACTCCCCCGCTGTCAGATGCAGCAAGGGAGAAGAAGACGCTGCGATGTTGTCACCAATCAGACCTAGACGCAGCGGAGCGTTCATTCCTGTACCTCTTTGCGGGCCCAGAGTGATTTGATCCATTTAAAGACAGGCGTTTGCGACAAGAAGATCAGCACCACCGCCGAAAACAGCACAATCGACAGCGGGCTAGAGAACAGGCCTCCAAAGAACCGTCCTAGATCTTCGCGTTCGGAAATGATCGCGCGCCGCCAGTTTTCATCCAAAAGCCGCGACAGGATCACGCCAAGGATAACAGGACCCAAGGGGTAGTTGTATTGCCGCATAAAGTAGCCAACCACACCAAAACCAAGCATCCAGTACACATCGGTGACAGAGTTATTGACCGCATAGGCGCCGACGATGGACAGCAACATGATCAACGGGATCAGAAAGGCACGCGGGATTTCGACGATCTTGGTAAAAAGCTTGATGCCCGTCAGACCAAAGATCAGCATGAACACGTTGGCCACCAACAGCGATCCCACGATGAACCAGAACATTTCCGGTTTATCGACCATCAGCATCGGCCCGGGATTCAACCCGTGGATGAACAGCGCACCGATCATGATCGCGGTCACCGCATCGCCCGGAATCCCTAGGGTCATCATCGGAATAAAGGCCCCGCCAACAGCGGCGTTATTGGCGGTTTCGGGGGCAACCAGACCCTCCATCGCGCCATCGCCGAACTCTCTTTCAGGATCTTTGGTCACGCGTTTGGCGTGGTCATAGGCCATAAGCGCCGCGATATCACCGCCCGTTCCAGGAAGCGCGCCGATGATAACCCCGATAGTCGAAGTTTGCAGGGACAAAGGCAGGTGTTTTTTGATCGCACCGAACGACGGAACGATGCGATTGATTTTTTGACGCATGGCTGCGGTGTCAACGTGGTGCAACTGCATCAGAGCTTCGGACACGCCGAACATACCGATCATGACGGCAATAAAAGAAATCCCCGATTTCATCAGCGGGATGTCAAATGTAAACCGCTGTGTAAAGGTCAGCGGGTCCATACCGACTGCCCCGATTGCGATCCCAAAGGAACCCGCCAAAACGCCTTTGGCGAGGCTGCCTGCGGATAGCGAACCGACAAGCAGGATACCCAGAAGGGCAAGCAACATATAGTCACGCGGCTGGAACTTCAGCGCAAAGTCGGCCACTTTGGGCGCAGCCAACGCCAGCACAACGATCCCTAGAATACCGCCGATGAACGACATGGTCGTGGTCACACCGATTGCTTCGCCCGCCTCTCCGCGTTGGGCCATGGGATAGCCATCCATCGCCGTGGCAATAGCAGAAGGAGCCCCGGGAATGTTCAGCAGAATTGCGGTTCGCGAGCCCCCGTAAACACCGCCCATATAGATGCCGACCATCAGCGCGATAGCCGGGTAGACATCCCACGAAAAGGTAAAAGAAATCAGGATCGACACGGCCATCGTCACCGACAAACCGGGGATCGCGCCGATGTAGATGCCTAGAAACGTGCCTAGACCGACAAGTAGCAAAAGCTCGGGATGGGTGACGACGGTGATGAGTTGAAGAAAAGTTTCCACGGTCACATTCCCTTAAAATAGATTACGGAAGAACTGCAGCATCTCGGCTTCGGGCACGATGCCTGCGGGCAGCAGAACGGTGAACACCACGCGGAAAATCAGCCAGATCGCAACAAGGCTACCGAAAGCCACGATCAGCGTCTGAGGCCAGCTCCGCTTGGCCAAAAATTTCATAGCGATCACCAAAAAGATCGCGGTGGTCGGGATAAACCCAAGCGAAGTAAAGGCAATTCCGAACGCAACCAGCATCGCCATCAGAATGATCACACGCAGCGGCAGGATATCCTTGCCAAAGGTCATGCCCTCTTCTTTTGGTCTACGAAGCGTTTTGCGCAGGACGATGAGTGAGGCAATCAGCATGACCGCCGTTGTGGCCATCGGCACCGAACCGGGGGCAGAGAGCGCCTCGAAACCCGAGATGCCATAGGCGCTGTTCAGCAGAACAGCACTAAGAACCGTCACAATCACCGCAAAGGCGACTTCCCCTGGTTTACGGGTGCGCACTGGGGGATCGTCGGGTGCTGCGAAATCAATGATATCGTGTTTCGGATCGGTCATCCGCCAAAGGCCTCCTCACCTAGGTTTCTTCGAAAGCGCGTTTTCAAACGCGCGGCGCCGCCCGATGCACGGAAAGGGCGGCGCCTGTCGTTTTCAGTAACGAATATTAGGCGATCAAATTACTCTGGACGAGCAATGCCGAACTCTTCTGGGGATGCTTTGGTCAGACCTGCATCCTGAAGCAGCCAAGCAGTGCCCTGCTGCCATTTGGTTAGGAATGCTTCAGCTTCGTCACCCGAAATGCCCATCATGGTGAAACCACGGTTGTCCATCAGTTCGACAAAGTCTGGGTGCATTGCACCTTCGGCGTAGGCAGCTGACAGAGCGGCGATCACGTCTTCAGGCGTGCCGTTTTTCGCAAACACACCAAAGAATGGACCCCATGGCAGGTAGGTGTTGTAACCTTCGTTAGCAGCGGTCACCGGCGGTACACCTGGCAGTTTTTCGTTTTCTGCGGTGTCAAAGACGGCCAGCGGTTTCATGTTGCCTGCGCGGATGCCTTCGATTGCGGCGCCCAGAACAGCAGGCATCACGTCGATTGCGCCACCCTGCAGAGCGGTCAGCGCAGGGCCGTCACCGTCGTAAGGAACCGAGATTACGTCCAGTTCACCTTCGACGGTGTTCATCATCGCGGTGATGACCGACGGCAGACCACCAGGGCCAGTTGCGCCCAGACGCAGTTCACCTGGGTTTTCTTGGATGTAGGCGATCATGCCTGCGTAATCGTCGAAAGGCGCATCAACGTTAGCCACCAGCATTGGAGTACCGCGAGCAAGGATGTTGATCGGGGTGAATTCAGAATAGTCTTTGTCGCCCAGACCCATCACTTTATACAGCATTGGGTTTTCTGCGCCCATCAGCACGGTGTAACCGTCTGCGTCAGCGTCAGCCACGTAGTTCAGAGCGATTGCGCCAACTGCGCCGGTCATGTTCTGCATCACGATGGAGCCGCCAAGCGCCTCTTCGGCGTGGGGCGTCACAGAGCGCATAACGGTATCGGTGGAGCCACCAGCGCCCCACTGAATGATGCCCTGAATCTCTTTGGACGGGTAATCCTGAGCGATTGCGCCGGTTGCAGACAGAACAAGTGCGGAAACCGCACCTAGTACGAATTTTTTCATGGTGTCCTCCCATAAGACAATTGAAGTCCGTGACAGGGAGAATTGCCCGTTCCGAGCCTCCCCTCACGAAACTTGACGCATCGTTAATCAAACATCAAATAACGTCAAATACAAATTTTGCATCCCTTTTAACATGATGTTAATGTCGCCTTGAGGCAGGGTTAAACGGCCTGCAGTTGCTTGGAAAAGGTCTGGATCGCGGTTTCGGCATAGGTCGATAAAACCCTGTTTTTCTTAGTGACTACATAGACTTTGACGTAGGCCTCTTCTTTCAGCGGGCGCAAAACAACGTTGGCTGAATCCAGCTCTGAAACCGAAAAAGCATCGATCAAACCAACGCCAAGCCCCTTACTGACCAATGTCACGACGGTCTGGGCAAAGCGTCCGCGCATAGAGTGGCGAATCTCTAGCCCCGCTTCTTCAAAGGGTCGTGCGACAATTGCACCGAAAGGGTCGGAGGGGTCGATGCCGATCATCTCTTCTTGGGCCAGATCATGAACCGAAACGACCGACTTTTTCGTCAGCGGATGACCTGCTGGCAAAATCACCTTGACCCGCCCGCGCCCGATTTCCACGTTTTCCAAAGCCTCGTTGTCGATGGCCGATGACATCACAACAAACTCGCCGCGCTCTAGTAGCAAGTAGTCTAGCGTCTCTTCGATCTTGAGAATGTTCAGGTCCATAAACAGATCGGGGTAACGCGCGCGCATCAATTTCATAACCTGCGGCGCCACATATTGGGCCGTCGACGGCGCCGATGCAAAACTGAGCTGCACCCCTTTGCCGTCATGCAACCCATTCAGCGCGGTTTGCAAGTTGGTCACACCCTTATAGACCTCGCGGATCTGATCAAAGACCAACTCTGCCTCTACGGACGGAACAAAGGACCCACCGCGCCGTTCAAACAGACGCACGCCAAGCGAATCTTCGGCGTGTTTGATGATCCGCGAAATCCCGGGGGCAGAGACACCTAAGTGATCCGCCGCCCCCGAAATTGTACCGCGCAGCATCACCGCACGGATCGCTTCGATCTGGCGCAGGGTTATCTCGGGCATAGCGGTCTCCACGGGGGCAGGTAGGCATTAGGACCCTCACCCTATCTGCACCCATGCGCCGCGCCAATAGCGATTGATTAGGCCCGAAAATAGTCGGCGGCCATGGCCCTTACGCGTTCGGCCTTTGCTTTGAACCCGATTTTGCTTAGCACATCGACCTGCGCATCCAGACCCGGGGCGACCTCGATCAGGTGCATCCCGTCCGGATGCAGTTCAAACACCGCTCGTTCGGTGACAAAGACCACACGCTGTCCGCGCGCCATCGCCTGCGCTCCGCTAAAGGTGATCTGGCTGACAGCCTCGACCAGCTTTTGCACGGTCCCTTCGGAATGGATGACCAGTTTCCCGTCTACGCCCTCTACCTTGGCCCCGCGCGCATCGAACGTGCCCACAAAGACCACGGTTTTTGCGTTCTGGGCAATGTCGATAAAGCCACCCGGACCCACAGGCAAACCACCTAGCTTTGAGGCGTTCACGTTGCCTGACCCGTCAAATTCACCAAACCCAAGAAAGGCAGTGTCCAGACCGCCGCCCGAATAGAAATCGAACTGACTTGGCCCGTCGATCATGCAGGTCGGATTGCGCGCATAGCCAAAGAGCGTGCCTGTCAGCAGCTCGCCCCCGTAGGTGCCATGTTCGATCGTCTGATAATAGCGTTTTTGATCCCCGTCCGCGCGGATCAATGCCGCAATTTCATCGGGGATACCGAACCCATAGTTCACCACCATGCCGTCGCGCAATTCCGTACGCGCACGGCGGGCGATGATCTGACGCGGACTGTAGGCGGGTGCCTCGACTGGGCCGGTGTCACGGTGGTCTTGCCCCGAAATCGTCGGGTCATAGGTGATATCATAGCCTTGCCGTTGTTCGGGCACGACAACAACAGCATCGACCAGCGCCGAAGGAATACGCACCTGCCGCGCGCCAAGCGTTCCGTTGGCCACCTTTTCGCGCACCTGAACGATGACAACTCCGCCGGAATTATGAACCGCCGCCGCCATGGCATAGCTGTCCACATTGGCGGGTTCTTCGTCTAGGCTGATATTCCCATCCTCATCCGAGATGGACCCCTTTAGCAGGCAAGCATTCACAGCGAACGGCAGATACCGCAGATATTCGCGCCCGCCAATTTCGATCAGCTCGGCCAGATCATCGGACGCTGCTTCGTTCATGCGCCCCCCATCGATGCGCGGATCGCAAAAGGTGCCCAGACCGACATGGGTGATCAGCCCCGGACGGCCTGCCGCGATCTCTCGCAACAGCTGCATCGCGACACCACCGGGCAGAACGTAGGCTTCGATTTCATTATTCGCCGCCATCTGCTGCATCCGTGGGGACCAAACCCAATGGCCGCCGATCACCTTGCGCACCATACCCTGATGGGCGAACCGATTGACGCCGCGCGTTTCGCGATCACCGATGCCAAGCGAGTGCAGCAACCCAAGGTCGCGCGGATGACCCGTTTTTTGAAACCGTGCCTCGCAGGCGGCATGCAATTCGACCGCTTCGCACAGTCCGCCGCCACCACCGATCAGGCCCAACATCGCGCCATCGGGGATTAGGGCCACTGCCTCTTCGGCGGTCATGAATTTATTCTTCATGGCGCGCCTCACAGATAAGGATCATATAGGTCGCGGCCACCCTTGAGCAGGGATTTGGCCACAACGCCGCGATGGATTTCGCTCGCTCCGTCAAAAATGCGGTAAATACGGGCGTCACGATAATACCGTTCAATCGGCAGATCTTTGGTAAAGCCCATACCGCCGTAAATCTGCATCGAACGATCCACCACGCGGCCCAACATCTCAGAGGCCTGCACCTTGAGCGCTGATATTTTCGCGCGCGGGTCCATGCCTTCGTCGATCTGCCACGCACATTCCCACAAAGCGGTGCGGGTGGCGTTGATTTCGATGGCGCTGTCGGCCAGCATCTGCTGCACCATCTGGAATTCGCCCAGCGACTGTCCGAATTGGCGGCGATCGTTGGCATGGTCCAGCGTCATATCCAGAATTTTGGTCGCCTTACCGACAGAGCGCGCGGCCACCTGCGCCAGACGGACACGGCCCAGAACCGACAAAGCCAGCTTTAGCCCCTGACCTTCGACGCCAAGCAGATTTTCATCGCCCAACTCTACGTCGTCGAAATGCAATTCCAGATGACTGGTGCCCCGCAGACCCATCATGGGCTGGTCACGGCCCACCGTGAACCCTGCCGTCCCTTTATCGACAAGGAACATCGAAATGCCGCGATAGCCCGCATCTGGATCGGTCACTGCGGTGACAACGAAAAAATCGGAAACCGCGCCATCCGAGATGAAATGCTTCATCCCGTTCAGCACCCATTTGCCATCCTTTCGCACCGCCCGCGTTTTGATCCCCGCCGCATCGGATCCCGCATCAGGTTCGGTGAAGGCGATTGAACAAACCCGATCACCCTTTACGCAGGGCGTGAGCCAGCGTTCGATTTGATCACCGACGCACGATAAAAGCACCTCGTAAACATTGCCGAAAGCGCGGCGGATCAAAATATCCGTGGTCCTGCCGAACTGTTCTTCGACCATCATAGTCTCTAGCGCGGACAACCCGCCACCTCCGAACTTTTCAGGGATGTTCATGGCATAAAGGCCCAGTTCTTTGGATTTTTCAAAGATCGCATTGGCTGTTTCGGGCGCAATGCGACCTGTGTCTTCTATCCCCTGCTCTAGCGGCGCGAGCTCGTCCGCAATGAAATTGCGCACGGTTTCGACCAATAGTTTTTGTTCGAAGCTGAGCGAAAAATCCATGTCCAATCCTCCCTTATCTTGGCGACCCAATTTGGATCGCCGCAGTTGGTTTGGAAATGGACGGAACATCCAAATAGTTGGACGATTCAACTAAACTTTACCCCGACTGTCCACTTCGGTTGCGGTAAACTTGCTGCGCCATTCGCCGGGGGGCAGCCCAACGTGGCGCGCGAAGAAACGATTGAAATAGGCAGGGTCGGCAAAACCCAAATCATGTCCAATTTCAGCGACCGTCATTTCAGAATAAGCCAGAGCCCGCCGCGCTTCGGCAATGATCCGATGATACAGAATATCGGATGCGCTTTGCCCGACTGCGTTTTTGCACGCACCATTTAGCCGCTGCGGAGAAATGGCCAATTGGGCGGCATAGTTCGCAACACTTCGCGAACTGCGAAACTGCGCCTCGACCACCTGCCGAAACCGTGCCGTCAATTCACGGTCACGCGGGTTTCGTGGCTGTGGATTAGCGGCCAGCGAAACCCGACAAAGATCCGTCAGGATCATCAGAATTTGGCCCTGTACTGCAGCGCGCCAGCCCATATTTTTTGTTCGCGTTTCCATATAGATACGGTCAAATCTATGCCGCATATCATTCTGCCGATCCGCCAGCGAAACGCAGCGGGGAACCGCGACCAAATTTTCCAAATCCGGCAAAAGCCCACGCAGCGCAGTGACATCGTCCCGTGCCATTGTGATGGTCATCCCTTCGGTGCCGTTTTGATAGCGGATCGAATGGATCATTCCCGCTGGGTGGATCACCAAATCGCCTGCGAGATGCTCTACGTCGACCCCTTCGAACCGCGTTATTCCGCCACCTTCGGTAATCAGCATCATCTGGACATGGTCGGGATGACGATGCGGCGCAATGACCCAATCGTGCCGCATGGACCGTTCGCGCAGCGGCTCGATATGGAGGGCTTCCAATCCGTCGTCCCGCGTTTCCTCGCCATAAAGAAAGACGCTTGCAACCTGACTTATCGAAGATTTCTCGTCCATCTTTTTCCTTTCCACGCTTATTGCACTCTTGCAATATTCGCGCAGTGGGTCCAGCGCGGTTTGTGTCGCCATGTTGATGACAATTTTTGCCCGTCAGAAACGCCGCCAAGCGGTCCCATCTCAAGTCAGCGAAGCCGACCTACGTACGCAATTTACCGAAAAAGACGGGGCCTATGGGTTGACCACCATCAAACCCGTTACCTACATGATCCCCGATGACGTCCCTGTGGGCCAAATGCTTATCCATGCCTTTTCTTTTCATCGCCGTAGATGACGGGATCTGGTAGGTGCAAAAGGATGCGATCAACGCCGCACTGCCACCAATATGCGATATCCTCTGCTCCAAACTCGCCGTGGGCAGGAGGTGCTCGACGATGTCGCTACCACCCTGCAATCCATGTTCATCGAAGCTTCGGGAGCATATTCAAACGTGTGCGTGACCACGATGGACGCCACACGCTATTTCGCCAAACGCTGAAACGGTTTTCCTTTATTTTGGCGTTGGCCTATTCGACACCAAGGCGCATGAGGGCGGCAATAGCTGCCTCATTGCCCAGATTGGCGGCCTGACGATACAGCGTGATCGCAAGATCCATATCAATAGCGACCCCCTGACCCGCCTCATACAGCGAGGCCATGCCGACCATCCCGTCCGACGCGATGACATCGCTGCGCTCTGCTGCGGTTTCGAACCACTGCATCGCCAAATCGAAATCCTGCGCGACGCCGCTGCCCGTCTGATAGGCAAGGCCAAGGTAGTACTGGCTGGTGATATCACCGTTTTGGGCGCCTTTGGCATACCACTGGGCGGCTTGGGCCAGATCACCGTTCTGCGCGGCGATCAGCCCTAGATAACGCGCCGCTTTACGGTCGCCTGCGGCATCAGCCTGTTCGAAATAGGACAGCGCAAGCGCGGCATCCGCCTCGACCCAGTCGCCGTTTAGATAGGCTTTGCCTAGCTCGGACATGGCCCGCGTATCGCCTGCATCGGCCTGCGTTTGCAATACAGCAGTGTCGGTTGTGGCGTCTTGCGCCAACGCGACATTGGCGCCGATAAAACAGGCCCCAAGCATCAGGATATAGCCATAATTTCGGACGGACATCATGCGTCCCCTTCTAGCAACCATTTGCGCAGCTGCGGCACGCTATATGCATATTTCCAAGTGTTCATATGCCCGTTGGCACCCTCGGCGGCCTCGCCGTCCAACACCGATCCTTGGGCATAAGTGACAAAGTTGATGTCTGCGCCTTCGGCCATCAGATCGTCATATGCGAATTGATATTGAGTGTCGGACCACGTCGCATCCCATGTCGCACGCGCAACGGTTGCGCCTTCAGCCGCTAGCGCCTCGGTAATTGCCACCTGTCCGGGGAATGCCTTGGCATCGTCTTGGCTGACAAGGATGAAAATGCGGTTCCCCGCCATGGGCGCAACCAGCGATGCATCCCACTGACACGCCACAAGGAATGACGCGGCAAAGAAATCGGGGTAGGCGATATTCATCGCAATCGACATCATGCCGCCGCCTGATTGACCCGTGGTGTATAGGCGCGCCGGATCAATCGAATACTGGTTGGTCAGCGCGGTGATCAGGTTGATCGTCGTCTGCAACATGCTAGACGCGGTAGAGGTGTCATCGACGATGACTTCGTCATATTGCGGCGCAAGTACGAAAGCGGGACGCGCGGCCTGATCGTAGGCGCTGGCAAAGTTGATCGCCCCCAACCCCTGTTTCAACGTGGTCAGGACATCGGTGCTGGTTGCGCCTGCGTCATGCATGAAATTGACCAGCGGATAGGTCTGAGCAGGATCGTAATTCGCTGGCACATACAGGTTGTATTGCAGAGTGTCGCCCGTTTCGGGGTCGTTCCAAACGAACTGTTGGAAATCATCGACGATCAGATTGCGGACGGCCGTAGTCTCTAGCGTCTCGCCCGCAACGGTGATGTCAGCGGAGGGTTCATTGAATTTCGAACCTTGGGTCGTTTTATCGCCCGCGGCGCCGGGGCCACCTGCTCCGCCACCGTTGCCTTCGCCGCCCTGATCGCCATCGGACGGACCGCCCTGTTCGCGGGGAATAGCCAGCGATGCGGCATCATCCTGCGCCGAAAGCGCCACGATGACATAGCTGCCTTCGTCGGCGCGATCTGCAGGATCGGTGCTGGTGGCGGGATAGACGTCCGTCACGGTGCGCCCTTCGACCGAAAACGCGTCGGCGGAAAGATCAGCCGCCGTCACAGGCGCGGAATAGGCCAACGCCACAGCAACAAAGCGCAGCCCGTCACCGTAAACTTCGGTGATGGCCGTGGCTGACTGAACCGCAGCGCCAGCGGCCATAGCAGGAAGGGACATGAGCGCCGAACTGCCAACGGCAGCGACACTGATCTGAAGGAAATTACGACGATCTAACATGTTAGGTTCTTTCAATATTTACGTGGTCTAACATAAAAACGGTACACTGCATCATTTCCGTCGAAAAAAGGCCGCCAAATCTAATTGGCGGCCTTTGAAATGTTTAAATGTGGGAAAAACTACAGCTTTAGGTGGCGCGTTACGCGGAATAGGGCCAGGCCAGTACGGGCCTGAATGGCACCCCAAACGCCGCGTTTATCAACCAGCATCACCGCAATCGCGACCGCACCCATCAGGATCAGATACCATGCCCCCCAATCAGCTGCGAATTCGCGCAGGGCAAAGAAAATGATGACCCCTAGGATCGGCCCTTCGATCGTTCCGATCCCGCCAATTACCACGATAAAGATCACGAAAGCAGTCCAGTCGTTGACGGAAAAAGCTGCCTCGGGTGTGATCCGCAGTTTTTGCAGAAAGATGAATCCGCCCGCCAGGCCAGTAAAGGCAGCCGTCACCACGTAGATAAAGAATTTTGCACGGCGGGTGGCGACGCCCACGGTTTCGGCGGCAATTTCACTGTCGCGGATCGCGGTCAGCGCCAGCCCCCATTTCGAACGCAGCAGCAACCAAACCAGTAGCACCGATGACACTCCGATTCCAAAAGCAAGGTAATACATCACCATCTCGCGCGCGCCGCGGCTATCGCCGAGCGAACGGGCAATGGCCACGGGCAGGGAAATGCCCGATCCCCCACCCAGCGCTGCGCTTTGTGCGGCCAGCAGTCGAAAGACTTCGGCGATGACCCATGTGCCGATGGCGAAATAGGCCCCATTCAGGCGAAACGCGATCCACCCCGTCGGAATGGCAATCAGACCTGTGACCAGCGCCGCAATCGGCAAAGCGGCCAGAACAGGTATCCCGCTAAAGATTGCGATCGCAAAGAACAGGTAGCCACCTAGCCCAACAAAGGCCTGCTGCCCGACCGAAACCAATCCTGTGTACCCCGCAAGAAGGTTCCACATCTGGGCAAGTGCCAGATAAGCCAGCACCTCCATCAACAGGCGCAGATCAGCGCGATCGGCCCAAAACGGCGCAAGGGCCAGCACGGCCACAGCGGCCACAATAATAACAGCGGAAATCAGCGAAGAGCGTGTCATGTCAGTCTCCTTATCCGCTCATTTTCGGAAACAGACCGCGCGGACGCACGATCAGGACGACGAGGAACGCAAGGTGCCCAGCAAGCAGTTGGAAACCCGCATCGATTTGCGCCCCAACCGTCTGCGCAATACCCAGGATGATCCCACCCAGCAGGGTTGCGCGGATATTGCCCAAGCCGCCGATGATCACCGCTTCGAACGCAAAGAGCAGACGGGTCGGCCCTGCGGTCGGATCAAAATTGGTTTTCATCGCCAACCAGATACCTGCGATCCCCACGACCAGCGATGCCATACCCGTTGCCACCGCAACGATGTGGTTGTTGTTGCCACCCATCAGCGGAACGATTTGCGGGTCATCGGACGTAGCGCGCAGCATCCGACCCAGTTTTGTGTGATAAAAAATCCATTGCAGACCAAAGATGACCCCTACAGCCGTGAGGAACATCAAAAATGGCAGCAAACCAATCGACAGCCCATCCATGATCGTAATCGAAGAGGTTTCAAACGTTCCCGTTTGCAGTTTTTGACTGTCGGCGGAAAAAATCTCTAGCAATCCGTTCTGGATGATGATCGACATGCCAAAGGTCACAAGGATCGGCGGCAGGATGTCGTCGCCCAGCACACGGTTCAGCACGAAACGCTGGTTCATATAGCCGGCGACACCCATCAGCACGACCACCAGACCCACGCCGATAAACGGGTTTAAACCCCATGTCGCGATAAAGGTCAGGATCATATAGGCCCCAACCACGATGAAATCGCCATGCGCGATATTCACGAAACGCATGACGCCAAACATGAGCGATAGCCCCGCGGCAAACAGCGCATAAAGGCCGCCCAATAGGACGCCTTGGATAATTGCATTAATCAAGACCATCAGTGGTCCTCCATCCCGAAATAGGCGTGGGAAATTTGGGCACGCGTCAGGTCTTGGGGTTTGCCCGTCAACGTCACGCGTCCTTCCATGAAACAATAAACGCGGGTCGATACAGCCAGCGCCTGACCCACGTCTTGTTCAACGACAAGGATCGTGGTGCCTTCTGCTCTGATCAGGGGCACCGCTTCGTAGATGTCCTTGATGATTTTCGGCGCAAGGCCCAACGAAATTTCATCGCACAGCAGCAGTTTGGGATTGGACATCAACGCGCGGCCGATGGCCACCATCTGCTGCTGCCCGCCCGACAACGCTGTGCCGGGGTTGTGTTTCTTGGCCACCAGATCGGGGAACAGTTTATAGATTTTTGCCAAATCCCATGGCCCTTTTCGCCCGCCTGATGCCCCAATCAGTAGGTTTTCTTCGACGCTCAGGGATGGAAACAGGCGGCGGCCTTCGGGCACCATGGCCAGACCCAGTTTATGGATGCCATCTGCCGCCATCCCGCCGATGGGCGTGCCGTCAAATGTAATGTCCTGCCCTTTGGTCGGACGCAGACCCGTCAGGGCACGCAGAAAGGTGGATTTGCCCGCGCCGTTCGATCCGATGATCGACACGGTTTCGCCTTCGTCAATCGTCACATCGATCCCAAACAGCGCCTGAAAATCGCCGTAGTGCGATGTCAGATTTTTGGTTTCAAGCAGCGTCGTCATCAACCGATATCCCCATGTAGATTTCTTGAACGAGAGGGTCAGCCATCACCGATTTTGGTTCACCCGAGGCGACGATTTTTCCAAAGTCGATGACAATAAGATGGTCCACCACAGCCAGCAGCGCGTGCACGATGTGTTCGATCCAGATGATCGACACACCGCTGGCATGGATATCTTTGATGGTTTGGACAAGGGCGAGGCATTCGCCTTCGGTCAGCCCGCCCGCGATTTCATCCAGCAGCAACAGTTTTGGCCCCGTGGCCAAGGCGCGGCTCAGCTCTAACCGTTTGCGTTCCAATAGCGTCAACGACCCAGCAGGGTTGTTCGCTTTGGCCAAAAGCCCTGTACGATCCAGAATATCGCGACAGGCGGATTCCAGATCGTCAAAACCCGCGTTGCCAAACGACGCAGCGGCCAGCAGGTTTTCGTAGACCGTCATGCCTACGAATGGATGTGGAATCTGGAACGAACGGGCGATACCACTGCGGCAACGCTGCGACGCGCTAAGCTGCGTTACATCACGCCCGTCAAAACGAACCACACCCGACGACGGCGGCAATGCGCCCCCAATCAGGTTAAACAAAGTCGATTTGCCCGCACCATTGGGCCCGATGATACCAAGTGCCTGCCCCTGAGCGAGGTCAAACGTTATGTTGTCAGATACCTTCAGCGCACCGAAGGATCGGTTCACGCCGGTAAGGCTGAGTAGCGGTTCCAAGGGATTTCTCCGAAAATTGCGGGCAGAGGAGGCCGTGCACCCCTGCCCTATGGTCTGATCGGCCAGCAATCAGAGCGTGATAGGTTTCAGTTCACCCGTCAGCGGGATCTCGGGCGAATGGCTGTTGGTCACGATTTTCAATTCCGGTTTGCCGTTTTCAATCTGCCACTGACCACCAGCAAGTGGCGTTTTTGAAATTGATGGCACAGGGCCGGTGTTGAAATTGACCTTGCCGAATACGGTGTCCAGATCGGTGGCGCGGATCGCTTCGGCGATGCTTTCTGGGCTATCGATGTCCTGCGCCCGTTTGAGCGAGTCCATGACAACTTCGAACAGCGAATGTTTCGCACCCAATGGCATGGTCCACGGGTTACCGGTTGCGGCTTCGTAGGCGTCAGCCAATTGTTCGCATGTCTGACCGTTGAACGACGACGCGAATGGGAACATCTTATGCCACCACACCTCGACCGACAGACCATCAGCGCGATCACCCAAAGCACCCATCGCTTGTGGGAATTCCGATGCTTTTGCCACGTTAACGACCTTTGGATGGAACCCTTGTTGCGCGGCTTGCGTCCAGAAAGTGGTGAAATCAGGCGGGATCATAACGCCGGAAACGATCTCTACTCCGGCTTCTTTGAACGCTGAAATCTGCGCCGAAAAATCGTCGGACATGTTTTGGTAGCGGCCCGGATCGACCAGCGTATATCCGGCCTGTTCCATCACAGGGGGGAAACCCAATTCGGGGTGCGACCAACCATTGCCATCGGGGTCGTTCGGCCACAGTGCGCCAACGACTTTGTTCGTCTCGACACCGTCCCAAAGGGACATAAAAACGTCGATGATGTCCTCTAGTCCCCAGAAAAAGTGATTGGTGTATTCAAAACCAGTCGCGGGATCACCCTGACGGCCAAAGAAATGCGGCTGCCACGGGGTGTCGTTGGTCACGCAGGGCACGCCGTTCAGCTCTGCCTGGTCGGCAACGGGGTTGGTCGTGTCAGGCGTAGCAGAGGCACAGATCAGGTCGACCTCGTCTTCGAAAATCAATTCCTGCGCCACGGCGGATGCGCGGTTCGAACTAGACTGGCAGTCCTTCATGATGATTTCGACGGGATGTTTGGTGCCGCCGATATCCAGACCATCTGCCAGCGCGGTGCGGAACTGGTCCAGCACGAACGCATCCGGTTCACCGAAAATAGCCAACGGTCCCGTCTGCGGCGTTACAAAGCCGATTTTGATTGTGCGGTTCGCGGCATATGCGGGCAGAGCAAGCCCCGAAGCGGTTGCGGTAAATCCCGCGGCGGCAGCGCCCTTCAGCAGGCTGCGTCGATTCAACATTGGTTTTCCTCCATTGCGTTTCGGTCTCCGCACACCCCTCCCGAGTGCCCACTCTTGCGGTTGCGTCGCCGTCACATGTCTTGTGTATCAATATACAGTACACTATACCAAAATGAGGGCGAGAAAGATTCTTGTCAACCATTTTGATCCAGATCAAATCGACAAGGGTCCGCCGAACGGGATTAGGTGCATTGCACTTGGAGGAAAGCCGCGCTTAGCTGCGCGCATAAAAATATGTCGAGGAGGCATGCGTGTCGGTCGAAGCTACCAAAGCCAAAGAAGGCAATTCCCTAAGCAAAGCAGTCGCAGTTTTGCGCGCCATCGGCGACAAACCTGGCAGTTCTTTGGGCGAGATCGCGAAAGCCACAGGATTTGCCCGTTCGACCGTTCAGCGCCTAGTGAACGCATTGAATGCCGAAGGGTTGGTAACCAAAAATTCGGGTCATCAGGGCGTCTATCTTGGGATGGAGCTTGCTCGCCTTGGGGCAAAGGTTGACCTTGATGCGCGTACGCTTTTGCGGCCATTGATGGAGAACCTGCACAATCGTATTGGCGACAACTTTGACCTTACAATCCTCAATGATGGCAAGGTAATCGTGGTCGATCAGATCGCATCGAACGAAACAATTCGCGTTGTTTCCTACGTGGGCCGCGAACATGCAATCCACTGTACGGCAAATGGCAAAGCGCACCTTGCCCAAGTATCCGAGGACGAAGCCCGCGCACTATTAGCCGCGCACGGCATGGAAAAACGCACACCAAATTCGATCACCGATCCCGATCAACTTATGGCTCAGATTGCCGCCTTTAAACAGGTTGGCCTGTTCATAGATCGCGAGGAATTCGCGCCTGACGCCTGCGCAATGGCAACGACCCTACCCGATATCGGAGGCCGGAAATTGGCCATTGGAATCGCGATGCCCGCTGCGCGATTCGCCCGCCGCGAAGAGGATATCAAAGCCGCGCTGCTAGAATTCCGCCGCGCGGTCGCGGCTCAGTTCGGGCCTTCGATCTAACGGAAATCACAACACTAAACGCGAATAAACTCCGCCTTGTGCGGGGCTTTTTGTGTTGGGCTCTCCACAACCAGCTTGACAGTTGTCGGCAATATTTCCATTTTAACATACACTGTACCGTTATTTGGTACATATATTCTGCCGCCGAGGAGAGCGGCACAAACTCTTTGGGAGGATCTCAAACATGCTGCTCGCGGCAAAAATTCTGCTTACCATTTCGACATTGGGCTATTCGCTTATACCGTTTGCTTTTGACAGCAACAAAACGCACTGGTTCAATCCGTCTTGGACCAAACACGCGCGTTTTCACTGCGTTTGGCAGGTCATGTCGTATGTCTACATCGCCATTCTTGCGCTGGTGCTGATCTGGACCGCTGGCGATGCAAAATTGCCGATCTGGATCGCGGCAACCCTGTCGTTCTGTGCCTATGGCGGCTTTTGGACCGCTGTGGTTCTGCGCAACAAACTGGACCTTGCGCTGGTTGACGAAGTCAACGGTGTCCCGCCTTTCATGTTGCCCGTTTTTGGCGAAAGCGACGCCAATATCACCCTGTTCACCACTGCTGTTCTGATTTTGATGACCGGATGTCTGGTGTTGGCGGGCGCAGCTGTTGCCATTGAAACGCTTGCGGACGCGTCTGTCGTGGCTCCGGCGTTGACCTCAACCCTGTAATCAAAGGCCCTAACATGCTCTCTGATAAAGACCGCCAAGCCGCCGCCGATGCCATTTTGGCCGCCGAAGAGTCGCGCGTGCCCTGTGTGCAGCCATCGAAACAATGGCCTGACATGGAACTAGAAGACGCATATGACATCCAGCATCGCTGGGCTCAGGCGCGTATCGCCAAAGGGGCAAAGATCGTCGGACGCAAGATCGGCCTGACGTCCCGCGCTATGCAAATGGCGTCCAAGATGACCGAACCTGACTACGGCGTGATCCTAGACGACAGTCTGTTCAAAGACGGCGCACGGATTTCGGCGGGTACCTTTATTAAACCGCGACTGGAAACCGAACTGGCTTTCGTCATGGGCCAAGATTTGTCCGGTGCAGGGTGCCAGATGCACGACGTTCTACGCGCGACCGAATATGTGACCCCCGCGCTAGAGATTATCGACTATCGCACCGAAGTACCCCGCGCGATCACCGATACGATCGCTGACAATGCGGCCTATGGCGCGATTGTTTTGGGGGGCCGCATTGTGCGCCCCTTCGATATCGATTTGCGCTGGCAATGCGCCACCCTGTCGAAAAACGGCATCATCGAAGAAAGCGGTGTTTCGGCTGCGATCATGGGGCACCCCGCAGCTGGTGTTGCATGGCTGGTGAACAAACTCGCCGCACTGGGTGATGGGCTGAAAAAGGGTGATATCGTCCTTGGCGGGTCCTTTACCCGCCCCGTCGATATCGCGTCGGGCGATGTCATTCAGGCGGATTATGGCCCGCTGGGCGGCATTGGCGTTAGCTTCGAATAGCTTTGATTGCACGGGCGGCTATGAATAGGCCGCCCGTTTTGTACAAACATGCAGAAAGGGTCAAAAATGGCTCAACTCCCGCAAAACACCTTTAAGGCCGCGATCAAGGCAGGCCTTTTGCAACGCGGTTTGTGGTCCACGATCAATGACACTCTTGTGGCTGAACTGTGCGCTGCGCAGGGGTTCGACTGGATGCTCTTTGATACGGAACATTCCGCGCTAGACCCGATTACCGTGCTGCCCCTGTTGCAGGCCGTCGCACCCTATTCCGTTACGCCCATCGTACGCCCCGGATCGGTAAACGCGGCCGAGATTAAAAAGTTGCTCGATCTTGGCGCGCAGACGATCCTTGTGCCCATGGTCAACACACCCGAACAAGCCGCCGAAGCCGTTCGCGCCGTAACCTACCCGCCCGCAGGTATTCGCGGCGTGTCTGGTTTGACCCGCGCGACCAATTTCGCCGCTGTCGCGGGGTATCACAAAACCGCCCGGGACCAGATTTGCCTGCTTATTCAGGTCGAAACCCTAGACGCGGTGGACAATATCGAGGCCATGGCCGCCGTCGATGGTGTCGACGGGATTTTCGTCGGGCCTGCTGACCTTGCTGCCGCCATGGGTCATGCGGGCGAGCCGAACCATCCAGAGGTCAAACAGGCCTGCCGCGATGCGGTCAAACGGATTGTCGCCGCAGGTCAGCCCGCAGGTATCCTGACATTGGACGAAGAATTCGCCGCCGAAGCCATCGAATTGGGGGCCACTTTCGTGTCAAAAGACGTGGATATGGCGGCGTTAAAACGCGGATTATTGGGCCGCCTGTAGTCACATCTGCCTTTAGCCAAACCCAGATCACCGACGCCGCCCGCGTGCCTAACGTGGGCGGTTAGAAATAGTCCGAAACACGCATCTTGCGACCTGATTATTCCTCCAACCGTCAGCGATATTCGCTGCGGTGCGGCATTTTTCTATTGACGGGTCTAGGCGCCGCCCTAGCCTATTGAACAGGGTTTGTGACAGACCTGTTCCGCGCTTAACTCGGTTGAATTTTTCCCGATCCCGCGCGCGGACCCGCACAGGCGTGATGCCATTCTAGGCGTCTTTTGCCCACGTCACGCGTGCCGTTTTCGGCGCTTGGGCGCGCACAATTTAAAATGAACTATTTTTCAGAGCCCCCTCGAAAGGAGCTCCACCGATGAAGGATTCCGATACGGTCTCCACTACAGATTTGCCGTCTTATCCCTATGGCCGCATTGCCGTGCTTGGCGCGGGCAGTTGGGGGACGGCGCTTGCTTGCGTTCTTGCGCGCAATGGCCACGACGTCCGGCTTTGGGCGCGCCGCCCCGAACTGGCCGACCAGATCAATAACCGCTCAACGAATGCCCTATACCTGCCCGATGTACCGCTGCCGACCACCATTCAGGCGACCAGTGATTTGGCGACGGCGCTTGACGGTGCCGAAGCTGTTTTGATGGTCACACCATCTACGACCCTGCGCCAAATGTGCAAAGCGATGCGCCCATATTTGCCACAGGCCATCCCGATTGCGCTGGCCTGCAAAGGTGTCGAGCAAAGCAGCGGCTACCTCCTGTCAGAAGTGGTGACCGAAGAACTGCCAAACCACCCAGTGGGCGCCGTGTCCGGTCCGACCTTTGCCGCTGAAACAGCGCTAGATCATCCGACAGCCGCCACCGTAGCCTTTCCTTTTTCCTACACTGATCGACTAACCCCCGAACGCAGCCCTGCCGTGCGACTGGCCATGTCCTTGTCGGGTCGCGGATTTCGCCCCTATGTCTCTGACGATCTGATCGGAGTAGAGGTCGGCGGCGCCGTCAAAAACGTGATCGCAATTGCATGCGGCATGATGTCGGGCGCGGGTTTTGCCGAAAATACGCGCGCTGCCCTGATCACCCGCGGCATCGACGAAATGAAAACGCTGGCCGAAGCATTGGGCGGCAAACGCGAAACCGTAACGGGCCTGTCTGGCGCTGGCGATCTGACCCTGACCTGTAGCTCGACCACGTCGCGCAATATGTCGCTGGGTTTCCAATTGGGCCAAGGCACGCCGCGCGCCTCTTGTTTTGCAGGCCGCACTGTCGTGGTCGAGGGCGAAGTCAACGCGATCTCTGTCACCGATCTGGCCCGCCGCATCGGTGTACCTATGCCGATCTGCGAAACAGTGAATGCGGTCCTGCACAAGGGCGTGAACCTACAAGACGCGTTTACCACGCTGTGGGCCCGCCCGATCGAGGCAGAGCCGAATGCGCTTGGTCTATCTTTCGCCCACCCTGCCCCCAACATGCCGCTACATTTCGGAGAGGTTTGATGAACGTTCACACCACCCCCCGCCCCGCAATTTCCGCGCGCCGCTTTACACTTGCCACCGATCTGGACGGCACGTTTTTGGGCGGCTCGGACACAGACCGCCAAACGCTTTATGACTGGATCGAAACGAACCGCGGCAGCGTGGGCCTGATCTTTGTCACAGGGCGCGATCCCGAATTCATCATGCAGATGTGCCGTGAACGCGGCTTGCCGTGGCCCGAATATGTCGTTGGCGACGTGGGCACCACCATCGCCCAAGTCACAAAGGACGGTCAGGTCGCGCCGATCCCCGAATTGGAAGAAAAAATCGCCGCGATCTGGAACGATGCAGGTGCCAGTGTCCGCGCGGCTTTAGACGGTCACGCTGGCCTCACGCTACAACCGACCGCCTTTCGCTATCGGGTGAGCTATGACCTCGACATGGCTACGTTCGACGAAAGCGCCAAGGATAAAGTCACCAATATGGGCCACGATTGGCTGATCTCTGACAACCGCTATTTCGACGTCCTGCCCAAAGGCATATCGAAAGGCCCGTCGATCAAAAGGCTTGTCGATCACCTTGGCATCCCCGAACCTCGCGTTCTTTGCGCGGGCGACACTCTTAATGATTTGTCGATGCTTGTCTCTGGTCTGAACGCGGTCGCGGTCGGCAACTCTGAACCCGCGCTCACCGCACAATTGACGGGCTGCGCGACCGTCTATTCCGCAAACGCCCACGGCGCAGGTGGCATCTTAGAGGCCATCAATGCGCTTGATCTTCACACCGCCCCGAAAGGAGCCTGATATGTCATCTGATCTTGTTATCGTATACCACCGCCAGCCTTACGAAGAAGTCGAGGTAAACGGCAAAATCGAATACCGCGAAAACAAATCGCCCAATGGCATTGTGCCCACGCTCAAAAGCTTTTTCGGGCGTGTCGATAAGGGCGCTTGGGTCGCGTGGAAAGAAGCCGCCAATCCGGAAAACCCCGACTTTGAACGGATTATCGAAATAGACGACCCCCACGGCAAATACACCGTGTCGCGGCTGCCCCTGACCAAAGAACAAGTTTCCAGCTTTTACCACGTTTCGTCTAAAGAAGCGTTCTGGCCGATCCTTCACGGGTTCAAAGAACGCTACAATTATGACCCCGTCGATTGGCCGACGTTTAGAGAGGTGAACTGGGCCTTTGCCGAAGCTGCAGCAGCCGAGGCCGCCGAAGGCGCCGTCGTTTGGGTTCATGACTATAATCTATGGCTAGTGCCCGGATACCTGCGCACGCTGCGCCCCGACGTAAAAATCAGCTTTTTCCACCACACGCCGTTTCCAAACGCAGATATTTTCAATGTGCTGCCATGGCGCAAAGAAATTTTAGAAAGCCTGTTGGCCTGTGATGTCGTCGGTTTTCATATCCCGCGCTACGTCAACAATTTCGTATCCGCCGCCCGTTCGTTGTTAGAGGTCGACACCCTAAAGCGCGACAAGGTAAAGCCCGAGATGAGCGCGGAAACCTCTGCGCTATCGGAACAATCCGTGATTACCGAAGTCGCCTACGAAGGTCACACCGTGCGCCTGCAAGCCAGCCCCGTCGGTGTCGATACAAACTACATCGAAACATTGGCCAAGAGCGACAAAACCGAAGCTAAGATCAAACAGATCGCAGCCGAAAAGGGTGACGCGCAACTCATCCTGTCTGTCGGGCGCACCGATTATACAAAGGGCGGCGTCGAACAGCTGGAAAGCTATGAACGGTTACTAGAAAGCCGCCCCGATCTGCGTGGCAAGGTGCGTTTGATGCATGTCTCGGTCGCGGCCAACGCCAACATGACCGCATATGTCGAAATTCAAGAACGATTAGAGGCTATCGCAGGACGTATTAACGGCCAATATGGCTCCTTTGATTGGCAGCCTATTTCGCTGATTTCCCGCCCCGTTCCGTTCAATGACCTTGTGGCCTATTACCGCGCGGCGGATGTGGCGTGGATCACTCCGCTGGCGGATGGGATGAACCTAGTGTGCAAGGAATACGTTGCTGCCCGTACAGATTGTGACGGTGTGCTGGTTCTTTCTGAATTCGCAGGCGCCGCCGTGGAATTGGCTGCCGCCGTGCCGGCGAACCCTTTTTCACACAAATCCATGGACAGCGCAATTCAGTTCGCTCTCGACATGCCCCAGCAAGAACGCAAAGGACGCATGAAAGCCAACCGCGCCATGGTCCAAAAGCAGGGCATCCGTTTCTGGGCCGAAGACCAGATGCAGGCCTTCGGCGATGCCATCGCGCGAATAGAGGTCGTCGCCTGACCTAAACCGCCCCCGCAGGTGCAACATGCGGGGGCGGTTTAGGTCCCGATTATTCGGCCGATAGCCAAACCGAGCCGTAGTCGTTCTGCGGATCGCGATACATGTTGTGCGCGTGATCGCCATAGCCGCCCGCATCGCCGCGCTCGGGCGAATATTCCATCACCAAATCAGGTCCCGTGATGCGATAGTAGGCAGTTCCGACCCCGTCCTGTGGCCCCCACCAGCCGAAATATGTCTCGTCCAGACCTGCCTCGACCACGGCCATTTTTGCAGCGAAATCATCTGCATTCATGAAACCCATGCGGATCGCGATAACGTCCAGCAGCGCGGCCCGCTGCGCCATGTTCAATTCACTGCCTTTGATACCTTCGGCAGCAACCACGGTCCCAAACTCCCCTGGCCCCAGCAGCAAAGACGCGCGCGAGTTAGAACGGACAGCAACCGCGCGCTGATCTTCGTCCAACAGATCAAGGAAACCCCGTGCCGCCTGCGCTTCATCGCCAGCGATAAAGACCTCTTCGCCTTCAAAGGTGATGTTCAACGGCTCGCCCCCGGTCAACATCGGCGAAAACGTCAGGTCAGGGCCAAAGAAGGTGACATTGATGGCAAGGTGATGCCCACCGAATTGCAGCATCCACGGCGCATCGACCGATGGCATGCCAAGGAACGACACATAGTAGTAATCCGAAGAAAACCGCCATCCGTCCAGCGTATCTTCGGCGGCCAATTGCAGGTGCACATTCCGCAGGCCCTTGTCGCTCATTACCGTGCCCAAAAGCTGTTCCAGCAGCGCCCATTGCTCTGCGCTCATTTCATCGCGGCGCAGACCCTGACGGTCAACCACGCCTTCGGGGAAGTTGGACCAGTTGGCGCGCTGCGCATCATCGGACAGATCGAACAGCACTTTCGCTGTCTCAGCCTCGTTCAGCGACGCAAGGAAAGCGTCAGCCGACGCCACAATCGCCTCGGCTTGCGCATCGGGCGCAGGCACGTCGAACGTTGTCTTTAGGTCAATCGACGCAGGCGGGTTGGAACGCGTCTGCGCATTACTTTGCTCGCTCATCAGGGTAAAGCCCAACCCAACCAATGCCGCGGCACCGATGCCCCCTGCAAAAAGTCGTTTTTTCATTTCAGTCTTCCTTCGTTTCTTCGTCTGTGAATTTTGTTGTTACTCGGGCCCTGTCAGGCGCAGATCGACCCCCAGCCCTGACCGCGTGATCGCAGCGCCCAAACCATCGTCAGACAGCGCCTGTGTCAGATAGGGTTGGATCTGCCAGTCGTGGGCGATCTGTTCGTAGCCCATCTCGAAAACGACAGTGCTGCTTTGCGATAGCGGGGCCTCTGTGCGGGCTTCGATACGGATCGCGCTATGGCCTGCGGCCACTTCGTCGCGGCTTGGGCGATTGACCTGCGACAGGGTCCAATCCTTCTGGTGTCCATCGACGACCAACACGGTCTGTGCCAGAACCGCATGGGCGAATGCCTCTGCCTCTACGTGGCTAAGCACCCCGTTTCCGTCGGTGTCTATAAAGTCGAAAATCTCGGCCCCTTCGACGTTGGACGGAACGATGGTCACCACAGTGCGCAGTTCGCTATGATCCAGAACCAAGGCCGCTTGTTGTTCGACATAAGAATGCGGATGAGCCGCGGCGACGGACGCAAAAAGCGCGGCACCAGCAGCCAGAAAAATAGGTTTCATACAGTCTCCGTTTGTGTGGATGTGCGCGCTTCTCGGTCCAGATACATCGCCTGAATTCCATTGGCGCGCGCCAGCGCTGGCCCGACCGTGCGGTCCAGCACCATCAACGCCGTGGCCCATGCGTCCGCCGTCATGCAGTCGGGCGCCAGTACAGTCACCGATGCGGGGGAATGCATCAGCGGCGCGTTCAGATCGGGGTTCATCGTATGGCTGTAACGGGCCGTGCCCACGTCGACCCAATGGCGGTAGTCCCCCGAGGTCGCAATCGCGGTGCCTGACAGTTCCATCATCGAATGCACCGCGCGAGTGTGGTAATCGGGTTTCTCGATCGCAATCGGCCATAGCGATCCATCAGGCCGCGTGCCAACACAGCGCAGATCGCCATCAATCCCAGCGGTCAGGGCCGTGATCCCATGATCTGTCGCAACTTCGATCAGACGGTCGACGCCAAAACCTTTGGCGATCCCATTCAGGTCAAATTGCACATCGGCCACGCGCCGCACCTTTGTGCCATCGATTTCTAGCGCATGACGCGCTTTGGGGCGGTTTCGGGTCTGAAGTAGCGCCGAGACTTTGACCGGATCCGCCGCCTTGGGGCCAAATCCCCACGCTGCAACCGCCTGCCCGACCGCAATGTCAAAGGCCCCGCCGGACGCCGTTTCAACCTCCAGCGCGCGGGTCAGGACGCGGCAAATTTCGGTGGGCATGTCTATCCACGTACCCACCGCCGCGCTGTTCAGCGCACACAGATCACTATGCGGCGACCAAAGCGACATTTGCGCATCGACGCGGTTAACCGCTTTTTGTAGCGCCGCCTGTAGGGGCGCTGGGTCAAACCCTTTGGCCGTCCAGAACTGTACATGCCAACGGGTGCCCATCGTCGGCCCGTTCAGGTCTAAACGGCATAGTCCGTTAGAAAACATCGGTTGCATAGCGGCCCTCCGACTCGAGTGCGCGGACCGATAGGCCAAGCGGCGCGATGATTTCATCGATTGCATCACGCACCCCCGCACCCATATCGCGGCCGCCGCAGATCTTCACATGGGCCCCACGTGAAATCAGGTCGCGCACGCAGGCAGCGTCGTCACGCAATGCAGTTTGGACGTAGCGCGGCTGCGCTGAACGCGACAAAGCAACGGTCATTTCCGTGAGCCGACCATCGGCCTCCCACTGTTCCAGATCGGCTTCGAACGGTAGACCGCCCGCGCGGGTGCGCATGCCGAAAAACAAATGCGCCTCGCGGTGATTAGTGTTGGCGCGCACCATCCCTGCCAGCGCCCCGATGCCAGCCCCGGCCCCGATCAGCAGGATCGGCGCGCGGCCTTTGGGCAGGTGGAAATGGGCATTGGGCGTCACATAGGCGGCAATCTCTTCGCCCAGTTTCATCGCGCACAGTTGGGTAGAGGCCAGACCGCCAGGAACCTTGCGCACACAGATTTCGGCAAAACCGTCACGGGATCCAGAGGCCAATGAATAGGCCCGCGGGCTTTCGTCGCCCTGGGGGATTATGTTTAGTAGATCGCCCGCTTCAAAGCCGGCAAATCCACGCCCAAGAAACCGATCCATCACTGATCGTTTGGGCAACGCAAACCGCAGCACAGCCATAGGCGCTTGGGCAGTTTCGCCATGCATGGTTTTCGCCACCAGCCGCAGAGATTGGGTCGGGCGGAGTTCTAAATCAGCAGCGATATCGCCCAAGTCCAGCCCATGTGCCGCGCCATAGGCAAAGCCAAAGTTGGTGAAATCGTTTGACGACTGGCGATCCACCGTCTGCGGGTCCATCGCCAGCGTCCACCCCTTGGCGCGCGCCGCGCGCGCCACTGCATCGGCATAGCCGCAAAACGCAGGATAGGTGCTGTCACCAAACCCCAGAATGGTCAGCCCCATGCGCGGGACATCGTCCATTTTGTCAAGTTCTGCAATGAATTCACGCGCGCTTTGCGGGGCATCACCGTCGCCATAAGTGGCGGCAAAAACCACGATAGATTTGGCCGATGTGTAGCGGGCAGGCGCAAAATGGTTCATGTCGTCCAGATGCACGCTCTGCCCTGCATTGGTCAGGGATTTGGCAAAGGCATTGGCAAAGCGCCACGTGGTCCCGCCTTCGGATCCGACCAGCAGAACAACATCCGCCATTTCGGGCTGGACTGTAGGCGCGCGCGGCGCACGGCTGCGCCCCCCAAGCCAGACCATCACGCCCGTCACAGATAGCAGCGGCACAGTCAAGGACATCAGCCCCAAAACCAGCCCAAGCAGCGACGCGCCTTGGCCCGTATGCAGCAGGTGGACCAGCGACATCGCCCAAGACCACGCAGAGCGATCTTCCCACGTAAGCATATCGCCTGTTGCTGGATCGACCGTACCGGCACCATCGCGGGTTTCGACCTCGAACACCGCGCCCGCCATACCATCGCGCGGCAGGATCACGCCGCGTAGATCATCCCCCGAAATAGCCGTCAAAGCGGTCAGATCAGAGGCGGGCAAGGCAGCGGCTTCGCTGACCGCGTTCGGCATCGGCGCCAGTGGGTTCGGATCGGGCACCACGCCCAATGTGGCCAGCCCCATCCATGTGCCCGTTGCCGCCGACAGGATAATCCCGACGCCTGCCACACGGGCGACTTTCAGGTGCAATCCCCCTGCCCCGTCGCCACGATCACGGATGAACAGTTTACGCCACCCGCCCAAACGGCGCGCAGCCATCGCATAGCCAGACAGACCCAGCACGACCATAGCGCCGGAGGCGATCAAAACCGCCAACGCGCCCGCATCGGACAGGAAAAGATTGCGGTGCAGGTTTTCGAACCACAGTTCCACCTGCCCCGTATTCAAAGGGCCGATCACGGCCCCCGTCGCGGCATCGATTTCAAGCCGTTGAAACCCTTCGGCATCGAACGCGGTGACGCTTACTACACCGTTATCGTCGATAGAAATGGCTTGCGCCCCGTCCACATTTTCCTGCACCGCCTGAACCAACGCGCCCGCATTCAGCCGATCCGCCGTGCGGTCCGCCGAAAGCATCGGAAACACGGACAAAACCACCCCCGTCAGGGAAATGGTGATCAACAAAACAGCGGTCGTTAGACCCGCCCAGCGGTGTAGGAAACGAAACAACGCGACCTCCTACATATCAAAGGTAAACGAGGCGATGAAACCTTTGCCAGAAACCGGCTCTCCAGCGGCTTCGTCGGTTAGGGGGACGATCACTTCGGCAGGCATATTCGCCATGTGTTCGACAGAACTGTCCACGCGAATTTGGTAGCCTGCGTTGATCAACGCGTCCTCTACATCCACCGTGACCGACAGCGATCGGCCAGAGCCGACAGACGCCCCAGACAGGCCCGCAATTTCGCTGGCGTCCCCGTTCGTGGCTAGAAACCAGTCGCGCAGTGAATCCCACCAACGCGCTTTGCCCGCGGCCAGCCACAGGTGACGCACGTAATTGCCGTCTGTATCTGTGATGTAATAGGCAAGATAGGCTTTTTCGCCCCCGTAATTCGCCATATCCGTATCAAGAGTGATCTCTGTCGCGTTCGCGGCCAAAGGCGTGGTTATCGCTGTGGTCGCAGCCAAGGCACTGATCAGGGTTTTCATCGTGCTAACTCCTAGATTCGGGGCACCCCCCCCAAGAATGATGCCCTGTTGTCGCGCACCCACCTGAAGCGTACCTTAAGGAACGCGCCGCCTGTCTTAAGCTTGCCTTCAGGTCCGAAGCACATTGTAATCCGACACGACATTCAGGGATTTGATCATGCGCATTCTACTCGTCGAAGATGACACCACCTTGGGCGCCGCCGTTGCTGATCAGGTCCGCGCGGATGGCCATGTGGTCGATCATGTCATGCGACTGGACGACGCCGAGGCCGCGCTGACCGCTTCCCCTTTTGACCTTATGTTGCTTGATCTGATGCTGCCCGACGGGCGCGGCGTTCCCTTTTTGAAAGAGCGGCGGGCCAAGGGCGATGTCACCCCCGTTATCATCCTGACCGCGCTTGATCAGGTTTCGGACCGTATCGCGGGACTGACGGCGGGCGCCGATGACTATCTGGTTAAACCCTTTGATCTGGCCGAACTTTCGGCCAGAATTGGATCTGTTCTGCGCCGCTACACGGGCAATCCCAACCCGTTGATAGAACACGGCGACCTGTGCATTGATCTGGCCGCCAAACAAGTCACCAAAGAGGGCAGCCCCGTTGCGCTCACAGCCCGCGAATGGGCTGTATTCGAAACGCTTTTAGCCCGCCCGAACCAGATCGTCGGCAAACCCGACCTAGAAGAAGCGCTATACAGTTTCGATGACAGCATCGGCTCTAACACAATCGAAGTGCACGTCAGCCACCTGCGCAAGAAACTTGGCCGGTCGGTGATCGAAACCGCGCGCGGCCTTGGCTACCGATTGGGCGAACCATGATCCGTATTTCCCGTCCAGCCTCGCTTCGTGCGCGTATCGGCCTGTTCGTCGGTGCGCTTGTCACCGTTTTTTGGATCATTGCTGCGCTGACGACTTCGCACCTTTTGTTTGACGAAGTGAACAAGGCCTTTGACCGCGAATTGCGCGTCACCGCCGACCGTATCCTGCCTATTGTATTGCATGAACGCTATGACGATGACGACGATTTCGACTCCAGACCGTCGCATGAATACAAGGCACTGCGCCGATTGGATGATGACGACATCGAATTTATAATCATCTCTCAAACCCGCGGCACGATCCTGACGTCGCGCAATGCCAGTGATCTTACATTTCCCACCGAAGACGGATTTCACACGATTGGCGAATGGCGTTTCTATGTAGACACCGCGCGTCGCGGCGATGTGCAGATCGCCATCGCCCGCCCAGTCGAAGCCCGCGAAGAAATCGCAGCTGCAACCCTGCTGGCCCTGACCTGGCCGCTGGTCATCATCATCCCTCTCACCCTCCTTGGGATCGCTCTTTTGGTGCGCCGCGAGCTGCGACCACTGGGAACGTTAGAGGCAGAAATGTCTACGCGCGGGCCGACGAATTTGACACCGATCCAGCCCGAAACGCTCCCGTCCGAGCTGGTTCCCGTCACCGAAAGCGCCAATCGCCTGCTGGCGCGCATCGAAGCTGGATTCGAAGCCGAGCGCAGCTTTGCCTCTAACGCCGCCCATGAAATGCGCACCCCACTTGCCGGTGCCATTGCCCAAGCCCAACGCCTGATGTCCGAAACCGACGATCCCGATGCGATTGCCCGCGCCCGCGAAATCGAGTCATCGCTGAAACGGTTGGGCCGCTATGGCGAAAAATTGATGCAAATGGCCCGTGCCGAAGGGGCGCGCCTGCGCACCGGCGAACCATTGGATGTGCGCCCCGTGGTCCAGATCGTGCTAGAGGATTTCATCCGAACACACGGAGCGGACCGCTTCGACCTGTTGCTGCCCGAAACACCAGTCACCAGCGATCTGGATCCCGATGCGATGGGAATTGTGCTGCGCAATCTTGTCGAAAATGCCCTAACCCATGGGGCCCCAGAAACGCCCATATCCGTCGATCTAAGCCCAGATCGGGTGTTGCGTGTCGCCAATGACGGCCCGCGCCTAAACGCGCAGACCCTCGCCCGTCTCCAAGGCCGCTTTATGCGCGGCGATGGCGCGGGTAACGGCAGCGGTTTGGGCCTGTCGATCGTCCGCATCATCACCGAACGTAGCAACGCAGATTTCACCCTGACATCGCCAAGACAAGCACATGACGACGGTGTAGAGGCTTGTTTTTCTTTCTAGGCTCAGACGTTTTTCCCAGTGTCAGGTTCCAAACCCAAGCGGTCAAAGAAAGCGGACGTTAAGGCCCGCGGCTACCATTCCCAATAGGGAACACCTTTGGTTTCATCGCCAAAGGTGTCATCGAAATAGAAATCACAGTCCAATTGCGCGCCGAAATAGGCTGCCGTTGAAAAGTGGCCCGCAGATAACTGAACCACGTCGCGATGCGACGCAAACGACGCGACACAGGGGACGGTGCGGGTCATTTCCCGTGGCAGGCTGATGATTTGGGCGCGGTATTGCGACATTCGGCGCCAAAGCGATTGAAGGCGTTCTTCGATTGGCCCCCCGCGATCAACCCCGCTCAGCAGGCTAAACCTAGAAAAATCATAAACACCTTTGCCCGACGGGCGATTGTCGCCAATGGACCAACATTTCCCATCACCGGAAAACCCCAAATGACTTTCTATGAAAGATAGCGGTTGGGATGAAACGATCGTGAGGTATGCATAGCTGTCATTTTCGGCGGACATCAGGGTAGACACTCCCATTTTCGGTACTAATTCCACTGTGCACCGCTGAAATTCAGCGCGAATACGTCGGCCCATGCACTATCCGAGATTGCACAGCTATCGCGCAAGACGCCATATCTGCCAATCATTTTGCCCAGACTTTAGGCAGTTTACGTTTGGTAAACGCAAATATACCAGAATCTTAAAAATACCTTTGCTCGGATTATTTCAGTCGCGCTACCGATTAGGGGCCGAGGCGACAGAGCCTCGATCATGCCGCAACGGCGCGGCGAAATACGATCAAAGACACTGATCCTTTTTGTCCAAGAAAGCGACATTAGGCACGGTCAGACTAATCCCAATCAATTCCGTTCGTATGGATATCCTGCGCGGCCCGCTTCGGCCGTTACGATATCGCGTCTCGCCTAACCTAATGTCACGACATTTGTCGATCGCGGCAGATCCAATTCAACTTTTCCAAACCCGCCAAACATTTGGCGACGCATTACCGAATTCATCCTCCAGCGCCCGATATCGGGCAACCCATTTATCGAAAGGAATATTGACATGTCATATGTCGCTCCAAAGGAATTTGCGGCCAAAATGGTCGATGCAGGTGAATCCAAAATCTTTATGTCGACCAAAGACACCCTGATCCGTTCCTACATGGCGGGGGCAATTCTGGCGCTTGCGGCTGCGTTTGCGGTCACCATCGCGGTGAATACCGGCAATTTCTTGGTTGCGTCGCTGCTATTCCCTGTTGGTTTCTGTACGCTGTATCTGCTGGGTTTTGACCTGTTGACCGGCGTGTTCACATTGGCGCCTTTGGCGGTGATTGCGAAACGTCCCGGCTGTACGTGGAAAGGCGTATTCCGTAACTGGGGCCTTGTATTCTGCGGCAACTTTGCTGGCGCGATGACCACCGCGGTTCTAATGGCCATCGTGTTCACCACCGGTTTCAGCTCGGAACCAAACGCCGTTGGACAAAGAATTGGCACCATCGGCGAAGCCCGCACCTTGGGCTATGCAGCAGCTGGCGGCGCTGGGTTGCTGACGGTGTTTGTGCGCGCTGTTCTGTGTAACTGGATGGTGTCCACCGGCGTTGTTGCGGCAATGGTTTCGACTTCGACCTCGGGCAAAATCATGGCGATGTGGATGCCGATCCTGATTTTCTTCTACCTGGGCTTTGAACACTCGATCGTGAACATGTACCTGTTCCCATCGGGCATCATGCTGGGCGGTGAGTTCACTTGGGGTGACTACCTGCTGTACAACGAAATCCCCGTTGTTCTGGGTAACCTTGTCGGCGGTCTGACCTTTGTTGGCGGCATGATCTACGCGACCCATTTCCGTGAATCGCCAAAGCGCAACGCAGCCCGCAACGACGACATGTCGGTTCCTGCTGAATAAACTGCATATCACTGGCCCCGCGCTATCGGGGCCAGTATTTTGCCGGAGACAGTGATGCCAAAGGATACAAACGCAGCTGCGGACATATCGGTCACGATCGGTCAGTATTCTGATGCGGGCGCGAAATCCGAAAATCAGGATTTTCATGGCGCGCTGATCCCAACAGGATCGCATCAGTTCCTAAAGGGCATCACACTGGCTGTGGCAGACGGCATATCATCATCCAAAGTCAGCCGCCTTGCATCCGAAACAGCCGTCAAATCGCTATTAACTGACTATTACGCAACGTCTGACGCATGGACGGTCAAAACCGCCGCGACCCGCGTGATATCCGCCACCAATGCGTGGCTTCATGGGCAGAATAATTCCGTCGAAGACGTAAACGCAGGCCATGTCTGCACCTTATCTGCCTTGATCGTAAAAGGCCGAAACGCACATATTTTCCATGTTGGTGACAGCCGCGTCAGCCGTCTGTCGGGCGCCAGCCTAGAACCCCTGACCGAAGATCACCGCATCATCCTATCCCCCGAAGAAAGCTATCTGGCGCGGGGCATGGGCATGGACAGCACGGTAGACATCGACTATCGCCGCGTCGCCATCGCAGCCAACGATGTCTTTGTTCTAACAACCGACGGCGTACACGAATTCATCAGCGCCACGACTGTCCAACAGGCGCTAAAACAACCGACGCTGGATGACGCCGCGCGCTATTTGGCCGAAACCGCCCGAGACAGCGGCAGTCGCGATAACCTGACGGTTCAAATTTTACGGGTCGACAAATTACCCGATACGGATGCCGATTTTGAAATCGAAGGGGCGCGGTTACCGATCCCGCCTTTGCAAAAATCGGGCGACGTCATCGACGGTTTCCGCATCGAACGGCAGATCCACGCAACCGCGCGCAGCCATGTCTATTTGGCCACTACCCCAAATGGTCGTCGCGTTGCGCTGAAAATTCCGGCATCTGATACGGCGCAAGATGCCGACTATATTCGCCGGTTTTTGCTAGAGGAATGGATCGCGCGTCGTCTGAATTCATCGCATGTTCTACGTGCGGGCGAAACGCCCGACCAACGCACCGCGCTATACGTCGTCACCGAATTTATCGAAGGCATCACCCTTCGCCAATGGATGACGGATAACCCTTCGCCAAACCTAAATCAGGTGCGCGATATCATCGGTCAAATTTCGGCTGGCGTACGGGCATTTCACCGCCGCGAAATGGTGCATCAGGACCTGCGCCCCGAAAACATTATGATCGATCCGAATGGTACGGTGAAGATCATTGATCTGGGTTCCACTGCCGTCGCTGGCGTCGAAGAGGCCGCCCCAGGAATGCTGGGGCAACTGCCTGGAACATATCAATATACCGCACCCGAATATTTTTCCGGCGATCCAATCAGTTGGCGATCAGACCAATACGCGGTTGGGGCGATGGCCTATGAAATGCTGACTGGTCGTTTGCCCTATGGTGCGAATGTGGCGCGGATTACGAACCGCCGCGATCAGATGCGGTTAAATTACCAACCCGCCCGCGACGATGACAGCCCCGTCCCCGCGTGGATGGATCAGGCGTTACGCCGCGCCACCCACCCCGATCCGCTGTGCCGTTATGATGCGCTGTCCGAATTTGTTGCTGATCTTTCGCGACCCGGTAGCACATGGGCAGCGACGCAGCACGTGCCACTGGCCCAACGAAATCCCGTCCGTTTCTGGCAATCCGTATCGGCCATTCTAGCCGTCATTTGCCTTTTCCTTGCCGTCCAGATTGTCGGCTAATCAACCCCAGAGGATTATCATGAAAGACCTGACTTTGATCGACACCCTCACCAAAGAAGACATCACAGCCCTAATTATTCAGGCCAAGAAAAAGGCAGGCCTGACGTGGGAAGGTATCGCCGAACAGATCGGGATGTCTCCGGTTTGGACCCATTCGGCCTGCATGGGCATGAACGCCTTTACCGAAGAAAAAGCCAAGGCGCTGGTCGCCCTATTGGACCTGCCAACCGAAGCGATTGATGTTATGGTCGAAAGCCCGACCAAAATCTGGGAACAGACCGTTCCGACCGATCCTTGCATCTATCGCCTGTACGAAATCGTTGGCGTTTACGGCCCAACGATCAAAGCTCTTATCCACGAAAAATTCGGCGACGGCATTATGTCTGCCATTGATTTCGACATGTCGATCGAACGCGTGGAAAACCCCAAAGGCGACCGCGTAAAGATTGAAATGTCTGGCAAATATCTGGGCTACAATAGCTGGTAATCAAATTGCGCGACCCTATCCGTTTACCTTGGTCGCCTGATCGCGACCAAGGTTTTGGCGCCCAAAATCGTTCGCCGCAATTTTCCCGAAACGGCGTATAGATGGACCATTGCGGGTGATTTTCTGACCTTTGCGCAATCACTCCGACCGATTGACGCGACTTGTCTGATGGGTAAATATCGCCCAAAAGACAAAGGATCAGTCCAATTAGCACGACCGCCAGAAAAACGTTGGTTGCCACGCTTAGTGATACGTTGCGCCAAATGATACAGGCAGGCCAATTCCAAATTGGCGATCGCCTTCCCAGCGAAGCACAGTTGACCCGCGATCATTCTGTCAGCCGAACTGTCGTGCGCGAAGCAATCGCAGCCTTGCGGGCCGACGGTTTGGTCGAACCCCGTCAGGGATCAGGCGTATATGTGATCGAACGGCAGCCAACGATCCCCGCGCCATTCAAAAATATTAACTTGCATCGATTGTCATCGGTGATCGAACTGTTGGAACTGCGCACCGCTGTAGAAGTAGAAGCGTCTGGTTTGGCCGCGCAACGCTGTAGCCCATCGCAAGAAGAAAAAATCATCCATTGCTTGCGCGCTGTGACGGATGCCAACACCGATCGCAAACCGTCGGGCGAGGCTGATTTTGCGCTGCATCTGGCCATCGCCGAGGCAACAAATAACCCGCGTTTTGTTGAATTTTTACAGATGCTTGGACCTAATTCCATTCCGCGACGTGCATTGGATGAACCTGCACCTGAGCCCGTTCCACAGACATACATTGATCGGATCAACAGCGAACATGATCAGATCGTAAACGCGATTTTACAGCGCGATGATTTGGCAGCACGGGACGCGATGCGCATGCATCTGAAAGGCAGCCAAGAACGGTATCGCAACCTTCTACGCCGATAGAACAGGGCCGAACGGCCTTGTTGACATTTCTAAACTTATCATACAACTAATTCGAGTCATCCGACATGCGTGGTCTGGTGACGCTGAACATGCCTGTCTGCAAGTGAAATTTTTGCACATTTTCGAACCACGTTCGAAGGAGGACACATGTTAAACGTCGAAACGCGCCACGCCATTCACCCCGATCATGCAAAAGGTATGGACACAGCCGAATTACGCCAACATTTTCTGGCCCAAGATATGTTTCACCCAAGTGAAATACGCCTGATTTACACCCATTATGATCGCTTTGTCATGGGCGGTGCAGTGCCAGCAGGTGGCGATCTAACCCTAGACGTGGTTGCAGAAACCAAAACGGCGACATTTCTGGAACGCCGTGAAATGGGCATCGTCAATATTGGCGAAACAGGCACCATTTCCGCGGATGGCCAGACCTATGAAATTGCCCATGGCGAAGTGCTGTATCTGGGCATGGGAACCGGCGCTGTCACATTTTCGGGCGCGGGCCGCTATTACATCACATCTGCGCCTGCCCACCGCAAATGCCCGAACCGTTTGGTGAAACTTGCCGAATGCAAAGAGGTCGAAATGGGTGCGGCTGAAACGTCGAACAAACGCGTTATCCGCCAATTTATTCACCCGTTGGTCATGGATAGCTGCCAATTGATCCTAGGGTACACGTCGCTATTGGATGGGTCCGTTTGGAACACCATGCCCGCCCATATCCACGACCGCCGGATGGAGGCGTATTTGTATTTCGGCATGGACGCCGAAAGCCGCGTTTTGCACCTGATGGGCGACCCACAGGAAACCCGCCACCTGTTTATCGGCAACGAACAGGGCGCTATTTCGCCGTCGTGGTCCATCCATTCGGGCGCAGGCATCGGGGCCTATACGTTCATTTGGGCTATGGCCGGCGACAACGTTGATTACACCGACATGGATTTCATCCAGCCAAAGGATCTGAAATGACCCCGTTTTCTTTGACTGGAAAAACCGCGCTGGTGACAGGTGCGAATACAGGTATTGGTCAGGCGATTGCGGTATCTTTGGCCAATGCGGGCGCAAATGTGATCGCAGCAGGGCGCCGCAGTTGCGCCGAAACGGTTGCGGCCATGGGCGCGGACGAAGAGATGGTTCTGGATTTTGCCGATCCGATGGCCGCCCGCGACGTGTTTGAACGGCCCATCGACATCCTAGTGAACAACGCGGGCATCATTCGCCGCAACGACGCCGTAGATTTCACTGAATCCGATTGGGACGATGTGATGGACGTGAACCTAAAGGCGCTGTTTTTCACCTGTCAGGCCTTTGGCCGCGCGGCGATTGAACGGGGCGCAACGGGCAAAATCGTCAATATTGCTTCGCTTTTGTCGTTTCAGGGCGGCATTCGCGTGCCATCCTATACCGCGTCGAAACATGGCGTTGCGGGCCTGACCAAACTGCTGGCCAATGAATGGGCAGCCAAGGGGATCAACGTGAACGCCATCGCGCCAGGGTATATTGAAACAAACAATACCGAGGCATTGCGAAACGATCCTGATCGCAACTCTGCCATATTGGACCGTATCCCAGCGGGGCGCTGGGGGCAGCCGTCAGACATTGGCGAAACAGCTGTTTTCTTGTCGTCACAGGCCGCGAACTACATTCATGGCGCTGTGCTGAACGTCGATGGCGGGTGGCTGGCGCGCTAACTCGATTGGGCGAGCCGCTCTGCCTGCTCGCCCTCATCATATTGGAACAATTGGCCCGAACGGCTGAGCCTAATTTTTTCGATATGCGCACGCGGGCTAAGGCCCATGGTTTTTTTGAACATCCGCGAAAAATAATAGGGGTCGCTGTACCCGACCCGCGCCGCCGTTTCGCCAACGGAATGGCCGCTTTCCAGAAAATGCATCGCGCGTTCCATCCTACAGAATTCTTGATACTTTCGCGGGGTTCGACCCGTGCGTTTTTGAAATTCGCGCTGGAAATAATCACGATTATAGGGCGCGCGATCCAGTGTTTGTTCCACAACTTGTTCGCCCAGCGGATGGGCCGCGATGTCGGATGCTGCCTGCATCACCGCCAGATCGATGGCCGCAGTGCCCCCAATGCGCTGCGCAGCGTCCGGTTTCCACCGAATGAACGCGTCATTGATCCACGCATTTAGCAAAACCAAAAACTGATGATGCTGCGGCAAAGTCACTGACCCCGCAGGCGCAGCTTGCCGAAAATGATGGACCAACGGTTCGTAAACGGGCCAAGGCGAAATTTCCGCGATCGGGCGCAGCTCCATCAGCTCTAACAGGTTATGTTCGCCAAAAACGGTTAGGTCGAAATGTTGTGCAAGGCCGATGTACCGTTCGCAATCGTCCATCCAGCCAACAAACCGCGTGTGCGGCGGGACCAGCATCGCCTGACCAGGTTTCAACGACAGCCGTTCGCCGTCCAGCAGGTATTCCCCCTGCCCCGACAGACACACAATCAGATCGTAAACAGGGTTAGATTTATCGACGCGCCACGTGGGTTCGTGATCCATACGGATGGTCGATCGGGTCAACGTCAGGGCCATCGCACCGACCGGAACACGGTCCAGAACACCACCTTCGATTTCATCCATCTTTTTCGCCCCCTTTGTGTATCCAATTCAACACATCATTTTGGATAAGTTGTCATACAACATCGGGAATCGCAACGTCAGCGTGCTTTGACCGACTGCCATGGGGATAGGGTGTAGGCGTTATTTACACCTTAGGCAGAGTAAGAGGAGGAAAGACATGGATATAATCTTAGCCTACGGCATGGATGGTCGCAGATGACCAGCCGCCGTTTTTTAGGGCTCGGGTATCTGGCACCCTATATCATCGGGTTGCTGGTGTTCACCTTGGTGCCGTTTCTGGCGTCGCTGTACCTTAGCTTTACCGATTATAACCTGATGTCCGCGCCAACGTGGACGGGTTTGGAAAACTACATCGACCTATTCACCAATGACCGCACGTTCCGCCGTTCGCTGACCGTCACGTTGATCTATGTGTTCACGACCGTGCCGCTGAAATTGGCCTTTGCGTTGTTCATCGCATACATCCTGAACTATCGTCTGCGGGGCATCAATTTCTTTAGAACGGCGTTTTATGTGCCGTCTATTCTGGGCGGTTCTATCGCGATCGCGGTCCTGTGGCGCTATATCTTTGCGACCAACGGTCTGGTGAATATGGGGCTGGTTGGGCTGGGGTTTGAACCCGTCAACTGGTTCGGCGACCCGACCAACGCGCTGTTCACGATCACTTTGCTACGTTGCTGGCAATTCGGGTCGGCGATGGTGATTTTTCTGGCCGCGCTGCAGTCCATCGACAAATCCCTGTACGAAGCCGCATCCATCGACGGCGCAACGAAATTCACCAGCTTTGTGTTTATCACCATCCCGCTGCTGACGCCTGTGATTTTCTTTAACCTTATCATGCAGATGGTTCAGGCATTTCAGGAATTCAACGGCCCCTACATCATCACGCAGGGCGGACCGCTGAAATCCACCTATCTGCTGCCCCTTTATATCTACGACGAAGCCTTCAAACGGTTCGACATGGGTTACGCATCGGCCATCGCTTGGGTGCTGTTCGTGATCATCATGGCGCTGACCCTGATCGCATTCTGGTCGTCGAAAAAATGGGTGTTCTACGCTGGCGACAAGCGGAGCTAACAAAATGACTGACACAACAATCGACACCGCCCGCCTTCAGGCCCGCAAACGCATCCGCAATGCCCGCATCAGCGCCTTTTTCCGCTATGTTGTGCTGCTTGCCGTGGGTTTGGTGATGCTGTACCCGCTAATCTGGCTGGTCGGGGCATCGTTCAAAACCAACAATGAAATCTTTGCCAACCCAGGGTTCATGCCGCAAAATCCGACGCTGGATGGCTATATCGAAGGCTGGAAAACATCGACGCCGTATACGTTTGGCACGTTTTTTCTGAACAGTTTCAAAATCATCCTGCCAAAGGTGATTGGAACCGTCATCAGCTGCACGTTTGTTGCCTACGGCTTTGCACGCTTTGATTTTCCGTTCAAAAAGATCCTGTTCGGGTCGGTCATCGCGATCTTGTTGCTGCCGAACGTGGTGACGCGCATCCCCCAATACATCCTGTTCCGTGATCTGGGATGGCTGGACAGTTTTCTACCGCTTTGGGTGCCATCGGCGCTGGCAGGGGACGCGTTCTTTGTCTTTATGCTGGTTCAATTCCTGCGCGCCATTCCCGGCGACATGGAAGAAGCCGCCCGCGTTGACGGCGCAAACAGCTGGCAAACCTTGTTATTCATCGTGGTCCCGATGTTGGCCCCTGCCCTGATTTCGGTCGCTCTGTTCCAATTCATGTGGACGATGAACGATTTCCTTGGGCCGCTGATCTACATCAGTTCGGTTGATAAATATCCCGTCAGCCTTGCCCTGAAACTGTCCATCGACACGACCGAAGCATTCGCATGGAACCGCATTCTAGCGATGTCGGTCCTGACCATCACACCTGCGCTGGCCGTTTTCTTTGCCGCTCAGAAATACTTCATCGAAGGGATCTCCGCCGGGGGGATCAAAGGATAAAATGGCACGTCTACAACTGCACAACCTTGAAAAAACCTACGGCAACGGGTTCCGCGCCGTTCACGGAATTAACCTCGATATCCAAGAGGGCGAATTCATGGTCTTTGTCGGCCCGTCGGGCTGCGCGAAATCCACCACGCTGCGCATGATCGCAGGGCTAGAGGACATCACAGGCGGCGAAGTTCGCATCGGTGACCGCATCGTCAACGACCTGCAACCAGGCAAACGCCACATCGCGATGGTGTTCCAGAACTACGCCCTGTACCCGCACATGAAGGTTCGTTCGAACCTGTCGTTCGGCCTGCGCCTGGCTGGCGTTCCCAAATCCGAACGCGAAAAAGCGGTCGAGGAAGTCGCACGCATTCTTGAAATCGAACCCTTGTTGGATCGTCTACCCAAACAGCTATCGGGCGGTCAGGCGCAGCGAGTCGCGTTGGGTCGCGCCCTGATCAAAAAGCCAGAGGTGTTCCTGTTCGACGAACCTTTGTCGAATTTGGACGCGAAACTGCGGGCCTCTATGCGGGTGCGGATCACCGACCTGCACCGCAGGCTAAAGGCCGAGGGTAAATCATCGACCGTCGTCTACGTCACCCACGACCAGACCGAAGCCATGACCATGGGCGACCGTATTTGCGTCATGCAGTCGGGCAACATCATGCAGGTCGCAACGCCCAAAGAATTATACGATGCGCCTGCGAATTTGTTCGTCGCTGGGTTTATCGGCATGCCGGAAATGAATCTGGTGAACGGCCGCATTGATGGCACGTCTTTCCACACGTCGACCCAATCGATCAGCCTGCCCGATCACGTATTGGCGCGCCTGTCAGTTAAACCGGAAAACGCCGTTCTAGGCATCCGCCCTCAGCACCTGAAACTGTCGCAAACGGGCCTGTTTGCGCGGCTAAAGAACGTCGAATTTATGGGCCACGAGGTCTACCTGTATGCCGATCTGGACGGGACCGAAATCGTCTGCGTCGTCACCACCGCCGAATATGACGCGATGGATGCAAACGCCGATACGATCCGCGTTCTGCCTGACCCAACCCGCATTCATATTTTTGATCAAGACAGCGGCGCAAACGTGTCCCTGCCCGATCAGCCCTGATTTTTCGGAAAATAGAGGAGGAGTTCCGAGATGAAGACCCTAATGACCACAGCCGCATTGGCCCTATGCGCGTCAGGCGCAATGGCCGAAGACCTACGCATGTCATGGTGGGGCGGCGACAGCCGTCATACCGCAACCCAAGCCGCATTGGAAATCTGCGGCGAAAAACACGGCCACACCATTTCGCCTGAATTCACAGGCTTTGACGGCTATCTGGAAAAACTGACCACCCAAATGGCCGGCGGCACCGAAGCCGATCTGGTTCAGGTCAACTGGCCTTGGCTTCCGCTATTTTCCCGCAACGGCGACGGTTTTCTTGACCTGAACACCGTGTCGGATACCATTGACCTGTCGCAATGGACCCCAGAACAGCTGGCCGCCGTGACCGTGAACGGGCAACTGAACGGCCTGCCCCTATCGACCTCGGGCCGCGTGTTTTTCTTTAACATGACAACATTGGCCGAGGCAGGCATCGACGTTCCAACAACGTGGGACGAATTCTATGCCGCAGCCGAAACCCTGCGCAGCGTTAATGGCGATGACTACACGCTGTTCAATGCGGTCAAAGAAACGGCTCAGCTATTGGTGACCCTGTCGGTCGTTCAGAAAACCGGCAAAGATCTGGTCGATCCAGAAACCAACCGCGTTGCCTGGACCGTCGACGAATTGGCCGCAGGCATCGAATTCTACGGACATCTGGTCGAAATCAAAGCGATCCGTTCCATGCAAGAGGACGCAGCCGCAGGCAACGTGAACCTTTTCGAAAAACCCGAATGGGCCCAAGGTATGATCGCAGGGTCCTACGAATGGGATTCCACCTATAACAAATACGCAGGTCCCCTGAACGAAGGTCAGGTATTGCAGGCGGTCAATCCGATCCGTTTCGATGATGCGGTTGTCGATGGCATCTATGCAAAACCGTCAATGTTCTTTGCCATTTCGGCCAATTCTGAACACCCACAAGCTGCGGCAGAAATCCTGAACTGTCTATTGACCGAAGCGGAAGGCATTGACGCATTGGGCGATACGCGCGGCCTGCCGGCATCTGCGGTTGCGGTTGCGCGTTTGACCGACAGCGGCGCGATTGATCCGAATGTGGTTGCCGCGAACGCGATCGTCATGTCTGCGACCGGACCTACGATTTCCCCTTTCAACGAACACCCAGAGGTCCGCGGCACATTCATCGATACGCTAGAAGAATATGCCTATGGCCTGATCTCTGCTGAAGACGCGGCAGAGATCATCATTGAGAGCACGAATGGCGTTCTAAACGGTTTCGACAGCTAAATCCAAAAGGCCTGCGGCAAAATTGGTCGCAGGTCATTCTTTCATAGGTTTTAAATGACCCTGCTTTACCTCACTGCGCATTCCGCGCGGACGATATCATTTTGCCTGCCCGTTGACGGTGCCAAATACCACCTGCCATCGGCTATGGATTGGCAGCTAAATGATTTGCGCGGTCAAACACAGACCGTTGTGACGACAGTGGACGGTTTGGAACCCGACACAGAGTACCACCTGATCGTTGGCGATCACGAATTGAAATTCAGAACGCCCGCATGTTCTGGACTGGTTCGCATAGACGACCACGGTGCATGCGCGGGCGGACACGACATTGCAGACCGCGCTGCGGCGAACGCCCGCGCTTTTACCCGTGCGATTGCCGCAACGCCGCCAGGTGGAACTGTTTTGATACCAGAAGGGCGATGGGTTTGTGGACCTGTTGCTTTACGCTCTGATCTAACCGTTTTGCTACGCGGCGATGTGATTGCCCCAGCCGACCGTAGCGACTGGCCCATCCTGCCAGCCCACAGCCATAACGGAAAAATGTTGGGCAGTTGGGAAGGTCTACCCGAAAATTGCTTTGCTGCGCCGCTATATGCGGTTGGCGCTAAAAATCTAACCATCACAGGGCTGGGAACAATCGACGGCGGCGGCGACAGAGGTGACTGGTGGAATTGGCCAAAGGAAAAACGCGAAAACGCCCGCCGTCCACGTGGATTGCATTTAATCAATTGCACGAACACCCAGCTATTCGGTTTTTCGATATCCAATGCCCCCAGCTGGACGATCCATCCGCAGGGCTGCCACAATTTAACAGTTTGCGATCTACACATTCGCGCCCCACATGACAGCCCCAACACCGACGGCTGCAATCCCGAAATGTGTCAGGACATAAACATTGTTGGCGTTCGTTTTTCCGTGGGCGATGACTGCATCGCGATAAAAGCAGGCAAACGCGGCCCATCAGGGGAATCCGATCATCTGTCCGCTACCAGACGGGTTTCCATCCGCCACTGCCTAATGGAGCGCGGTCATGGCGGCGTCGTATTGGGCTCTGAAATGAGTGGCGACATCACAGACGTAAATATATCTCATTGCGACATGATCGGAACCGATCGTGGTTTACGGGTCAAAACACGCAGGGGCCGTGGCGGGCGGATAGATCGAATTACCTTTGCAAATGTTGATATGCGCGGGGTCGATACGGCGTTCAGTGCGAACGCATTTTACCATTGCGACATGGACGGCCACGATACGTGGGTCCAATCGCGCAGCCCTGCAAACGTAGATGAAACCACCCCTCAAATCGGTGAAATCAGGATCGAAGACGTCACAATCTGTGATCTGTCCCACGCTTTGGGCGCGTTCATCGGCCTACCCGAAGCCCCGATTGGCCCAATCATTTTGCGCCGCGTTTCTGTTCTGTCTTACGCAAATGACGCAAAGGCGGCGCCAGCGGTCATGGCAGACAACATTCGCCCCATGGTCCACGCCGGCGTTGCATCAGAATTCGCGCGGGTAGACGCCGCACCAGATATCCAGATCGAACAAGGCGGCATGACGATCCACCCCGAAAGGACAACGAAATGACCCTTTATGACTACTTTGAAGCGTATGCCGCAGATTATGCGCCATACAAAGGGGGCCGCTGGTGCTATGAAGACGGGCTTTTGTACCTTGCCTTGGCGCGACTGCATCACACAACAGGCGACGATCGTTGGCTATCGCACCTCATACGCCTAACAGACGCACAAATATCGGCCGAAGGTGCTATTCTGGGCTATGACGTCGATGAATATAATATCGATAACATTCTGTCCGGCAGGTGCCTGTTTTATCTGGCCAAACACGTTGACACCGCGCGCTATATGTCTGCGGCCCAACAGTTGATGACGCAATTGCAGTCCCATCCAAGGCTAACCACGGGCAATTACTGGCACAAACAACGATATCCACACCAAGTTTGGTTGGATGGACTGTTTATGGCGCTGCCTTTTCAGGTCGAATTTGGCCTAATGATCGGTGACAATGCATTGATAGACGACGCGATCGACCAGTTGCGTTGCGCCTTGGCGCTTACCCAAACTCCAGAAGGTCTGTACGTACACGGGTATGACCACAGCCATAATCAAACGTGGTCAAATCCTGAAAACGGGCAATCACCGGCCGTTTGGGCGCGGGCCGTTGGTTGGCTCGCCATGGCGCTGGTGGATTTGGTGGATCTATTGGGGGATGACCCCCGCAGTCCAAAACGCGAAGCCACGCGTTTGATGAATACCATCACCGCACAACAGCGTGACAGTGGGCTATGGCAACAAGTCATGGCGATGCCAGACCTCCCCGGCAATTACGAAGAATCTTCTGCTTCTGCGATGTTCGCATACGCCCTAATGAAATCAGCGCGACTGGGGCTGACCCAAACAGCGGATGCAGGCAAACGCGCATTTGATGCGCTTTGTACGAACAAACTGTGTGTTATCGACGGACGAAAACAGTTCGATGACGTCTGCTGCGTTGCTGGTTTGGGCGGTTTTGATGGTGATTATCGCGACGGGACACCCGCCTATTACCTGTCAGAGGCGATTAAGCCCGATGACATCAAAGGCGTCGGGCCTTTAGCCTATGCATTGTGCGAAGCCGAAATGAAATCAGCCAAAGCAACCCCAATTTCAGCGGTGTTATCAGCGTCCAAATGAACACCATCAATCGGACTGGCCGTTGCGACTTGGCCCGCATCAAAAAATTGCGTCCCCAAATCGTCGGCCAGTCTATGATACAGATCGGACAACCGCCGAGTTTCGGAAATAGAGCGCCCGCCGCCTGTAATACCATCAGGTCCGATAACGCATGGCGGGGGCGCGACGACGATAATGTCTGGGATCGCCCCGATCTCTCGGTAATCATGACTGCGGACAATATCGACCAGTTTGCGCATACCCGCTGCAGCTCCTTCCGCAGTGCCACAGATTGTCGGCTTTAGATCGTTCGTGCCCAGCATAATGATGACAATATCCAACGGGCTGTGAGATTGCAGTAAAACCGGCAAAACCCGCGATCCATTCCGATCACAGGGCCCTGTTTCGTCATCATAGATGGTCGTTCTACCACCCAACCCTTCGGATACGACTTCGACCTGCAACCGACTAGACAGAACATTCGGCCACAGGCAACGCGCGTCATGACGCGATCCATCAACGGGATTATGGCCCCAAGTTAAACTATCACCAAAGGCCAAAATCCGTTTCATTTTAATTCCCTCATTGGTAGCAGCGCACCGCGATGGCCGATCACACGAACTGCCGTTTGATGTGCGGCGCGGGCGGCAGGTACCGGCATTTGCCCCGTCAGACGCGCCGCCATGTAGGCCCCGTTAAAACTATCCCCAGCGCCGGTTGTGTCTACGGGCTTTGTGGGTTTGCCCAGATCAATTTGGTCGTAAGATCCGTTATGGTAGGTGACCATCATTGCCCCGCCATTCTTTATCACAATCTCTTGGGCGCCTAGATCGGCATAGCGTTTGGCAGTGTCCATTGGGGTTTGATCGCCGAAAAATTCGGCTTCGTCTTCAAAACTTGGCAAAATAACCGAAGCTCGCTGCGCGGCATCGGTCACGGCTTGTCGCATTGTTGGGATATCAGGCCACAGCTTTGGCCGCAGGTTCGGATCGAACACAACGATGGTGCCCTGTAGCGCGTCCCATAAATTATCGCGGCCCTTTGGCGACAAAATACCCAAGGTTATCCCTGACAGATACACATAGTCTGCATCTTGAACGGCCAATCTGATATCACTGGGGTCATCCGCCAATGTGCGGGCCGCGGAATCGTCGCGCCAATAGGTGAAACTGCGCTCGCCATCGTTCAGGTCGATCATGTACAACCCAACACCGCGCACAGGATGGCGCCTGATATATTTGGTTCCGATGCCTGCATTTTGCATAAAATCGATCATGCGGTCCGAAACAGGATCCTGACCAACACAGGTGACGTAATCCACATCACATTCCGGCAAAAGAGCCCGCGCATACCACGCCGTATTGAACGTGTCGCCCGCATAACCCGACCGCCACAGTTCATCACCAGCGCCTGACAATTCCACCATACATTCGCCGATGGAAACGATCCGCATCACGCCCACCGATCAAAGCCAAAGAAATCTTGGGGATTAGTCACCAATACCCGTTCCAAAGCATCCACAGGAACCCAGCCCAAAACAGTGTCCAGCAACGCACCATCATCTGGGTAATCGGATGTCGTTTTCGCCAAATTATGTGGCCAGTTGGTGCCCCATAGAACACGTTCAGGCGCATGGCGTACAATCTGCCGCGCTACATCTGCAACGTCCGCAAAATCGGGCCCGCCCAAGGTCGAGCTTTCATAACAGCCCGCGAATTTAAACCACACATTTCCTGTGTCGATCAGCCGTTTGATTACATCGATATGTTGCTGTGTTGCGCCGCCGAAAATTTTAGCATGGTGATCCAGAACCCAACGGGATTTGATGCCCATGAGCTGCGGCTCTAAATCTGGCAAATGAGTGCCGTCAAATTGCACAGCCATGGCCCAACCTGCCGCATTCGCGCGGTCATCAACGTTGGCCAAGGATTGCAGCCCGACCGCACCACCCGGTAAATCCATGATCCGCGCGCCGACAATTCCGCCGTCGGTTAAACGCTTCAGTTCAGCGTCCGATTCATCGCCGCGGATGACGGCCACGCCCCGCGCGATATCGCCCAGTTCGGCCAAAGCCGCCAGTAGACAGGCATTATCCGCCTGATGTGCGTTGCCTTGGGTGACGACGACGCGGTCAATGCCCAACCAATCCATCACCTGACGATACATGTCTGCCGTTGGCAAAGGCGCAGCCGGCAATCCAGGACCACCATCAACCGCTGGAAACCCATCGACATAAACATGGGTTTGGGTATCAATCGCGCCCGCTGGCAAAACGATGCGCGGCGCAGCGCCCGATAGTTTTCTGTCGATCATCAGTCGTCCCCCATCGCGAATTCGCGCAATGCGTCGCGGTTAATTTCAATCCCCAGCCCCGCGCCTGTTGGCACAGCCACCACACCGTTTTCGTGTTCAATCGGCGTGGTCAAAACGGCCTGACGGAACGGGTTATGCGTGCGGTCAAATTCCATAATCGGATCGACCGGATTGGGCCGTACGGGCGAAGGCACCATCGCCGACATAAACTGCAACGCTGCCGCGATTTGCACGCCCGTACCCCACACATGCGGCACAACGCGCACCCCATGGACCGACGCCAGATCGGCCACCCTTTTGCCTTCGGTGAAACCGCCGACACCGCAGATATCAGGTTGCGCAATGTCGATCACGCGCCGCGCCAATGGCTCGGCAAAGCCCCAGCGTGTATGCCACGTTTCTCCGCCCGCAACAGGGATCGGTTGGCGCGCACGAACGTCAGAATAGGCCGACAGTTGTTCGGGGACGACCGGTTCTTCGAACCAATCGATATCGTAATCGGCGGCTTTGTTCCCCAAACGCACGGCATCGACCACATCGTAACCGTGGTTCGCATCGATCATCAGGCGCATGTCATCGCCCATCACGTCACGAACCGCGCGGATGACGCGCAAATCTTCGTCCACGTCGAAACCGATCTTGATCTTGGCGGCGTGGAAACCTGCGGCCTTGTGGCCCTCCATTTCGGCGGCATTATCGGCCACGCGGTCAACGCCGTCACGTTTGAAACTGCCCGTCGCATAGGCACGCACCGTTTCGCGGAAACGTCCGCCCAGCAGGGTCGCAACGGACTGCCCCAATGTTTTTCCTTTGATATCCCACAGCGCGATATCAATGCCCGACAGCGCAGTGACCGTCAGCCCGCGCTGCCCCTGATCGCGCAGCGCGTTATAGCAGGTCGCCCATATCTTTTCGGTCTCTAGCGGGTTTTGCCCGATCAACCAATTCCGATATGTCGCCACCACCGAGGCATTCGCCCGCGCAGGCCCAAGGCATTCGCCCCATCCGATCGTTCCGTCGTCGCAGATCACCTCGACCAGGACATGCTGGCGGCGGTCGAACCGCATCGACGCGCTTTCAAACGGGACTTTTAGCCTGTGCTCTAAAAGGTGGGTTTTTACCTCGGTGATTTTCATTGGCGGCCTCAGGCGGGGTTTGCGTCGATGATTTGTTGCAAGATAGCCTCTTCTTCTTTGGTCAAATCGTCCAGAGGCGCGCGCACGGCGCCCGCATCAAATCCGGCCAAACGAACGCCCGCTTTGATCGCGGACACGGCGTACCCTTTGCGGCGGGACCGTAGATCCATGAACGGATAAAAGAAACCTTTCAGGATGTCTTCGCAAGTGGTGCGATCCCCTGCCCGTAGCGCGTTATAGAATTTGTTCGCCAGCGCAGGGACAAAGTTGAAAACCGCCGACGAATAGGTGGTGAAGCCAGCACCCAAATACGCCTCGGCGAATAGTTCGGCGGTTGGCATGCCGCCCAGATAGGTCAAACGGTCGCCCATTTTCGCGGTGATCTGGCGCACAAGACCGATGTCGCCTGTGCCGTCTTTAAAACCGACCAAATTCGGGCATTCGTCACACAGACGCGCCAGCGTGTCGGCCTGCAAAACAGCGTTGTCACGGTTATAAACCATCACACCGAAATCGACCGATTGGCAAACGGTTTTGACGTGGTTGTACAGGCCCTCTTGGGGGGCATCGATCAGGTAATGGGGCAACAACAGAATGCCGTCCGCGCCGACCTTTTGAACCGATTGCGCAATTTCCACGGCCATATCAGTGCCGTAACCACAGCCCGAAACGATTGCGGTTTTGCCTGCGGATTCTTTGGCCGATTGCACAATCGTCGGAATTTCCGATGGCGTCAGAGAGAAAAATTCCCCCGTTCCGCCTGCCGCGAATAACACCGGCGCGTCATAGCCCGCCAGCCATTCGATGTGTTTTTGATAGCTGCCAGACTGAAATTTCCCGTCCGCATCGAAATGGGTGACGGGGAAAGACAACAGGCCGGAACCCAGCGCGGTTTTCATCTCTAATGGGGTCATCATCGTGGGTACTCCTAGTAATCAGACCAGATCATCCGGCAGGACGTCTGCTGGAATGTTTTGATAACAAACGGGGCGCAGGAACCGGCGGATGGACAGGGTTCCGACCGAAGTTGCGCCAAAGTTGGTGGATGCGGGGTATGGGCCGCCGTGGACCATCGTGTCGGACACCTCGACGCCAGTGGGGAAACCGTTAGCCAGCACGCGGCCGGCCTTGCGTTCCAGAACAGGCAGCAGGCGACGGGCATCAGTTGCGTCGGCGTCGTCCATGTGGATCGTGCAGGTTAGCTGACCCACCAGACTGCGGGCGATGGCGTCCATTTCATCGACGCTATCCACGGTCACAATCAAACCCAGAGGGCCAAAGACTTCTTCGGCTAGAACGTGGTTTTCGATCCAGTCGGCGCCCGACACGCGGAACAAATACGGGGTCGCATTGCGCAGATCGCAGGTCGTCGTCAGCACATCGCGCACACCCGCCCCTGCGGCCACGCGGTCGCGGCCATCGCGATAGGCGGCGGCGATGCCATCGGTCAGCATGGTTTGCGCACCGATTGGTTCCAGCGCCTGCGCTGCCGCGGCGGCAAAATCATCGGCCTGATCTGCCAAAACCACGGCGATACCTGGGTTCGTACAGAATTGCCCCGCGCCCATCGTCAACGATGCGGCCCAGCCTGCGGCGATATCCGCGCCGCGATTGGATCCTGCGTTTGGCAGGATGAACATCGGGTTCACGCTGCCCAATTCGCCAAAGAACGGGATCGGTTCAGGGCGCTGCGCACATAGATCAAACAGCGCGCGGCCACCCGCCAGCGATCCGGTAAAGCCGACGGCCTTGATCAACGGATGCTGGACCAACGCCGTGCCGACGTCACGTTTGCCGCCTTGGATCAGGCTAAAGACGCCCGTGTGCAAACCGCATTTCTTGACTGCCGCGTGGATCGCCTCGGCCACGATTTCGCTGGTGCCGGGATGGGCGCTGTGGCCTTTGACAACGACAGGACAACCCGCCGCCAGCGCCGCCGCCGTGTCTCCGCCCGCCGTCGAAAACGCCAAAGGGAAATTCGACGCGCCAAAAACAGCCACAGGGCCAATCGGGCGTTGCATCATCCGCAAATCATGGCGCGGCAGGGGCGCGCGATCAGGCAATGCCGCGTCATAGCGGCGGTCCAGATAATCGCCTGCCGCGATGTGTGACGCGAACAGGCGCAGCTGACCCGTGGTGCGGCCGCGTTCGCCGATCAGGCGCGCCTCTGGCAGGCCAGTTTCCTGACTGCCGATCTGCGTGATCGCATCGCCGCGCGCATCGATTTCGTCCGCAATCGCGTTCAAAAACGCGGCGCGTTCAGCGCGGGTCGAATAGCCAAAGGACCAAAACGCGTCCTCGGCAGCGGCGCAGGCGCGATTGACAAGATCAACGGTGCCAACGCTAAAATCATGGGCAGGGCCATGCGCAGGTTCAGACGCAAACACCGCGTCCGACGATACCCATTCCCCAGCAATCAGGTGTTTTCCATGTGGTGTGAAGGTCATCATATGTCCTTTCAGGCAAGACGCCTTGGTTCGGTGCCGAAGGCCCCGTTTTGTGGGTTCAAATTGTGTGGACCTATCAGTCCTTGATAATAGGATCGGCAGTGAACATGCCGCCCTGCCACAAAACGTCAGGCGCATCGGCCGGACGGGGCGGCAGTTTTTCGACCTCTTCGCGGTAGATTTCGCTGTCGTCTTTGGGCGACCAACCCAGCCAATTGACGTGGGAATTATCCCACCAACCGCAGGCATTGGCCGACGCGCCCCAAATCACAGGGCAGCCCAATTTCGGCACAGCAAAGATGCGTTCCATCAGCGAACAGAAATCATCATAGCTGAACCAAGTCGCCATCATGCGGCGGTCAACAGGGCGTTCGAAACAGGATCCGATGCGCACCAGAGCCGTTTCTTGGCCGAATTTGGCGTGGTACATTTGGGCGACAGCTTCGCCGAATACTTTTGATATACCGTACCAGCCGTCGGGGCGGGTGGGCATGTCGGCGGTCAAACGTTGGTCTTGGGGGTAGTACCCAATCGTGTGGTTTGAACTGGCGAAAACGATGCGGGGCATGCCGTTGGTGCGGGCGGCCTCGTACAGGTTGTGAACGCCGCGCAGGTTGCCAGATTCAATCAGGTCATAGGTCCGTTCGACTGACACGCCGCCCAGATGCAGAATACCGTCGCAACCCTGCACCAATTTTTCGACAGCATCGTAATCGGCCAAATCGCATTGAATGACCTCTTCGTTTGGACCGGCTGGGTCCATTGGCGCGACATCGCTAAGGCGGATCGTGTCGGCCAAATGGGCCAGACGTTTGCGCGCCATTTTCCCCACATTGCCCGCAGCACCTGTGATCAATAGTCGTTTCATCGGTTACTCCATCAGGCTAGGCAGGAACATCGAAAACGCGGGAACATAGGTCACCAGCATCAACGCTGCCAGAATTGCGATATAAAATGGCCAGATCGTTTTGACGGCCTGTTCGATACGAACCTTGCCAACAACACAGCCCACGAACAAGCAGGCTCCGACGGGCGGGGTGCACAGACCCAAACCAAGGTTCATCATCAGGATCACGCCAAACTGGATCGGGTCCATGCCCAAGCCAATCACGATCGGCAGGAAAATCGGGGTACAGATCAGGATCAGCGCGGCCATGTCCATGATCATGCCCAAAATCAGCAAGATGACGTTGATCATCAGCAGGATGATGATCGGGTTGTCGCTGATGCTGGTGACTGTATCAGCCAGCAATTCGGGCACGCGGTACAGCGCCAAAAGATAACTGAACGCCGACGCTGTCGCGACCAATAGCATAACCAGCGCCGTCGTCCGAACCGAAGTCAGAACCGCCCGTTTGAACGCAGGCCACGTCAGTTCGCGATAGACAAACAGGGTGACAAGGAACGCCCAGATCGCGCCAAACGCACCGGATTCAGTGACCGTCATAACGCCCGAAAGCACTCCGCCAACGATAATCACAGCGGTCATCAATCCAGGCAAAGCCGCGACGGTAGCGATCAACAGCGCCTTGAACCCTGGGAATTGTTCGGCGGGATATCCACGGCGCACGGCAACCCAATAGGCCACGATAGCCAGACAGACACACATCAACATCCCCGGCACGATGCCTGCAATGAACAGCTGCGACACAGACATGCCGCCAGCCGCGACCGCGAACAGGATCATGTTGTGGCTGGGCGGGATCACGACGCCAGCAACAGCGGACGTCACGGTGACGTTTACGGCGTAGTCGGGATCATACCCTTTGTCTTTCATCACTGGGATCAGGATCGACCCCAGCGCAGAGGTATCCGCCACGGCAGAGCCTGAGATACCGCCAAACAGCATGGACGACAGCACGTTCACCACGCCCAAACCGCCGCGGATCGATCCCACCGCAGATGCAGCCAGACGTACCAAACGGTTCGCGATGCCGCCTTGCATCATCAGTTCGCCCGCAAAGATAAAGAACGGGATCGCAAGTAGCGAAAACACCGACACGCCCGACAGAACGCGCTGAAACCCGATGAACAGGGGCAGGCCTTCGTAGATGAACCCGCATACGGCGGCCAAACCCAGCGCAAAGGCCACAGGCATGCCGACCAGCAGGCCCAGAAAAAAGATACCGAATAGAATGGACAGGCCCATCTAGATTTCTCCTGTCAGTTTGAATTCGCCACGGGCCAATTCGCCCAGATGGTAGATGGAAAAAATTACTGTCTGCACGCCGCAGATCGCCATGGGGACCGCGCGCCAGCCTTCGTTTACGCCCAGCATCGGGACAATACGGGGCCACGTTTTCAGGGCCAAAGTATACCCCTGCCACGCCAGGAATCCGCCAAACACCAGAACGCCAATCACCGCCAGCCAACGCATTGGAATGCGCAGCACATCAGGGAACATTTCGCGGATAAAATCGATGGACAGGTGGCTTTTGTACCAAACGCCTGCGCCCGCCCCCAAAAAGGTGATCCAGACGACCAGCAACAGCGCCAATTGTTCGACCCAAGTCGGCGTATCGTTCAAAACGTATCGACCAAAAACCAGCCAGCCAAAGATCACGATCAGCGTCACCAGCTGAACGCCGGCGATGACCAAACTGCCGTAGGCAATAGCGTTTAGCGCGCGATAGATCGGCCCTTTTGTTTCGGTATCAGCGGTCAACGTGCGTCTCCTTTTGGATGGCGGGCCGATCGAACGGCCCGCCAGATCACATTATTCAGTTGCCTGAATGTCATTGATCAGCTGTTCCAGTTCAGGATGCGCCGCGATGAAATTCGCATAGATCGGCTGCATTGCAGATTGGAACGCGGCAGGATCAGCGACGTCGTTGATCTGAACGCCTGCTTCTTCAACCTTTGTACGGCTGGCCTCTTCGCGTTCTGCCCACAGGTCGCGTTGGATTTCTGCGGCTTCTTGCGCTGCGGCCTGAATGGCGGCTTTATCTTCTTCGCTGACGCCTTCCCACACGGACGCGGCGACGCACAGGCATTCTGGGATGATCAGGTGGTTCGATTTCGAATAATACCCTGCAACCTCGTAATGGCCCGAGCTTTCGAACGAAGGATAGTTGTTTTCAGCGCCATCAATCACGCCGGTTTGCAGCGATTGGTACACCTCGCCATAGGCCATCGGGGTCGCGTTACCGCCCAGCTGTTCAACCATCTGCACGTACAGATCGTTGTTCATCACGCGGAATTTCAGGCCGTCCATGTCGGCAGGCGTCACGATTGGGCGCGACGTGTTGTAGAAACTGCGCGAACCGCTATCGAACCACGACAGGGCAACAATGCCTGCTTCGCTTAACGCATCCGAAAATTGCTGGCCCACATCGCCGTCCATTGCGGCGTGCATCTGGTCAATGTCGCGGAAAATGAACGGCAGCGACAAAACGTTGGTTGCCGGAACGATTTCGCCCATTGGGCCCATGTTGAAATTCGCCCATTCCAAAGCGCCCGCGCGCACCTGTTCGATCGCGTCAGGCTGCGAACCCAAGATGCCGTTTGCATAAACGGTTGGGGTGATGCGGCCTTCGGTGACTTCTGCAACTTTGTCGGCGAATGCCTGCATTGCCACGGTGTTCGGGTAATCCTCTGGGTGAATCGCCCAACCGCGCCAGCTATCAGCCTGTGCAACAGTCGCGCATGCCATCGCAATTGCGGATACCGCGCTAAGTTTAAAAATCTGTGTCATATGGTCTCCTCCCTTGGCGCGTTGTCACGCCCATGGAAAGTTGTATGACAAATTATCACACCAATCGTCAAGTGATATTACAAGAACGCCAAATTACCCACTATACTCCTGTAATATCATGATTATTCATGTTCGAAGGTTCGTTAAGAGCGAATTTAATTCGGAATTTATTACTACATTAATCCCGATTCCAGCTAGGTTGTATGATGAATGTGGAGATTGTTCGGACCAGAATCCGCTACGCCGAAAACAGGAAAATGCCCGCAACAACCAACATCGCCAAAAATGCCGTCAGGGCTCCGATCATCGCGACCGACGTGCCCCCGACCTGTCGCAATTCCTGAATGGACGTTTTCATGCCCACCGCCGCCACCGCGGTTAACAAACAGGCCCGAGAAATCTGGCCCAGACCGTCGCTGACGACCGATGGGATAAGGTGAAATGAATTCAGCAACACCAAAGCGAAAAATACGATTACAAAACCCGGGACAAACGGCGGACGCGCGCCATGCTGCGTTGCATTTCGAAAAAACAACGCCCCAACGAAAACGACAGGCGCCAGCATTGTGACCCGAAACAATTTGACCAAGGTCGCCACATCGCCCGTTGCATCAGACATGGAAAACCCTGCACCAACGACTTGGGCCACATCGTGGATTGTGCCGCCCAAAAAGATGCCCGCCTGATTAACGTCCATCCCCATTGCGGTCGCCAAAATGGGATACAGGATCATGGCTATCGTTGACGCCACAGTCACCGTCACCACAACAAAGGTCAGGTCGGTTTCGCTTTTGTCGTGTTTGGGCAGGAACGCGGCGATCGCCAGCGCGGCCGACGCCCCACATATCGCCACAGCGCCGCCCGCCAAAAACCCAAAGGCCCGATCACGCCCGAACATCGAAGATGATAGAATGCCCGCCAATATGGTCGCGACCACGGACACCGCAATGACGGCGACAAAGGCCGGTCCGATGTTGGCGAACAAATCAATGCTCACGCGGACGCCGAGCAGCGCAACGCCAATTCGCAAAACCATACGGGACGCGAATTGTATCCCCGCCGATGTTCGCGGTTCGGTCGATAGGAACTGAAACGGGATTCCCAGCAAAATCGCCATAAGCATCGCCGGCGCGCCGTAGTGATCGGACAGGAACTGCGCCGCCATCGCGACCAGCCCTGCCATCAACAAACCCGGCCCGATTGCGCGCAATTTTTCGGTGATTAGTAGCATGCCAATCCGTTGTCTTTGCGGAATAGATACAAAGACATAGGCTCTGCCGACAAACGAATTGTTTCACCGATTTTCACGCTTGTCTGCCCCGACTGGTGGACGGTCACGACGCTGCCATTCTGCAGTTCGCCAAACACGTAGCTTTCTGATCCCAGCTGTTCGACCTCGGTCACTGTGGCCGCCATGGGGCCCGCCTCATCAATCCCCAGATCACGGGGGCGGACGCCCAATTCAACCTGATCGCCGTTTTGAATGCCCTGCCGTGCGGGCCCAATGTTCAACGCCGATCCGTCATTCAAAACCGCACGACCATCCGTTATGTGAGCATCAACAAAATTCATCGCAGGCGATCCGATGAACCCCGCGACGAACCTGTTCACAGGGCGATTGAACAGATCCAAAGGCGTGCCGAATTGTTCCACACGCCCCGCGCGTAGAACCGCGATTTTATCGGCCATTGTCATCGCTTCGACCTGATCATGGGTGACGTAGATCATCGTATTGCCCAAACGACGGTGCAGATTGGCGATTTCGCGGCGCATGTTTACGCGCAATTCCGCATCCAGATTGGACAGCGGTTCATCGAACAAAAACACCTTTGGTTCGCGCACAACCGCACGGCCAATCGCGACCCGTTGACGTTGGCCGCCAGACAATTGACCAGGGCGACGATCCAGATAGTCTTCGATCTGCAGCATCCGCGCGGCATCAGAAACACGGCTGGCGATTTCGGCCTTTGGCGTGTTCAGATTTTCCAGCCCAAAGCTTAGATTTTTGCGCACCGACATATGCGGGTATAGCGCGTAGGATTGAAACACCATGGCCAGCCCGCGCTGCGCGGCAGGCACATGATTTACCACGTCGCCGTCGATGCGGACTTCGCCGTCAGTGATGGATTCCAGACCCGAAATCATCCGCAGCAAGGTCGATTTTCCGCACCCCGAAGGCCCAACAAACACACAGAATTCACCCGAGGCGATTTCCATGTCGATGCCGTGGATCACCTCGACCGAGCCATAGTTTTTAACAACGTTCGAAAGAACAAGATTGGTCATTATTTCAACCCCGTGTTGGCGATGCCAGTCGTGATGTATTTTTGCAGGAACACGAAAACCAAAGTCGACGGCACAAGGCTGACCATGGTCATGGCTAGGCGATAGTGTTCTTGGCTTAGGTGTTCGCCGCGGAATTCAAGCAGGCATAATTGGATGGTGTACGCCTCTTTCGTGGTGGCGATGGCGACCAGCGGTAGGATCAAATCGTTCCAACGCCAGATCACCGACAGGATCGCCAAAGCCGCAATCGCAGGAAGGGCAAGCGGTAGAACAATCCGCCAGTACACTTTCCATTCGCTGGCGGCGTCCATGCGGGCGGCTTCGATCAATTCATCAGGGATCGACAGCATGTATTGGCGCAGTAGGAAAACGCCCGTGGGTGTCGCAGCGCCTGGAATGATGACGCCCCAAATCGAACCCGATAGCCCCGTTGCATAAACCGCTTTGAACACGCCGACCAAGGTGATCGTGGGCGGCACCATCAGCGTTGCCAAAATGACGACAAAGAACGCGATTTGACCGCGAAATTTGTATTTAGCCAGCGCAAAGGCCGCCATCGAATTGACAAGCAGTGTCAACACAGTCGCGATCACGGTCACCAAAACAGAGTTCGTGAAACAGGTGGCAAAGTTCACGTTCACGCCGAACGCTTGGCCCGTGATCGGGTCGGTAAAGTTTTCCCAGCTGGGGTCGAACACCCGACGCATGGTCACATCTGCGGTGTTCAATCGAACGACTTCGTCGGTCCGGTTATCGACGTAACGCGCGGGGGTGAAATCGCGGGTCGCTTTGAAATTCGAAATGCCGAATTCGGTTTGTTCGCCCGTTTCAGGGTCAGGGGCCTTCACCAGAATTTGCAGCGACACGCGCGCAGGTTCATAAGGGTCAAGGTTCAGGTATTCCGACAACAACCGGACCTGCTCAGAGTCTAATTCAACCAGAATTGCCGTCAGGTCGAATTCTGATTTGGCGCTGGTTGACATGGACGGATAGCGCAGCAGCCATTCAGGCAGATTTTCAGCCGCAATCATATCGCGCACCATCTGCGGAACTTGGTTCAAATGGGACCGCAGCGCGTATAGATCACGCCCCGAATAGCCATCCAAAAACGCGGCGACATCCTGCTGCGCCTTTTCGGCGTCGCTTAGATCGTTCCAATACAAAACCCACTGCGGCAGATCAGGGATAAAGAAGATCTGGTTTCCATCCGGAAACGCGACTGTTGCCCGCGCCACGTTTTCAAATGACGACGGCAGCAGCGATAGATCCTGTTTTTCCAACTGCGACGACGATTTCAGCGAATTCAGCGCCAGCCACGCGACAGGCAAAAGGATCAGCAAAACGCCCGACAGCAGATAGGCATAGGTCAGATAATCCAGCCAATTCGCCCGCTGACCGCCCGCTTTGCGCGTTAGAAAAGTGGTGACTGCGTTCATGTTTTGCTCGATTTCGAAGAAAGGTAAACCTGCATCAGCGACAGGAAGATCAACACGATCGCGACCAGCAACGACGCCATCGCCGCGATGCCCAGTCCGTTCGCCGTGGGTTGCCCCCGCAGGCCCGAGGTTTCAAAGATATAGGCAACTAGGGACGTCCAGCGCACCGACATGGCGTATAGCTCTTCGAATGCTTGGAACGCTTTGATCAGGGACAGGACAGTGACCACCAGCAACGTCGGCGCCAGCAGCGGTATCGTGATCCGTGTCAGTTGTCGCCACGCAGGTGTTCCGTCCATTTCGGCGGCCTCGTACACGTCACGGGGTATGGCCTGTAGGCCCGCCAGCAGGATCAACATATAAAACCCCAGATGCGCCCAAGTGTAGACGAACACGGACCAGAACATTGTCCAGCTAGGGTCAGTCAGCCATTGAATGGGTTCATCAATCCAGCCCCAGCCGGTCAACGTTTGGGACAATACGCCCTGACGTTTCAGGATCAGCGACCATAGGAACCCGACCACAACAGGCGACAGCATAACGGGATAGAAAAACACCGCCCGCCAGAACCCGCGCGCGACTATTTGGCGGTTCAACGCCAGCGCAGACACCAGCGCGATCACAATCATGATCGGCACCTGAAACACCACGAACGTTGCCGTGCTGTAGACAGCCGATAGGAATTTATCATCCTCTAGGTTCGGCGCACCTGTATCGATCTGCGTTTCCGCCAAAAGGCGGCGTAGGTTATCCAACCCCGCCCAGTCCCGATCAGAAAACAGGATGGATTGGCCTTCGGTCACCGAAAACCCAAGGTTGATGAACATCGGCGCAAAGGTAAAAGCGCCGAAAATCAACATGTTGGGCAGCAGGAATAGATATGGCAGACCTGTTGCGCCCGCCAACCGTTGGGTCAATTCAATCGGCCAGCCAACAACGCTGACGAACCGATCCCACACGGGGCCGGTCGGGCGCACTAGCGCCCAACCGATTATCAAATAGACCAACAGATATAGCGGCCAAGGGGCACCCGCAAATGCGGCGTGGAGCGCCTCAGTCATACGAATGCCTCCGCCGTTTATTCTGCGATTTTTGCGGCAACATCCGCGTCAATAGCAGCCAAAGCATCGTCCAACGACATTTCACCAGTGATCGCTTTGGTGATGTAGTCAGGCACAACACCATATATCACAAAGTTTTTCGAGTAGCCTTGGAACGTGTAGGCCTGCGGCGTGGTTTTCGCTGCGACGCCAGCATTCGCCGCAAAGACCGACAATGCTGCGGCAACAGCAGGGGACACATCCGCGTAATCAATACCGGATTCTTGTAGGCCCTGATGCGCAGTGATGTTTTTGGTCTGCGCAGCAAAGGATGCAGCGTTTTCCTCGCGAGCTAGGAAATCGATGAACATCGCTGCCGCCTCTGGCGCGTCGGTCGATTCAAACGCGACCACCGCCGCACCGCCTGGCATTGCGCCACATCCGCCGTCGCCACATGGGGCTGGAACGGCTTTCCAATCGAAATCGGTGATGTTGTCAGCGTAGCTATTGATCATCCACGATCCCGACATGTGCATTGCAACATCGCCCGACTGGAACAATGGGGCCGCGTTACGGTATTGGGTGCCTTCGCCTGCTGGCCAACCTTCGGCGGGCATTAGGCCGCTTTCGTGCCAGCCAACAAAGACTTCGGCGTATTTGCGGAACCCGTCATCGACCAAGATAGGGTTGCCAGCATCGTCAAAGAATTTCGCGCCATAGCTGAACGCAGGGCCTGCCCAGCGGTGCGCGGTGCGGTCCATCGCCAGACCTGCGGTGATGCCTGTGTTTTCTTTAACTTCCATCAGCGCGGCGGCCCAGTCATCCCAGGTCGCGCCTTCGCCTGGCATATCGACGCCGGCGTCGTCAAACAGCGACACGTTCACAAACGGGCCAGTCACGGTCAGCTGGGTCATCCAGCCGTAAATGCCCTGATCGTCACCACCCGGTGCGCGGAACCATGGCAGCGTCGCGCCATAGGCCGTTTCCCACGTGGCGCCATCCACATAAGGCGCAAGATCCAGATAGTACTGGTTCAAGCCGCCCAAATTGGTCACGCGCGCCACATCAGGGGCGGCATCCGTTTGCAACTGGTTTTCCAGCTGATCGCGGATCACGTCATAGCCAACGGTTTCCAGATTAACCGTGTGACCCGTTTCAGCGGTAAAAGCCGGTAGCATCTCCGCAATCACGTCACATTCGGTTGCATCCTGATAGCACAGGAAATCGATTTCATCTGCTGAAGCCGCACCAGCAACCAACGCGATCGCCATTGCGGTCGTCATCGTAAATTTGTTCATTGTTTCCTCCCGTTTATGATGGTTCGGGCCATTTCCAGCCCGCGCCGGTTTTTTCTACGGATACGCGCCCCCTCCTTTGGGCTTTACTGCGTGATCCGTGTCATTTTGCCTTGGTAAAAAGCCAAAGGATCGCCATCGTCGCGCACGGATGCGCGCAAAACGCGGCCTATGATGATGTCGTGGTCGCCTCCGTCATGAACGGCGTGGCGTGCGCATTCAAACCGCGCAAGGCACCCGTCCAACAGCGGCACACCGTGTTCGTTTTCGGTGAATTCAACGTGGTCCAGCGCATCCATGTCTTTGGCAACGGACCAGCATAAATCCTTTTGATCGGCCGACAGAATATGGATTGCAAAATGGTCAGCGCCCACGAAATACGGGAACCTGCGCGACGATTTTTGCGGCGCCCACAGAACCAGCGGCGGATCTAACGACACGGAACTAAAACTATTCGCCGTGATCGCAACGGGTCCATCCGCAGATCCAGCCGTCACAATAGTCACACCCGTCGCGAACTGCCCAAACGCATCGCGTAGACTGCGGTGGTTGGTCGTATCGGGCACAAAGCTGTGCATGGGTTCGGCTAACTGCAACATGTTATGGGACCTCTTGGCCCAAGGCGGATTCATACAGGCCGAACCACGTCGGGCGATCCAATTCCACCTTTAGCGCGTCCGATATCGATGCGATACGCGACAGGTTATTTGTACCCAGCACGGGCAAAATATTTGCCGGATGGCGCAGCAAAAACGCAATCGCGACGGCGGCGCGGTCCACGCCGAATTGCGCCGCGATCGTATCCATGCGGTCGGCCAACTGCCCCTGCCCTGTCATCAACGCGCCACCACCCAGCGGCGACCACGCCATAATCGGCTGCCCGTGCTGTTGATGGAATGCGATGTCACCATTGGTGAACGGCGCAGTCGCGGACAAGGATACTTCGATCTGATTAGTGACCAACGGCGTGTTCATCGCCGATTGCAGCAGGTTCCAATCCCAAGGGCGGAAATTGGACACACCAACGGCACGTACCTTGCCGCTGGCGACGATGTCATCCAACGCGCGGCCCGTTTCATTGTGATCCATCAACGGATCTGGACGGTGAATCAGCAGCAGATCAATATGATCGATATTCATCGCCTGTAGGGACAGTTCGACAGATTTCAGGATGTGGTCGCGTGACGTGTCATAGTATTTAACGGGCGCATCGGCATAACGCCCGACGGGCGCGACGATGTCGCATTTGGTCACGATCTCGATCTTATCCCGAAGGGACGGGTTCGCAGACAATGCTGCGCCCAGCACGTCCTCGGCGGTGTAACCACCATAAATGTCGGCTTGGTCGAATGTTGTGATGCCCTGATCCAAACAGGCGTTAATCTTTGCCTCGACATGGGCGGGGCTGGTATCGGCGTCATCAGCCAACCGCCACATCCCGTAAATCAAGCGGCTAAAGGTCAAATCAGGGGCGATAGATACGCGCGACATCATTAGCGGCGTTCTCCAATTCCTAGGGGTGTATTAGGTAGTGATGCTGGCACACGGCCATAGGCGTGCGGCAACGAACAAGTTTTTATTTGCGGCAATACGCGGCTGCCAAAGTGTTCGGCCTCGTCCAGATGGGGATAACCTGACAGGATAAAGGCCCGTATCCCCATTTTTTTGTATTCTTCCAGCTTTGACAACACCTGATCCGTCGATCCGACAATTGCCGCGCCGCAACCCGACCGCGCGCGGCCAACGCCTGTCCATAGGTTCGGTTCGATATACCCATGATCATCGGCGATTTCGCGGTTTTTGGCCTGATGACTGACGCCCAGTGATTTGGCGTCTTGGGCGCGGTTGCGGATCGCATCGCCCTGCCCGTCATCCAGTTTGGACACGATATATTCGGCGTATTCTTTTGCCTCGGCTTCGGTATCGCGCACGATGACATGCACGCGCAGGCCATAATCTAGGGTGCGATTATAGCGTTCGGCAACTGCGTTGACGGCCTTCATTCGGCCTGCAAGTTCGTCCATTTTCTCAGGCCACATCAGATAGACGTCGCAATGCTGGCCGCATAGTTCCAGCGCATCAGGCGAATAGCCGCCAAAATACAGCAACGGGCCGCCCGTCTGATACGGACGTACGGGATCGGTGGTCAGGTCGCTGAAATTATAGACCTGCCCGGCATGGTTAATTTCATCCTTGGTCCACGCTTGTTTCAGGATTTCCACGACTTCGCGCGACCGTTGATACCGATAGCTGCTTTCGGCGACTTCGCCCGGAAAATCGGACGAGATGATGTTGACCGTCAACCGCCCCTGCAGCATGTGATCCAGCGTCGCGATCGTGCGGGCCAGCATGATGGGCTGCATTTCCCCGCAACGTACAGCGGCCAGCATGTTGATGGTTTCAGTGATCGGCGCACAGCCCGCCACAAAACTCAGCGTGTCCTGCCCCACCTGATAGGACGACGGGCATAAAATATTGCGAAACCCCTGCGCCTCGGCGGTTTTGACGATCTGGGAACAGTGATCCCAAGACGAACGCAACGAACCATCGGGCACGCCTAGGAATTGGTAATCGTCGGAACAAAGCGCGGCGAACCACGATACTTCGACGGCATCCAGATCGTGGGATGTGACGGGAACTACTCCCATGACCAACTCCTCCTGCTTTGGCGTTTTGGCGTCGCGGCGCCTCCTCAGAAACCGCTTGACTTTTCACAGCGTAACCCGTGTCTTTGATCTGGATCAATGGTGTATCAATTTTTTCTTAACCCGCATGACACAGCCCATCTACGAAAAAAGCGCGGCGACCACGGCGCTCCCGATTTATGTCCAAATCAGCGAAGTCCTGATCCGCGAAATCGCGTCTGGCCAGCTGATCGACGGCACGCGCCTGCCCCCTGAACGGGAACTGGCAAAACAACATTTCACGACGGTCCGCACATTGCGCAAAGCATTGGATATATTAGAAGAAAAAGGCCTGATTGAACGCATTCAGGGGTCGGGAAACTATGTACGGTCCGGCACCGCCGTCGACAGTATCTATTCAATGTTTCGCCTAGAACTGCGTTCTGGTGGCGGATTGCCGACCGCCAAAACCATCAGCGTCGGCGACATGATCAAAGACCCTGATCTACCTGAATTTGGCACGTCCGACCGGGCCACTCGGGTACGGCGGCTGAGGTATCTCAATCGCGTTCCCATCGCATTAGAGGAGATCTGGCTAGACGGTTCCGCAGGCAAGATCGACCCAGCAAAGCTGTCCGATTCGCTGTACCGCTATTACAAAATGCAGCTGGGATTCTGGATTTCCCGCGCCGAAGATTATGTAGGCGTCGGCACTGTGCCCGACTGGGCGCCGCAGGGTTTCCCCCTGCCCGCCGAAACCCCCACAGGATTCATCGAAAGGTTCAGCCATTCCGAACAGATCGGAACGGTCGAATTTTCGCGCACTTGGTTTGACCACACAACGGCGCGCTACGTGCAGCGCCTAAAATAGGGAGGCAACATGTCAAACATCACTCACTACGGCATCATCGGCTGCGGCATGATGGGTCAGGAACACCTGCGCAACATCGCTTTGTTGCCCGATACGAATGTGTCAGTCATTTTTGAACCTGATGCAGACATGCAGGTAAAGGCCGCGAAATTCGCGCCATCAGCCGTTTTCGTAGACAGCATCGACGCGCTGCTGAGCCATGCGGATTTAGACTGCATCCTGATCGCCAGCCCCAATTTTCGCCACTTTGAACAGTTGCAAGAAATCGCAGCCAAACTGCCTGTGCCGATCTTGGTTGAAAAACCGCTTTTTACCGATCCCGCGCAGTTGGCGGCGCTGAATGCATTCATCGAAACCTATCCCGCGCCTGTCTGGGTCGCGATGGAATACCGCTATATGCCGCCTGTCGCCGCGATGCTGGACTGCGCACAAACCGCGACCGGCGGGATCAAAATGCTGACCATCCGCGAACACCGTTTCCCGTTTTTGGAAAAGGTCGGCGATTGGAACAGGTTCAACCGCTACACGGGCGGCACCTTTGTTGAAAAATGCTGCCATTTCTTTGATCTGATGCGTCTAGCGATTGGGGCGGAACCGCTGCGCGTCATGGCATCTGGCGGACAGGACGCAAACCATTTGGATGAAACCTATGACGGCGAAACGCCCGATATTCTGGACAACGGCTATGTCATCGTAGATTTCGACAACGGCACCCGCGCGATGCTGGAACTATGCATGTTCGCAGAAGGCTCACGGTATCAAGAAGAAATTGCTGCCGTTGGTCCATCAGGCAAAGTCGAAGCACTGGTTCCCGGCCCTAGTCGTTTCTGGCCCGAACATTTGGGCGAACCACCCGTTCCCCAATTGATCGTCAGCCCGCGCGATCCCAAGGGCCCCGAACTACGCGAAATCCCTGTGGACCCAACCTTGTTAGAGGCCGGCGATCACAATGGTTCAACCTTTTACCAGCATCAAAAGTTTCTGGAATTGGTACGCGGACAGCGATCCGCACCCGATGTATCTATTCACGACGGCAAAATGGCAGTCCTGATGGGAATGGCAGCGCAGATGTCGATCGCGGAAAAACGCACCGTTTCCATGTCAGAACTGACGTAACCTAAATAGCCTGATGCTGCCTGTCATTCAGCTAAATGACAGGCAACACGCGCACCCGCGACATTGCGCAAAGCGGGAATTTCGCGCCGACACACATCGGATGCAATCGGGCACCGCGGGTGGAATGCACAGCCCGAGGGCGGGTTGATCGCATCGGGAATTTCACCCTGAGGCGGCGGAATTTCGCGGCCAAATCCGTCCATGCGCGGTGCGGCATCGAACAACATTTGCGTGTATGGATGTTTGGGGCTGGCGAACAGGGTTTCGCGCGGTGCTTCTTCGACCAATCGGCCTAGATACAGAACCCCGATTTTGTCCGCCATATGTTGGACAACGGTTAGATCGTGACTGATGAACAGATAGGTCAGCCCCAGTTCGTCACGCAAATCCGACATCAAGTTAAGAACTTGAGCCTGTACAGACACATCCAAAGCCGAAGTTGGTTCGTCGCAAACGATAATTTTCGGCCCTGATGCCAAAGCCCGCGCGATACAAATCCGCTGCCGTTGGCCCCCTGAAAATTCATGTGGGAACCTATCCGCATCCGCTGCCGATAGCCCGACCTGCTCTAACAGTTTTTCCGCCAAACCCCGCGTTTCCCCACCACGGGCAGCGACAGGTTCCGCGATAATATTTCGCACCTTCCAACGGGGGTTCAGCGATGCGTAAGGATCCTGAAAAATCATCTGGATGTCAGACCGGACGCCTTCGATTTTGGTCTTGTCCGTTTCCCGCATCAAATCGACGCCGTTTATTTCTACGCTGCCGCTGCTGGGCGGTAGCAGCCCGACAATCATTTTCCCGATGGTGGATTTGCCTGATCCGCTTTCGCCGACCAATGCATAGACACTGTTTTCTTCGATGCCGAAACTGACATCACTGACAGCCGCCAAATAGGCCTTTTCTTTGCGTTCAATCACGCGGTTCAGCCACGGTTTAGAGACGTCAAAAATGCGGTTCAGATTGGAAACATCAATGATCTTGTTCATTGGGTGACCTCGGTCTTTGCGGTTGGCAAAGGGTGGATACAGGCAGCGCGTCCGCCGCTGGATGAAATCGTGGGACTATCACCTGATTTGCATTGATCAGTGGCCCGATCACAGCGCGGATGAAATGCACAACCAGCAGGCAAAGACCCTAATCGCGGCATTGACCCCGGGATTTGACGCAACCGTTTCTGGCCGACACTGGCCAGCGGCGTCGACGCCATCAGACCTGCCGTATAGGGATGGCTGGGCGAGGTTACCACATCGCGCACGGGCCCCAGTTCTGCCAGACGGCCCGCGTACATAACGGCCACGCGGTCGGCAGCTTCGGCGATGACGCCCATATCGTGGGTCACCAACATAACCGCAACGCCCCGTTCGCGGCACAGCCGTTTCAACAATGCAATGATTTGCGCCTGAACAGACACGTCCAGCGCGGTTGTTGGTTCATCCGCGATGATCAATTCCGGTTCTGCACATAGCGCTAGCGCGATCACAACCCGCTGACGCATACCGCCAGAAAATTCATGCGGATAACTATCAATTCGTTGGCTGGCGGCGGGAATTCCGACCTCTTCCAATGCGGAAATCGCGCGTTTACGCGCATCAGCGTGGGACAGGCCCAAATGCTCTTGGATCGTTTCGGTCAACTGATCGCCGACCGTCAGCAACGGGTTCAAAGACGTCAATGGATCCTGAAAAATCATGCCCATACGTTTGCCGCGCAATCGACGCAGCCGTTCGCCCGACAGCTGGTGGATCGGTTCGCCCGACAACAGAATTTCGCCCGACGTGATCCGCGCAGGCCTGTCCAACAAACCAATGACAGCGTTGCCTGTCATCGATTTACCCGCGCCAGATTCACCGACAACACCCAAAATTTCGCCCGAATGGATGTCATAGCTAACGCGGTCGACAGGACGCAAAATGCCACGCCGCGTCGGGATTTCAACGACCAGATCGCGAACGGATAAAACGGGTTTTTGTGTCATCTCAGCCTCGGGTTCAATGCATCACGCAGCCAGTCGCCCAGCAGGTTGATCGACAAAGCCAACGCCAGAAGCGTCGCAGCAGGAAAAAACAAAATCCACCATTCGCCCGAGAACATAAACTCTTGGCCGATGCGGATAAGCGTCCCAAGCGATGGTTTCGTCGGGGGCGCGCCGACGCCTAGGAACGACAGCGTTGCTTCGGCGATGATGGCCAGCGCCAGCGATATCGTCGCGATGACCAGCACGGGGTTCAGCACGTTGGGCAGGATATGTTTGATCATGATCGCCAGCGGCGAACGCCCGATCAATTTGGCGGCTTGCACGTATTCTTTGTTCTTTTCGACCAGAGTCGCCCCGCGCACCACGCGCGCAAATTGCACCCAGTCCGATAGGCCAATCGCAAGGACCAGCACCCAAATCGCCATCTGATCGCGGTATTCAGGCGGAGTGACGCCCTTTGCGATCCCGAAAATCAGCATCGCAACTAGGATCGCAGGAAATGTCAGCTGAACATCGGCAACACGCATGATCACCGTATCCGTCCAGCCGCCCGCGTATCCGGCCAGTAGGCCCAGAAACACGCCCAAGATCATGGCCAGCAGGACGGCAGCAAACCCCACGAACAGCGAAATGCGCATGCCGTACAGGATCGTGGACAAAACATCGCGGCCCTGATCATCCGTCCCTAAGACAAAGTAATCGCCCGTAAACGCGTTATTCGTGTTCGGCGGTGTGAAACCGTTCATTAGGTTCAAGGTCGCAGGATTGAATGGGTCATGCGGCGCAAGGAACGGCGCGAAAACCGCGCATAGCACCAGCACCAAAACAACCAGCGCCGACAGCATCGCAACTGGCGACCTACGGAACGAATACGCCAGATCGCTGTCCCAGATGGACCGCAATCGCGATGGCGGTTTTGTTGAGATATCGGACATGTTAATGCCCTCCTTTTCGATCGACGCGCAGGCGCGGATCGATAGCAAAATACAGCATATCAACGATCAGATTGATCCCGACGAACATCACAGAAATCATCATCAGATATGCGGCCATCACTGGAATATCGACGAACTGAACGGCGTTGATGAACAACAGCCCAACGCCGGGCCACTGGAAAACCGTTTCGGTGATAATCGCAAAGGCGATGATCGACCCCAGCTGCAAACCAGTGATCGTGATCACGGGCACCAGCGTATTTTTCAGCGCGTGCCGAAAATGGATCGACCGCTGACGAATGCCGCGCGCGCGGGCAAATCGGATATAATCCATGCGCAGCACTTCTAACATTTCCGTTCGGACAAGGCGCATGATCAGCGTCATTTGATACAAACCCAACGTGATCGCGGGCAGGATCAGCGCCTTTAGGCCGCTGACGGTTAGGAATCCCGTCGACCACCACCCCAGATCGGTGACTTCGCCACGGCCAAAGCTCGGCAGCCAGCCCAGTTCGACGGAAAAGACGTAGATCAGCACGATACCGATCAAAAATGTGGGCAAGGATACACCGATCAACGACCCCGTCATGATCAGGTTCGCCGCAAACCCGCGTTTTCGAATTGCCGTGAAAATACCCAAGGCGATACCACCAACCAGCGCGATCAAACCTGACACAAACGCCAGCTCTAGCGTTGCGGGCAGGCGTTCCACCAGAATATCCGCGACAGGGCGGCCTTGGCGATAGCTGAGCCCGAAATTCCCCTGAACGGCTTGTTCCAGAAACCGCCAGTACTGCACGATAAAGTTTTCGTCCAAACCCAGTTGTTCGCGCAGTCGTTCGATATCCGCCTGCGTGCGTTCCTGCCCCAACATGTTATCGACCGGATCGCCAACAAATCGGAACATCGAAAACGCAACCAACCCAACAACCAATAGAACGATAACCGACTGAAAAACCCGTCGGATCATATAAGCCAGCATTTTTGGCCCCGTTATTTGTAGCGAACGCCGCGCAAGTCAGGCCCGCGCGGCGTGTTAGCTAGGGCAGAGTTCTGCCCGCGTGATCAGTTCATGCTAAAGAATTTGAACTTTGGATCGTCCTCTGGGCTAACTTCGATACCAACGGCATCTGTCATACCCCAGTTCAGCACCTGGTGGTGAATCGGAATGTACATGGTTTCGGCCTGCACTTCGTCCCAGATGGATTGAATGGTGGCATTGCGCACGTCCAGATCCGTTTCCGACGCCAGCGATTGGATCATCGCATCTACATCGGCGTTCGAATACCCAGTTCCGTTCCACGAACCGCGCTCTTCGCCGCGGGTGTGAACCAGGAAGTTAAAGATGTATTCGGAATCGTAGGTCGGAACGCCCCAGCCCAGCATGTAGAAATCGGTCTGATCGTTGGTGATCAGCGGGAAATGCTGCGCTTTGGGTTTTGCATCCAGATTTACGGTGACGCCAATCTGCGCCAACATACCTACGGTCGCCTGACAGATGGCTTCGTCATTGATGTAGCGATCGTTCGGGCAATCCAGTTGGATCGAAAAACCATCGCCATATCCGGCATCCGCCATCAATGCTTTGGCCGCTTCGATATCGGTTTGGGTCGATTCGTCCATTTCGGCGGTCCAGCCGTTCACAAAGGGCGGCGCAATCATGCCCGCCGGCTGGCTCTGGCCGCGCATAACAACCTGTTGGATTGCATCGCGGTTAATCGCCATGGACATCGCCTGACGTACACGCACATCGGCCAATGGGTTTGCGCCGTCGACATCATCGTTCGCAATGTCCGCCGACCCCATGTTCAGGCCAAAGAAAATCACGCGGTTTTGCGGCGCAGTTTTGACCACCAGTCCATCGGTATCCGCAACCCGTCCCAGATCCTGAACAGGAACGTCCTGAATGAAATCAACCTCGCCCGACAATAGCGCCGCAACACGGGTCGCTGCGTTCTGGATCGGGGTATAGACGATTTCGGTCACTTCTAGCGGGAATTCACCAATGCCCCAATAGGCATCGTTCGCGGCCAATACCGTGCGCACATCGGGTTCGCGGCTGACCAATTTATACGGGCCGGTGCCGTTTGTGTTGGTGGTGGCAAAGGTCATTTCGCCGCCTTCGACGTCCTGCACCTCGACCGTATTGTTCGCCTCGGCCCAGGTTTTGTCCATCATGAACAGATTGGTCAGGTTCGATGGCAGAATTGGGTTCGGGCCATCCGTGACGATTTCGACAGTGTGATCATCCACCGCAACAACATCGACGATCGATGTCAGCAGCTCTTTCATGTCGGAATCTTCGGTCTTTGCGCGGTTGATCGAAAACACCACGTCTTCGGCGGTGAAATCCGCGCCGTCATGGTAGGTCACGCCCTGACGCAGGTTGAAAACCCACACATTCGGGTCGCCCTCTTTCGGGGCCCAATCGGTCGCCAGAGCGGCCTGAAATGCGCCCGTCATGTCGCGAATAATCAAAGGTTCGTAAATCTGATGCGCCAAAGTGTGCGTCGGACCTTCGTTTTGGGCATGTGGGTCCAAGGTCAGACTGTCACCTGCCCGCGCCCAACGCAACGTTTCAGCAGATGCCGATAGCGCCGTAGACGCCAACAGCGCGGCTGTTAGCAAAATCGTCTTTTTCATAAATTTCTCCCGGTTGTCGGCGGGTCTAGCGCCCGCATCGATAGCAACACCCTGAAAAAAATGTGACCATTCGGTCAAGACATGTCGCGGAAAAAATTTATCAGATGGATAAAATATGAATATTATCTGACAACTAACGTTGCGGAAACAATGTCAAAGACGTGCCGCCGCGTTCAAAACAACGCGACACAACCGGAATCAAAACGCAGATTTCACGTCTATTGCCCCGAACGTATACAGTCACACAGCACGCCATCTGCCTGCTGACCTGCAGCCCATAGTGCAGGTCTGTCATAAAACCTTCATTTGTCATTCAGTCCATATTTCATTATTTCATGAATTATGGAAAAAGAGTACCCCAACCAGCTGACCATTTTAGGTCATCCGCAACGATTAGCGATCTTTCGATTGCTGATGCGGCGGTATCCTGACCATGTTCCAGCGGGGGAAATTGCCACAGCGTTGGAAATTAAACCCAGCACAACGTCTACGTATCTATCCGCGCTGATGCAGGCAAAATTGGTGGACAAACAGCGGGCGGGTACGTCGCTGCTGTACGCGATAAACATGACGACTGTGCAACACCTATTTGGCTTTCTGTTCAGCGATTGTTGCCGCGGCCGTCCAGATATCTGCCTGCCATTCGCCGCAGAAACGGATACAGTTAATCAGCGGAAATTCAATGTATTGTTTGTTTGCGTTGGAAATTCCGCGCGGTCGATTTTTGCTGAATCGATCCTGAGACATTCTGCTGGGGATCGGTTCCGTGTCTATTCGGCAGGAACACGACCCCGATCACAGATCAACCGATTTGCGCTACAAGTCCTGCGCGCAAAAGGGCACGATATCAGTGGGTTAAAATCCAAAAATATTCGTGACTACTCCGCCGCTGACGCGGCTCAATTCGATTTTGTCTTTACCGTCTGCGATGACGCAGCAAACGAAGAATGTCCCAATTGGAACGGCCCGCCTATCACTGGCCATTGGGGCCTACCCGACCCTGTCAACACGACTGGAACCGATGCCGACATCATGCTGGCGTTTCAGAAAACATATGATGCGATCCACCATCGCATTGACCAATTTACAGCACTTAACCTTGAAAACCTTGGCCGCGTCGCGATCCAAAATCACGTCGACGATATCGGCCGCATCAGCCAAGAGGCACTGACATGACCACCTACGCTCTGAACGGACTGGGACGCATCGGCAAACTGGCCCTAAAACCCCTGATCGAAAGCGGTGCCAATATCGCGTGGATCAACGACGCGGTCGGCGACCCCGAAATGCATGCCCATCTGTTGGAATTCGATACGGTTCATGGTCGTTGGGACGCTGAATTTACGCATGATGCGGACAGCGTCACGATCAATGGAACACGGCTGCCGTTTGTCGGTACGAAAACAATCGCCGATCTGCCGCTGGATGGTGTCGATGTTGTGATCGACTGCACGGGCGTTTTCAAAACCGAAGCCGCGATTGCCCCTTATTTCGATGCAGGTGTGAAAAAGGTCGTTGTTTCTGCCCCCGTCAAAGACGGGAACGCAGCCAACATCGTGTATGGCGTCAACCATGATATCTATGATCCGGCCACGCACCATATCGTCACCGCCGCATCCTGTACGACCAATTGCATTGCTCCAGTCGTAAAGGTTGTTCACGAAACCTTTGGGATCAAACACGGGTCGATCACCACGATCCACGACGTGACAAACACCCAAACCATCGTAGATCGCCCGGCCAAAGATTTGCGGCGCGCCCGCTCTGCGCTGAATTCGCTCATCCCGACGACGACGGGATCGGCAACAGCAATCACATTGATTTACCCAGACCTAAAGGGCCGCCTGAATGGCCACGCTGTGCGCGTGCCGCTGCTAAACGCGTCCCTAACCGACTGCGTTTTCGAATTGGATCGCCCCGTCACAGTCGAAGAGGTAAACGCCGCATTCGAAACCGCCGCCAATGGCACGCTAAAGGGTATCCTAGGCTACGAAACGCGGCCTTTGGTTTCGACAGACTACACCAACGATGCACGTTCATCGATCATCGACGCTCCATCAACCATGGTCATCAATGGCACCCAGCTAAAGGTCTATGCGTGGTACGATAACGAATGGGGCTACGCTCATCGTTTGGTCGATGTGGCACAAATGGTAGGGGCATCGCTGTGACCACCCAACCCAAAGGCATGTCCGCATACATCGCTGTTACAGCCGCCTATTGGGCGTTCATGCTGACCGATGGCGCGTTGCGGATGCTGGTTTTGCTGCATTTTCACACGCTGGGCTTTAGCGCGGTACAATTGGCATATCTGTTCATTTTGTACGAAATCGCGGGGATGGTGACCAACCTAACCGCTGGCTGGATCGCGCAGCGATTTGGCCTGACATCAACATTATATGCGGGCCTTGGAATCCAAGTCATTGCCCTGGTCGCGCTGTCGCAGTTGGACCCCAACTGGACCATTGCGGCGTCGGTTGCATTTGTCATGTGTGTTCAGGGATTGTCTGGCGTCGCCAAAGATCTGGCAAAAATGTCGTCGAAATCAGCGGTCAAGCTTTTGGCTCCGACAACTGATGGCGGGCTGTTTCGCTGGGTTGCAGTCCTGACTGGGTCAAAGAACGCGGTCAAAGGGTTCGGTTTTTTGATTGGCGCCGCACTACTTGCAACCCTGGGATTTGACGGAGCGGTTATCGCTATGGCCATTACGCTGGCGGCAATACTGGTCGCTGTCGTGCTGTACATGCCATCTGGCCTGCCAAAGGGTAAAAAGGGCACCAAATTTTCCGACGTTTTTTCAAAATCAGCCAATGTAAATTGGTTGTCCGCGGCGCGCGTTTTCCTGTTTGGCGCGCGTGACGTGTGGTTCGTCGTCGGAATACCGATCTATTTCTACGCTGCCCTGTCAGATGGATCCGAGGCAGGCAACCGCGCAACTTTCTTTATGATCGGCACCTTTATGGCGGTTTGGATCATTCTGTACGGAATTGTACAGGCAGCCGCGCCCAAAATCTTGCGGGCCGCCTCTCGTCCAGAATCCGAGCTGATCCGGGCGGCACGCGGGTGGGCATTTGCTCTGTTGTTTGTACCATCTGCGCTGACAATCGCCGTCGCCCTATCCCCTGCCCCGCAATTGTGGCTTACGGTAACGCTGGTTTTGGGATTGCTGGTGTTTGGCGCAATCTTCGCAGTGAATTCGTCGCTGCATTCCTACCTCATTCTGGCATTTTCAAAATCAGAACGCGTGACGATGGACGTTGGATTTTACTACATGGCCAACGCGGGTGGGCGCCTGATCGGCACACTGTTGTCGGGGCTTACCTATCAAATTGGCGGACTGACTTTGGTCATGGCAACAGCCGCAGTCATGGTTCTTTTGGCGGCCCTCACCTCGGGCCGCCTGTCGGTCCATGATCCGATCACAGAGTGAATGCCGCGAGGTAAGCATCTAAAGCCCCAGAAAACAGGTCGAAACATTGTAAATAACGGCTCTGCGCGATACATTTCGCCAAACTGCACAAGGCAAAATTTCCGATGTTGATCAATCAGTTCCTGCCAACTTTGCCTGCCTATGAACGGGCTGCAATCAACAGTGTTGGCGCAGACATTGGGGCCTATTTCTTTGGCCATGCAGGCGCAGGGTCGACAGCTGACGCGAACCTGGCGGACCTATCCAAAATTCGCCTAGCCCCCCGCGTTCTGCGCGATCTACGATCCGGCAGTGCCAAGGCAAAAATTCTGGGTCGCGAATACAGCCACCCCATCTTTGTCGCACCAATGGCGTCGTTGCCATTATTGCACCCCGATGGCGAAATGGGCGCGGCAGCGGCTGCCACAGCGCAAGGGTGCGGAATGATCCTAAGCGCACAATCAGCGCAGCCCATGCAGCAGGTCCGACAAGCAGGTGAAAACTGCCGCTGGTTCCAGCTGTATTGGAAAGGCGATGCCACGACCGCATTGGCGAACCGCGCGATAGACGCGGGATTTGACGCTTTGGTTGTCACTTTGGACGCGCCTTTAAATGGCGTGCGCGATGCTCAAATTGAAACAGGGTTTCAGTTGCCGCCCAACATCCAGTCTGTGAACGAAATCGGCATCCCTGAACCCAGCTTCGCGCCGTTGGAACCGGATCAGTCGCCGATCTTTGACCGACTGGCACATATCCTGCCGCGCTGGGATACAATGACAGAATTCTGCAAAAAGATGCCAGTACCTGTCATTTTCAAAGGCATCTTACACCCTCAGGACGCTGAGATGGCCATTCAGGCCGGAGCCACCGCGATTATTGTATCTAATCACGGTGGCCGCGTTTTCGATGGCGGGCCTTCGGCGATTTCGGCGCTGCCAGACGTTGCCCGACAGGTCGCAGGACGTGTGCCCGTGTTTTTCGACAGCGGCATCCGTCGCGGTATCGATATTGTGCGCGCCATCGCGATGGGCGCGGATGCGGTATTGGTCGGGCGCCCCGTTTTGCACGGAATGGCCCACAGCGGCGCACAAGGCGCCAGCCATGTTTTGCGATTGCTAAAGGATGAAATGGATATCGCCATGGCGCTGTCAGGGTGCGCATCCATTAGCGATATCCGAAACCTTAGCCCGATCGTTTGATCGTGTAGTTGATCGGGATCGAAAGCGTGAATTCATCCCCCGCCAGATGATTTGGCGGCGTCGGCAGTTTTTCCAATCCGTCGAAAATGGCAATTGCGGCATCATCCAACGCAGCAGAGCCCGACGAGTCCGACACATCCCGCGCTACGATTGCGCCATATCGGTCCACGGTGAAGGTTACGATCACTTCGCCTTCGGTGCCATTTTTGCGGGCAGTTTCAGGATAGGATTTCGCCTTGGCAATGGTCAAAACAATGTCCTGCTGCCATTGCGAAATTTCCGCCAACTGTTCAGCGGTCAAACCTTCGCTGGATGCCTGCGCGGTATCTGCCTGCGCTTCGGCATCCACACCGGAAACAGACGCCTGCGATTCTTCGGCGGCGGTCGATCCAACCTGCGTTTCCTGATCGACCTTTTCTTCGTCGTATTCCTGCGCAACATCGGTGGCACGATCTGTGGTATCTTGGGCAGGTTCGGGCGCGGCAACGCCGAATTTCAGGCTATCGTCGTCCACTTCATACGGCGTCTGGTTCAGAATAGGTTCATCCGCCGCTTGCGCGACTTCGACGACTTCGGGGGATTCTGTTACTGTTGCGATATCTTCGGCCGCCTGTTGGGCAATCGCATCCATCGCCCCATCAGATGGGGCCGCAATGATGTCTGACAGGTCAAACATGATCGCGCCCTGAATACCCGTTTCTTCGGGTAGGAGATCCTGAGGCTGCACCTCTTCGGACTGAAGAAACATCATCGGCAGTCCGACATGGGCCACAGCCGATAACGCGCAGGTCCCGATGACGATCGGCAGTGCCGCCAAACCGCCGCGATACATCAAACTCATTGATCTACCTCGGTCGCGGGTTGTTCACCTTCCATGACGGCTTCGTCCAGTCCGACCAATCCAACACGCAAGTAGCCTTCGGCGCGCAGTTTGTTCATGACGTTAATGAATTCACCATAAGGCACCGATTTATCCGCCCGAATATAGATGCGCTGTTCCCGATTGAGCATCGCGGCCATGTCGACCTCTTGGGTCAGGGTATCCAGCGTCGCGGGATATTCGCCGACGGACAGCGACAGGTCTTCTTCGATCGTGATGAAAACAGGTTCGCTGGGCCGTTCGGGGGCATCTGCCACAGCCACGGGCAATTCGACTGGAATGTCGACCGTCGATAATGGCGCTGCGACCATGAAAATGATCAGCAACACCAACATGACATCGATGAACGGGGTGATGTTGATATCGGCGTTTTCGGCCAGATCATCGGTATCCCCACCAATTTTTGCACCCATCGTGATTACTCCGCCGCGACGATTTGCGCTGCAGGTGCCGGCGGTAGATCCAGATCGCGCGACAACGTGCGCTGAACCAATGCCGAAGCATCCGATAGCATGACTTTGTAGCCGCCAACGCCGCGGGCCAGCAGGTTATAGAAGATCACAGCAGGGATCGCGGCGACCAGACCGATGGCGGTTGCCAGCAAGGCTTCGGCGATACCCGGTGCGACGACCGCCAGATTGGTTGTGTTGGTTTCGGCAATCGAAATGAACGAATTCATGATGCCCCACACAGTACCGAACAACCCGATAAACGGCGCGGTCGATCCTGTAATCGCCAATAGCGCAGTGCCTTTTTGCATGTTGAGCGCGGCGCCGGCTTCGATACGGGACAAAGCGCTTTCGGTGCGTTCTTTGATGCCGTGTGCGGCGGCGCCTTGGGAACGGTCCTGTTCGGATTGCGCCGCGCGGACCATCGCGCCCACAACGCCGCGACCTTTTTCAAAATGGTCTGTGGCAGCCAGCGATCCGGCTTCGTCTAGTTTTTTATAGTTGCGTTTGATCCGTTCGATCGCGCCGCGCAGCACCATCAGGCGCGCGACAAAGATCGCCCACACCAGAACCGAGGCTACAGCCAGCGAAACCATGACAGATTTCACAACGATATCCGCCGCCAGATACATACCAACGGGCGACATGTGATCGTGACCAGCCTCAGCCAGCCAAGATTGAAGAGCAGTTACATCAATATCCATGTTACATTTCCGACCATTGCCGGATCAGGTTGTGATAGACGCCCGTGATGCCAACGACGCCTTCGTCGTCTGCACCCAACCGTTCGGCCATCGATTGAATGTTTTGATCAAGGTCGAAAAGAATGCTGCGCTGTTCGTTCGAACGGACCATACTTTGCAACCAAAAGAACGATGAAACACGCGCGCCGCGGGTCACGGGCGTGACCTGATGCAGCGACGTGGAAGGATACAGAACCATGTCTCCAGCGGGCAATTTGACGGTTTGCGCGCCGTAGTGGTCTTCCACGATCAATTCCCCGCCGTCGTATTCGTCCGGTTCCGAGAAAAAGATTGTCATCGACAAATCTGTGCGCAGCCGTTCCTGCGTGAATGGATTGACCCGCACGGCATTGTCGACATGAACGCCGAAAGTTTCGCCGCTTTCGTAGCGGTTGAACATCGGCGGTAGGATTTTGTTCGGGATCGCAGCCGACAAAAACAAAGGATTTTGGCCCAGCCGTTGGAGGATAAGCTGGCCCAATTCCCGCGCTGTATCCGACGTGGGATTCAGTTGGCGGTTTTGTTTGACCTCGGCCGATTGCGCGCCTGCCGTCAGTTTGCCGTCCTGCCAATCAGCAGCATCCAATTTCGCGCGGATAAGGCGGACTTCGTCTTTGCTAAATAGTTGTGGAACGGTGATCAGCATGGCGGACCCCTGAATTATGAGTTGAAGAAAAAGGGGGCGGCTCAGACCGCCCCCAATGTCGGTTGATTAGAATTTCATGTCCAAAGTGACCGAAATTTCACGACCAGGCGCGACGTAGACGAACGGGCTGCCGGAACGGTAACCGGTGTCGTACGCGGTTTCGTCAAACAGGTTGGCAATGCCTGCTTTTAGAACCATGTTTTCTTCGAATTCGTATTCGCCGAAAACATCCACGACAGTCGACGACGGCAGGGTGTTTCCGTTAGGAACGACGCTGCCTAGGTTTTTCTCGCCTGTGTAGGTCACACGGCCGCCAACGTTGAACTGATCATTGATCTGGTACATCGCCAGCAATGTCGCCTGTTCGTGCGACATGTTCGCCATGCTTTGACCGATGTTGGTTTCAGTTGCGGAACCTGTGACTTCGGATTGCATGAACGTTGCGCCACCAAACAGGGACAGACGTTCGGTTGCGTTACCCGCAAAGCCCAGTTCAATACCCGAAATTTTGTAGTCCAGCGTGTTGGTTGCGTTAGCACCGCCACCTTCGGCTGCGCCTTCTTTTTGGGTTTGGAACAGCGACGCGGTGAGCGACAGACCTTCCAGCACTTCGGCTTTGGCGCCGAATTCGAACGACAGGTTGCGTTCTGGTTCGAACAGACGGTTCGCATCCAGACCACCATAGTCACCGCCGCCTGCGCCGATTTCTTGGCCAGCGGGGTTGGACGACGTGGAGACAGCGCCCCACAGGTTGACATTGTCACGCAGCGCGTAAGTCAGGCCGAGGTTGTAGTTCACCATCTGGTCATAACGTTCGACCGACGGATCGCTGTCACGCGATTCAGGATATGCTGCATCCCATGCGCTGTAGGCTTCGGCGTAGGCCTGTTTTTCAGCGTCGGTTGCGGTCGACCAATCGGTCGACGTGAAACAGCGTGTGCCACGGCAGGTTTCAGTGGTTGTTGCGCCATAATCGGTTGCAACAGGTTCTGCCGCATCAGCACCGTCTGGGCGCGAATAGCTGTATTTTTCCTGATTGTAGGTGTCCAAACGCAGACCACCGGTAAAGGTCAGACGATCGTTCACTTCGACGCGGTCCATCAGATACAGGCTGCCTGCATCGGTGCGGCCTGTCAGACGGGGTTCGCTCAATGTTGCGGCCTGACCATCCCAACAATCTGCCAGATCAGAGGCAGGATCGACTGCGCTGATCGCCGACGGACAATCCAGATCGCCCGGCAGATAGATGTCTTCATAGCTTTCGCTGTTATAGGTCGTATCGCCTGCACCAACGTCGGTACGTTCGAACGACAAACCAATGATATAATCATGTGTAAAGCCCGCGAAATCGGCGGTGCCCGATAGTTCGGTCACGTTTGCCAAGGAATCGATGGCTTGGTTACGGGATTTAACACTGACGCCAACGGTCCAATCGTTGATATCGTCGGAATCGTTGGTGTTGCCGTTGCTAGGTGCGGAAACGATGTACGCGTTGCTGGACGATGACGAACGCAGCGTGCTGGTCAGTTTGCCGCCCCAGTCGAATTCATGATCCAGCGACAAGGTGCTGATGTTTTGTTCAACGGTTTGGAAATCGCGACCAGGAATGCCGTAGAAGGTCGATGAATCGATGCCGTATTCGGTGATCGGGCCATCAATGCCGCGTGTGTCGTCGCTGATATATGCAACGCCCCAATCCGGCACGCCTTCTAGTTTTGTGTAGGTCTGGTTAAAGTTGACAGTCGTGCGATCCGTCAGTTCGTAACGCAGCGCGACTGCCAGACCTTCGCGGTCGTCTTCGACGCCGTCACGGCCAGCAACAACGCCATCTTGGAACATGCCGTTGATGCGGTATTGGAACCGATCGTTCACAACTTGGTTCATGTCGATTTCCTGACGGCGGGTGCCGGCATCGGTCACGGTGGTAACAGAACGCGTGAAATCAACGTCCTGAGGCTGCTTCGATTGAATATCAACCGCGCCGCCTGTGGTGCCGCGACCGCCAACAGTGCCCGATGGGCCTTTTAGAATTTCGACCTGTTCGGTGGCAAAGGTTTCGTGCGCCATGATACCTGGATCGCGAACGCCGTCTTGGTAGATGTCGTTATTCGCTTTGAAACCGCGAATATACAGGTTGTCACCGAACGACGATCCGCCTTCGCCAAAGCCTAGTGCGATACCAGGTGTCGAACGCGCGATTTCGCGGATGCTGGTGGTGCCGGTGGTTTCCAGCACCTCTTGGGTGATGGCGGTCACCGTGCGCGGCATATCCTGCAGGTCGCCCTGCAAACGGCTGTTGCCCGAAGTGTTCGCTTTGAACGGGGCGTTAGGGTCGGCGTATTGGCTGCCACCTGCTGCGGCGAATGCAGCGGCTTCGGCGGCGGCTTGGGCTGCTGCCTCGGCTTCGGCGCGGGCAGCATCTTCGGCGGCACAGATCGGCGTGCCATATAGTTCTGGGATACAAACCTGCGGAGCAGCAGGCGCTGCCGTACGGCGCGCTGTCGTTTGCTGACGTGGTGCAGGCTGTTGCTCAACTTCGGTTGTTTCGACGTCCACGGTTGGCAAAACGATGGTCGTTTCTGCCGATTGGCCAAAGGCAGCGCTGGCCAAACATGCAGCCGTCAAGGACGCCCCAACAAGGCTGGTCGGTCGCGACGCAGTCCCCAAGGCAGAGGTATTTCGTAGGTTGCGCATTATTCATGTCCCCAATTGTTTCCGGTTGGCTGTCTGGACATGAGTCGTAGATGGCTTTGAATGCGCTACGCCGATAGTTTAGCAATTTGGTCGGGTAAACCAAATTTTGTTTATGCAGGATAATTATGACTAAAACAGTAAACTTATAGTGACTTTATAGCCACAAACCTTTGGCAGAGACTCGGGTATTGCGGTCTGATGTCTGAAACGGGGGCCGATCACACAGATCACGTTGATCAGGCCGCATTGGCGCGGCGCACGGACCACGAACCACGCAGCAAAAGATTTAGCAGTAAAAAGGCGGCCCATGGTGGACCACCTATCGTTCTTAGATGGTGAATGCCGCGACGAAAGCATCGACAGCGGCGTCGCTGTCTTTGGCAGCCCAAGCCTCCATCGCGACAGGTCCGGTATAGCCCATGCCGTGCAGGGCCTGCGCAACGCCGGCATAGTTGATCTCTCCGGTGCCTGGCTCGCAACGGCCGGGGTTATCGGCAACCTGAATTTCCCCAATCCAAGGCAAACAGGCCTCACACCAGCGGATCAGATCACCTTCGCCAATTTGCGTATGATATAGGTCTAGGTTAATCCGCAATTGCGGGCGATTAACGGCAGACACCAAATTCAACACATCCGCGGTAGACCCGAACGGACACCCTGGGTGATCCCATGGGTTCAGGTTTTCAAGCGTGAAAACAACGCCTTCTTCTTCGGCCATGTCGCAGATCCGGTGCAACGTATCACGCGCACGCAGCACCCTGTCGGGCCCAAAGGCACCGTGCTGCGGGATCGGAATACCGCCTTTACCCAGCCCCGTGCCATGCAAATTCAACCGATCCAAACCCAGCCGTTTGCCCACCTGTGCGGTTTCGCGCGCGGACGCGATCAACATATCCGCGCCTTCGGCATCGGTCAGGCGGCCCTGCAAATAGCCGTTCATAATCGTATAATTCGCGCCGACAGATTCCAGCGCTGCCAAATCATGTTCGGGATGGTTCCACAAACCAACACCCAACCCACGTTCGGTTAATCGTGCGGCGCGCCATTCTATTGGTTTATCTAGCCACAGCATCTCTGCGCAGGCGGCAAGTTGAAATGATTGACCCATATTTGCTCTCCTTCCCTTAAATGTTTGCCGTTTAGGCAGGGATCAACCCGACCTCGCGGGCGATGCGTTTCAATGTGTGCAACCCCAGCGTCTGATACATCAGCGGATTGCGTAGATCGGGGTCCTGTTCAGCCTCGATCACGATCCAACCGTCGTATCCTGCGTCTTTTAGGATCTGTAAAAGCGGTGTGAACTCTACCCCGCCTTCCTGATCGCCGGGCACGGTGAACACGGACCCGCGCACACCGTCCATGAATGACCAGCCTTCGGTTTCGACGCGGGCGCGGACGGCAGGGCGCACGTTTTTCGCGTGGAAATGGCGCACGCGATCCACATGTTTGCGCAGCACGGCTTCAGGATCGCCGCCGCCAAAATAACAATGGCCCGCATCAAACAGCAGCTTGGTTTTGCCGCCCGCTGCCTGCGTTGCGGCCATAAACGCGTCGATATCTTCGGGCGATTGCACGACCGTGCCCATGTGGTGGTGATAGACCAGATCGATCCCCTGATCCGCGCAATAGGCGGCGATCTGTTCGACGCGGTTCGCAAATTCTGTCATGCCCGCCGCATCCAACACGGGGCGTTCGGACAATGGCTTTTGCTGGCCCTGAATGGTGTTGGATGTTTCGCAGGCGATGCACACGGTGCAGCCGTTGTGTTTCAATTTATCCAGATGCGGCTGGATCGCGGCCTTTTCATCGTCGATCGAATTGGTCAGCACATTCAACGAATGCCAGCCCGAGATGAACTTTAGCCTATAATCGGCCAGCAGACTGCGCAGCGCCTCGGGGTCGTCCTGCGGCCAGCGGTGACCGTTTTCAATCCCGTCAAAGCCGATCAGACGGCCCGCTTCGGTCAGGATGCGGGCGGTCGGAATATCCGCGCCCAGCGATTGATCATCGTCATTGGCCCAAGCGATAGGGTTTGTTCCAAACTGGATCATTTGAATGCCTTGGTTCATCAGGTTTTGGCCACGTCGATAGGTTGGCCTATTGGATCGTGCATAATTTTGGATGCACGCCGCATGTCGCGTCGCACAGTCAGGCCATTAATAGCTGACGGTAACCGCCTGCCCCGTTTTCAAACTTTCGGTCGCGGCTTCGGCCATCGCCAATGCAGCGATACCGTCTTCGAGCGTGACCGGCATATCTGTTCCGTCCAAAACGGCCGAAACAAATGCGTCCCATTCTGCCGCGTAGGCAGGCATGTAACGTTCAAGGAAAAAATAGGTTGGTTTGGCAGACACAACGCCGGCTATCGTCGACTTTACAACCGTGTTTTCCAGCATGTTCTGCGCCTGAAGCAATCCTTCGGAGCCCAGCAGTTCAACCCGCTGGTCATATCCGTACACAGCGCGGCGGCTGTTTTTGATCACGGCGATACGGCCATCGGCGTAGGTCATGGTGACAACTGCGGTGTCCACGTCACCCGCAGCGCCGATTTCGGGATCAACGATCGACGATCCGACCGCGCGGACCGACACGGGGCGGTCGCCCATCAGGAAATTCGCCATGTCGAAATCGTGGATCATCATGTCACGGAACAATCCGCCCGACACTTTGATATAGGAAACAGGGGGCGGCGCAGGGTCGAACGACGTGACCGACAGCAATTCAGCCTTGCCGATTTCGCCCGATACCAACGCGCCGCGCACGGCGGCAAAGTTCGGATCAAAACGGCGGTTAAATCCGATCATCACCGGTTTGCCCGTAGTCGATGCAGCGGCCAGACATTTTTTGGCACGCTCTAACGACAGGTCGACAGGTTTTTCACACAAGACGGCTTTGCCCGCTGCGGTCGCGGCTTCGATCAGGTCCGAATGCGTGTCAGTGGACGATGCTACCAGCACCGCATCAATTGTGTCGTCATTCAGGATATCATCGACGGAACGGGCCTCTGCCCCGTGTTCTGCCGCCAATTTTTCAGCGGCCTGCGCATAGACGTCCGCAACCGCAACCAGCGTCGAACGTGCGTTACCTGCGATGTTCACAGCGTGCACTTGTCCAATCCGGCCAGCGCCAAGCAACCCAATTTTAAGCATGTATTCCTCCCAAAGAAGCGACTCGTCATTGCGCTTCGTTAATGTGATTCATACGTTTTTTGCACACGCGTGCAATCTATTTATGCTCGCGAGTGCAAAAATGGTTTACGATCGAAATGAAAGCGCCGCGATACACAGCCCAATACCCTTTGAATTGCGGATAGATCACGGTAGAACCACACGTCAAAGATCAGGAGCCATTCGCGTGACCAGCCAACCCAAAACCGCAAATGTTACAGCCGACGACGTGGCGATTGCGGCTGGCGTGTCGCGTTGGACGGTGAACAGAGCGTTCAAAAAAGACGCGTCAATTTCCCCAAAAACACGCGACAAGGTGATGAAGGTCGCCGAAGAAATGGGATACATCCCCGACCTTCGTGCCGCGTCATTGGCATCGGATCGGTCCAATCTTGTCGCCCTTTTGATCGATGATTTTGCGAACCCGCACAAACTGGTCATGTTAGAACGTTTGACCACGGCGATGCGCAGTCGCGGTTGGGACACGTTGCTGGTGAACACACTGGATGCAGATGACACGGCCCCTGCCCTGACGCATGCCAGTCGCCGCCGCGTTGATGCCTCGATCCTGATTGGGCTTCAATTCCACGATGAAGTCTTGCAGGCCGTCCAAAAGGCCCACAACATCAAAAAGCTGATCATTTTTGCGCGTAGTTCTGAACAGGACAACACGATTTCCATCTGCGTGGACGACCGCGCCGCAACGTTGGAAATAGCCAGTTACGTCGCAGATAAAGGGTATAGAAAACCGTTCTACGTTGCTGGCCCGCGCGTGCCTTCCGCGCATTTGTTGCGCAAAGAAACATTCGCCGAATTTTGGGCCGACACATTCGGCACAGAGGTCCAAAGCCTTGCCGTAGAGGCATATGACGCGATTTTGGCAGCGGACGCGGTGCGCACACGTTTTGAAAACGTGACCCGCAGGGAATTGCCAGATATTCTGGTCTGCGAAAACGACGCGATCGCGATGGGTACCATTGACGCCGTGCGCCATCATTTGGGTCTACGCGTTCCCGAAGATATCGCAGTATTCGGTTTTGATGATGTGCCTCAGGCAGCTAGCCCGAATTACCGGCTTAGCACTTACAGGCAGCCGCTTACCGAAATGGCCAATTATTTGGTCGATGTATTGGAAAGCAACGACACCGCCAATTTGGATCGTCAATTCATGGGCACACTGATCCGTCGCGAAAGCGCATAATCACCTACGAAGCCCAACGATCGAAACAAAAAGGCGCCCCTAATCGGGCGCCTTTTCGCATTTTCCGTTTGTGCGGCTGTTAGAAATTGATTTCCAACGCACCACCCACGTTCGCCCGACCGCGCGATGTCAGGCCAGCGTCGCCGCTGATTGTGCCGAAACCCAGATCGCGTTCGATGCTAAAGGACATGGACCCAAAGGAGTATCCGTTGCCCCATTCACCATCCAACGTCAGCCCATAGGACAGATCGTTGTGGTCACCGGCGGATTCGATCCCGATCGATGCACCGTATCCGCAGACACCCGACATCGATCCCATCGATTGGTAACAGGCGACACGTGGATTGACCCACAGGTTTGCGCGACCATCGTTGATCAGCTGATCTGCCCGCAGTTCGGCAAAGGCACGACCGCCTGCGATGGCATCCAGTTCCAGACCACCTGCTTGAGACAGGCCGCCCAGTTCTGCAACCACATCAACATCCGCCCCTGGCGTGTAGACCGCATCGAACCCGACACGAGGCGCCAAAGTGGTGTTGCCGAATTCGATCTCTCCGGACAACGCCGCACCAGCGAAACCAGCAACATAGCGGTATTCACCGTTTGCTGCGATTGTTCCTTCGGCACGGTCGAAATCCAGTTCGAATTCGTGGCGACCGATGGCTGCACCCAGATAGTAATCTAGGAACAGGTTACGATCCAAACGGTTCGCGCCATAGATACCGGCATTCACACCCAGCCCGCGGATTTCGCCCGTCGCTAGACGCGTGACATCCGACTGCGAACTATATCCACCGACAAAGTAACCAAAGACGCTCTTGTCACCTTTGTACTGCTCGCGGCGGTAGGACAGGTTGATCATGCTTTGGGTCTGGCCCTGTTCAGTGTCGATATAGGACAAGGACCCTTCGAAAACTTCGCGACGATCCGTGATACAATCATGCGCATCACTGACGAAGTTGCCGTTGGCTTTCACACCGTTTTCGTCTGCATTCGCGCTGAACGCACGGGTCAGGCTATAGCGGTCTTCACACGGTCCAGCATAGGAATCCATCGCACCGTCAATCGCACGGAATTCAACGCGGCGGTTGCGCGCCTTACCCTCTGCGGTGTCGTTGGACGCGATAGGTTCACGTTCACCGTAGCCACGCGCAACGTAGTTGGTCGTATCGACACCACGCGCAGTCAATGCCGCCAAAACCGCAACCACACGACGTTGGCTTAGATCCAGGTTATATGCATCCGACGCATCACTATCGGTGTGACCTGCGATTTCAAACGCACCATCCGGACATGTGGTCAGGATCAAAGCAAGCTCGTCAAGGATACGATAGCTTTGTGGTTTAATGATCGCCTTGTCCGTGTCGAACAGAATGTTTTCTGCAATCAACAATGCGTTCACATCCGCCAGACAGCTATTGGCCGAACGACCACGCAGCTGGTTTACCGCATCAGCAGAATATCCACTGATCTGACGGCTCTGCATCGTCAATGTGTTCGCCAGATCCTCTTGCAGGATGGTTTTCAGGTCGTCCTCGATTGCATCGATAAGCGCCGTTGGGCCATCCACAACTACGATTTCCACTTCGGCCGTCGAACAGTTCGTTGGGTTCGACGCTTCGCAGATTTCATAGCCCAGCGTGTAGGTCCCAGGCGACGTTCCAGCGGCAACAGTTACAGTCCCATCCGGATTCAACGTGATCGCACCTGTTGCTGGCGCCGGAGCAGTGACCGTGGTCACATTCACCAGCGACGGATCAGTGATCGCAGCGCCGTCCAGTGTATCGTTCGCGAGCAACGACACAGCAGAGGTCGCACCCGTCAAACCGTCCAACACGATGTCATCATCGTCATTCGCTGTGATATCAACCGCAGGCAATACCGATACCGACAACATTGCTTCGTTCGACCAGCGTCCCGCAATATCCGAAACCTGATAGGCAGCAGGCGTTGGAGAGCCCGAGAAACCAGCAGCCGGCGTAAACATGACCATGCCACTTGTCGCGTTCACCGTCCATTCACCTTCGCCCGGAACGGTCAATGTTTTGCCGTCCGCAGAGAGAGTTGATCCCGCAGGCGCATTTGCCCCCGTCAGCGTGACCGATGTCGGATCCAGCGGGAAATCACTGTCATCATTCGAAATCGGATCAATCATGACTGGACCGGGCTCTGCTGGCGTCGCCGCATCATCCGTGGCCTCAGGCGTTGAACCATAGCTTACCGCAATAGACGCAGGGGCAGAAACATTGCCATCGCTGTCCGCAACCGTATAGGCCACTGGCGTTGCGTCACCTACAAGCCCTAGTTCAGGCGTAAAGGTAATCGCACCCGTCGCCCCGTCCACGGTCCAGACGCCTTCGCCAGGCACGGTCAGCGTTTTGCCATCCGCCGCAAGCGTTGCCCCCGCAGGCGCGTTCGTCAGAACAACCGACCTGGCATCCAGCGCATTATCCGCATCTACGTCGTTCTCCAATGGATCCACAGTCAATGGAACCAGTGTATCACTATACATGGTGTCGTCCGTCGCCACAGGCACATCGCCATAGTCAATCGCCAGTGCCGCCACATTCGACGTGTTGCCGTCCGCATCGTCCACCGTATAGCCCACTGGGGTTGGATCGCTCAGGAATCCGGCCTCGGGCGTAAAGGTCACATCGCCGGTCACCGCATCCACGGTCCAGACGCCTTCGCCAGGAACGGTCAGCGTTTTGCCATCCGCCGCAAGCGTTGCCCCCGCCGGCGCATTCGTCAGAACAACCGATGTTGCATCCAGCGCGTTATCCGCATCCGTGTCATTGCCCAAAGGAGAGATCGTTGCAGCGCCATAGACCGGGCTGATCAACGTGTCGTCGTTCGCAACCGGCACATCGCCATAGTCGATCGCCAGTGCCGCCACATTCGACGTGTTGCCGTCCGCATCGTCCACCGTATAGCCCACTGGGGTTGGGTCGCTCAGGAATCCGGCCTCGGGCGTAAAGGTCACGTCGCCGGTCACCGCATCCACAGTCCAGACGCCTTCGCCAGGAACGGTCAGCGTTTTGCCATCCGCCGCAAGCGTCGCACCAGCCGGCGCATTCGTCAGAACAACCGACGTGGCATCCAGCGCGTTATCCGCATCCGTGTCATTGCCCAAAGGAGAGATCGTTGCAGCGCCATAGACCGGGCTGATCAACGTGTCGTCGTTCGCAACCGGCACATCGCCATAGTCGATCGCCAGTGCCGCCACATTCGACGTGTTGCCGTCCGCATCGTCCACCGTATAGCCCACTGGGGTTGGGTCGCTCAGGAATCC
>NZ_JBSWXL010000006.1:0-175966 GCF_056160585.1 Marivivens sp. ABH4_498
TGGCATCGCATTTTACCCGCACAGGCGGGAATGGACCGTGAGGAGTTCAGACGTCGCCGATAAGGCTTTGTCAGGCTTCGTGCCGAATGCGTTGTTTCCGCGTCAGTGGCGCTCGCTCTTGCCCACATCGGTGGGCTATTTTTCCCGCTTGAGGCGGGAATGGACCGAACTGCGAACCTGTTTCGCAAGAGGGTTTTCCCACTCAGGTGGGATCGCAGGCCTGGTGGAGTTTCATGTAAATGAGCTCCACCAATCCTGCACTTATAGAGCCAGCTCAGGTTGCAGGCATGTGCCCGCGAAAAAATCTGAAAAAAGTGCGCAGAGGCTATTGTGTTGAAAATCTCGTGGCATATCTGCGCCTGAGAACGAGCGGTTGGCATCGCATTTTACCCGCACAGGCGGGAATGGACCGTGAGGAGTTCAGACGTCGCCGAAAAGGCTTTGTCAGGCTTCGTGCCGAATGTGTTGTTTCCGCGTCAGCGGCGCTCGTTCTTGCCCACATCGGTGGGCCACTTTTCCCGCTCTGGCGGGAATGGACCGAACTGCGAACCTGTTTCGCAAGAGGGTTTTCCCACTCAGGTGGGATCGCAGGCCTGGTGGAGTTTCACGTAAATGAGCTCCGCCGGGCCTTTTCATTTTGACGGAGTAACGGTTTACCTCGTCGATCATCGGCGTGATGCCTTCCTCGGCAGATGAGGTCAGGTAGCCGGTTGTCATGAAGGCCTTCCTGTCGAGGATACAATCTACTCGATCTGAGATCGTTTAATAATCAATCTGCTATGTTTTGCATTGTTAAACGATCAGGCTGAAATGACCGCTTCGGAGCCGCGGCCCCAGACAACCGCGTCCCCACAGCAACTCTTATTTTTCATTAGGCCTCTTGATTCCGTGAAAAGTAGCCCCCATTGTTAGTTCACAATGACCAAAAACCGTACCCACACCATACGCTGATCGGTTCAGCAGCTTTCCCTCTAACGGGAGGTAGCACGGGTGTGCGGTCGGGTCTTATACCCCCGAATTTGGCGCCAGATTAGCGCGTACCGTCGGGTTCGAGTCCCGAGCCTCCTACCAAATTATGGTGGTTATCATGGTTATCATCTCGAAATCGCAATTCGCGGCTGTCGCATTGGCGAATGCCGTCGTTCTCACTGGAGATCTCGTTGAAACGCTGACAGATCTCGTGAGCGGCGATCTGCTTGCCGCGGCTCAGGCCCTCATCCTCGGTTTGGTCTGAGGAGAAAAAAACATGCGTATCCCGTTTGTTAACATCCTGTTCCGAATACGAAGGGCGCCCGCCCTTCGCGACATCTCATGCTTGAATTTCCATTCGCAACAGGACCACCCATGGCCAATCTTCTTTTTATTTCCGTATCCCTGTCGGGGTATGCTGTTATCGCCGCCGCAATTGCTGCCGTTGACTCCGGACACGCAAATCCGCTTCTCTATGCCGTTTTCGCTCTAGGGATGATCGCACGCGTGCTTTTGATCATGCGTGCCGAGTTCGACGCCAACGATACGGTCACGCGTATTTTCATGATCCCGCTTCTGCTTGAGTTGGTCTTCTCAATGATCGTCGGGGGTATGTTTTCGTTCGTTTTGCTGCTCGGCATGGGCATGTCGGGTGCAACTGTTGAGGGCGTGATGGTACTGCTCTGGACGTTCGCGACCGGTACGGTTTTTGCGTCCTACTCAGCTGCAGCGGCAGGGTGAGCGAAATGATCTTGAACCTGCCGAGCCGTCGGATTCCCTGCTCCATTCCTGATGACACTGAGCTGTTCATTATCGGCGACATCCATGGCCGCAGCCTTGCGTTATCGCGGTGTCTGTCCGAGATCGCGCGGACCCCGACGGTTGCCGACACGCGCCGCATCATCGTGCTACTTGGTGATCTCATCGATCGGGGACCAGACAGTCTGGGTGTGATCCAGCAGGCGATGGAGGCGCATAACTACGCTGATGTGGTCCACATCTTGCCGGGAAACCACGAACTGATGATGCTGGACGTCCTTGATGGTAGCCGCAATAGCCTTTGGCTTCTGAACGGGGGAATGGCGGTTTTGGACGAACTCAATCCGGATTGGCGGGGAATGGCATGGCGGAATGTGATCGAGATGGTCCGCAACGGGCTTCCCGAAGGTTTTGAGCAACGGCTTCGGGATGCTCCGTCTCATCTTGTGATAGGTGACCTGCTTTGTGTTCATGCTGGCTTGCATCCCGGCCGCTCGCCTGAACAGCATTTGCTGCGGGATCGGCCTCATGCCACCCCTGATCATTGGGCAACGATCCGTTATCCCGCGCTGAACTGGCGCGGCGGCTGGGATTGGAACGGTCGTTATTATACCTGGGGCAATCGCGTGGTTATCCACGGACATACACCAGCGGTGCGTTGTGCCGTGCTCGATGAACCTAATGTCTTGCGTGACTGCGATGGGATCGACGAATATCGCGCACTTTGCCTTGACGGAGGGGCCAGCGCCTATGATCAGATCGCATGGGCGCGCATCTGGCGAGATGGTGGCGAGACACGGTTGCAGATCTATGCGGCCTGCGGCGCACCTCGTGCCGAAGGTAGTCTGTATGGGGAGAATTTTGATGCGAATTGATGACAGTCAACGCCACGCGGTGCTCTGCGCGGTGCAGAGAGTTTTGTCTGCCCAATTTGCAGGACAGAAATTCGACGTGACGGCGCAGGTCCATGAGGCCGACTGCGGAAACATGACCCTCGCCCATGTCGGGATCCTGTCGGACATGCCGCGTGAAGACCGCTGGGTGCTGAGCCATCTGGCACAAGCGCTGGCTCAGGCCTGTGGGATCGACGTGCATCTGCATCCGATGCGCGATGTGCGCCTGTTGCATCCCGATCCGCGCGACACGGTACCCGAAAAGATCTCTCAGTATGATTTGGTCCTGCAGGGTTTTACCCGCGAAAACTGGGCCCGTCTCATGGTCGAGGCTGAGGCCTACCGCGCTCGGCGTTTGGCAGAGGCCAAGCGCCCACGCGCCGTGTGTTTCGATCTCGTGGGTGCGTTGCTGGAACCGCTGGACCTGTCCGGTGACACCGCCGCCAATAATACCGCCTACCGGATGTCGCAGCAGGGCGCAGGACTGTGGGAAGCTGCGCACGCAGCCGGGCTTCCCATCGCAATCTTTGCCAACCTGACCGAAGACCATCTCTCCCTTGCGCTGGCCATCTTGCCTGCCAAACCTGCAGCCGTGGTCCTGAACGGTGCCGACGGTCGGGGGCAATCCGAGCAGACCTTCCTTGCGCAAATTGTGTCAGCGCTGCGCATTCCGCGAGATCACATTCTCTGTGTCGGTACGCCTGCGACGGATGACCTGGCTGCAGCGCGCGCATTCGGTATGCAGACCTGTTTCGCCCACGACGCGCTGACGCGATTAAGCGACCTCGACCCAGAGCAGTTGGGCGGCTTCCGATGACGGAGCTGCTTTACCTTCGCTCCATCGGAGCACAGACTACCTGTATGACCCAACAGGCCTCCCTTTTCCTGCATCGCATATGACGGCATCGCGCTGCGCGATGCTGTCTGACCGATCACACCCTCGTCGACATCCTGTCGGTGGGCCCAGGAAACCGTTGCGCGTCTTCGCGTGACGAATAGGAGATTTTACGTGGATTACACCACACACTTGCCCCATGCGCCCTCGCGCACCCATACCGTCTATACTATTCCACGCGACCTGACCTGGCATGCCACACAACGTATGCCAACGGTGATCGAGACAGCCCTGCAGGGCAAGATTTCCGAGCTTTGCATGCTGTTTTGCGAAGCGGGGCTGTACTTCGATCCGCTCGTTTCGCTGACGTTTTGCCCCGAAGAAATGGGGGCACGTGTCACTTGCGATTTTAGCCATGTCGCGGTTGAACCGCTGAAGCAACTCGTCATTCAGTTGGCCAAACGTTTCGAACACGATCTGAAAGTCGCCAACTACCTGGTCGCTGAGGATGCAGATCGCGGCGCTCTGGAGTACCATATTCAGAGCCTCATCCAGCAACAGCTGGTCTTGCTCAAGCCCCATTACCAGCGACTGTTGCGAAAGCAGGAGGATATTGCACGTCGGGAAATTCCGCCGCACCTGCTGGCTACTGCTGCGCGCAAAAATGATCGAAGCGACTGGGTCTCTGAGCTGGAAGGCGGCGAGGGCGCGCTTCCTCTTGGCGGGCCGACTGACCATCATGGGATCGACGAGTTGATCGCAGATGTTTTTGCCAAAGCGCCATGGATGGATGCGCCGTTGCGCCGTATCTGGGATTTGATGAAGACCAGCAGCGAAGGGAGGCTTGGATTTCCGCCGATCTTACTGCACGGCCCAGGCGGCACTGGAAAATCCATGCTCGCGCGATTGATCTCCGAGGCTTCGGGTGTTGCCTGCCACGAAATGGATGGCTCGGCCGGTGCAGCCGCATTTCGGGTCGCTGGACTCGAAGCGGGGTGGGCAGGATCGCGCCTTGGCGAACCGCTGCGCTTTATTGGCGCGCAGCGCTGCCCAAACCCGATCATGGTCATCAACGAGTTGGACAAAACGACTGGCGGTGCCCGCTCGGACAAAGGCACCGAGACCAGCCTGATCAATGCCTTGCTGCCCTTGCTGGATCCGCATTCCGCTGCCAGCTGGCGCTGCCCCGTCAGCGGCATGGTCTGCGACATGTCGCGCATCAACTGGGTTTTCACCGCCAATCAGCTCGATGGCCTGTCGCAACCGTTCCTCAGTCGGCTCGAGGTGATCCATGTCCCTGCGTTGACCGAGGTGCAGTATATGCAAGCGGTCGAAGTGATGTGCCCCAATGACGAGCTTGTCCGGGAAACCGCACGGCGGTTTGTTCAAGAAGAATGGCGGCGCCCTCAGTTTTCGCTACGGCTCCTATCCCGGACAATCCTACGCCTGTCCGCAGATCAACGACCGGAGTTTCATTGATGTCCGGCAATCGACAGAAATATGCCAATTTCAAGTCCTGCGGTGCCCGCTCATCGACAATTGGAACTCACGTTGGCGCAGGCGCTTTTAATAATCGTGAGAGCAGTATTGGCTACCGCGATCCGTTTGATTGATACAGTCATTGGGCGGTTGCCGTAGTGCTTTGGGCATCTACACAGCCCAGATCGTGAGATGCCGCTACATTCTGTTGCTGACCGCCCAACGTTCGTCTGTTTTGCTGGACATTATGCCATCAAAAGAGCGGCTCTAAACTGCGACAGGTCCGAACCGCACACGGCGGAGGTTTTGGTTTCTGGAGAAGTCGACGCAACTATTCGTTGGCGTAAAATTGATAACGAAGAGTAATGCCAAACAACACTCAAGATCGATAATTGGAAAACGGTTTTCCTGAATCTATTTTTAGACAAGATGTTTAATCAATTGTGTTGGTCAATTAAATTGGATGGTGACGCTGCATGGCGGGTTTGCTATACATTTTGCTACACAAAGCTCAGTTCGGCTAAGTGCTGAATTTCTGTTAAGGTGCTGATTTATCTTAGATTCTTGTGTGATGTCGTTTCTGGTTGGAATCTCACCTCCGCACTGTTTATTCATCAAGTTATTCATCAAGGTTTTGGTTGATTTTTTAACTGTTGGTACGCCTATCTGGTTTCTATTTATCTAAAAAACCTATATATTTCGTAACATTTTGTTAATTTTTATGGGTGATTATTTAATGGCGCCAAGGCTGCCATTGGGACAGTATTCTGTATAGTGGTTGATATTTCCGGCGCTCTGAAAGTTGTGCTGGAGGTAGCATGGGTAGCGGTAGTCCGAAACGTATTTCTAACTTGCTTGACCGTGTTCGTAGAGTTCATTGTAACGAAGAAGTCGGAGAGTTATTCGAAGAAATGAACGCGCCCAAAGCGGTGATGACTGTTGCTTTTTTAAACGCACACTCTGTGAATATGTGTTGGAAGTGCGAATATGTGTCATCGTCTTTTAGAGATGCTGATATTTTGCTTAGAGATGGTAAGGGAGTTGAACTTCTTTATAAATCGATTGGGAAGCATCCGGGTATAAATTTAAACGGAACCGATCTGATACCGAAATTTTTGAACTATGCAAAAGGTAAGAAAATATCGGTCTATGGAACTTCAGAGCCGTGGCTGGTACGAGCGTGTAGGAAGCTATCATTGGAAGGTCACGATGTTGTTTCGCAAATGGATGGCTTCAAGACTGAAGCTGATTACCTTTCCGATGCGATGAAAAATGAACCTCAGGTTATTTTGCTAGCCATGGGAATGCCCAAACAAGAAAAAGTCGCACGTTATCTTAGGCGACACCTAACCAATTGTAATGTTACGATTATCTGCGGAGGCGCTATCGTTGATTTCCTAGCCGGAAGGTTTCCGCGTGCACCAGAGTGGATGCGCAAAAGAGGTCTAGAATGGCTATTCAGATTTCTGCAGGAGCCGATGCGCCTGTGTCAGCGGTATATGGTTGGTAACATATTGTTTTTATTGAGAATTGGTAAAGTGAAGCGGGCGCTAAATCTATAGCGCCCTTTTTTAATCTAGCGATGTCAGAGTGCGCTGTTGTAAACGGTAATATCATCCTTGGATAGCTTCTCTAAAATACGTTGTTCTATTACTTCGATGCTGTCGCCATTTCTAACTTTTGGGGGTTTTTTCGTGACAGCTTTTTTCAAAAGCTTGAGCGTATTTTGGGGAAATATCGGTTCAATGTGGTTTTGAAAAAATGGTGCTGATCGAATATTTCTAGCCCAAGGCCTCCAGTTTCGGCGATCGTTCGCAGTATTTCTAACCTTATTGTCGTCGATTTTGGGCATTTTCGATCTATCGGCGCCTAAAAAATCTAGTATCGTTTGGACGTAGCCTTGTCTGTCTGTGATTAAGTTTTCAAATTTGATAACTAAGATGTTTTCTTTTGGAAATAGATCCCAGTAAGGTTTTAACTGTTTCGCGTATTGGCTGAGTTCGACCATATTTGGGTGTCGATCTACGGCTTCGGATAGTGTAGGTATGTCTGTTTCACGATGTTGAAATTCGTGCCCAAACTGACTGATCGCGCGTTTGATCGGATCCCGAACAATGTATAACATTTTTATGTTCGGGCCTATGGTATTGTAAATATTTTCCGCTGCGTTTGGTAAAGATGGAAGTTTTGTGTAATGCGTTGAACTTTCGCCACACAATTTATCTTTGGGAACGTTTTTGAAAAGTTTTGCATAGTCTTGGCGTCGTGCTGCATGTAATGGAAATTTTTTGGGTCCGCCAAAATCTGGACCAACAAAGTACCCAGGCTCTTTCCATCCTGACATTACGATGTCTGGGTGTAGGTCAAGGTCTTCATGCAACGTTGTTGTTCCGGATTTCATAGCGCCGATAATTATAAAATCGGGCATGCGAATTTCGTCATTTTTCATTGGATAACCTTTGTTGGTTCATGAAGGCATATAGAATTGCGACCGAAATTGACCAAAATATCCAGCTTGGCCGTGCGAATTGAAATGCCGGGCTTTCGAAAACGGAACGCAATGAGGAAAAGACAATGATTGCGAAACACAAAGGAACGGGTTCGGTTTTCACCGAGCCGGTTATTCGTATGGTTTTCGCGATTGGAATGATGACCAAACCAATGGCCATAAAAAACAAACCGATGACGCCAGTGCCAATCATTGTTTGTAGGTATGAACTGTGAGGGTGCGGGGCGATTGCAGCAAAAGGTGTGACTGCATCACCGATCAAATTCGGGCTGTCGTCACCAAATATGCTTCGGAATCCAAATCCCAGCCAAGGTCGATCGCTCCACACGTATAAGGCGGTTCGCCAAATGCCGACCCGACCGGTAAAATTGTACGGATCATTAAATAGCCAATATTGTATTTCGGCGTTCGATAGCGCCATAGCAACGACTGACGTGCCCAAAAATAGATAGAAACCGACCACGGTGCGCCCATATCCGCCGGCAAACCAGCAACGGATGAACAGCAAAGCCATGTATGCGATCATCGTCAGCAGCAGGGCGGTTCTGGATTGTGTGCCCCATAAAAAGACAACAGATGAGATGGCTATGAGTAAATCGAGCTTGGATTTTGAACGGAACCAAGCGTCCGTAAAAATGATTGTGGCGACTGCACCTACGGCGCCTGCTTCGTTTTTATGATTGTACAATCCGCGCCATGATCCCGCGATCAGTGGATCGTAAATAGAATGCACCGCATGGTCCCAAAACAGAACGGCAACCATGCTAGCCATGATTGAGACGGCTAAGCAGCCTTTGAACAGATCCCAAGCGCGCTGGATGGGCATGGACCCGATAAGAAGGATCAGAATGATGGCCGGCAATGTGCCGCGCAGCGCCAAATGCAGTGTGACTAGCGGCGTATATGACCAATAAGCTGATGCGATGCTAATCGCCATCGTCAGGCCGATCCAAACCGGAACGCCGTACCATTTGCGTGGCACGTCAGAGGTTACATGTACAAACAGTGCAAGCGGCAGCAATACCATTGAAAGCGCATAGCTAAGAGAGTTGCTCCCGATGTATAACGTCGGCACGAGCGCGATTACGAACAGAACGACGACGCCCCGTTTGGCCTTGTTTGGGGCCATTTCGTTGCTTCCATATGCGGGGCAGGTTGGTGTCATGCGCCGTCCACTTTGTATTCATGGACGCGATAGCGTGCAAAGCCGCTGAAATACCCGATAGAACGCCAAAGCCGAAGTTGCGCGTTCAGGCGGGTCACAGGGTTAAGGCAACCTGCGATCCAGAACGCGGGAAAACTGAATATCCCGATAAGACCGAAAATAACGATGCGTGGGATGGATTTTAACTTTGCAGGGCGCTGAGTTGCGCGCCAAGCGGTCGTTGCCCCGCGTCGAAAATTGCGTTTGCGCGCCCATTGGGCGGTGCTGCGCGATGCGGGGACCGACTCCATTATTTCGGCATCATTGGCCCAAGCGAAAGTGGCCCCAGTTCTTTTGGCGTGATAGAAAAAATCGGCATCTTCACCGCCAGTGGTCGCGAAAACTGGGTCGAACCAAGGTTTTGAAATGGTGTCTAAAAGCGTGAATTTGATGAATGCGTTTTCGGTCGAAAGGACGATGGGGACGGGCCCGGTTCGTTTGGTTTTGCGTCTAAACTGTTCACACTGAACGACAAACGAAGGCGTGGTTTCCTGTTCGAAAACGGATCGGACGGGGCCAGCGACGACATCCGCCTTTGTCTGGATCGCGGTCTTTTCCAGGTGGGTTAACCAATGTCGCGACGGCCATTCGTCGTCGTCAATCATTGCGATGTAGTCACAGTTTTCCTGTGCCCTGATGTGTTCGAACAAAGCGTTCCGCGCATAGGATAGTCCCTGTTTCGGTTCCACTATGCACGTTAGTTTGAACCGATACCCTTGTGCCGATCTTGCTTGGACGACGGTTTTTCCGGCTTGGTCAAGACCATCGTTGTCACAAATCAGAACAGTCACATCGGCAGTGGTTTCCAGCGCTTCGATATGATCAAGAAGGCGACAGAGGCTTGATGGTCTTTGAAAGGTTGCAGCAGCGATAACAATGCGGGTTTGTTGTGTCATTTCGTGATCCAGCTATTCGGCGCAATCACTGCGGGGCCGTCTAATGCGATCTGTTTGATCAGCTGGCGGTCCAATTCGTAATTGTGTGAAATGCGGTTGCGCAGGTCATCTGAAATCGACGCCTTAGCCGCCGGTGCACGTGCCGACAGGCGCCGCATTGGGGCGTCGATGCCCATGTTGCTAACCAGGCCTAGACGGCGTTTTATGCGCCTTAGGTATTTGCGGATGACGGTCGCAGTGACGGAACTGATCTCTTGGCGGGGGTTTTGTGCCGTTAGGTCGACTTTGATCTGCTCAATGTTCAAAAATGTACAAATTTCGGCCCATATTGCCGCTGGGTCCTGCCTGATTTGTTCGAAATCTATAATCAGGATCTGTTCTCGGGGGATGCTTTCAATTGCGCGCATCATCTGGAGCCCCATTTTCGCGCGCTCTTCGTAATCGATTTTCTTTGGTTCGGGGCGCGTGATCGGGATTTTGCGGCCACGGCGACGTTCCGCTGACAATGCGAACGCTTTTTCGAAATCGGATATCAGTTCGTTGCCGCTGATCAGCTCTTGTTGATGCATGGAAAACAATAGGTCAGCGTGATTGCGCACAGCGACGACAAAGCGGGCGTGTGGCGCGACTTTGATTATCGAGGGGATAGCGGTTTTGGACGCCAAATAATCGACGGTCGCATCGCAGTACCATGTCGTTGGCAGATCGGTTTGAAACAATGACCTGTATTGTTTTGGTCGTCCGCGAAAATGCCCGTCTTTGTAGTCATCGTTAAAAAAGGCGGGTTCTTTCGGATTGCTCACCAAAACCGCAGGATGCGCAGACAGCCAAGACGCGATAGATGTCGTGCCGCATTTGGGTGCGCCCAAAATAAAAAGGTTCGGCCAGCGGCCATCTGCAAGCTGATGACCATGGATCATTTTCCGTCTGCCTTTCGGGGAAATATCAAAGCCAAGGGCGCAGCGACCTGTCTAAGGTTCGATATGTTGAACAAATGGATGTTCAGCCGTTTGGCGCATAATCTGGTGCACCAGACGTTCCACAGGATGGTTGCAACCGTCGACCCGATCGCGGCACCGATCAGCCCGTAAAATGCGATACCAATCGCTGTGCAGACGATATTTGCCACCCCAGCCACAATCGAAATTAACAGCGTCGCTTTTTCTTGCCCCGCAAGGTTCAAAAGATGCCCATTCGGGCCACAGGCAGAGTTCACCAGCTGGCCAAATGCGAGGCTTAGTAAAACGACATGGGCATTGCTGTATGCGGGGTCAAATTGGGCCAACAGCCATGGTCCCAATCCTACGTAGAAACCAAATCCAATCAAAGAAAAGGTCAGCGCGGCAATGCTGACAGACGTCATAAGGTTCTGAAGTTGTTGAAATTGTCCTGCATGCCAAGTGCGCGCGATGACGGGGCTGGACACCTGATTGGTGCCGATCAATCCAATGGACAGAAGGTTCGATAGCCGCTGAGCCGCGAAAAATGCGCCCGCCGAAACTGGCCCCAGCATGATGGCAACAACAAAGGTCGCGGCCTGTTGTAGCCATTGTCGCGAAACCTCTCCGCCGCACAGGGCCCATTCGGCGCGTCTCATCGTTGCGAACTCAATGTGCGGCGGCTGCGTGATACCCCGAAGCGATCCAATCGCAAAGAACATGCGCAAAACCTGAAACAAAGTGGTCAATGACAGGCTGATCGCCACGATGCTTAAAGCCTGCGCGCCGGTTAATTCGGCACTGAAACCGGCGATCATGATGACCAATAGCCGCCAAACAATGTCTTTGGGTAGGATCGACCAGTGCAGCATTCCCTGCGCACGCAGCGCAAATCCTGTGAATTGAGACATACCCAAAACGACGGCAAATATGGCCGTCCAAATGATCATGCCGTCACTAAATTCAGTCAGGCCAAGCGACGCCCCAGACAGGATCAATAAAAAAGCACAGCCAATCACGACCGTGCCACAGCCAAAGATTATCCTAAGCCCACGTAGCAGAACAAAGTTTGCAGTTGCGACATCATAACGGTCTGAAAATGTGGGCCAGAACCGAACGGCAAGGGTTGATTGGCCCGCGGTGACGAAGGGCCAGACAAGGCTGGCGATAGCAAAGCCAATTGAATAAAGACCGAATTCAACAGCATTCGTTTTCTTTGCCAAGACCAGCACAACGGCAAATCCCAGCGCAGTCCCAACCAATTTGTAAAACCCGCCAATTGCGGAACGCAGGATCATGCGCCGATTTTGGTTGCTGAAAACTCCGTCTTTTTTGGGGGGCATTGCGATCAGTTGATTAAACGATGTTTACGGTTGGACCTACCGCGTAGCGCCCGATGGCGCCGATAAGCGGTAGGTATTCGTAAGAGTTTAATCAGATTGATTAATTTTCGGTTAAGACCCGTTAACAAATCAATCGTATCGTCGCGCACACAGCTGGCGTTGATATCGCGCGGTCGTCAAAGGATGCAGGCAAAATACCTTGCCTGCATCAGATGTGATTTAGTTTTTGGACCAGAAAGACCTGATAACCTGGATGATGTTTTCAACCTCCTGGTCTGTCATGTTCGATCCTGATGGCAAACAGATCCCTGTTTCGAATAGCGACGTGGAAACGGGTGGTTGGCTGTCGTCATGTTTCACCACCGAATAGTCACCAAAGACCGGCTGCATGTGCATCGGTTTCCACAGGGGGCGGGCCTCGATCATGTGATCAAAAAGATAGGTGATCAATGCAGAGGCTGTTTTCGGGCCATTTTGGGCATCAATCAACGCGCAGGATAGCCAACGGTTCGAATAGCTCCAATCGGGTTCGGGCATAAACGAAATGGCGTCGATATCGGACAGGCCGGATTTGTACAGTTCATTGATTTCGCGGCGGCGTGCGATGCGATCCTTCAACACACGTAACTGACCCCGGCCGATACCTGCCAGAATGTTGCTCATGCGGTAGTTATAGCCCAGTTCGATATGTTCATAGTGAACCGCGGGTTCGCGCGCTTGGGTCGACAATTTTTTCGCCTTGTCGATCAGCGCTTTGTCATCGCTGACCATCATACCGCCACCCGAGGTGGTGATGATTTTGTTCCCATTAAACGAAAACACGCCGATCTTTCCGATCGTTCCGCTTTGGCGTCCATCATAGGATGCACCCAAAGATTCAGCAGCGTCTTCTAGGATTGGAACGCCATATTCGTCGCAAATTTCAACGATAGGGCCCATGTTCGCGCTTTGACCGTATAGGTTCACGACCACGACCGCTTTGGGCATATTCCCAGTTTCACGCGCCTGTTCAAATGCGCGGCGCAACGCGATTGGCGACATGTTCCATGTTTCCGGATCACTGTCGATAAACACAGGCGTTGCATGCTGATACATGACAGGCGCGGCGCTGGCGATAAAGGTAAAGTCGGACACAAACACCGTATCGCCAGCCTTTACGCCCAAGGTGACCAGACCCAAATGCAAACCCGCCGTGCCCGACGATACCGCGCAGGCATATTTTGCGCCGACCATTTCGCATATTTCTTTTTCGAAATTGTCGATGTTTGGGCCGACAGGTGCGATCCAGTTTGTACGGAATGCTTCGTTGACGAATTCGATTTCGTCGTCGCCCAAATGCGGCGTGGACAGCAAAATCTGTTTTTGGATATCCGCGCGGTGCACGATATTTGTTGGTGTTCCGTCGGCATTCACCACAGGTATCTGATTGATACCGTTGGCATTTAGCATGTCCAGCAATTGACGAGGTGTCGTTGTTTCGTCTGCTGTAATCGATGCGTGAACGGGTAACGTCGCCAGTGTATCGTCGATCCCATAGCCGTCCAGCAATTGACGGCGCAGGTCACCATCTGTGACTGTGCATAGAAATTTTTTATCGTCATCAACACGAATGGCCATGCCAAGCGCGGTTTCGTCCAATGCGGCTAACGCATCTTTGATCGTGTTGGAATTGGACAGTGTAACGAATTTGTTTTGCTTAAACATGTGTCTGCCGATGTCAGTGCGAAAAGTTCTTTTTCAGAACATCTCTGGAAAGGTCTAGGGATTTGATAACGTCAACGATACGGGATGCACAGCCGCCATGATCGTATTGGTTGTCGAAATTCCCGTCGTATGAAAGGGCGAGTTTTAGCGCACCCGCAATTGCGGTTTTGTCTACTGCAGCGTCAAAAACGCTGTCGTTTCGATCCCGTGCGTTTTGGCGATCTCCGATATTTACAACCGGTGTGCCTAGTGTGGCTGCCTCGATGATGCCGGATGAAGAATTCCCAACCAGGACGTCAGACCTTTGAATGAGCCAAAGGTAATTATCGCGGGCAAGGTGCGTGAGCCAAACGAATTGCGCATTGGAATTTGCCTGAGCAAAGGTTTCGCGAGCCGTTTCAAAATAGCGCGCGATGCCTGCGGATCCTGCATCGGAATTGGGCGCCAGAACGATCACTTTGCCGGAAAAGCCGTCTGATAATGTTTCGATTAACGTTTGTGCCTGATTGGCCGCGTCATGTGCGTCTTGAACCACAGGGTGGAACACAACTGTTGCGACCCTGTCGTCTAATGCGATCCCTAGCGTTTCTTCGATGTTGGGATCTGCCTTGAACGTTGTTAGGCCGTCCAAACCGGGGGCACCCAAGGTGCGAATTGTTAACGGGTCTTCGCCCATCGCAATCAGCCTGTTACGCGCCGCATCATTCGCGGGGAAATGGTAATGTGCAAGGCTGGTGATGACCCGCCTGAACTGATCGTCCACCGTTCCAGATCGGTCACCACCGTGAAAATGGGCGGAAACGATGCCTAGGAATACACATGCCATACCCGCGGCGACCATTTCGCCGCGGTCACCCAATAACAGGACCAAATCAGGCGCATCATTGGAAAAATGGTCGATGATCTGTTGCATGACGGTTGCAACGACATGACCCATTTCGGCACCGGTTTCACCGGGCATATCCAGCGCGGGCAGGCGGTGAACCGATAGCCCGCTGGCTTCGATGTCTTTAATGGTATTTCCGTATCGCGGGTCCAGATGTTGCCCCATAGCAAGCACGCTGACATCAAACGTTGGTTCGATATCCAGCGCCCGCAACGTCCGTTCCATGAGGCCGAAATCGGCACGCGTTCCCGATACATAACAGATCTTCACTTTGGCGATCCTTTATAGGTCGTCCATGGTGAACGGGTCACCATTTTTGATGTCGCGCTTTGCCTCTTTGCCAATCAGGTCAAAGGCGTATTTCGGTTCAATGCCCGATGCAGGACGCAACATGATCAGATCGTTGGCCGAAATGATCTGACCTTTTTCCAAATCTTTTGCGGCGAAAACGCTGCGGCGGACCAGATCGCGCGCTTGTAATTCGCAAGGCTGCGGTTCTTTGATGCCCGTTCCCAGCATTTTTTCAGCGCGGCGGATCGCGTCGATCATCGTTTTCAATTCTTCGGGTTCCAACGATGCCTTGTGGTCAGGGCCGGGTAGGTTTCGATCAACGGTGAAATGTTTTTCATAAACCGTCGCACCTAACGCGACTGCCAGATATCCGGCCTCTAACCCGCCTGAATGGTCCGAATAACCTGCAGCACATTCAAACGCGTTTGCGATTGTTGTGATGGCACGCAGGTTCAATTGGTCGTTCGGAGTGGGGTAGGCGCTGGTGCAGTGTAGAATGCTTAGCTTTTCTTTGGGGGTGTCACCCAAACCCATTTCCAGCCGCGTTTCGCGGATCAGATCATAGGCCTGTTTGATTTCATCCATATTGCCCATGCCTGTCGATAGGATGATCGGCAGGTCAAATTGGACCAAATGTTTGATGAAAGGCAGGTTGGTCAATTCGCCCGATGGAATTTTAATTCGGGAAATGCCGACAGCCGCGAGGAAATCTGCACATTCTTCGTCAAAGGCGGTCGACATGAATTCGATGCCGCGCTCTTTGCAGCGCTGCGCAATCGTATAATGGTCGTCCTCGCTTAGCTCCAGACGGCGCAACAGCTCTTGTTGGTCGTCTTGTTCGGCGTTTACCTTTTGGTATTCGACTGTCTTTGTGCCGGTGCGAACGGTTTTGTCGGCTTTGAAGGTCTGGAATTTGACCGCATCCGCGCCTGCGTCAGCCGCAATGTCGACAAGTTTAAGGGCAAGATCGATGTCACCGTTGTGGTTAACACCTGCTTCAGCAATGAAAAACAATCGTCTATCTCTTTACTACAGTTGTTTGACTGGACAGCCCGCATAGGTGCCTGCCTCAGCAATATTGCGGATTACGACGCTACCTGCGCCGATTGTGATGTTGTCGGCAATATCGACTAACTCTCGGATTGTCGAATTTGCGCCGACTGTTGTTTGTGAACCGATGGTCACCGCACCCGCCAACGTGGCGCTGGGGCAGATGTGGCTCGATAATTTGATTTTACAATCGTGTTCGACTACGGCCGCGGTATTTATGATGCACGCTGCGCCAATTGTCGCGCGGGCATTAACGACCGCTCTGGCCGAGACAAAACTACCCTGCGCGATGGATGCCGACGGGCTGATCCATGCGGTTGGGTGAATAACGGTCGCCAATTTGAAACCGGCGTCTTTTAGCCACTGCGATAGGGTCGCGCGGACCTTGTTGTTTCCGATCGCGACGATAGCTTGCGTGCTGTCTTTGTCAAACTTCGCTGGATCGGGGCGCCCTTCAACAATGGGTAGGTCCAAAATCTTATCTGTTTTCGGAGCCTCGTCAAAAACCAAGATTTCCACATCAGGCATCGCCGCTTGCGCGGCTTCAATGACCACTGATGCATGACCCCCTGCGCCAAGTACTATTAGTTTTTGCATCTCAACGTCGAACATTGTCGCCTTGTGCCACTGGCTTTGTCTCGATAGGACTTAGAGCAGCTTTGTTAGCTGGTAAATATAAACTTTTTTGATCGAGCCTACCTATGAAAGCCCTTTGTGTTATTCCCGCGCGCGGCGGTTCAAAACGACTGCCACGAAAAAATGTTCTAGATTTGTGCGGAAAACCTTTGGTGGGGTGGAGCATCGAATTCGCCACGTCGTCTGGGTTGTTTTCCAAAACGGTCATCTCCTCTGATGATCAGGAAATCACTGATGTTGCTGTGCAATTCGGGGCAATGACACATGGGTTGCGACCTGCGGATTTGTCGGGCGATACGGCGAGTTCGATTGATGTTGTGCGTTATGAATTAGATCAGGCTGAAAAGGACGGGGAAAAATTCGACTTTGTCGCCTTGATGCAGCCAACCACGCCGTACCGCGAAGTTTCGCGTTGGATCGAAGCGTTTGATATCCTGAAGAATAACGAAACCGTCGCCTCTGTGATTGGCGTGCGCGAGGTCGAAGAAACACCTTATCACATGTTCGATTTGGGCGCTGAAGGCGAAATCAAAGCGCTGTTTCCTGACGGTTTGAAAATGCGAAGCCAGGATTTGCCACGTACTGTGGTCATCACGGGGTCGATGTATATCGTGCGTGCCGATGCGCTGCGGCGTGACCATTCACTGTTTTTCCCAACGTCCCGCGCGGTGGTTTGCCAAAGCGATCTAGAGGGCATCGATATCGATACCGCCGAAGATTTCGCGAACGCGGAACGGCTGTTGAACGACGCGCTGGATTAAAACAATAGCCCGTCGTCATCATCGGTATCGGCTGTTTCATTGACGCTACCGATGTTGATCGGCTTTGAATTGTTGATCGCCAAAGCGTCGTCGATGTTATTGGAAATCGCTACCTTTTGGTCTGCAACGATTAATGCTTTGGTGCAGGTTGCTTTGGCGACTTGGGTTTGTTTCGGTGTCAGTAGAACCGTTTTACCTTTGGTTTTTTCCATCAATAACCCAATGATCTTACGCGAAAATTCGATATCTTCGGGGAAGGCAAGGTTGGTGTCCAATAGGTAGATGTCGAAATCCGCCACCAGAGCCAATAGCAGGCTAAACTTTAGTTTGGTTTGGGCTGGCCAGTTTGCGATGGGATCCCAAAGAAGCGCGTCCTGACCAATGTGTTCTTTGATGAATGCGATGCCGTCATTTCTGTCAAACCCATATAGGATCGCAAAGTGCGATATGGCGTTTATGCCGGTGACAACGCTAGAAAACACACCCATTCGACCGATGGGCCACGAAATGTTGCCGCGTATTTTGCACAACCCATTTTGTAGTTCGGATTTTCCACATAGCAGGTCAAGAAACGCAACAGTGTGAAGCCGCGAAGAACCTGCCAAAAGGTACCAGCCAGGTTCCACAGATGTTGTGCTATTGGCCAGAATTTGATGCACGGTTCCTGAATTGCGTACAAAAAACGTCGCGTTTTGAATTTCGATCGGGTTCATGCGCGTACACTTTCGACTTTGCCGCGGTCACGCATGTGCATTGCAAGCCCCATCGCTATCAGCGTCAGCGATGCGAACGTAAGATAAAACAGGTTCGCGTCGGATGAGTTGTATTCATAGAACCAGAAACTGCGCGCGAATTGCACCGAATGGAGAAGGGGATTCATCAAAACGATCTGGCGCAGAGCGTCGGGTAATTGTTCAGAGATGTAAAATGTGCCCGACGACAGCGCGATAAAGCGCGTGGTAAAGCCGTTGATCCTACGAAAACCGGAATAGATACCGATGAGCGCATGAAAAATCGTGCCATAGGCTAGGCCGATGCACCAATTTATCAGCAGAAATATCATGACCATGGGCAAGTTGGCTGGCAGATCGCCACGACCGAACATGACGATCAGCGACATTAGGAAAACGCCAATCAACGTGTAGACCGCGAGCGAATGAAACGCGCGGGCGACGATCACGTCAAATCTAGATACCGTTGGATGATCCAGTTGCGGCACTAGCGCGCCGCCGCCTGACATCGCACCAGTGGCTGCCATGCGAAATGTCATTAGAAAACAAGCTCCTATTACCCCAAAGGGCAATACAGGCATGTCATCTACGGTGTCCGAATGCAGAAAAAATGGGATCGCGCAGATGATTAATACGTGGATCATCGGATCGGCAAATAACCATAGATAGCCGATCCTATCCATGGTCCCATCTCGGTGCGTGGATTGAATCCAAAGGCTCCAGATTTTCAACAGCCAGTTCCGTGAACAACTATTATTAGCATTGATAGAGGTTTCAGGATTAGGTGCAGAGCGTTCTAGGTCCAATGCATAATGGGGCGAAGCGGGATCGTACAATTCCCACACCGTTTCGGGGCCTTCATCCGAAAGGTTTTCGCGATTGATTTCGCGTTGCCGATCTGCGATCGCGAATTCGATTTCCAGCCTGCTTCGGTAGTCTGTCGGCGAACCAATCAGCCCGCGATCTTGTGCGGAATCTCTTAGATCGTTGAACGCGATCAATCGTGCATCTGTATCAAGGTCAGATGGACAATTCGAACGCAGATAGGAACGCGCCCGTTCGTTTGTTGTTTGCGTCGACATCAATGTATCTCGCTTTGGGCAGTTCGCTGGGATTGGGTGATCATGTGATCTAATCCATCAAGGATAGATTTGTTTCCGGGTATAAAACGAAGAGCGTAAAAACCCAGTTCGATGTTTTTTTCGTTAGCGGGCAGTTGTTCAAAAATCCGCGCAAGCGTCAGCCATTTTCGGTTTTCGGTGCTGCTGTCTGTTGGGGCGAATTGGACAATGCAGTGCGCAACTGTAGTGGCGGGCAAATCTATGACCGCAGCATCAGCCCAAGCGTCGAACAGGGCTGGCCCAAATTCGTCATCGTCACTGAGGTGCAGAAAAATGTGCCACGCATTCTCAAGTTCGCCTGACTTGATAAGCGCCTTGCAGTGGGCATTCAGCGATTTACGAGTGGCCGCAGCAAACGTCGCAATCGATGTGTTGTCGGGGAATGCCTTTGCTAAAGACTGAGCTTCTAGATAGGCGATATCAAACTGCTTGGCCCTGAATTTTGACTGAGCTTCGCGCAATTCGGCACTGGGGTCGCGGTCATATTCGTTCATTTGTGCCTGCTGCCCGTCATCGATTTCAAAATCGGTTTGTGTTTAACGTGTAAATTGTAGCAAACATCGGGTCAATTCTTTCACAGATGTCACAAGGGGCAATGCCTTCATAATGACAGATCTATCATCTACGACGGTGTCGATCGTGACGCCTGCTTACAATGCCGAAGGTGTCATCCGGCAATGTTATGCATCCATTGCTGCACAGACCCTGACGGATTGGGAATGGATCGTCGTTGATGACGGATCGATTGATCGAACCAAAGAAATTGTGACCGAGATTATGCAGTCTGATCCGCGGGTTCAGTTGGTGTCGTTGGATAGGAACCAAGGTGCCGCGGTCGCGCGGAACCGTGCCATTGATGTTGCAAATTGCAGGTTTGTCGCATTTTTGGATGCCGATGATTGCTGGTATCCTGAAAAGCTTGCCACGCAAATGAATTTCATGATCCAAACCGGCGCGGTCTTTTCGTATTCATCCTACCGTGTTGAAAATACGTCGGGAATGCACGTTGCAACCTATACCCCACCGGCGCGGATAACGTATCAAGAGCTGTTAAAGACAAACGTCATTGGTTGCTTAACCGCGATGTACGACCGCGCGTATTTCGGGCATGTTCAGATGCCACTGTTGCGCAAGCGTCAAGATTATGGGCTTTGGTTAGAGCTGTTGAAAAAGGTCGATCACGCGGTTGCGGTTCCGCAGGTGTTGGCGGTCTATCGCAAACAGAAAAACTCGGTCTCTTCAAATAAATTGGCCGCTATTCCTTACACGTGGGCCGTCTACCGCAAAGTTGCGCATTTGAACGTTTTTGCCAGCGCGTACTATCTGGCACATCAAATCATGTCAGGTGTTTGGGTCCGTTTCCGCGGACAGCGTTAGTGTGTGAATTTGCGCACCCGGTCGCCGAAACCTTTGCCGCCCAACATCGACAACGCGATTTGCAGGTCGAGCTTTAGGCTCCAGTTTTTGATGTAGATGCTATCATATCGCGATAGTTTGACGGGTGTCGACATATCCACCCCGTAAACTTGAGCCAGGCCAGCGATGCCTGGCTTTACACAAAAAATGTTCCGTTTTTCGCGCTCGGCAATGATCGTGTCCTGTGTCGTCAGGCACGGACGCGGCCCGATCAGGGACATTTCTCCGCGCAGTATGTTTAAAATCTGAGGAAGCTCGTCGATTTTTGTTCTACGCAAAAAACGGCCAAGGCGTGTGACGTAGTCCCCACGAATTTCGTGCGTGCTGACGTTCGGCGTATCGATGGTCATCGTTCGGAATTTGATACATTCGAACACGGCTTTGTCTTTGCCGACCCGAAGTTGACGGAAAAGCACAGGGCCTTCGCTGGATAGTTTGATCGCAATCGCTACCAAAGGGTAGAACCAGATCAACGTAAGAAGCAGCAATGTAGCGGCTAGGTAATCAACTACAGTTTTGGTACGGTTCATCCGGTAACACTTAAAATTATCGAGCCGCATTCGCGATTTGACCCGCAAACTGCTTTAACTTGGGTTCGGATACAATGCCCTAGTTGCAGCTGGGTGTCGATAATCCACTTATCGCCAGCAGTTGTAGTGATTTGTATGCGATTGCTGTTATAGCGGTTCACGGTTTAGTTAGTGATATCCATGATCCACCTTGATGAAAACTCTGCGAATTTTGAAAAAACGGCGGATGCTGTCCATTCGACTTTGGTGAAATTCTGGGGTCAGCAAAGATACGAAGGTTTTCAAACAAAGCTTTTAACCGGAGCAAAGGCCGTTGCTGCGACATGCATCGGGCACGGGCTGAAATATTCGATCTTTCGCAAAGTCACGTGGACATTGTTGTTGATGTCGCTTCGTAAATTGCCTGACGTGAAAAAAGGCACCCCGATTATATTCGCGCCGACCGCCACCAATGTCAGGGCTGTCCAGCGCGTGTTGGGTCTAATGCGCGACGGGGATACCGTATTTGACCTTGGCTTGGTTGGTGCATCTTTGCGGTCACGTCTGGGCGCATTGAAGTATGGTGGCTTTAAGGATGACCTGCGTCGTTCGGATCCATTCGTGCGCATCCAATGCGTTGTGGGCCGTGCAGCGGTTTCCTATTTTTGGAATGCTTTCTTGAAAAAACGGCCATCGGTTGTCATCGTCGCGAATGATCATAGCCCGATTTCCGTTGCTCTGATGCATGTAAGCAAAGCGATGGGCGTACCTTTGGTCTATGTTCAGCACGCTCCGGTAAACGACAGTTACCCTGAACTGATTGCCGACCTTTCCATTCTTTTCGATCAGTCGTCGCATGACACATATTCCGCGATTGGCGGCATTCATGGTGATGTTGCGATTTTATCGCCGTTTGAACCGGTCGCTGGGGCATTTGCTATCCGTAATCCGCCAGAGTGCTGGGGGATACTGTTGTCACGCGTTCCCGACATCACTGCAGTTGGGAATTTGCTGCGTGACCTTCATGCGGGTTTTCCGAATGCAGGCATCGTTGTGCGCCCGCACCCTGCAGTTGGGCGCGTGCCCGAAGGTATTAATGCTGATGAGCGGGGGACGGTCCATTCTGGGGATATGACGGACTTTGCAAGGTTGGTTGACGTGGTTGTCGCGCCCGGCACGGGCGCCATTGTCGAACTTCTTCATCATGGCACACCTGTTGTTTACCGATCAGACTTGGATGGGGTCGGTTTTGATCCGCATGGGTTGGTCACAGACGGGATAGTTCTGGATGGAACGCAGGTTAGTCTGAATGATATTCCCCAACGGCTGTCTGATTTTTACGACGAAGACTGGCGCGGTCGTTTGCGCCAAAAAATGGACAACCAAGATGTAAAATCGCAAGAAAGCATCGTGCGCGATAAACTGCGTGCGCTGTTAGATGTGTTGCCATGACGCGCTGGTCGGATATACGGTGTCCAACAAAAGGTCAGGGCAGTCGGAAAAGACGTAGTTTGAATAAAATGAAATACATGCCCCCAAAAACGCTTTTGACGGCTGCAGTGTTCGGTTTGAACTTTGCTTTGTCGGGTTGTTCATTTTTGGCGGGTGTCGGTCCGTTAACTGCCGGTGTGACCAGTGAAAGCCAGAAGGAAGATGCAGGGTATCACCTTGTGCCTGTATCTGACGCTGTCGTTCAGTTTCTTTCTGACGCAGGAGAGCCAAGTCTAAGCGAAAGCTTTGGCGTGCGATCGGCGCCAGTCGAACAACGGATCGTTGTCGGCGATCGTCTGGGGATTACTATATTCGAAAGCGCCCCGGGCGGATTGTTTTTCAACGGCGTCCCCGGAGAAGTCAGCGGCGCACGTCAAGTTGTGTTGCCAACGCAAACTGTCGACCAGAACGGTATGATCGAAGTTCCCTACGCGGGGCGGTTCAAAGCTTCGGGGAATTCACCCAGCGTTCTGTCCGAATTAATCGAAGAGCGTTTGTCTGACCGCGCGATCGATCCGCAAGTCATAATCGGTTTGGACAGTTATTCTGCCAATTCGGCAACTGTTTTGGGTGAAGTTACTGGAACAGGTTCGATAGAACTGTCGCCTCGGGGTGATCGATTGTTGACCGTATTAGGCAACGCGGGGTTGGCAGCGAACGAAACCGAAGCCGTTATTCGTTTGGTCCGCGATGACTATATCGTCACGGTCCCGCTGCGGACGATTATCAATAACCCTATAGAAAACATCTATGTCGCGCCAGGCGATACGATTTTTGTGCTAAGTAAGCCGCAGGTTTTCAATGCTTTGGGCGCCGTTGCGACCCCGGGTCAGTATTCGATTACTTTTGCGGAACAATCCATTGCAGGCGCTTTGTCTGTCGCGGGCGGTTTGTCCAGTTCCTTGGCCGATCGTAGTGGTGTGTTTTTATTCCGGTTTGAAAACCCTGAAGTCGCCAAGGGGCTTGTTTCATCCGATCAAGAAATCCGCGAAACACGGTCCGGCGTCCCGATTGTTTATCAGATCAACATGTCTGACCCCAATTCGTTCTTCTGGCTAGAGCAGATGACGGTTCGCGACTCTGACATGATCTATGTTGCTCACACCATTACGACTGAGTTGGACCAGTTCGCGTCGATTGTTGCGCGTGGTCGGCTGTTCGGTCTGTAATCGTGTTAAATCAAAGTGTGTCCAACACATAAGACAGGAAATATTATGAAAATTTGGTTGGTTGGTGCAGGTCCTATGGCGGGCTTTCATGCCGAGGTTTTGCGAGATTTGGACCACGACGTCACCATCGTTGCTACGAGCGCTACGCGCGCCGAACCGATGGCCGAAAAATTTGGAATGAAATTTTCAGATCAAGGTTTGGCGGGGGCGTTGGATCAAATGGGGCCGCCTGACGCGGCTGTGGTCGCTTTGCCCGTCGACATGTTGGCATCGGCAGCAGTGGAATTGTTGAACGGCGGTGTCAAAAAAATCCTCCTGGAAAAGCCGGGCGGATTGAATGAAACCGAATTGGCGACTGTTTCTGATCTGGCGCGTGAAACAGGTGCAGAGGTGTACATCGCCTACAACCGCCGTTTCTTGTCGTCGACAATCGAGGCGAAGAAACGGATCGCGGCAGCCGGCGGTGCGTTGTCGGTTGCTTTTGAATTTTGCGAAAATGCGCCCCGCATCGAAGAGTTGCCAACACCAGCCAACATCAAAGCAAAGTGGCTTATCGCCAACAGTACGCATGTGATTGATATGGCATTTTACATGTGCGGTTTCCCGACCGATCTGCAGACAAAAACCGTTGGTGAACTGTCGTGGCACCCATCTGGGGCCTATTTTTCGGGGCAGGGCGAAACGGAGCAGCAAACAGCGTTTTCTTACAATGCGGATTGGCGTGGCCCCGGTCGTTGGGGCATCGAAATTGTGCTGCCCGAAGAAAGACTGGTGTTGCGACCGATCGAACAGTTGCAGGTCATGCCGAAGGGTAAGTTCCAGACCGAGGTCGTCGAAATCGATGATGAATTGGATACAAAATACAAACCGGGTCTTTATCTGCAGATGCAAGCCTTTCTAACAGACGGCGCTGGGCTGGTTACTGCACAGGATCAATGCGACGCGATCGCAAACGTTTACAATAAAATTGCAAATTACTGAGTAAGAACATGACGACTGTAGTATTGATCGGTGGTGGCCGTATGGGCCACCGTTTTTCCCAAGCGATCCGCGAAGCGGGCCATACGCTGTCCATTCTGTTCGATCCAAGCGAGACACCTTTTGCTGTCGAAACCGAGGCAGGCCTAGCTGACGTTCATGAACGTGATTTTGACACTGTCCTGTCCAGCGACGCAGATTGCTATGTTATTTGCACCACCGCTGATCTTCATGTTCGGATCGCTCGACAACTGATCGAAGCGGGCAAGAAACGGATCGTCGTTGAAAAACCGCTATCCCAAAGTGCGAAAGACGCAATCGAATTGCGACAATTAGCTGAGCAAAATGGTGTGCGTATCATCGTCAACCACGGTCGACGGTATTGTGCGAACATCCAAATGCTAAAGGAAATGGATGGTTCGCCAGAGCTAGGCAGCTTGCGTTCGGTTATTGTGAAAGTCGGCGGCGGATCGTTGGGCTGCGTTGGTACACATTGGATTGATATGTGTAACAACCTGATGGGCGGCATGCCAAAATCTGTCTACGCAGAATTGAGCGATGAAACCCCATCAAACACTCGCGGGACAAAGTTTGATGACCCGGGCGGCGTCGTTTTGATGCGCTATGATGGTGGTCGCAGAGCTGTGATTGAAGCAGGCGATGATGTGGGCATTGTCATTGGCACGGATTTCATTTTCGAACGCGGAGTCGTGAATTGGGTCGCCGAAGGTGGCGTTTGGACCCTGCGGTGCCGTCGCGCCGAGGACCGTGAAAAGCCGCTATTTTTGTATGGCTTGCCGCTAGAGCAAAGCGATCTGGACATTACTCCGCCGAACCTGATCACCTATGCAAAGGCTGTATTGGCAGATGCGTTCAGTGCTGAAACGCCGATTAGCGGTCTGGATCAAGCGTGCGATACGATGAACGTCTATGCCGCATTGCGTGCATCTGCGTCCAATCGTGCGCCTGTGACTTTCCCATTAGGTGATGACGATGTTTCGGCGCATTATCCGATCCCATAAACTACGAACCATAGTTCAGGTGTGAAAATGCAGAAGGCTCGGTCGCGATTTAGTTTGGTTGCGTTGTTGTTCATTTTGGTTGTGTTGGTTCCGACTGTTGTGGCCGGCTATTATGCGTTGGTGACCAAAGCGCCGTTGTTCAAATCGCAAACTCAGTTCGCGGTCGAGGATCGACAGCAAGGATCGTCGAATATGCTGGGCGGTTTGGCGACGGCCGTTGGTATCGTCAGTGGCGAGCCCAGTGCGATCTATTCGGTAAAGCGTTTTATTGAATCTCCGGATGCTTTGAACGCGTTGGAAAATGACGTGGGTTTTGCCAAATTCTATCGTGACCCATATGGGGATTTCTTCACACAATTGCCTGATGATGCGTCAACCGATGCGGTGCTGGCATATTACCAACGTCATGTAATTGCGCGGGTTTCTAGTAAGGAAAACATCATATCGCTCGAGGTTTCGGCATTCGATGCGGAAACCGCTCAGGCGATCGCAGATAGTCTATTGGGCATCGTGGAAATGTTTGTGAATGACCTGAACGCTCGCGCGTTGAATGATCAGGTTCGTTTCCAGCAAGCAAACGTTGAAACCGCCCAACAGAACGTTTTGGATGCACGCCTTGCATTGACAGAGTGGCGAAACCGAAATGGCGCGGTTGACCCGATGGCGCAGGTTCAGATGCTCCAGGGGCTGATTGGAAATTTGGAAACTGAACTATCGTCGGTTCAGTCGGATCTTTCCTTGCTTGAAGAATCTGAAGATGCCGATCGGTTTAAGCCGCGCATCGATGCATTGAAGGATCAAGAGCGCATCATTTTGCGACAAATTTCGTCGGCCCGAGATCGTTTGGCGAGTTCGTCGGAAGGTGCTGTTTCGATGCAAATCGATGAATATGAACGCCTGTACGCTGCTTTGGAGTTCGCAGAAAATGATTTGGAGCTTGCGACCATGTCGCTGGAAACAGCCCGTCAGGTCATTTTGCAGCAGCAAAAATACCTGCTGATTATTTCGAACCCATCGCTGCCAAGTGACCGGACATTCCCAGTTCTGACCAAACACGTTCCAATCGTCTTCGTCGCTTGCATGCTTATATTTGCTATTATCGCATTGTTTTCCAATGTGACACGTGATTACCGACGCGTTTAATCGCGGTGTAAGAAAGTTTCTGAATGCGTATCTTTACACACAAAGCCACGGTTGCGTTGCGCCGCCTGCAGTTTTTTTTAGGACTGAAAAAATCAACTTTAGAAGTTGTAAAGTATCGACCAAATGCGCCTTATCGCACGGTTGTGTATGGTCTAGATGAATCGAAATGGGCTTATTTCGATGCCGCTTATCCGGAATTTCAAAAGTACTTTGTCCCCTTCAATGTCCACGTTGCAGATCTACGTAATGTTCTGATGCGTCGTCATATGGGCGTCGTTTTGTTTCAGGATTATTCAAGGCGCCGTTTCGATTTGGCTGCAAATGGGCTTTCACTCGTCGTGTTTTATGGTGCGGATGCGCCTTTGCCTGTTGTCGAAAAAGGTGAAAAAGATGCTATCGGTTTCATGCTGGATAGTATGGCAGATTGGACGTTGGCGCGCCGTCAGCTAGAAATCGACATTATGTTGCAAGGGTTCGATTTTTCTGAACATTCAGATGTTCTGGAACAGGCATTAAATTTTCTGGAAAGAGGTAACGACGTTTCATCAGGCGATAATTGTCTGATTATTCCAGATACAAAAGAAATGTCTTCGTCGGTTGAACTTTCATCCAATGAAAAACTGGAATTTTCGGCTGCCATTGAAAAATTGAAACTCGGCAAAAATTTGACGGTGTTTCGGTCACTGCCGTCTGAAAATGCAACGCTTCAGGATAACTTTGCGCATTTTGTGCAGCAGTTAAAGACGTGTGATACGGTCATCGTAAAAGACCATGCTTTGGGTTTGGTTGCGGCGCTTTGGGGGCGTCGTGTGATTGTTACTGGTCGGCCATTCTGGGCTGGCTACGGAATAACTGAAGATCTCAGTCAGATTTATCGATCACGTCAATTGTCGCGAGCTGAAATCGCAGCAGTCGTTGTTGCGATTCAGTCTAGGTATGGAACGGCTTTTGGAGAAAAAGTTGAACCTTTTGATGGCTGGTCCGCGCCGATAGTTGGATAATTTTTCGAATGGAACAATCCGCAATTTTTTCGGGTAAAGTACTTCATTATCCCAGCGATTTATGCTCGCTACCCAAAGTGCTCTGTGCCTTTGGTGAAATAAATGCGTCATTGCCTTTCAGTTTTTTGATTGAAGTCAGCAGGAAACTTTCCGCGCATATCGAGGCCGGTGAGGAGAATTCTTTTATTTGGGAGTCAAGGTACGGCCTAATCAAAGCAGATCTACCTGTATATTCGTCTCGAATTTTGGTTACGCCAACAGACGAAGGGTGGATCATAACGGGCGACAGTCAAAAAGACGCGCCAAAGTCTAAACGCTGGTTACCGATAAAGCGTCGTTCGGTTGCGAATATTCAACCGGTCTATCGATCGCTCAACCGTTATCGGAAAACGGTAGCTAAATACCTATTCGAACAAGCGGCCAATGATTTGGAAACCGCATCGTTGACCATCGATGCTAGTACGGAAAAAGAAGCCGAACTTTATCGCGTTTATAGAAGCCTTGTCCCACAGGAAAAACTGGATGTAGCGTGGCAAAGGTTTTATTTGGCATTGGTCACACGCTGGCATGATTTTTTTGTGCGTGACTTGAATGAATATTCTGTCAATTACTGGGCTAGGAATATTCGCAACAAACGTGATCGTGGTGCTGCAACGTTTGTAATTGCCTCGTTGATACACTCAATTCGTAGCATCAATTACGACGGAACCCGTAGTGGCGATAGGCAGGCTCGAATTGCCGCGAAAAAGATCGTGGCCAGTTGGAATTTTGAACCTAGACGGCCAAGATATATAAAATGGTTCGAAGGTATCCGCAGCAGGTTCGTTCGACCTGAAGTTCAGCAAGCTTTTATTGATCACCTGCTATCGGACTTAGTGAATTCTGCCCAAGATTTGCCAGAAGTGAAGGCGATCGGTTGGCGTAAGTCTGATTTGCCAGCGCCGACCTATGTGATGCTAAAGCGGTGCGCGAAATCGCAGCCTGACATTGCGGGTATTCTTGCCATTTTATTATTGAAAAGGGGGCTTGATACAGGGGCGCCCGAAATGCTGCTCTCTGTTCAGCGGTTGATCAGTGGCGCAAGGTTTTCAACCGATTTCATGTATGCAATTCGTAACCTAGCAGGTGCTTCGGTAGAAACAGAGTTATCATACTTTGACCTTGAACCCGTTAGGGTATTTGCACGGTTATCGGGTATTTCGTTTGACTGCCCGATTGATGAGGCAATTTTGCTTTGCCCCCAGCTGGAGACCCTTGAATACAATCTGATTGGACCTTCAGGCCAAAAAACCTCTCATGAAACGCTGGGTCGTTTTGATACGGCGTTCGTAACGACCAATAGTCCTGATAATGGACCGGCCCAACTTGCATTTGATGCATCAAGTAGCGTGTTTTTACCCGCAGCACTGTTTGATACGCGAACAGATTTGCGGGAACATTGTTCGTCCTTTTTAGACGTAAGGGTTCCCGCCTATAGTGTGATCGAAGAGGACCTGAGCTCTCATACCGAGATTTTAGCGTCACTTTTGATTGATGAATTGAAGGCAATTATTGGCGACGACCATTCGCAACTGTGGTTGGATACACTGAAGTTGCCGTTAGATGATACACTGTTTTCGGCGTTGATTGATTTTTGGAGCATCGTAAATTCAAAAGAGTTGCAGACATCCAACAGGGCTTTGATCGTTTGTGATACCGAACAAATGGCACGGGCTTATCATTTAGCCCTAAAAGGGCTGTCGTTTGGTACAGATGTAGTGTTTGCATCCAAAGGGCTGGCAAGCTTTGAAACGGATTTTGTTCAATCTCACCAATCAAATACCGAAGCCGATATGGTCCGGGGCGCGATCTCTCGTTTAATTGGTGAAGCAGGGATTTCAGGTAGTTCGGATAGCACCTCGACCAACGCGTTGCTGGTTGGTAGAAGTTTTGATCGCAATTATAAAACCGATCTTCTTTCCTTAGGGAAAGAGCTGCAAAAAAACGGTAAAGTGAATTTTGCTTTGACGGCGGGCAAACGTGGTTTGTCGAACTTGCCTGATTTTTTGAAAACCTATGCAGAGGCTTGGTTCGACAAACTATCGATCTCACCTTTGCTGCGTTTGTTTGTTCCGCCTTCTGATTTGCCTGATGTGTTCCAGTCCGGCCTTTCAGATTTGCTGATTGCGCGAATTTGGGAACGTGATTTCCTTACGCCGACGAACCTTGCGCTATTAATGGCTGCTAAACCTAGGTTAGATGCCTTTTTCAATGTGCGCCTGCCTCGGTTGATATTGGCGGGGGCGGATGTCGTTCGTTTGGTTCAAGATACCAGACCAAAGCAAATTGTGCTCTTGCCTGGGCGGGACTACATTTCACAAGTTGCTGCGGTGTGTGGCCGCGAAATTGGCGCTCAAAGCTTTGACGTTCAAACTGTTTTCGTAGGGCCGCGGTCTAGGTACAAAGCATCGGTTGCTGACTATCAGTTCGTTATCGAAACCTATTCGCAAAAGATTTTCGAAGGCTTTTTCAAAGTGCCGAACGACAAACTGGTACTGACGGGCAATTCAAAGGTCGGTGGCGTTCAGGCCCAAATTCGAAAGCTGGATCGGGATACATGTCGGGTCAAAGCAGGGCTATTGGACGAATTTCTAATAACCTTCGCTTGTTCGCCAATTTTACCTGACGATCAGGATGTTATTGATGCTTTGGCGGCTGTTGTCGGGGATATTCCCGGCGCGCGGCTGGCGTTTCGTTATCATCCGACGGCGCATCAGGAATATTTCGATTACTGCGACGCGATTGTCCAAAAAAATGACAACATTTTTGTCGCTGATATGCTGGATCTGCCTGAAACCCTTCTTGCGTCTGATCTGATTGTGACGCGGTTTTCGAATGTAGGGCTAGAGGCTGCTTTGGCTGGTCGAAATGTGATTTCGTGTAACTTTAGTGGAAAACGGTTCCCGATCAGTCTGGATGAAATGGGGGTCGCGACTTTGGTTGATGATCGGTCAAACCTTTTATCGACACTGTTGGATATCCAGTCACAGGGCGCAATTTGGGAAAAGCTACAAAAAACGCGCCAAACCTATATCACAGCCAATCCGCAATTGTTCCATGACAACCCACCTCAGGCGATGTGCGAATTTATGCGGTCTGTGAGCGGATAAAGTTACGCCCGGCGTTTTGCCGGGCGTCGTTTTGTTTAACCAAACATATCCGCAGTAATGCCGTCGTACCAACCAACGGATTCTTCGTATGTGGCTTGGCGGGTGGCGGCATCTTCGCCAGTGTCTGAAATGAACCCGTCAACTTTGGCGATCTTTTCGTCGGTTGCCTCATAGGTCGCGCCGACTTTGACGCCGTCATTGGTGTCGATCAGCGACCAGCAGGTATTGGCGAAACGGGCAGGGAACACAGCCGAGCCTGTCAGCGCACCACGAATGGCCATCGCGCATACCTTGGCTTGGCTGTTGGCCGAGAAGCCCGATTTCGGCATATCACCCTGTGCACAGGCATCGCCCAGCACGTGGATGTTCGGATCGATTTTGGACGACAGATCGATTGCATTTACCGGCGCCCAGTTGCCATCGGTGACGCCTGCGATTTCCGCAATACGGCCAGCCTTCATCGCTGGGATGACGTTGCAAACATCGACTTTGTTCACGTCGCCGTCGATATCAACGGTCATCGCAGATGGATCGACGGTTACATTCGTGCCACCAAAATCGGGGCCGATGCGTTCGATCATGCCCGAATAATGTGCGTTCCAGCCTTCTTCGAACAGTGCCTGTTTCGAAAATTTTTCTTTCGGGTCGGCAATCAGGATTTTTGCGGTTGGGTTCACCTGTTTCAGGCGGTGGGCAACCATGCTGACACGTTCATACGGGCCAGGAGGGCAGCGGTATGGGTTTGGCGGGGCGACCATGGCAAAAACGCCGCCCTGCGGCATGGCGTCGATCTGCGCGCGCAGCAGTTCGGTTTGCGATCCTGCCTTGTAGGCATGTGGCATCGCATTTTGTGCCGAAACGTCCCAGCCCTGAACGGACCCGTCGATGAAATCGATGCCGGGGCTGATCACCAGTCGATCATAGGGCAGGGTATATCCGCCCGCAGTGGTCACTGTTTTTGCGTCGCGGTCTACGCCAACCGCCCAGTCGTGCAGAACATTGATGCCGTATTCAGCAGCCAGCGTGCCATAGGAATGGCCCAAGCTGTTCATTTCCCGCAATCCGCCCAAATACAAATTCGAGAAGAAGCAGGTGTAATATTCGCGGCTGGGTTCGATCAGCGTGACGTCAATCGCGCCTTCGCTGTCCTTTGCAATATAACGAGCGGCGGTCGCACCACCTGCGCCGCCGCCAATGACGATAACTTTGGGTTTGCCGTGTCCTGCACCCATCACCATAGGTGCAGACAGCGACCCTGTGACCGCGACTGCGGTACCTAGGAATGTACGTCTGTTTAGTTTCATGGTTCTCCTCCCTAAGAACACCCCGATTATTCGAGGCTTTCGAAATACGCTGCGAGCGCTGCAATCTCCTCGTAGGACAAACGTGAGGCCATCATTTCCATGGCCTGATTTTCGCGCACGCCGATTTTAAAGTCGTGCATAGCCAGCATGAACGTTTCGCGCGGCCAACCCAGAATACTGGGGATATTCGATGCGGTTCCTGATAATTGATGACAGGATGTGCAATCACCTGACAGGTATTCGCCATAGGCTGGATCGCCCTGAATATTCAAAAACGCATATTCAGGATCATGCTCTTTTTCTGGTTCGACCGAGGCTTCCTCGGTCTTAGCCGGCTCCTCTTCGGCGGCCTCCTCACCGCCTTCGGATCCGTCATCGGGCGTTACGTCCAGAACGGTTGCCCGCATCGTGATGGTAACACTATCCTTACAATCGGTCATGCAAACGTCACCCGCAAAAATCGGGTATTCTGTCGTCGCACGGTCATCCATGTAGAAATTCGGTTCATTGGGCAGGCGCACATCGACAAAGTTTTCGTTCGACAGTTCGAAATCGTCATCAACCAGATCGTTGACGTACAACAGATACGCGGTGATCGCATAAACTTCGTCGTTGGTCAGCGATTGGGCCATACCAAACGGCATCGCGCGATTGATGTAATCATAGACCGTCGACAGATATGGCCAGTAGGACCCAATGGTTTTAACGGGGTCTTCGTCCGATAGCGTACCTTGGCCGCCTGCTAGAACGGGCCAGCGCCCGACAGCTTCGCCAAAATCGCCATGACACATGGCGCATTTTTCGACGAACACTTCTTCGCCGGTCCAGACGTCACCGGACCCTGCGGGCAGGCCCGCGCCGTCAGGGCGCACGTCAATGTCCCATGCTGCGATTTCAACGGGCAGCGCGTCGCGGCCCAAACCGAAACCAGCGGTCTGCGGGGCAGGGGCGCCAGAGATAAAGGCACCAGCCTCTGCCGCAATTTTGATGGCATCCAATGACTGCGCGGCGGCTTCAGCTTCGGCTTCGATTGCTTCGGCCTGAGCGATTGCTTGGGCTGCGATCCGTTCGTTGTTGGCTGCGATCTGCGCCTGATATTGCATTGTTGGAATGGCATAGGCCAAACCGCAAATCGCTGTGACGCCGCCCAGGCCAGGGATCAAAATGCTAGACAGTTTTGTCATCTGATTTCCCCTTATTCAAAAGTTGCCAGATAGGCGATGATAGCGTCGATTTCTTCTTGGCTGCGTAGGCCGCGGAACGCCATTTTGGTTCCCGGCATTGCGCCGCGCGGATCGGCAAGGAATGCACCCAAAACATCGGCTGACCATTCGCCGCCCGCATCCAAAAGAGTATTGGAATAACGGAAACCATCAACACTGCCGATCGGACGACCGACGACTGCATTCAGGTGTGGACCTACGCCATTGCCTGCGCCATCGCCGACTTGGTGACAGGATTTACACTGACGGAACAGGGCTTCGCCTTCTGCCGCTATATCGACCTGAGGTTCTGCCGCTGCTGCGACAACGACGGCGTCTTCTTCGGCTGCGTTTTCGTCCTGCGGTGTTACGTCCAGAACCGACGCGTGCATCGTGATTTCAACGCTTTCCTTGCAGTTTTCCATACAAGGTTCGACGCTGAACAGCGGATATTCCGCAGTCGCACGGTCATCCATAAAGAAGTTTGGTTCATTGGGCAGGCGCACATCGACAAAGTTTTCGTTCGACAGTTCGAAATCGTCATCAACCAGATCGTTGACGTACAAAAGATACGCGGTGATCGCATAAACTTCGTCGTTGGTCAGCGATTGGGCCATACCAAACGGCATCGCGCGATTGATGTAATCATAGACCGTCGACAGATAGGGCCAGTAGGACCCGATGGTTTTAACGGGGTCTTCGTCCGATAGCGTACCTTGGCCGCCTGCTAGAACAGGCCAGCGCCCGACAGCTTCGCCAAAATCGCCGTGACACATGGCGCATTTTTCGACGAACACTTCTTCGCCGGTCCAGACGTCACCGGACCCTGCGGGCAGGCCCGCGCCGTCAGGGCGTACGTCAATGTCCCACGCTGCGATTTCAACGGGCAGCGCGTCGCGGCCCAAACCGAAACCAGCGTTGTCAGTGACGGGCGCGCCCGTATCCAACGGCTGAGCGGCCAGCGCATTGACCAGATCGGTCGCGGCAGCGGATGTCTCTGCGATTGCGGCCTGTGCTGCAGCGGCGCGTTCTTCGGCGGCTTGAACCGTGGCTTGAGCCGTTTCAATCACGTCGCTTTGGTGGTTGCCGGAATTGACAGCGACACCGATGCCGACGCCGATCCCAGCAAGCCCTAGAATTGTATACAGGCCATTAGGAGATTTCGACATTCTCGGCCTCTCCGTTTTCGTTCACAGCCCAAGTTTGGATGCTGTTGTTGTGGTAGATCGAATTTTCACCGCGCACGTGGCGCAGTTGTTCTTTGGTCGGTTGAACATATCCGGTGCTGTCATGCGCACGGCTTTGTAGCAGCATCGGTTTGCCGTCCCATTCGATATCCAAATAGAAACGGTGCATTGATTTGTTCAGCGATGGGCCAGACATACGGGCCTGTTGCCACGTGATGCCGCCGTCGATGGTCACATCCACGCGTGGGATGGTGCCGCGACCCGACCATGCAACGCCCGTGACGACCAATGGGCCGGGGCCTTGGGTGATGGGGGCCTGCGGGCTGGGCGATGTGATGACCGATTTCGCATCCATTTCCCACGTGAAACGGCGGGCCTGACCGTCCGCCAACAGGTCGGTATATTTGGATGTTTCTTCGCGGTGGTGCCAAGGCTGATCGCCGACTTCGATGCGGCGCAACCATTTGATCCACATGTTGCCTTCCCAGCCGGGAACAACTAGGCGCACAGGATAGCCCTGTTCGGGGCGCAAGGCTTCGCCGTTCATTTTGAACGCGACCAGACAGTCGTCCAGCGCCTTTTCGATCGGGATCGAACGGGTCATGCCGGATGCGTCTGCACCTTCGGGCATGATCCATTTGCCGGTGGTTTTTACGCCCGCTTCTTGCAACAGCAGACGCAGCGGAACGCCCGTGTACATCACGTTGTGGATCATGCCGTGGGTGAACTGACAGCCGTTCAGCTGTGCGCCCGCCCATTCCATGCCGGTGTTCGCCGCACATTCCAGGAAATAAACGTGGTTTTCACGCGGGAACCGCATCAGGTCCTCCATTGTGAAAACCAAAGGACGATCCACCAAGCCGTTGATCATCAGGCGGTGTTCAGCTGGATCAACTTCGGCGATGCCAGCGTGGTGACGTTCGAAACACAGACCGTTCGGCGTGATGATCCCGTCCAGTTCGTGCAGAGGGGTAAAGTTGACCGACGATACAGGGTCAGCGGTCAACCAAGGTACATCCTGACGGCGCACGTGGGATTCAAACTGGGATGGCATACCATAGGGGCGGGCATCGACGCCTTCGCCCAAATATTGGTTCCATTCCTGTTTGTTGATGATCGCGGGATCACCTTCGGCGTTTGCGGCCTTGGCGGAAACCATCGCGACACCGCTTGCGGCAGCGCCAGTTAGGAAACTGCGGCGAGTGGGTTTCATGCCTTTGTAAATTTTGGTCATGATGAGCGTCCTTTTGCTGGGGCGGGGCGGTTAAGCGCCCACAACCTGAACAGAGGTATTTGGCGCGACAGAGACAGTGCCCTGACGGCGGATGTAATTTTCGACAACGTCCCAAATGGCGGGGCCTTCGGTGCCTTCGTTGACCGAAGCCCATCCCGCGACCACATAGGTTTTCGCAGGATCGATCAGTTCACCCGTTTTCAGCAGGGTCATTTCGGAAATGCGGCTGCCGATCGGTTTGGTGATGTCGATTTTGTATCCCATGCCACCAACGCGAACCATGTCGCCGCCTTGTTGGTAATAAGGGTCTTCGTTGAACAGGTTGTCGGCCACGTCTTCCATGATGGTATGGATGAATTCACCTGTCATTTCAGTGCGATAGGCATTCGGGTAGGTCATCGATGTGACGTTCCACAGGTCTTCGCGGGTGATGTCCTGACCCGGCAGAACAGACGGGCCCCAACGGACGCCGGGCGACATGGAAATATCTGCATCACGTTCGTCGATCAGGGCCTGACAAATCAGGTCATCCCACGATCCATTGAAATTACCGCGGCGGTACAGCAGCGTGTCATCTGCCGTTTTGCCGATGACTTCGGTCAATTGATCAGCAAAGGGCGCGCGTTCGGCGTCAATCGCAGCCGAGACTTCGGCGTCGGGTGTGATCACATCTGCAAAGATCGGGATCAGTTTATGTTTGAAACCCATCATGCGTCCATCGCGGATATCCAGATCGACGCGGGACACAAATTTACCGTTCGAACCAGAGGCAACAACGATGGTTTCATTGACCAGATAGGGTTCAGGCAGCGCATCATGTGTGTGGCCAGACAGGATCACGTCGATGCCCTGAACGCGCGATGCCATCGCTTTGTCCACGTCGAAACCGTTGTGGGACAGCACGACGACAACGTCTGCACCCATGCCTCGCACTTCGTTGACCATTTCCTGCATGCGTTCGTCGCGAATGCCGAACGAATATTCAGGGAACATCCATCCGGGGTTGGCGATGGGCATATAGGGGAACGCTTGGCCAATGACGGCGACCTTTGCGCCGCCTCGTTCAAAGAATTTATAGGGTTCGAAATCTTCGGCGGGTTCGTCCCATTCGCTGTCGAAAATGTTCTGACCCAAGGCTGCGTAGGGCAGGTTGGACAGATGTTCGCGCACGCGGTCGCTGCCCAATGTGAATTCCCAGTGGAACGTCATCGCGTCCGGTTTCAGCATGTTCATGACGTTGACAACGTCCTGACCTTGGGTGTGGTAGCAGGTGTAGGACCCATGCCACGTATCGCCGCCATCCAGCAGGATCGCGTCAGGGCGATCGCCGCGGATCGCGTTGACCACGGTTGCCACGCGGTCGATCCCGCCCATGCGGCCATATCCGCGGGCAAGGGATGAAAAATCGTTATATGTCAGGGCGTAATGTGATGGGCTGTTGTCTGCGATGCCGTATGCACGGCGGAAATCAGCACCCGTGATGTGGGGAACGGCGCCTTTGTTGTCACCAACGCCCAAATTGATTTCAGGTTCGCGGAACCAAATCGGTTTCAGCTGCGCATGGATGTCCGTGATGTGGATCAGCGTGACGTTACCGAAGGTATCGAATTCCAACAGTTGATCCTGCGTCAGCAATTGCTGGGCGGCCAACTTGCCCCATTGCCCAAAACCGGACGCACCGACGATGGCGCTGGCTGCCATACTGGCCTGCAAAAAATCCCGACGAGAGATCATAAAAATACTCCGTTTGCAGACACGACAGGCGACTGCATTCATTAGGTTGAAATTCGGGTGAATAGGTTGGGCGACGCGTACGCCGCCCAGGAGGAGTCTGTTACGCGACTACGATATCTTTGGTTTCCGTGTAGACGCTGCCGTCGTCATCGTTCCAAGTAAAGGTAAACGTGCCCGATTCAGGAACTGTTGCTTGGAATTCGAAAAACGGGTTGGTCGAAATCGCAGGTTCCAACACCACGTCAATGACGTTCTGACCGTTAAAGTCACAGGTAAAGTGGTTGATGATCGAACGAGGGATCGGGTTGCCGTCGCCGTCTTTGCGCTGGCCGGATTCCATTGGGTGCGAAATCAGCGTTTTGATGGTGATAACCTCGCCTGCGGATGCTTCGCGGGGTACACGTACGCGTGGTGTTACATTGTCTGCCATGGTTTTATCCCCTTATGCCTTAGCCGCCGCAGCCGCCGATGGTTACTTTGACTTCCTGACTTGCACGGACAAAGCTGCCGTCAGGCATTTGCGCGATGGCGATCACGTCTTGGGTGCCTGCCAAACGCATACGGGTCGATGCAGAATGCGACCCTGCCAGAGGACCAAAGGTAAAGGTTGCGACCTCTGGGGTCGGGTTGCCGCCTGCAAACACAGCGATCATGGTTGCGCCTGGTGCGTTTACTTCGATCGGAACGGTGTTGCCGTTTTCAGCGATCTCTGGTGCGATCAGGGTCAATCCCTCAGAGCCAGCCTCTGCGCCATTCAGTAGCGCATCAATGGCGGCGTCTGCGTTTGCCATTGCTTTGAACGGGACGGCCGCGGCGATTGCGGTCCCCACTGTCATCAGCAGCGTATTTCTACGGGTAATCTGCATGGATACTCCTCCTCCAGATGTGCGGCCACGTCGATATGTGACCGAACTGCAATTACAAATCCTGCCCAATGCGGGCGCGAAAGTTGTCAAAGAGTGTCATGCAAAGCCGAACCTATCAGCTGTTTGCACCAGAAGCGTTCCTCCAAAAACGCGTCTGCCTCTCCCCTCTGGTGTACCGTAGCGTACCAACGCGGATTCTCGCAATAATAAAATCAAAAATTTGAATATGTAATTTTGATTATTTTAATAGTTGTTATTTTTCAAATGCTTGATTGGTATAGGGCCGCTATACTTTCGGGTTAAAGTAGTCGTGATAACGCTGGTGCAACCATGAGTAACCACCCCGCGATGCGTTCGATTGATCCCGTTCCGATCAAAATTGCAAACAGGATCAGAATGACCCCCATGACTTTTTCGGTGTAACGCATCAGCGCCCGATGGCGGTCAATCCAGCCTAAGAACGGGCGCGCAAACATTGCGGCAAATACAAAGGGGGCGGTCATCCCGATCCCATATGAAAACAGCAGTGCGGCGCCTTTCCACACGTCATCATAGCTGCCCGCTACAATCAAAACGCCGGTTAGGGCAGGGCCAACGCAAGGTGTCCAGCCGAACCCGAACGCAAGCCCCGTGATGTACCCCCCAATTAGGCCCGTGGCGGGTAGGCGGCTGTGAATGCGGGCTTCGCGGAAGAACAATGGGATTCGCATTAGGCCCAGAAAATGCAAACCGAACAGCGCCAGCACCACGGCCGCCACGATCTGTAGCGCGCCTTTCCATTCGGCAAATGCCGTGCCGACCGCCGTCGCGCCCATTCCCAACAGGACAAAAATCGTCGTCACGCCCAATGCGAAACTGATGGCGCTGACGATCAAACGGGTGTGAATGCCAACGGTTTCATGGCCGCCGTCGCGAATCTGTCCGATAGAAATGCCCGCCATGTAGCTTAGGTAAAATGGAACCAACGGCAGCACACAGGGCGTGAAAAACGATAAAAACCCTGCAATAGCAGCGCCTAGGTGGCTTATTTCGGGCATCCGAAGATTCCTTGAAAATTAGTGCATTCATATTAAAATAATTGAATGTTTAGATTTTTGGCTATCCCTTTTCTGATGTTTGCCCCGATTTCGGCCTTGGCCGAGGTCCAGATGATGATGGCCGAAAGGCCAGGGTGTCAGTGGTGTTTGGCATGGGACAAAGAAATCGGCCCGATCTATCCTGTCACCGACGAAGGCAAAACCGCCCCGCTGCGAAAGGTGGATGTGACGGATGGTATTCCTGACGACATCACATTGGCGCGGCCTGTTGTGTTTACCCCGACATTTGTTCTGCTGGTGGACGGGTCAGAGGTGAACCGCCTAGAAGGTTATCCGGGCGATGATTTTTTCTGGGGACTGATCGCAAATATGTTGCGCGACGGCGGGGTGCAGATCGTCGATGACTGACCCAACCCATATCGCAATTAGACCAAAGGTCGTAATCCCGCGCGGGTTATTGTGGTATGGTAATGCTATGGCTGTTGCATTAAACTTAGCAAAAGCCTCGGGCATGCGGGGTGAAATGTATTGATGCAGCCTCCTTTTGATATGAATATCCCCGTCCTTGATCCAGAAATGTCCGACGCCGAAATTACGGCGATTATGGAAAACGCGACCAAAGCGACCAATTACCTAAAGGCAATCGGTCACGAAGGTCGGTTGATGATCCTGTGTCATTTGGTGTCGGGTGAAAAATCCGTGACCGAGCTCGAAGATTTGCTCGCCTCTCGGCAGGCGGCGGTATCCCAACAGCTAAGCCGCCTACGCCTAGAGGGGTTGGTCCAACCCCGCCGCGACGGGAAAACGATCTATTACAGCTTGACGGATGATCGCGCGAAACAGATCATATCACTGTTGTTTGATTTGTTCTGTAAATAGCCCCTTCGTTTGCGGGGCGTCGACACAAGCATGGGGAGGATGCGAATGGTCGAACTGCTGGGCGAAGGTAACTTTGCGGCGCTGATAGGTGGTGTCGGTGGGATCCTTTTGGGGCTTGCGGCGCGTCTGGGGCGGTTTTGCACGTTAGGCGCAATCGAAGATCACGTATATTCCAGCAACGACACGCGTTTGCGCATGTGGGGCATGGCGATTGGCCTGTCCGTTTGTGCAACCTTCGTTTTGTCCGCATTGGGTTTGGTGGCTGAAACCCGCACGTTTTACCTACAGGTCGATGCGCAGCCGATCGTATCGATCATCGGCGGTCTGATTTTTGGGTATGGCATGGCGATCGCAGGCAACTGCGGGTACGGCGCATTGGCCCGATTGGGCGGCGGCGATCTGCGTAATTTTGTGATCGTAGCCGTGATTGGCGTTGCAACCTATGCCACATTTTCGGGACCGATTGCATGGGCCCGTCTGGCGCTTTTCCCCGACCGACCCCAATCCGAGGCTCCGGCTGGTATCGCGCATGTTCTGTCCAGCGCGACGGGGGTTCCGACATCCGTTGTCGGTATCGTCATTGGTTTGGCAATCGTCGCTATCACACTGTCATCCAAAGGTTTTCGCCAAGATTCAAAGGCTCTGTTCTGGAGCGCAATCGTCGCATTGTCCATCGTGACCGCTTGGGTCGGGATGACCTATGTAAACCGCGTCGGGTTTGATGATTTGACCATCGTGTCGCATACTTTCGCCGCGCCGATTGGTGAAACAATCCTGTATGCCATGACCGCAACGGGCCAAACCCTAAGCTTTGGGATCGGATCCATTGCAGGCGTATGGATCGGCGCATTCGTTGGCAGCCTGATCAAAGGCCATTTCCGTTGGGAAGCCTGCGAAGATCCACGTGAATTACGCCGCCAGATCATCGGCGCTGGGCTGATGGGCGTAGGCGCTGCGCTGTCCCTGGGGTGCAGTTTTGGCCAAGGGTTATCGGCCATGTCTGTGCTGGCCCTATCGGCGCCATTGACGCTGGCGGGGATCTACTTAGGTGCGCGGCTGGGTCTGAAACAGCTGGTCGAAGGGCGGCTGGCTTGGGGGCTATAGGCCCCCGTCCGCGCCCCGCGTCCGCGCGGGCATGTCATAGACCAACAGTTCGAACAGTTTGTGTTTATCCAATGGTTTGGCCAGCAGCGGTATGTCGATTTCGCGGCATTCGCGCTGTAGTTCGGTTGACCGATTGGCCGACAAAATCGCGGCTTTCACTTTGCCATAGCGTTCTGTGAACGCGCGATAGAATTCGACGCCGCTCATGCCGCTGCCCAATTGATAATCCAACAACAATCCGTCAGGGATTAATTCGATTTCTTCCAACAATGCCAGTGCCTCTTCGGCGCTGTGGGCGACCAGAACCTCTGCTCCGTGTTCTTCGACCATCAATGTGATCGCGGCAGATAGGGGGATGTCGTTTTCGACCAACAACAATACCTGGCCGGTCAATTCTTTGCCCCAGGTTCGAGGGGTTTCGGACGGGGTTTCTGGGTGTTTGGTGGCGTCGCACAGCGGCACGTTTAACGAAAAACAGCTGCCGACATCTGGCTGTGACCAGATGCCCAATGGATGGCCCAAACCGGCGGCGGCCCGTTCCACAATAGCAAGCCCAAGGCCCAGCCCTGTATTGTCGGCAGGACCATCACGGCGTTCGAATTCCTGAAAGATCGCTTTCTGGTCTTCTTCGGCGATGCCGCGGCCTGTGTCCCAGACTTCGATCCGCGCGGATTTGCCGTAGCGGCGCACACCGACCAGAATGCGCCCGTGATCAGTGTATTTGATCGCGTTTTCCATCAGGTTTTGGACGATGCGCCGCAGGTATGCGGGGTCGCTCATGACGGTTAGGTCGGCGATAACGATGCGCAGTTCCAACCCTTTGGCAACGGCTGTTGGCGTTAATTCATCGCGCAGCGGTTCCAAAATGGCCGACAGGCGCACTGGCTGAACTTTGAACGTGGCCTTGCCTGCATCCAGCCGTGAAATATCCAGCAAAGCTTCGATAATTTTTTCAACACTGAACAGCGCGGTTTCCGCTTTGGCGAGCACCCCGCGCGATGCGTCATCAGACAGACGGTCCGACAGGGATGACATGAACAGTTTTGCAGCTGATAGCGGCTGTAGCAGATCGTGGCTGGCGGCGGCGACGAAACGGGATTTGGATGCGTTCGCGCGTTCGGCCTCTGCCAAAGCAACGCCCAGTTCGGCCGTGCGGTCGCGCACGCCTTTTTCCAGACGTTCGTTGATTTCTGCCATCGCACGGGCTGCGTCGACTTCGGCTGTGACGTCGGTAAAGCTGATCACAAACCCACGATCGGGCATTTCCTGACAAAACACACGCAAGGTACGACCGTCTTGGCGCGTGGCTTCGAATTTCAAAGGGCGGCGGCGTTGGCGTTGCTTTGCCCATTTGATCAGACGGTCCGAACTTTGCCCGTCTGAATAGTGCACGCCATCGTCAAAGCTGTCCAAAAGTTCGTGGAATTGCAAACGGTGCACGGCGCGGCGGGGCGGCAAAGATAGCAATCCTTCGACGTTTGTATTCCAACCGACCAAGGCAAGCGTGTGGTCAAAAATACAAATCCCCTGATCCAGATGGTCCAAGGTCGCTTGCAAAGTACGGGCCTGCTGATCGCGCAGTTTGTTCCGCTCTTCGCGTTCGTTTTGCATGATTTCGGTGACGTCCGTTTGCAAAATAACGGTGCCACCACGTGCCGTTCGATGTTCCGAGACCTGAATCCAGCGGCCCCATCGAACCGCCACGTTAAACACCACGTGGCTTTCGGAATGCAGGGCCATGCGTTCGGCGGACCACTGCGCGCGGGTTTGGTCGGCGGGCAGGGCCAACGCTTTGCTGTGGGCAACCATGTCGACATAATCGCCAAAGCTAAGGCCTTCGTTCAGGTTGGACATGACGTCATGCATGTCGCGGCAAAAACGGCTGTTGAACAGCACCAGTTTTTCATCCGGATCGAACAAAGCGAACCCGTCATTCACGGTTTCAATCGCTTCGGCCAGATTGGTACGGGCGGCTTCGGTTTCGGCGTTTGCTGTTTCCAGCCGCGCGTTGGATTCTTGCAGCAGGTCGAGCGTACGTTCTAATTCAATCGTCCGTTCCCGCACTTGCGTTTCCAGCAGCGCAGCGCGTTCAAATTGCTGATAGGCTAGGCCGGTGTGTTCGCTTTTCTGTTCAACCCGTTTCATCAACGCTTGGGCGATGTTCAGCAATTTTTCGTTTTGCCGTTCCAGACTGTCTTCGGGGTTAACAAGCGACATTATGCGTTCCTAGGGCGCGTTACGATAAAATGCCACGCCGGTCATGGTGTGGTTTACATGCAGGGGGCCGATCTGTTCGCCATAGGTGGATAGGCCCAATACCTTGTTCGCGGCCATGATGTCCGACAGTTGGCGGGTTAATTGGGTTTGTTCGGCTTCGATCCGGCGCAAGATACAGTCGAAACTGATGATGTGATCGGGTTTTGCCTGAGCGGACAATTCGGCCATTTTCGCATTCAGGTGATCGACCATATTGTCGGCCGTGGCGACGGTCAGAACCATGCCTTCGTCGATGGCGGAAAAGAATACAAGTTCGCCGGCGTCATTGACCTGTTGAATGGCGCGGACGTGATGTTTGCCGCCCAGACGCACCACGACGGGATGGGAAGCAAATGTGAAACGGTCCAACTGTTCGGGATCTTTGCCGACGATCCGCGCGTATTCACGGGCAGCAGGTTCTGCGTTGATCGATTTCACGATCCGGCGTTCTGGATCGGCTTCGGTGACGACCATTTTCTGGTCGGTCGGAACCAGATGATCCAATGTAAAGACTTTGATCTTGGCCGAGCTGCGCAAGATATTCAGAATGGCCGCGTTTTTCATGACCTTGCCGTTGTACGCGATCAGCGTTTCGCTAAATCGCGTCCCATCACCGGCAGAGGCGCCCAGCAGCGGCGTATCGCGCAAGGCAGGGGAAATTGTGGCGGTCAACACGTCTTCACGCAGGGACAGGCCATCAATCGTCAGCAAGGCAAACCCATAGGATTTGTCTTCGTGTTTTTCTTGTAAACTCACGCGCTGTTGCGCGATGCGGTCGCTTAGGGATTGTGCATCGAAATCGGACAGATTTTCGATGATCACACCGCTGCAGGCAAAGGTTTCGGCGGGGAACCCAATGGCGATGATTTGGCCTTCTTCGTAGCCTTTCTGGCCAATTTCACCGGCGGTCGTACAGGCGACGATTTGGGTGTCCGGATACCGTTCTATCAGCGCATCGACAATGGGCCGAAAATCGGCTTGGGCGGTGATATAGACCGACAGCAACGCCAACTGTCCGTGCCCGATCTGATCTGCGATTTTGGAAATTGGGTCCTGCACGTTACAACACACTTGTGCTGTGCGCAAAACATCCGCGCACACGATATCCGACCCAACAGCCATAGCTGTTACATCTTCGTTTCTGGCCATAAGTCTCTCTCCCTACCCATCACGATAGGGGCGTTAACCTTCTTTTGGCAAGGGTTTTGCGAACTTCGCTTCTTGGGCCACCAGCACGGCTTGGGTGCGGCTTTGAACGTTCAACTTGCGCATGATGGATGTGACGTGCGCTTTGACCGTGGCCTCGGCGATGGACAGATCATAGGCGATTTGTTTGTTCAATTTGCCTTCGCAAATCAGTTCCAGAATGCGCGCCTGTTGGTTGGTCAGCGACGACAGGCGGGCAATGGCCAAAGTCTCTTCGTCGTCCTCTTGGCCTTCGACGAATCCTTGGGGGGTATAGATGTTGCCAGCGCCGATTTGTTCGATCGCGTCGCGGAACACATTGCGTGCGGAATGTTTGGGAACAAAACCCGACGATCCAGCCGCGATAGCGCCTTTGATGATGTTGTTATCGGTCATGGACGACACGATGATAATCGGCGTTTTGGTCGCCGACCGTTTGAGCCGGATCAGCCCATCCAATCCATTCACGTCTGGCAAATTCAGATCCAGCAGGATCAGGGCAGGGGCGCTGTTGGATGCGTCCAGTTTGGCCAAGGCGGCCTCTAGGCAGTTGGCGGTCTGAACTTCGCTAAAGTTTTGCAGCGATTTCAGGGTCAGTTCCAATGCGTCGCAAAACAGCGGGTGATCATCAACGACCAAAGCCCAGCCATTGACCTGTGGCATTACAGTTGGCGCTGTATCTGTCATTTGTTCTGTTTCCATAACCATACGGTAGCACCCTCTGTTGTCTCCTCCTACTTAGCCTAAAGACTATAATAGAAAATGCGCCCCCGACTATGGTCGGAGGCGCATCTATTTTTCAGTCAGCGATTAAATTACTGCGCCGAAGCCAGCTGCTGTGGCAGACGGAATGTCCAGACCATGCCGCCTTGGTTCAGGTAGTTGACCTCTTTGGCCACTTCGCCGCCCCACAGAGGAACCGCGCCGCCCCAACCGGATACAACCGACACGTACTGTTCGCCGTTCTGTTCCCATGTCACAGGCTGACCAACGATGCCCGAACCGGTCTGGAACGACCACAGCTCTTCGCCGGTTGCGGCGTCAAACGCCAGGAATTCGCCTTCTGGGTTGCCGGTGAAGACCAGACCGCCAGCGGTTGCCATCACGCCGCCCCACAGTGGTGCATCGTTTTTGTATTCCCAAACGATTTCGCCGGTGTCAGGGTCAATCGCTTTTAGCGAACCAATGTGGTCTTCGTAGTTTGGTTTGATGGTGAAACCAGCGCCCAAATACGCAGCACCCTGTTTGTAGGTGATCGGTTCGTTCCAGATGTCCATGCCCCATTCGTTCGATGGAACGTAGAACAGACCTGTTTCAGGCGAATGCGCCATTGGCATCCAGTTTTTGCCGCCCAAGAACGATGGCGATGCGAATACGACTTCGCCTTGGCCGCCGTCTGCTGCGTCTGCTGGGTTACCCGGACGGTTTTCTTCGTTGTAGATCGGACGACCGTTTTCATCGATGCCGCTAGCCCAAGAGATATCTTTGACGAATGGGGTTGCGGATACGAATGCACCGTCTTCGCGGTTCAGAACGTAGAAGAAACCGTTACGGTCTGCGGTTGCGAAACGGTCGTTACCGTCGCGGTCGGTGTATGCGACGACTTCGTTCACGCCGTCATAGTCCCAACCTTCGCGTGGGGTGGTCTGGAAATGCCATTTAATTTCGCCGGTCGCAGGATCAATGCCCAGACGCGATGCCGCGTACAGGTTGTCGCCCGTGTTGCCGTCAACTGGCGTGCCAGCGTTGCGCAGGTGGCTGTTCCAAGGTGCAGGGTTACCCGTGCCGAATACCAGCGTGTCGGTGTCCGCATCATACGAACCGCCCAGCCATGTCGCGCCGCCGCCTGTTTTCCACATGTCGCCCGGCCAGGTCGCGTTCAGCGTGCCAGTCATGGTGGATTCTTCGCCGTTCAGAGTGCCCATGTGGCCTTCGATCACGGGGCGATCCCAGATCAATTCGCCGGTTTCAGCATCGCGTGCCTGAACCGCGCCAACGATACCGAATTCACCGCCCGAATTGCCGGTGATGACCATGCCATCAACGATCAGCGGGGCTGCGGTCATCGAATAACCAGCCTTGTAGTCAGCGACTTTTTTGTTCCAAACAACGTCACCGGTTTTCAGGTCCAGCGCCACGATACGTGCGTCCAGAGTGCCGAAATAGATGTTGTTGCCATAGATCGCGCCACCACGGTTGATTACGTCACAGCAAGGCAGGATGCCTTCGGGCAGGCGTGCGTCGTACTGCCAGATTTCTTGGCCGGTCATGACGTCGATCGCGAACATGCGCGAATACGAACCGGTGATATACATGATACCGTCGTGGATCAGCGGCTGGGTTTCCTGCCCGCGCTGTTTTTCACCGCCTAGCGAAAATGCCCATGCGGGAACCAGATTTTCGACGTTGTCGGTGTTCAGGGTGTCTAGCGGCGAAAAACGCTGAAGGTGACGGCCCATGCCGTTTGTCAAAACGTCACCGACAGAGTCGGTGTCATTCAGCAGCATGTCTTCGGTTACTTCGGCGTTTGCAGCGCCCCCAATCAATAGTGTTGCAGTGACTGCGGCTACGAACCTGTTCATTTCGGCTCCTCCCTATGGCCAGTTGAAATGGATCAGGGCGAGTCAGTCCCTGATCGGTCTGGACCAAGTATTCAGCGAAATTGAGTTCACGAGATATTGAACGATAGTCGTACGACCTTTTCGGGCTTGACCGATAGGGGGCAAGGCTTTGGTCGTATTTCCGCCTTTTGCGAAATCGGTTCTGATCTACCCAAGTGAGGGAGGATCACATGACATTCATGAAACCACTGGGCGCGGCGATGGTCGCACTGTGTACTGCAACAACGGTTTGGGCCGAAACGCCGAATTTGCGTGCGGCTGTGTTGGAATTCGGGACAGTTAATTGGGAATTGGACACCATCCAACACCACGAACTGGATACCGCCAACGGGTTTGAATTGCAGGTCATGGGCGTTGGCGGCGGGTCCGCTGCCCAAGTCGCGTTTCAGGGCGGCGAAGCAGATGTGATCGTTTCTGACTGGCTGTGGGTCGCGCGGCAACGCGCGGCGGGGCATGATTATGTGTTTATCCCGTATTCATTGGCTGTCGGCGGCGTCATGGTCGGTGCGGATAGCGATGCACAAACGCTGGCAGATTTGCGGGGGAAATCCATCGGGATCGCAGGCGGTCCACTGGATAAAAGTTGGCTGATCCTGCGGGCCTATGCCGAAAAAAATCACGACATGGATTTGGTCGCGGAAACGGAACAAGTATTCGGTGCGCCGCCTTTGATTTTCGGATCGGCAACCTCGGGCGAATTGGATGCAGCGATTAATTTCTGGCATTTCATGGCGAAAATGCAGGCGGCTGGCATGCGCGAATTGATTTCGGTGGCGGATGCCGCGACAGATTTGGGACTGGACCCTGAAACGCCATTGCTGGGCTATGTTGTGCGCGGTGAATTGTTGGCGGAACATCCTGATTTGGTGCATGGGCTCGCCGCTGCATCGCGCAGCGCCAAAGATATTTTGGCAACCAATGATGCCGAATGGGACCGTCTGCGCCCGCGCATGAACGCCAAAACCGATGCGCAATTTGATGCGCTGGTCGCTGGGTTTCGGGCGGGTATTCCATCTACAGACCCCGTTGACGAAGACGCCGCAGCACGCATGTTGGACCTGATGATCGAACTGGGCGGAGAGGAGCTGGTCGGCTCCGTCACCTCTATGCCCGAGGGCGTGTTTTACAGCGGCAACTGACCATGCAGCCCCAGATCATACCAATGGCCCAGCCAGACCGATCGGCCGTTCTGTCGTTGCAATTGAACAGTTTCAGCTATGGCAACGCGCAGGTGTTGGGGGCGATCGATTTGACAATTCAGCGCGGCGAAACGGTCGCGCTGGTGGGGCCATCTGGCATTGGGAAATCATCGATCCTGCGTATTTGCGCGGGGCTGGAACAGCCCATCGGCGCAAAGTGCCGTTTGCGCGGACGCGTCAGTGTCGTGTTTCAGGAACCCACATTATTGCCGTGGCGCACATTGGTGGAAAACCTGACGCTGACCACAGGCATATCGCGGGCCGCGGCACGTGATGCATTGGCCGCTGTGGGGTTGGCGGGGCGCGATGCCGATTTCCCTGGGCAAATGTCATTGGGCCAGCAGCGGCGTTTGGCGTTGGCCCGCGCGTTGTCTGTGCGGCCTGATTTGTTGCTGCTGGACGAACCGTTTGTATCGTTGGACCCGCAAACGACAGACGACATGATGGAATTGTTCGACACGCTGCGCGGTGAATACGATCTAACGACAATCATCGTCACCCATGCCGCGTCAGAGGCCGAAAGGCTGGCGACCCGCATCGTGACCTTGGGCGGAGCGCCAGCGGTGATCACGCGTGATCAGAAAACGGGCGCATAACGCCAGTTATCGGCGTCTGGCGTGACTTCCTCTAGATCATAATCGGCGCCTTGCAGACGTTTGGCGATTGGCAACCCTTCTTCGGCGGCTTCGTCCACCAGCGCGCGACCGGCAGCTTCGTCCTGCGCGACACCGTAGCCGCGCATCAGGCTGATACCATAGTTGAATTTGCCAACTGGATCACCCAGCTCTGCCGCCATCCGATCCCATTCGGCGGCCGCATCGGGATCGTATTCACCGCCCAGACCGTTGTTATCCAGCTGGCTCATCCACGTCATGGCGCCTGTGTATCCGTCACGGGTGCAGTTCAAGAACAATTGCCTTGCTTCTTCGTGGCGGCCCGATTTGGTCAGCAGATACCCCGTCGAACAAATCACCATCCCCGTTTCACCGCGTTCGGCGCGATCCAAAATGGATTCCCACGTCATTTCATCAGGGTTCAGCGTCCCCAGATCGTCACCTTCGGCGGTTGCGATGCTGGCCGTTGCGACCAATAGCGACACACATATCTTTTTCATGACTTTCCCCATTATGATCTGGCTACGCGGGCAGAGTTATAGCCCCACAGCGCGAGCGCGGTGAAAATTGCGGTAGATAAAACGGTCCAACCCAGTGCGGGCAGATTCCATTGCAGATAGGCGGCGAAACGGATCAGTTCGACGCCGTGGGTAAATGGATTGACCGCACAGATGTTGTGTAAAAGGACCGAACTTTCGGCCATTTTCCACAGCGGGTACAATGCAGACGACAGGAAAAACATCGGAAATATGACGAAATTCATTACGCCAGCAAAGTTTTCCAATTGTTTGATAAAGCTGGATAAAAACAAACCCAATGCGCCCAGCATGATCCCTGTGATCATCAACGCCGGTGCAATGGCCACATAGCCGAATGCGGGTAATTTGATCCCGAAACCTGCCGCCACGGCCAGAAAAGCGTAGACCTGCAAAATCGAAATCATCGTCGCGCCGATCAGTTTCGACAGCAGCAGCCACCAACGCGGCAAATTGCAGGTCAGCAGCAATTTCATCGACCCCAATTCGCGATCAATGATCAGGCTTAGCGATGATTGCATGCCGTTAAACAGCAGGATCATGCCGCATAGCCCGGGCACGATGTATGTTTCATAGGTGATATAGGTTTGGTAGGGCGGGATGATCGACAGCCCCAATGCGGCGCGAAAACCAGCGGCAAAGACCAATAGCCAGATCAGGGGCCGTACCAGCGCGGCAATAAACCGTTCGCGCTGGTGTATGAAACGCAATGTTTCGCGCCAAACGATCGCCTGTAGGGCAGTCCAATACATCATGCCGACACCATCGATAGAAACGCATCGTTCAGATTGCGGGGGCCACGGATGACACCAGCGGTTCCATTGGCCAAAACGCGTGATTGATGCAGGACCACCAGTCGATCCGCATCCCAAATTTCATCCGGCAAATGGGTTGCCCATAATACGGTTGTGCCATCAATCGTCAGATCATGGACGTGATCGGTGATTGCCTTTCGGCTTTGCGCGTCCAGACCAACAGTTGGTTCATCCAGAAGCAAAACTTTGGGATTGTGCAGCAAGGCCCGCGCAATTTCGGTGCGGCGGCGATGTCCGCCATTCAAGGACCGCGTTTTGTCATCGGCGCGATCAGTGATGAACAATCGTTCTAAAACGGCATCAATCCGTTTTGCACGTTCTTTGCCTCGAATACCGTGAAGGGCGGCAAAATAGGACAGGTTTTGCCTGACGGTCAGATCCAGATCCAGCGTTGGCTGCTGAAACACGATGCCCAATTGCGCCAAACCGGCCCGCCGGTGCGTTGCAATGTCATGGCCCGCGATCGTCACATGGCCTGCGCTGGTCGCACGCAAGCCCGACAGGATGGAAAACAGGGTCGATTTGCCCGCACCGTTTGGGCCCAGTAAAGCGCAAAATCGACCCCGACCGATATCAAAGCTGACGTCCGACAGCGCGGTTCTCTTGCCATAGGAAAACGTCAGCCCTGATACCGAAATTCCGTTCATTCGATGGTGATCTCCATCCGTTGGGTTTCGCCCGTGGTGCCAGGGATTTTGATGTAATATTGGCCGGGTTTGATGGCGACGAACCCGATCTCCATTTCGCCGGCTTCGTCAAATTCGATGCTGTCCAACCCTAGGGGGCGGATTTCCAACCCTTCGACGACGATTTCGTCAATCCAGATGGCGCGGAAGAATTCGGGGCCGACCAGCGCCAATTCTTGACTGCCGTCACCGATGATTTCGAATTCATAGTAGGCGCCCGATTTCAAAACCCAATCCGTTTCAGAAATGGGCATGCCCGCGGACAAAGTGATTGGCGGCAGGTTATTCTGGTTGCTGCCCGACAATAGGCCAGCCGCGCCAAAACCCATATCGTCGTCATCGTCCGCAAAGGCGGCGGTGGCTGCACATATAGCGAATGCTGTAATTAGGCGTTTCATGGTTTCTCCCTCTTAGTTCGTTGGCCGATATGCCGCGCCCCAAGGAAAGCGGCCGACTTTGATTGTTTTGATGGCTTCGCGGCTGGCGACATCGATCACGGTCACGTCGCCCGACACGCCGTTCGTGGTGAATAGCTGCGATTTGTCGCCGTTGAACGCCATGTGCCAAACGCGGCGTCCGACGAGGATGTAATCCTCTACCTCGAACGTTTGGGCGTTGACGGCGGCGATGTGGTTGGCTGGCCCCAATGCGACAAAGACGGTTTCGTCGCCTTCGGAAAATTCAAACCCAACGGGCTGAACGCGGTCTGGGTGGATGCCTGCGATTTCGAACTCCATTTTGCCGATTTCGGTCTGGGTTTCGACGTCAAACACCGTGACCGTGCCGCCGATTTCCGAACTGACCCACATCTGTTTGCCGTCCCGCGTGAATTCGGCGTGGCGGGGGCGGCTATCGACCAGAGTGTTCGCGAACAGCTGCTGTGTTTCGGTGTCGATCCAATGGGCCATGTTGGTGGTTTCGGACGTGGTGATCGCTATTTTCCCGTCGGGGGAAACGGCCATGCCTTCGGGTTCGACGCCCACGTCGATCTGAGCCACCACGCGGCGGGTTTCGACATCAACCACGGTGGTGATCGCGTCGTCTTCGTTCGCGATGTATAGATGCACGTCATCTGGATGCAGAACGAACTGTTCAGGGTCTTCGCCCGATGGCAGGTCGTGCAGAATTTCGCCCGTGTTTGGGTCCATCACCTGTACGGCGTCGCTGTCTGATGCGCAGATGTACAGGCGGCTGTAATCATGGCTGAACGTGATGCCGCGGGGGCGTTCGCCTGTTGGGTAGGTCTGGATGACCTCTAGCGTGTTGGTGTCGATCACCGAAACGGTGTCGTCTTTTTCGTTGGTGACCCAGATTTCATCGGACCACGCGGTGGTCGATAGCAGGGTCAGGCATAGGGCAGAACGCAGGATCATTTATAGGCCTCGCATTGGCTTTCTGGGCGGTCAAGGCCCAAAGAATCTAGTTCGTTAACGTGGTGCAGGAATCCATCTAGCGGAGCCGTAGCCACCAAGGCACGCGGGTGCGCGATGGCGATCGGCTGGCGCAATTGGCCGTTCCAATCGCGGTAGGTTAGGGGGCGGCCTTTGAACCCGGCCAGTTCGAAATCATCCGATAGGATGTAGGCGCGAAGGGTGTCAAAATCGTTCGAATTTGTGCGGGTGACAGCCTCGCCCACTGTGCGAACGGCGGCCCATGCGGCGTAATCCACGGGGTCCATCGGGCGATCATGAGCGTCTGTGAAACGGCTTTGTAATTGGGCGGCGCCCCATTGTTCGATCACGGGCGCCCAAGCGGTGGCGGTTAACCCTTCGGATCCTGCAACAGGGCGCGGATTCCACGTGTTATATAGAATGTAACGACCAAAATCGTGGGTTTCGTCCGCAACGACCAAAACGTCGTAGTCCCCGAAATCTTGGGTGAATAGGGGGACCTCGGCGGACGCAGCGCGGCGCATGTCCGCGTCAAAGGCCCAAGTTTTTTCATCCCCCATCCGCATTCCGAATTTACGAACAGAGTTGCGCATCGCATTGGCATAGGCGGTGTCGGCGGGATAAGTGCCCGTAATCATGACGACTTCTGTCCAGCGGCGGGAAACAAACAGTTGTGCCAAAGCATCTGTTTCCATCGCATTGGATGGGATCGTGTGCAGTAGATTGGCGCGGCAATCGGCACTGCGCAGCGATTGGTCTTGGGCCGACGCGTTGAACAAAATCGCGTTTTGGGCAGGTTGCAAATCCGCAATAGCGATCAAGGCATCCATCGGCGCGTCGATCACAAGGTATGGCGATATGGCCAATAAATCCGTCGCCGCAGCCAAATAATCACCGTCAATGTCGACGGATGTTTGCGTCAGACTGTAGGTGTGATTCAGAAAACGGCCCGTTGTTTGGTTGTCTGCGATGCCGGTCACGGCGCCTGCAGTTCCCAGATTTTCCGGTATTTCGTCCAACCGCGACAGCGTCGGAGGCGGCGGCGTGATGACGGATAAATATCCAATCGTAATATCGACATCGGCCAAAACCGATGTCCCCCATAGCGCGGCAAAGATAGCGGCGCTTGTTCGTGTCCTCCCGTTCATCATGCCTCCACGCTAGATGATGGTTTTCCCTGATCCGTATTGGACATTGGTATCAATCCGTGTGGTACCCCAACCAAAGTCGAATACCGCCCAGAAACCGCGTTGATGTAGGCATTGGAAAACCACATCTGGAGGAGACACCCGATGACCACTCAAATGCGTAGCCGCCTGATTGCAGCAGCCGCGTTGTCCATGCTGGCAGGTTTTGCCAATGCGCATGGCGATGTTGCGCCTCAGGCCGTTGATACCGCGGGCTTGCCCGAAACCGGCGACGAATGGCTAATCGAAAACCCATATCGCGCCGATAAAGTTGGCGAAGAAACATGGCTGCGTGCCGTGCAGATCGGTTCGTCCGGTTACAACCAGAACTGTGCGCGCTGCCACGGGCTCGAGGTTGTGTCGGGCGGTCTGGCCCCTGATTTGCGTTTCCTAGAGGCCGAAGAATACGGCGACGAATGGTACGTTGAACGGTTCCGTTTCGGTTATACCCAGAACGGCATCACCAAAATGCCGGGCTTTGGCGAATTGCTGGGCCAAGACGCAGCATGGGCGATCCGCACATACATCGAAACCCGCCCGGATTCCTACGCGATGGAAGAATACGCAGACGAGCTAAAGGCGCTGCGTGACCAGATGGCAGGATACGGCGAAAACGCGGATGGCGCAGACGCAGACGCGATCAAAGCCCGCCTGTCGGAAATCGCAGCCGCCGTTCCAACCATGTCGGGCGCACCTGTCGCAGACAGCATCGCATCGCGCGCTGTGGTTCAGATTGACGGTTCCGCCGAAGGGTACACCAAAGCGGCCGAAACCCTGACCATCGGCCTGTCGGCGGCCCACTAAATATGAACGGGCGCCTAGGGACCTTAACCTTGGGCGTTCTGGGCCTGCTCTTTGCTGGGCAGGCCTATGCGGCCGATCCGTGTGCCGATTATGTGCCGCAAGAACGCCCCCAGAACGTTGGCCGCGATATCGTGGGTCAAGAACTGGATACGATTATCGAACAGGGCAGCATGTTGTTTGCCGTGTACGAAAACTACCCCCCATACAGTTGGGAAGAGGCCGGTCAGGCCAAAGGCGTTGATGTTGATATCGCCCGTCTGATCGCCGAAGAACTGGGCGTCGAGGCCCATTTCAATTTTGTCCAAGCCGGCGAAAACCTAGAGGCGGACCTGCGGAACAACATCTGGAAAGGCCCCATTGTCGGTGGGCGCGTTTCAAACGTCATGATGCGGGTGCCCTATAATTCGACGTTTAAATGTCGCGTCGAACAGGTTGTTTTTACTGGACAATATGCCAGTGAATCGATCGCCATCGGGTATGACATAGACAGCTATCCCGATGAAAAACCCGTCCCTGCCTATTTCCGTTTCGATACGGTTGCCGTCCAAAACGACACCATCGCAGATTTCTATCTGTCCGCTTTTCCGGGCGGTCAATTGGGCGGGAATATCCAGCGCTACGTTGACATGCGCCAAGCGATGGGCGCGATGGAGCGAGGGGATGCGATGGCCGTCATGGGGCCTCTGGGTCAGATCGAATACAGCCTGACGGATGCATCGGGCGTGCACCAACCGCCGCTACCTGGGTTTGCGGTGGGCGAATGGACGTTGGGTGTGGCTGTGAATTTCCGCTATCGCCCGTTGGCCTATGCGGTGGATGACGCGATTTACGCGGGCCTATCCGATGGCCGTATCCCAGCGATTTTCGAAAGCTATGGGCTGACATTCCAGCCGCCCGAACGCTAACGATTAGATCGTGGACAGATCCCCGTTTTTGTCCACGATCACAATCCGCCGGATCGCAGGGTGCTGGGCTGCAGCGTGAATTTCATCCAGATGTGCCAGACATAACGCCGTGGAATACGCGTCGGCGATTGTGGCTGTGTCAGCCTCGACCGATACGGTTGACCACTGCGCCGTGCGGACGGGATGCATGATGTGCGTTTGCGCCCCAACAAACAAGGCCGCCGGCGACGACGTTGCGATAGCCGCACCCGCCAGCTGCCGGCGGCCAATCATACCGTGGCGCGGGTCACTAAGACCCAGTTGAAACGGACCGCCAAGCGCACGGTATTCGCCGATATTGACCAGCATGTCCCCCAGCCCGAAATCCGCCAGCAGGTTGGTAATTTTATCTGTCGCGTACCCTTGGGCGATCCCGTTCAAAGTAATGGATTGCGTTTCGCCGATGGTTATCCGCGCGGGACCAAACTGCACCTGATCCCAACCCATGGATTGCGGATCAATCGGATCCCCCGAAGCCGCATCGCGCCACATCGCGCCAATCGTCGGGTCAAACAATCCGCCTGTGTCACGATAGGCACGGTCGGCGTGATCCAATAAATCCACGAACATCGGGTCGGGCGTATTTAGGGCCTTGTTCCGATTGAGTTCCCGAATGGCGGAGGCGCTGTCGAACAGGTTAAATTGCGCCTCAATGTTGCGGATTTCAGAAATCGCGGCCCGCAGGGCTGCATCGGCGGTTTCATCCGGTGCGTTCAACCTGATCGACGTATCGGCGCCAAAGGCATATCCCGTCCATTCATGCGCCTGCGCTGTTCTCGGCAGCAATGATGCAGCGGCAATCGTGATAAATCGGCGGCGGGATAGTGTCATGGTCGGGCCTGTTTTTTCGCCTGAAGGATCAAGGGGACGCATTTCGCCGCGTCGTCATGGATCGTCACGCAGTCAAGGCATTGAAAGCATTCGGAATACTGGATCGACCCGTCCTTGCGGATCGCATCATAGTTGCATTTGACACGGCATAATTGGCAGGGCGATCCGCATTCGGCGCGTCTGGCGATCCAGTCGCGGCCTCGGATCAGGCCGCCGATCGCCATGACGGCACCCAAGGGGCAGACGTATCGGCAAAAACCTTTGAATGTGACCATAGATAGGATCAACAAACCGGCGGCATAGGCGACATAGTACCATTCGCGGATGAAAAACGTTGTGACGGCGGTTTTAAAGGGTTCAACCTCGATCGCGGTGTCTAGCTGCGCGGGGGCTGTGACGGCCAGTATGACCAGCAGTGCAAGAACACCGTATTTGATCCATTTCAGGCGGTCGTCCCATGCGCTGCTGGGCGTCCAAGTGGGTAGGCGCAGCATGCGGCCCAGATGGTGCGCGAATTCCTGCATCGCCCCAAAGGGACACAGCCAGCCGCAAAACAGCCCACGCCCCCACAGCGCAAATCCGAAAATCGCTATGGCCCAAATCAACAAGGAAAAGGGATCGTAGAGCAAGAAAGCAAAGCTACCGCCCGTTGTGGCCGTGCGTATGACCGCCAAAGGTGTCGCAATGGATAGCTGCCCTTGGCCCCACCAGCCGATAAATCCGATCACAAACGCAAGGATCGTCAGGCGCAAGCCGGTAAAATATTTGGCGCCTGCCAATCGGTTTAGGTTGAACCCCAGCGCGGCGACTAGGGCCGTCAAAAATACAGACAGCACAATCAGGTCAGCGCTGCGGTCTAGGATCGCCTGTTCCCAAGCAGAGCGTTGTTTTGGCGCGGTTGGCCTGATGTAGAACCGTTCGGGGGACATGACCGTTGTTGCAAATGTGGTCGATCCGATTTCAGGTTGGAAAACGCCGTGTTCGCGTAGCGCTTTGATCCGCAGGGTCCATTCCGTGGTGGGGTCAAACCCCAACCGCCGATCCGTGCGCAGGATCAACGCGGGGGCATCGTGCAGCGCGGCGGGGGCGTCATCTGACAGACCGACCAGAATATCGGCATCCCGAAGCGCGATGGGAAACCCCGATTGTTCTGCGCTGATCAGGTCGGGCGCGGTGTTGCGAATGAATTCGTCAGTGATCAACCCATGGCGCCCCGCGTCAATAACAAGGATCGGTTCGTCCATGTCGGCAATGGCCATAAACGCCTGCAATTCACCCAGCGCGTTATCATCCAAAACGGCACGCGCTACAGACGCAGGGCCAATAGCGATGACCCAAAGGTCCAGATACAGATCGTCGGGGTTCGCGGTCGCAACCGGATCGTCGTTTTGCCATTTCGTGCCTGAAAACGCCTGATTGACTTCGGCGTTTGTGATTTGCAGGCGGTGCGCGATACCGTCCAGATCGTCCCAAGTCAGCGTCTCATCAACGGATGGATCGGGATAGGCGGGCGGTCCGGCGGAAACGCCTTGCATCTTTTCGCGGGCGACCTTTAGCGTTGCGGCCAATAGGCTTTCGTGGGCGATGCGGACGGATGCCGTGGCTTTGGTTACGCCGTCTAGGTAAATCAGGGCCGACCCTTCGGACGCCCCGCCATAAGGCGTGCCAACCACCAAACTGTCCGAAATCGAAAGCCCCCGATATTGTTCGAAAAATGCATGAAATGGCGCTTCGCCTAGGCCCGATATGAAAATAGGTTCGTTATGTGATAGCAGGCGGACATCTAAAAACCGCCCGTCCAAATCCAGCACAACCAGCATATTGATGGGCGCACCAGAAAAACCGGGTAGGGGGGCCATGGTCTGGGTTTCAAACACGTATCCAGCCACGGCTCCGCCCGAATTCAACAGTTCCCATACGCCGTCATCTGTCAGTTGGTCACCGATAGACATCGGCGGCGTCACATAGGGTTCCAACGCGGATTTTGGCAAAGCTTCGGCCTGCAGCAGCGTCGCAATGCTGATCAACGTGGCACATAAAATCCAAAGAAGTTTCATTCGTCCGTACATGAACAAAACACTATTGATCGTTCACGATTGTCCCTATGCGACTTAGGTCTTGGGCGGTGCGAAACGTTTTGGAACATGGGCGCAAATATGCGACCCATTTGCTATGGCACAGTCATCTGATCCGAAATCCGTTCCCATTGTCCTGTTGTCTATCGCGGGGTTCATCGCGTTTTGGGCGGTGCTATCGGTGATAAAGTCCGATCCCATGGTGTTGCCGTCGCCTTTGGTCGTGGCGCAGATCGTGGCGGATGAATGGGCCAAGGGGGCTATGCAAAAACACCTGTGGGCGACCTTGGTGCGGGTCGCGGCGGCCTTTGGTTTGGCGATGGTGCTAGGCACGGTGATCGGCATTATTATGGGGGCTAGCAAACAGGCAGACCGATGGTTCGGCGCATGGCTGGTGGTTTTTTTGAATATCCCTGCCTTGGTGGTTATTGTCCTGTGCTATCTATGGATCGGGCTGAATGAAACGGCAGCGATCACAGCGGTTGCGTTGAATAAAACCGCAATGGTTGCTGTGACGATCCGCGAAGGTACGCGGGCGTTGGACCGCAAATTGTGGGAAATGGCCCATGTGTTTCAGATGCCGCCTTTGCGGCGGTTTGTTCATGTCACTTTGCCCCAGCTTTGGCCCTATATCGCGTCCTCCATGCGCAACGGGATCGCCATCATTTGGAAAATTGTGCTGGTCGTTGAATTTCTGGGCCGCAGCAGCGGGGTCGGTTTTAAAATCCACCTTTATTTCCAGCTGTTCGAAATTGGCCATGTGCTGGCCTATTCGGTTAGCTTTGTCGCGGTCATGCTATTGATCGAATACACGGTCATTTCGTCGATTGAACGACGCGCGACGCGGTGGCGAACCGACCCAAGGGTCTAAGAGACTATGGTCGGATAGAGAGCGATACGTCCCCACGATAGTGTCCCAGCGGGAGATAAACCAAGGGGAGCTATCTATGATCCGTACATTCGTATTGGCCGGCGCGTTGGCGACTGTTTCAACCTTTGCCATGGCCGAAGGCGATGCCGAAATGGGCGAACGCGCTTTTCGTAAATGTCAGTCCTGTCACCAAGTGGGCGAAGGCGCAGCAAATCGGACCGGTCCGTCTTTGAACAACATAGTAGGTGCCCCGATGGGCGCGAATGCTGATTTCGGGTATTCGGATGCATTGGCTGATATGGCAGCCGAAGGCGGTGTTTGGAATGTTGAAACATTGACCGCGTTTTTGGCCAACCCGCGCAGCGCGATGCCTGGGACCCGAATGTCCTTTGCCGGTTTGCGCAAGGAACAGGAAATCGCGGACGTCATCGCCTATCTTGCGACATTCAGCGAATAAAATGAAAAGGCCCGCCAAATTGGCGGGCCTTTGTTTAATTATATCTCTTGCGGCTTCGGCTCTTCTTTGGCGGGGGCGCTTTTCAGCACCAAATAGCCAGTGATTGCCGAAATGATCGAACCACCCAGAACGCCGATGCGGACTTCGTTCATCAGCGTGCCTTCGGCAAAGCTAAGGCCACCGATAAACAGCGACATGGTAAACCCGATGCCTGCCAGACAGCTGACGCCGTAGATATGTCGCCACGTCACACCGTGCGGCAATTGCGCCAGTCCCGATTTAACCAATAGCCAAGTCGTTCCGAAAACACCGATCTTTTTGCCCAAATACAGGCCCAATGCGATACCGATCGGCAGCGGGGCAAATACCTGATCCCAAGTGATACCAGCCAGAACAACACCTGCGTTCGAGAACGCAAAGATTGGAACGATCAGGAAAAACACATATGGCGATAGCCCGTGTTCGATCGAATGCAGCGGGGATTTGCCGTATTTATCCTTTAGCGGGATAAAGAACGCGGTGATCACACCAGCCAGCGTCGCGTGAACACCCGATTTCAGAACGAAGAACCACAGGATGACACCCAGCAAAATCGACGGCGCGATACGGTGCAGACCGTAGTAGTTGCGCAGCCACAGACCCGCCAGCGGGATCAGCGACAGCCATAGGTAGTCGATTTTCAGATCTGCGGTGTAGAACAACGCGATGATGACGATCGCGCCCATGTCGTCCAGAATCGCAAGCGTCAAAAGGAAGATTTTGATGCCCGACGGTGCCTTGGACCCGACCAGTGCCAACACACCAATTGCAAAGGCGATATCGGTTGCCGCAGGAATGGCCCAGCCGTGGATGGTTTCAGTATTGCCCCAGTTAAAGGCCACGAAAATCAGCGCTGGTACGACCATGCCGCCAACGGCCGCCATACCGGGTAAAAACACGTCCCGAGGGTTCTTGAGTTTACCCTCTAGCATCTCGCGTTTCAGTTCGAGACCGATCAGGAAAAAGAACACTGCCATCAGACCGTCGTTGATCCACAGGATCAGCGGCTTTTGCAGGCCTTCACCCCCGAATTGAACGGTGAAATAGGTGTTCAAGAAACCGTGGTAGGCATCGGTCAAACCCGAGTTGGCGATAATCATCGCCAAAACGGCCGACGCCATCAAAACGATACCACCTGCGGCATCGTGGCTAAAAAAACGGTCCAAGGCCCGCGACAGTGACATATCATTCCCCATAAAATTAGTTGATTCTGCCCTTGATCTAGGGGCTTTTTCCCCTGCATCAACGCGATAGGGTCTAAAACCCGAGTAAAACTAAAGGAATTTTATCGAATATGTCGATTTGGTCACGAATTGCGGATGCTTTGGCTGCATTGCGGAGCGGAGAAAGCCTGTCGACGGTGTTTGATCGGTTGCGGACGCCGCCGGAAAAATCGGTTGGTTTCACAATCGCGGTGATCGCGCTGGGCGCAAAAATGGCCAAAGCCGACGGGCAAGTCACGCGCGATGAAGTTGCGGCCTTTCGGGAAATATTCACCATTTCGCCAAAAGACGAAGCGCAAGCAGGGCGTTTGTTCAATTTGGCCCGTCAGGATGTCGCCGGATACGAAGAATATGCCAAACGGGTCGCCGCAATGTTCCGCGATGACATGGACCCTTTGTGCGACCTCATGGAAGGTTTGTTCCATATCGCGATGGCGGACGGCGTGTATCACGACGGCGAAGACGCGTTTTTGCAGAACGTCGCACAGATTTTCGGGTTCGATCAGGCAAAGTTCAAGGCGATACGCGCGCGGTTCGTGCCTGATGCAGAACGCGATCCCTATGATGTGCTGGGCGTCACGCCCGACACGCCAATGGACGACATTCGCAAAGCGTGGCGCAATGCGGTCCGCGCAACGCACCCAGATCAGATGATCGCGCGCGGTGTGCCGGAAGAGGCCATCAAACTGGCCGAGGCGCGATTGATCGCCGTCAACAATGCGTGGGAAACCATCGTCGGGCAGGCGCGGTAATGCGGATTGCGACCTATAACGTCGAATGGTTCAACAACCTGTTCAACAACCACGGAACACTGTTGCGCGACAGTGACTGGTCTGGGCGGTACAATGTGACGCGCGGTGATCAGGCAGATGCCTTGGGCGCTGTATTCGCAGCGATGGATGCCGATGCGATCATGGTGATCGAAGCGCCTGATGACAACCGCCGCAGGTCTGGCGTGACGGCTCTGAAAAACTTTGCGGCCTTTTATGGGTTGCGGACCACCGAAGCAATCATTGGGTTTTCCAATGACACCCAGCAGGAAATATCCCTGTTGTTCGACCCCGCGTTGATGACTGTTCAGCACGACCCTATCGGGGACACGTTTGACCCCTACGCGCCCCGTTTCGACGGGCGGTTTATGTACGATCTGGACACGGATGCCGCGCCCGAACCCGTGCACTGGTCGAAACCGCCGTTTGAGGCGCGGCTGGATACGGCATCGCAAGCAACGGTCCGGTTGATAGGTGTTCACGCCAAATCCAAGGCGCCGCATGGGGCCCGTAATGCCGATGAAGCGATGCGCATTTCAATTGAAAACCGGCGCAAGCAGTTGGCGCAATGTGTCTGGTTGCGCCGCCGCGTGGATCACCATGTAGAGCAGGGCGATCATCTGATCGTTCTGGGTGATTTCAACGATGGCCCTGGTTTGGATGAATATGAAAAACTATTCGGCCGTTCTGGGGTAGAGGTGGTCATGGGCGAAGGGGACAGGCAGTGTCTGTATGATCCCCATGCGCGCATGGCCTTATCGCAACGGGTGGGGGCTGCGCCGACTACGGCCAGATTTAGCGTGGGTAAAGATAAACCCTATCTAAACGCGCTGTTGGACTATGTGATGGTGTCGCCGTCGTTGATGGACAAATCCCCCCGTTGGACGATTTGGCACCCATTCGATAACCCCAGATGTTACGCAGATCTGCCATTACGCGAAGCGTTGTTAACGGCGTCAGATCATTTTCCGGTCACGTTGGATATTGATCTTTAATCCACGAATTCGACGTTTTTATCGATAGCCGACAGAGAGTTCGCCAAAGAGTTAAAGCGCGATGCGGGGACTTCGCCCCATAGGGCATGGGCATGTTGCGTCAGGCGCAATTCCAGTTCGCGTTTCTTTGGCTTCCAGACCAATTCACCCGGCAGTTCGTCGTCTTTGAGCCATAGCATGGCACCAAGCCGCATGGCTTTGCCCAAGATTTCGGCCTCTTTGATTTCTTGTTCTGATAGCAATCCGAACAAAGGTTCAAAGCGCGACCCTTCGCGTTTGTTTTTATAGCGGTGGAACAGCGATAGGCCGACAAAGACGCGTTCGGAATGTTTCAGACCGCCCAAGTTTGCGCGGGTGACGTTTTCGAATGCCACTTCGTCGCGGTAATCGGGGTGCGCGCGCCAGCTGACGTCATGCAGCAGTGCGGCCGCTTTGATCAGGCGTTTTTTCTGCCAGCTGACATTCGGAAACAACGGGGCGACGAAATCATACATCACCTTGCCAAACCCCGGTAGGCGGGCGTCTTTGGCTTCGGCGTGGCGGCAGGCTTCGATCAATGGGTCGCGATCACGCAGTTCCTGCGGCATTTGCTGGTACAGCAGGCCTTCGCGGATGCCATAGGACGAAACTGTAATGTCTTTGGGTTTAAAGGTTCTGACGACTTCGCGCAGGACCTGCACCGCGATCGGAACCAAAGCCATACGATCCGATGAAATGCCGCAACGGCCGCGCAGATCATTCAGATTGGCCGCACCGATATAGTCGGCGGTGGTCGAAATGGCACGGCTGGTCATGCGGTATTCATGCAAAACCGTCATCGGATATCCACGGCGTTCCATATCCACGCGGGCAATGGCGCGCCACGATCCGCCCACCAGAAACAGACGTTTGCCGGTTTCATTGCCCATCTGGTCGTGCAGACCTTTGACGATGGATTTGATATGTTCCTTGAGCTGTTTCTTACCCTTAATGTCGCGCAGCTTCAGCGGACCCAGTGGCGACGTCAGGCGGTGGCCGACCTTGCCTTCGGAAATGACAGCCAATTCCATCGACGACCCGCCGATGTCGCAGACCAAACCGTAGGATCCAGGCCAACCCAGCAACACACCTTGGGCAGAGAGGCGGGCCTCTTCTGCGCCGTCGATGACGTGCAATTTTACGCCCGTTTCGCGCAGCACTTCTTCTTGGAATTCGGGGCCGTCTTCGGCTTCGCGGGCGGCGGCGGTGGCCACTGCGGTTAGGGGCAGGGCGCCCATGCTTTCGGCCAATGCGGCGAATCGTTTGATCGCAGACAGGGCGCGTTCGCGGCCTTTGGGATTTAGGCGGCCTGTTTCGGACAGACCCGCGCCCAAACCTGCCATGACCTTTTCGTTAAAGAAATACGCAGGGCTACGTGCCGCGCCATCAAACACAACCATACGGACAGAGTTGGACCCCACGTCCAAAACAGCGACCCGCGCCAATGCTTTGGCCAGATCTTTGTCGAACAGCGGACGGCCAAAGGGCCCCCAATCGGTCACGTCATCTGTGGTCGTATCGGTCATTTGATCTCCGGTCTTATCCGAGGTTTGACCCGACCGGCCACTGGTGTCAATCGTCGGCGTGCGTAAGTTTTACCACGTCCGACGCCCCAGCCGACCCGCGGCCCGACAACGACGGCGTTTCCATAAAGAATTTATGGCAGTTAAATGCAAATCCATCGTCAGGAATTTGGGCGCGAATAAATTTACCATTTGGCTGCATTGTCCAGCTTTGGGCGATGTCGGCCATGTTTGCGGCCATGATCTGATCGACGATCTGCGCCTTAACCGTTGGGTTCGTAGCCTCGACCAATGTTTCAACGCGGCGGTTCAGGTTGCGGCTCATCCAGTCGGCAGAGCTAAAGAAAACGCGCGCTTTTTTACCGGGCAGACCGCCGCCGTTGCCGAAACACACAATGCGGCTGTGTTCCAGAAAACGGCCGACGATGGATTTCACGCGGATGTTTTCGGACAGACCTTTGATGCCGGGGCGAATGCCGCAGATGCCGCGCACAACAAGGCTGATTTTCACGCCTTCCTGACTTGCGCGGTACAGGGCGTTCATCACGTCCTCTTCGATCAGGCTGTTCATTTTGGCCCAGATGGTCGCAGGGCGGCCCGCGCGGGCGTGTTCGATTTCGGCGTCGATCATTTCGATCAGGCGCGGTTTTAGGGATTTGGGCGAAATAGCCAGATTTTCCAGACCGACAGGTTCGACGTAGCCCGACAGATAGTTGAACACTTTGGTAGCATCCCGCCCCAACGCGGCGTCGCAGGTAAAGAACGACAGGTCGGTGTAAATCTTGGCCGTGATGGGGTGATAGTTGCCCGTGCCATAGTGGGTATAGGTGACCAGCTGGTCGCCTTCGCGGCGGACCACGGTGCTGATTTTGGCGTGAGTTTTGTATTGGGTGAACCCGTAAACCACATGCGCGCCTGCGCGTTCCAGACGGCGCGATTGGCGGATGTTGGCGGCTTCGTCAAAGCGGGCCTTTAGCTCGACCAGCGCTGTCACCGATTTACCGTCTTCGGCGGCTTCGCACAGCGCTTCGACAATCGGGGATTTTTTCGATGTGCGGTATAGCGTCTGTTTGATCGCCACCACATTCGGATCGGTCGCTGCCTGATTTAGAAACCGCACAACCATGTCAAAGGTTTCATAAGGGTGGTGCAGCAGCATGTCTTTTTGTTTGATCGCGGCAAACATATCGCCGTCGTAATCCTGAACCCGTTCAGGCACGCGCGGGGTATAGTTTGGCCACAGCAGATCAGGGCGGCTGTCCAGAACCAGTTCTTTTAGATCGGCCATGCCGATCAGGCCATCCACCTCGATGACTTCGGTTTCATCGACGTGCAATTCATCCATGATCATGCGGCGCAGACCTTTGGGCGCGCCCGATGTCATTTTCATCCGCACCACTTCGCCGCGGCGACGGCGTTTCAGGGCGACCTCGAATTCGCGAACCAGATCTTCGGCTTCGTCTTCGACCTCTAGATCGCTGTCGCGCAGCACGCGGAATGCACAGCTGCCGGTCAGGCGATAGCCCGGGAACAGCTGATGGATTTGCATCAACAGCAATTCCTCTAGGGGGAGGAACCGGTTTTCGTCACCCGGTAAGGCAATAAAACGATCAATCTGCGCAGGGACAGGCAACAACGCCCGCATAACGCGTTTGTCGGATGTGCGTTCTAATTCCAGCGCAAGGGCAAAGCCCGTGTTCGGAATGAACGGGAACGGGTGCGCAGGGTCCACAGCCAAAGGCGACAAAACCGGAAACACGTTATTCAGGAACACGTTTTCCAAATATCCCGTATCGCCGTCGGCCAGTTCATGGCGGGTCAGGATGTTGATCTGTTCGGTTTTCAACAACGCCTTTAGGTCGTTGAAAACAGCCTGCTGTTTAAACATCAACTGGCGGGCGTCATCGTCGATCAGGGTCAATTGTTCGGCAGGGGACAGCCCATCCAGCGCAGGCGTTGTGTTGCCCGCATGGGCCAATTCGCGCAGACCTGCCACGCGAACGGTGTAGAATTCATCCAAATTCGTTGCCGAAATCGACAGAAACCGCAGCCGTTCCAACAAAGGCACGCGCGGATTTTCAGATTCCTCTAGGACGCGCCAGTTAAACGAAAGCCAGCTTAGTTCGCGGTTATAAAAACGCGCGGGGCTGTCCAAATCGAAATCTGGGTCTACGGGGGCGGGAAACGGGGCGTATAGAAAATCTGCGGTGTTCATGAGAATGCTTATGCTGCGGGATTGCAACGGATTGGTGACGATTATGCGTCTTGTTCGCCGGAAATGTCCAGAATTGCCCGCGCAAGGCCAACGGTCACCTTTGAACCTTTGGCCAATGCCTCTTTATCCAGCAGGGCGACCACATCGGCGGCAGATGTATAGGACCGTTCCATATTCTTGATCAGATAGGCAATTACATTGGGTTTGGGGAATAACTGCCTGTCGGCAAATAGTTTCATCAGAACCGCCGACAAAAGCCGGTCATCGGGGTTGCCGATATCGACGGCGGGGGCGGCTTGCATGCGGCTGGCCAAATCGGGCAACGCGATGTCCCACCGCGCAGGCGCAGATTGTGCGGTCATCAGCAATGGTTTGCGCCGCGCCCGCAGGTGATTGTGCAGGTGAAACATGTCCTCTTCTGCGGTGCGGGGCAGGGTTTCCATATCTTCGACGACGATGGCCGTATCGGGCAGGTCATCCATGTCCGCCAGATCGGCCGCCGACAAAATTGCGGCGCCGGTGACATGCTGGAACACACGGGCAAGGTGGGATTTCCCGCTGCCTTTGGGGCCGACGACAACCAATTTTCCTTCGGCCCAGCCATCGGGCAGGGTTGCCATCGCATAGGCATGGGCATTTGCGCCCGACACGAAATAATCGTCTGGGCCCAGCGACACTTGCGCGGGCAGGTCAAAAGATAGCTGTTTGGGGGTCATTATTCGTCGGCGTCTTTTTCAGAGAACCCTTTGTACAGGCGTCCGTCTTTGTAGCTGCGAATAGCATGCCGCGCAACGACACCAATCATCGCGGCAACGGGCACGGCCACCAACATGCCCACAAATCCGAATAATGTGCCGAACAAAGACAGCGCAAAAATCAGCCAGACCGGATGCAGGCCAACCGAACTACCGACCAATTTGGGCGTTAGGAAATTGCCCTCTAGAAACTGACCGACGCCAAAAATGGCGGCCACAATACCGATGCGGATCCAATCAGGGTGGGTTGTCGTGATGTCGCCTGATGTGACCTCGACCCCGTTCCAGAATTGAAACAAAGCCAGACCGATAGACAGCAGCCCCCCAACCAACGCGCCAACATAGGGAATAAACGTCAGCAGACCGGCAATCGCGCCCGCGACCAGCCCGAATTGCAGTCCCACTAACATAAGCCCAAGCGCGTAAAAGATGCCCAAAATCAGACAGACAGTGCCCTGACCGCGAATGAACGACGCCAGTGTTTTGTCGATTTCTGTGGCAACGCTGCGGATCGTGCCAACGTGATCACGCGGCAGCAAACGGTCGATTTCCGCGACCATACGGTCCCAATCATACAGCAGGTAAACAGCAACGACCGGCACGATCACCAATAGAACAACCACGTTCAAAAGGCTCATTGCGGATGTCAGGATACCGTTCATCAGGTCGCCGCCTTTGGATTGGACAGCGGCCGCAACGGTTTGCAGTTGGCCCGATAGGGTAATGTCGTACTGCGCCAGCATCGGGAATGTCTGTGACAGCCATTGATCCAAATCCTGCAACATGGACGGTGCGCCATCGACCGACGTGCCGATAAATTCAAACAGCGATGCCGTCTGTTGCAGCAACACCGGAATAATCAGCAACACGCCCAACACAAAGATCAGCGTGCCTATGGTCGAAATGATCGCGACAGAGGTGGCGCGCGAAAAACCAGCGGCTTCTAACCTGTCGGCAACAGGGTCCAGCATGTATGCAACCGCGCCGCCCAGCACGAACGGCAGGATAACATCGCCCACGAAATACAGCAGGAATGCAAAGGCCGCCGCAGCAAAACCCCAGTATTTGACTTGATCCCTGACCGGCAAACCCATGGCGTGTCCCTAAAAATTAATGCGCGCAATACTGAACGACTTAGGGGGCAATGCCTATGCCTGCAAGTAAATCAGGCTTTTTTCATCTGCGTGGCAGCAAATTCGCCCTTGCGCCATGTAAACATGATGATCGCGCAGCCGCCAACGTCGTGTGATTTCAGGTCTTCGACCAAAGTGCCTAGCGTGACATCGAAAATATGTTCCGATTTGTGGGTCACGTTTGCGCAAATATGGCCCGTTGCATCCGCGGGCAGGCCCGATTCCAGCAATTTGTCACGCAGCGCAGCCGCCTGAGACACAGCCATGTAGTAAATCATGCGCGTGCCCGGATGGACGTGATGATGCCACAGCGGGGCATCTGCGCCCTGACGGCTGTGGCCGGTGGTGAACACAACGCTGTCGATTTCGCCGCGTTCGGTCAGGCTGCGGCCCATCGCGGCGGCGGCGGCGCTGGCTGCGGTAACGCCGGGGATGATTTCGGTGGGAATGCCCAGTTCGCGGGCGGATTCCAGTTCTTCGGTCGCGCGGCCAAAGATGGACGGATCGCCGGATTTCAGACGGACAACGCGGCGGCCTTTGCGGGCCTCGTTGACGATCAATTGATTGATGTTGCTTTGCGGGATGGCATGCGCGCCCACGACTTTGCCAACGTACACACGTTCGGCATCGCGGCGGGCCAGTTCCAGCACATCAGGATCGACCAAACGGTCATAGAAAATAACGTCCGCTTCTTGCAGGCGTTCAACGGCGCGCAGGGTCAGCAGATCGCGCGCACCTGGGCCCGCGCCAACCAGCGAAATCTGGCCTTCGGTTTGTTGCGCACCTGTTTCGATGGCGGTTTTCAGCAGCTCGGCGGCTTCGCGTTCGGCGCCGCGTTTGAATGCTTGCCAAGGCGCATCGTTAAATGCCCAACGCCAGAATTCGCGGCGGTTTTCGCGGGCGACTTTTTGCGCGACGCTATCGCGTAGACGGCCCGCCAGCGCGACATAGGTGCCCAAACGCGGGTCCAGCATTTTTTCGATCTGGGTTTTGATCGAACGGCCCATGACGGGCGCGTTGCCTTCAGTGCCGATGGCGATCACGACAGGGTCGCGGTCAACGATCGATGGCGTTGTCGCGTCACACAGGGCAGGTTGGTCCACCACGTTGACCAGAGCGTTCACGGATTTTGCAATCGCATGGATCGATGCATCCACAGCAGGGCAGCCTGTGCCGATCAGAACCATCGCCACATCGCGGAACAGATCAGCGGTGATGGGGCCTGTGTGGTGATCGGCGCGGCCATTGTCGACCAGCGCCTTTAGTTCGTCATCCAATTCCGGCGCGGCGATTGTTAGGGCCGCGTCGGTTTTCAGCATCAGGCGCGATTTTTGCGCGGCCTGTTCGTCCCCTCCAACGATCACAACGCGGCGATCGGCCATTTTGATAAACATTGGAAAGGACTGCATTGGATGGCTCCTAGTTGTCTATGCGGCGATTGCGCGCCGCCCATAAATCAGCGGCCGTTTCGGACGCGCCAATTGTTTGCAGCGCCAGATCCGCCGTGCCCAGCACGACAGATTGCGCGAAATCATCGGTGAGTTCCCCTGTCCACAGCGCAGGCAGCGCGGCAGGGTTGGTGTTTTCCGTCCCTTCCGACAGACGGACGTGGTCGGCGTTGATGGCGGGGGCATCTGCCTCCCACGCTTTGCCCCCCCGCAGACCGAACAAAGCGACACCTTTGGACGGGTTGCGTTCGAATTCGCCGCCGCCGCCTTTTAGGACGGTCATGGATTGCTGGCCCAGAATAACGCCCGCATCCATTTGCAATTCGCGATAGGGCGGGTGGAACACGCCCTGAACAGAAGCAGGGGCGGACGCTGGGTTCAAAACACGCAGCACAGTGTTCACGCAGGACCGCAGGTTGAACACATCGCGCAGGCGCATCAGGTCGAACATGATCGGCGACAGCGTTTCCAGCGGCAGGTAACCGATGTTGCCGTCCAATGTGTCGAACGTGGCCGATGCCAGCGTCGGGATGCCGATGCCGTCCAACGCACCGCGCACGGATGCTACGGGGTTTTGGTGGCTATTCCAGCCGTGCATCAAAACAGGATACCCCGCCGAGGCAACCAATTTCGCCGACAGCAAGAACCACGGCAATCCGCGCGTGCGGCCAGCGGCATATGACGGCCAATCCAGCGCGACATCACCGACCGCAGGGGCCACGACGCGTGCGGCACGTACGAAACCTGCGATTTCCTGTGCCTCTTCGCCTTTCATCCGCATCAGCATCAGCATCGCGCCGATGGCTTCGGGGGCTGCTTCTCCGCGCAAGACGATTTCCATCGCCTCTTGGGATTCCTCTAGCGTCATGGAACGGGACAGGTTGGCCCCACGTCCTAAAATGCGGACGTATGGGGCAAGAGCGGTTTTCATTCAGCGGCCTCTTTGACGGTGCATTTCGCAATCAGCGCCGCCAGTTCAGGTTTACACGAACCACAGTTCGTTCCCGCAGAAAGTGCAGCGCCAATAGCGTCTACAGTCATCAGCCCGTCTGCTTCAATAGCGTGCAGGATGGAATTCACCCCAACCGAGAAACAAGAGCACACAATCGGACCGGGATCAGGGCGATCCCCGCCAGGGCGGCCCGCCAGAACATCAGCATAATCGCCGCCCAAAAGGCCCGCCAAATGGTCGCGCGACACGGCCACAGGTTCGCGGCCCGCGAAAATCGCGCCGATCAGCTGGCCGTCTTTGACGACGGCCACACGGGCGATGCCGCGGGCAGGGTCTATAACAGATACGGTTTCGCCGTCGCCGAACAGCGATTTGGCGTAGGTGTCCCAATCGGTTGGCGCAGTGCCAGCCAGTTCCATTCGCCATCCGTTATCGACGCGCGCTTTGGCCCAATAGGTGCTATCGGGTGTGATTTCCTGCGCCGACACCGCAAAGGCGTAGAATTCAGGGTCAAAAGGGGCGACCGCGACGGTCGATGCTTTGCTTTCTGGTTGGCCCGAAACGGGGTCAACATAGCCCGTAACCAATGCGTCCACGCGCCCTGTCGGGGCGGTTTCGCCTGTCCAGTGGATCGGTACGAACACCTCGCGGCGGCGAACACGGTCGGTGACCAATGCGCGGACAATCGCGGTGCCATGATCCGAAGTCAGCTGAACCAGATGCGCGGGTTTGATGCCTAAACGGCTGGCGGTATCGGGGTGGATTTCAACAAACGGTTCGGCCAAATGTTGCGATAAACGCGGGCTGCGGGCGGTGCGGGTCATTGTGTGCCAATGGTCGCGCACGCGGCCTGTGTTCAGGCGGAATGGACGATCGGTGGTGATCGCGGATTTCGGTGCGCGCGATTTCAAAGGCAGCATTTTTGCCTTTTTATCAGCGTGATAGAAACCGCCGTTTTCAAAGAAACGTTCGGTGCCCCAGCGGCGGGGGAACATGGCGTTGTAATCTTCGGTCCAGTCAGAGATGTCGAAATCGCGTTCGAATTTCGTCGCGATCCCCGATAGGGCGGCATATTCGCGGAACACGTCTTCGGGTGTGGCGTAATCGAACGCATCACCCCAGCCCATGCGGCGGCCAACGTCAGCCATGATATCCCAGTCGTGACGGGCCATGCCTGGTTTGGGCAGGAACGGACGCTGGCGGCTGATGGTGCGGTCCGAATTGGTGACCGTGCCGTCCTTTTCGCCCCAACCTGTGGCGGGTAGCAAAACATCGGCGCATTTCGCGGTATCGGTGGTGCCGAACATTTCCGACACGACCACGAAATCACAATCCAATAGGGCCTGACGGACTTTGTCCGCCTCTGGCATTGACACAACTGGGTTGGTGCACATGATCCAGATCGCTTTGATCGTGCCATCTGCGACGGCGTCGAACATATTGACGGCCTTTTTGCCTGCTTGAGTTGGCATCGTCGGGCTGTCCCAGAACGTGCGCACAGCGTTGCGATGTTCGGCGTTTTCGATGTCCAAATGGCAGGCCAGCATGTTCGCCAGACCGCCGACTTCGCGGCCGCCCATCGCATTCGGCTGACCAGTCACGGAGAACGGGCCCATGCCGGTGCGGCCAATGCGGGCTGTGGCAAGGTGACAGTTGATGATCGCGTTGACTTTGTCCGCGCCAGAGGAGGATTGGTTGACGCCTTGGCTGAATACGGTGACGACTTTTTCAGTCGAACACCACATGTCCAGAAACGCCAGCAGGTCCGCGTCGCAAATATCCAGCGTGTCGGTCACATCCGCACGGGCCGCGGCGACCGCGTCGTCAAAACCATTCACATGCTGCGCGACGTAGTCTGCATCGACCAGACCGCGGTCAACGATTTCGACCAGCAGGCGGTTAAACAGGGCAACATCAGACCCAGGCGCAATCGACAGATGCAGATCGGCCAGATCGCTGGTGGCAGTACGGCGCGGGTCAACGTTGATAATACGCATGTTCGGGTTGGCGTCTTTGGCCGCCGAAATGCGTTGGTATAGAACTGGGTGACACCATGCCAGATTGGACCCGACCAGAACGATCAGATCGGCCTGTTCCAAATCGGTGTAGTTGCCCGGCACAGTATCTGTGCCAAAGGCGCGTTTATGCCCCGCAACGGTAGAGGCCATGCACAGACGCGAATTCGTGTCGATATTCGCGGTGCCCATGTAACCTTTGATCAGTTTGTTGGCGACATAGTAATCTTCGGTCAGCAACTGGCCTGACACATATAGCGCAACGCTATCGGGGCCGTGCTGTTCGAACGTGGATTTGAACCGTTCGGCGACCAGCGACAATGCGCTGTCCCAATCGGTTTCCTGACCGTTCACGGTTGGCGCCAACAGGCGGCCTTCGGTCGAAACGGTCTGGCCCAGTTGCGATCCTTTGGAACACAGACGGCCAAGGTTGGCGGGGTGGTGCGGGTCGCCTTTGACCGTCACACCACCGTTGCCGTCAGGCGTCGCGATGACGCCGCAACCGACCCCGCAATAGGCACACGTGGTCCGCACCGTTTTTACAGGGTCGTTCGTCATTATGCAGCGCTCCGTGCCATGATGAGTTCGATGTCCAGCATGATGCGGCCGTTTTCGACCTTGGCTGGGTAGGTTGGAACGGTTCCGCTGTCGTTGCCTTGAGCTTCGCCTGTGTTCATGTCGAACACCCAGTTGTGCAGCGGGCAGGTGACTTTGTTGCCGTGAACGATGCCTTCGGACAGCGGGCCGTTTTTATGCGGGCAGCGATCCTCTAACGCGAAAACGTCGTCGTCCATGGTGCGGAATACCGCAACGCAGCCCGACTGGGTTTTGACAACCCGCGCGCCTTGGCGCGGGATGTCGTTCAGTTCACCGATATCGATCCAGTTGCTCATTCTGCTGCCTCCATTGCGAGGTTGGCGATAGGGGCGTAGCGCGCTTTTTCTTTCTCGACGTGCTCTGCCCATGGGTCAAATTGGTAGACGCTTTGCGAAATCGCGAACCGTTCGTTCAGGGCCTTGCGGTTTGCCTCGTCCGTGACCTGTTCGGTGACCCAATCCAGACCAACCTTGGCAACCCATTTGTAGATGCGGTCCAGATATTTCGCGTTTTCGCGATATAGCTGCATAACCGCCTGAACGTATTCCAGAACTTCCTCTTCCGAGGTTGCCTTGTGCAGGAATTCGGTTTCTTTCACGTCCATACCCGCGGCACCTGCGATGCTGACTTCGTAGCCAGAGTCGACGCATACAACGCCGATATCTTTACAGGTGGCTTCGGCGCAGTTGCGTGGGCAACCGGTGACGGCCAGTTTGACCTTGTGCGGTGTCCACGACCCCCACAGAGCTTTTTCCAGTTTGATACCCAAACCGGTCGAGTCCTGAGTGCCGAAACGGCAGTGGTCTTTGCCGACGCAGGTTTTGACGGTACGCAGACCTTTGGAATAGGCGTGACCCGATACCATGCCTGCGGCGTTTAGATCGGCCCAGATTGCGGGCAGGTCTTCGCCTTTGGCGCCCAAAAGGTCGATACGCTGACCGCCCGTGACGTGCAGGGTCGGGATCGCGTATTTTTCCGCCACATCCGCAATCGCACGCAGTTCGTCCGGCGTGGTCATGCCGCCGAACATACGTGGCACGACCGAAAAGGTGCCGTCTTTTTGGATGTTGGCGTGTTTGCGTTCGTTGATGAAACGCGACTGTGGGTCGTCTTTGTATTCCAGTGGCCAATCAGCCAGCAGGTAATAGTTCAACGCAGGGCGGCAAACGTGGCAGCCTTCTGGAGTTTTCCAAGCCAGTTCCTGCATAACAGCCGGCATGGATTTCAGTTCCTGCGATTTGATCAGACGGCGCACGTCTTCGTGGGTGTGATCGGTACATTTGCACATGGTGGCAGCGGCAGGGATGACGAAATCGTCGCCCAAGGTCGATGCCAGAACTTGTTCTACAAGACCCGAACAGGTCCCGCAGGAAGCAGATGCTTTGGTCGTCGCGCGGATATCGTCCAGTGTGCTGGCGCCATTGTTGATGGCCTGAACGATTTGACCTTTGCATACCCCGTTGCAACCACAGATCTCCGCGTCATCCGGTAAGGCTGCAACGGCTGCTAAAGGGTCTGCGGCTCCGCCACCCTGATACGCCGGTCCAAAGATTAGAGTGTCACGCATTTCGGTGACGTCGGTGCCGTCTTTGATGTGGCTATAGAACCAAGCCCCATCAGCGGTGTCGCCGTACATCACAGCGCCAATGACTTTGCTGCCCTGAAGGATCAGACGTTTGTAAACGCCGCGGGCAGGGTCACGGAATACGATGTCTTCGCGGTCTTCGCCTTCGGCAAAGTCGCCCGCGCTGAACAGGTCGCAACCCGTGACTTTCAGTTTGGTCGATACTTCTTTGTTAACAAAGGTATCTTTGACGCCCATCAGGGTGTTCGCCAGAACTTTGGCTTGATCATACAGCGGGGCAACCAGACCAAAGATCGCGCCGTTATGTTCAACGCATTCACCCAAGGCCAGAATGTTTTCGTCGCTGGTGACCATCTGGTCGTCAACATGGACACCTTTGCCCACTGCCATACCTGCGTCAGCCGCCAGTTTGATGTTCGGACGGATGCCGACCGCCATCACAAGAAGGTCGCAAGGGATTTCGGTCCCATCATCCAATAGCAGCGCGCGCGCCCGTCCGTTCTCATCTGCCAGGATCTCTTTCGAGTTCGCTTGGCACATGACCTTGATACCCTTTTCGGTCAGCGATTTGCGCAGCAGGTAACCTGCGGCTTCGTCCAGCTGACGTTCCATCAGGTGGCCCATGATGTGGATCACAGTAACGTCCACACCGCGGGCTGCCATGCCTGCTGCGGCCTCTAGGCCCAGCAGACCGCCGCCGATAACCACGGCTTTGGCGTCTGGTTTGTTGCCCAGATCCATCATCTCTTGGGTGTCTTCCAGATCACGGTAGGGGATTACGCCCTCTAGATCGTGACCGGGCAGAGGAATGATGAACGGGTTAGAACCTGTGCCGATGACGAGTTTGTCATAGGCAACTTCGCCTTTTTCGCCGACGACAACTTTGCGTTCGCGGTCGATCGATACGACCTTTTCGCCAAAGCGGCAGTTGACGTTGTGTTCAGCGTACCATTCGTCATCGTGGGTAACGATTTCTTCGTATGTTTTTTCGCCGGATAGAACGGGCGACAACATCAAACGGTTGTAGTTGCCGCGTGGTTCTGCGTTGAACAAGGTGACTTCGAAATCGGCATTAGCATCGAACAATTTTTCGAGCATCCGCCCCGAGGCCATACCGGCCCCGATAACAACGAGCTTCTGTGTCATTGTGCAGCTTCCTCTGTAGGGTATGCAGCGTCGATCATTACGCCTGACAATGTTGTGTATGCGGTGACCCAAGCGTCTTTCGTCTCGGGTGTGAAACCGTCGCCCAGACCTTTTTCCAATGTGTCCAAAAGGGCCTGACCGACAGGTGCATAGTGTTCGGCCGTCACGCCGTAATCGACGTGTTTGATGGCCAATTGCTGCGCAACGGGAACGATTTTCGGAAGATCGCGCAGGCTGTTCACAACAACGCCTAAGGTCGTCATCAGTTTCTTACCTTGGTCCGCCATGTCGCCTTTGAACATCGGCTGCACCTGTGGTGCGATTTCGAACAGGCGTGCGTAGAATAGTTCAGCTGCGGTATCTGCAATCGGAACTACCTTGGCAAAGCTGGATTGAACGAGGTCTATCTGGCGATCTTCCATTTGAATTACTCCGCTGCGATGGCTTTGGTAGGTTTCGGTTTGGGTTTTGCGCCGTGTTCGTATTCCTCTAGGAAATCCAGAACTTCTTGGCGGTAGTGGTAGTAATCGGGGTGTTCCAGCAGCGCCTTGCGGGTGCGTGGGCGCGGCAGGTTCACGTCAGTGATTTTGCCGATCGTGGCCTGAGGGCCGTTGGTCATCATCACAACGCGGTCCGCCAGCAGGATGGCTTCGTCCACGTCGTGGGTGACGCAGATTGCGGTCACTTTGGTACGCGACCAGACTTCCATCAGCACCTCTTGCAATTCCCAGCGGGTCAGACTGTCCAACATGCCGAATGGTTCATCCAGCAGCAGCAGTTTTGGCGATAGGGCAAATGCACGGGCGATGCCGACGCGCTGTTTCATACCGTTCGACATCGAATGGGCAGGGCGGTCCATTGCATCGGCCAGACCCACACGTTCCAGATAGTATTCCACAACGTCCTGACGTTCGGCCTGCGACGCTTTGGGGTACACTTTGTCTACGCCAATCGACACGTTTTCTTTGGCTGATAGCCAAGGGAACAGGTTTGGCGATTGGAACACCACAGCGCGTTCTGGGTCTGCGCCTTCGACGTGGCGGCCGTCCAGTTTGATCGCGCCTTTGGAAATCGGGTTCAGGCCCGCAGCCATGGTCAGAACCGTGGATTTACCACAGCCAGAGTGACCGATCAGGCTGATGAATTCGCCGCGATTGACCTTTAGGTTGAAATCTTCGACCACGGTCAATGGACCTTTGGGCGTTGGATAGATTTTGTGCAACTGGCTGAAGTCTAGGAAACGTTCTTCGATCAGGCCTTCTTGGGCGGCGGCGACCGCTGCAGGAATGCCGTGGATCGGGGTGACTTCGGGCAGTTTGCGGGTTTCTTCGACTTTGGCCTGAACGCCAACGTCCATCAGGTAGTTGGTCACCTGCGCGCGCAGTTTGTGGAACCCTTCGTCGGTGTTCATCGCCATACGGTCACGAGGGCGCGGGATGGTGACAGTGACAGGGTCGCCCAGCGTGCCATCAGGGTTCAGCGGGATGATGCGGTCGGCCAGTAGGATGGCTTCGTCCACGTCGTTGGTGATCAGGATACAGGTCTTTTTGTCCTGTTCCCAAATCTGCAGGATTTCGTCTGCCAGATTTGCGCGGGTCAATGCGTCTAGCGCGGACAAAGGTTCGTCCAGCAGCAGCATTTCAGGCGACATTGCCAATGCGCGGGCCACCGAAACACGTTGGCGCATGCCGCCCGACAGTTCGGCAGGGCGACGGCCAGCGGCGTGCGACAGGCCAACCATTTTGATGTAGTGGTCTGCTTTTTCGTCTTTTTCTTTGGCCGACAATTTAGGGAACACAGAGTCGATAGCGACCATGATGTTTCCTTTGACCGTCAGCCACGGCATCAACGAATAGCTTTGGAAAATCAGACCGCGTTCAGGGCCAGGGCCGGTGATTGGCGCGCCTTTGAATGTGACCGAACCGGTGTCTGGCATTTCCAGACCAGCGATCAGGTTCATCAGGGTCGATTTACCAGTGCCGGAGAAGCCGAGGATCGCGATGAATTCGCCTTCTTCGATGTCGACGTTGATGTTTTTCAGGACCTCGGTGCGGGCTGTGCCCTCACCGAAACCTTTGTTGACGTCTTTGAAACTCAGAATAGCCATGTGCGATTACCGGTTTGCAGAGAAAGTGAAGAAGGATTGGATGGCGTACATCACACGGTCCAGCAGGAAGCCGATGATACCGATGGTGAACACAGCAACCATGATGCGTGCCAGCGATTGGGAGGAACCGTTCTGGAATTCATCCCAGACGAATTTGCCCAGACCAGGGTTTTGCGCCAGCATCTCTGCTGCGATCAGAACCATCCAGCCCACACCCAGCGACAGACGCAGACCGGTAAAGATCAGTGGCAGCGCCGAAGGCAGAACCAGTTTGGTGATCTTTTTCCAGGTCGACATTTTCAGAACCTTGGATACGGACACCAGATCTTTGTCGATGGACGCAACGCCCAGTGCGGTGTTGATCAGGGTTGGCCATAGCGAACACAGGGTCACGGTGATCGCGGACACAAGGAACGATTTGGCGAACAGGCCGTCGTTTTGAACGGTTGCCGAAATGATCATCGTCACGATCGGCAGCCAAGCCAGAGGCGACACAGGTTTAAAGATTTGAACCAGCGGGTTGATCGCAGCGTTCGCAATTGGCGACAGGCCAGCGACGATACCCAGCGGGATCGCAACCGCAGCGGCGATGATAAAGCCAAAGAACACGGTGCGGATCGAAGTGCCGATCTGGTCGTAATAGGATGGCGCGCCGGTGTAGGTCATTTCTTTGACCTCGTCCGCGCGGCCTGCTTCGATCAGGCGTTCGTTGCGTTGTTCAACGCGTTCATAGAATACGGCCTCTTTTTCGGCCTTTTCCATGGCGTCCTGATGCAGATCAACCGCGCTGGACCAGACCTGAGCCGGACCGGGGATCGCACCCAAGGACGTTTGCACTTTGGGTGCTAGAAAGCCCCACAGCGCGATAAAACATAGGATTGCCAGCACAGGAACACCCAAGAGGCGCCAGACTTCTTTCATCTGGGCGCGTGGGTTGTCGCCCAATGCGGCCTTTAGCAGAGGAGTGATCCAAGCCAGACCCAACACGGTGAACCATGCGTCGGCTTTGTTGATGCGAGTGAATAGACGGGCGCGGCGGGCTTCGCGTTCGGCGTCTTTCTGGAAATTGGTGTCAGCGGTGGTCATGGCGATCCTCAGAGGGGCTGATGTGGGCGACCCGAGGGTCGCCCAGCAAGTGTTTGATTAACCTTGGATTTCGTTGCCAACGACGGTCTGGCCGGTCTTTAGACCAATGGACAGGCTGTCGATGTAAGCGTTCGGGGTGCGGCCGTCGTATGGAACACCATCGATGATGTCGGCTGCAGGGGTCGGTTCACGGTAACCGTCGCTGTCCCATGGGAAATCAGCTTCGTTTGCCAGACCTTCGTCCACCAACATGCGGGCGGCTTCTAGGTAGATTTCTGGCTTGTAAACCGACTGTGCGACTTCGTCGTACCAGCTATCAGGCTGATCTTCGGCGATCTGGCCCCAACGGCGCATCTGGGTCAGGTACCAAACAGCGTCCGAATAGTATGGGTAGTTCGCATAGTAACGGAAGAACACGTTGAAATCAGGAACGTCACGAACGTCGCCTGGTTCGTATTCGAACGTACCAGTCATCGAGTTGTCGATAACGTCAGCGTCTGCACCTACGTATTCAGGCTTGGACAGGATGTTCACAGCTTCAACGCGGTTTGCGTTGTCGTTTTCATCCAGCCACATCGCTGCGCGGATCAGCGCTTTGGTCACTGCCAGCGTGGTGTTCGGGTTTTCTTCGACGAACGACGCGTTCAGGCCGAATACTTTCTCTGGGTTGTTTTTCCAGATTTCGTAGTCGGTGATCACAGGAACGCCGATGCCTTTGATAACGGCCTGCTGGTTCCATGGTTCACCCACGCAGTAACCGTTGATGGTGCCTGCTTCCAGCGTTGCTGGCATTTGCGGAGGAGGGGTCACCGACAGGAATACGTCAGCAGCGATCTGGCCGGTTACGTCTTCTGGCGAATAGAAACCTGGGTTGATGCCGCCCGACGCCAACCAGTAGCGCAGTTCGTAGTTGTGGGTCGACACAGGGAAAACCATGCCCATGTTGAACGGTTTGCCGTCAGCGTTGAACTGTTCGATCACAGGCTGCAGCGCTTCGGCCGAAATTGGGTGCTGTGGGCGACCGTCATCCATCGATGGGATGTGTGGGCGCATCATGTCCCATACTTCGTTCGATACGGTGATGCCGTTACCGTTCAGGTCCATCGAAAATGGGGTCACGATGTGGGCTTCGGTACCGTAGCCGATGGTCGCAGCCAGAGGCTGACCTGCCAGCATGTGCGCGCCGTCCAATGTGCCGTCGATCACGCCGTCCAGCAGAACTTTCCAGTTTGCTTGGGCTTCCAGTGTGACAAACAGGCCTTCGTCAAAGAAGTAGCCTTGTTCGTATGCAACGGCCAATGGGGCCATGTCGGTCAGTTTAATAAAACCGAAAGTCAGTTCGTCTTTTTCCAGTTCCAGCATTTCGGCAAAGGCCGGAGTGGTAAGCAGCGTGGTCGCTGTAAGAATGGCAGATAGCCGTTTCATGTCCCTGTCGTTCCTTTGTTTGTGCCCCATTTTTGGGGTTTTAAGACGCAAAAAGCCGCTGACCGTAAACTGCGAGGGAGGAGGTTCGCAGCAGGTCGAGCGGCTTTGCTCTATCTCCCTAAGCGCTGGGAGAAATCGAATGTTGGGTGGCGCCATTGCTACCCTGAGTCGACGTTGGCCTATACTTTTGACGCTGTCGATTGGTTAACCGTCGTTAATGCTGCCTTGCGGCAAGTGCATCTGGGCGTGTGCCTATTTTTTAATCAACTGACCTTTTCAGGGTCAAAAAAGCGGCGATCGAAAAACGCTCCGGGCTCTAGGTACAGTTTGCCCGATTCCGATGACACAGGCGTGCGGCTATCCAACAGGCCTTCGACTTTCGACGATGCCGAAGGTAGGTCGGCCGTTTCTGCGGCAAGTGCCGACCGATATAGGTCGCTGCGGAAAATCATGCGTGTGCTGGATCCGGCGGATTTACGGTCCAGGCCCAGGCGCGACGCCAATTGAGTTGCGATCCATGCGCATTGTGATGCCCATGGGAACCCTGCTGCGCCACGATGGAACACAACAAAATCATCTCGATGCCGTTCTTCGCCGCGGCCATTGATAACGATTTGACCAGATAAGGCGCGATCAATGACGTCTGCGGGGACATTCACATATTCTGGACGCGCAAGGATTTCTGACGCGGTCATGTGGTTTTCAGGTTGATCCAGCCAGCGGCCTGCACGCCACACGGCACGTATCAGGCGTTTGGACAGTTCGGGTTCGGATTCGACCCAATCATGACGCGCGGCTAACACCTTTTCAGGGGCAAAGCCCCAGATGGCGGCGCCTGGGATCAACAATTCGCCAACGCCATTGTCGACGGCAATTGATCCCCATGGCTCGCCCACGCAGAACGCATCGATTTCGCCGTTCGCGATAGCCTCGGCCATGAGGGCAGGCGGGACGGTATGGATTTCGACCGATTGCGGTGCAGGCAGGCCAAGCGCGTTCAGCCAATAATACAGTAGTTCGGCGTGCATCGAAAACGGGAACGGAACCCCCAGACGCAATTTGCCTGTGGCCGCCGCGATCAGAGCGCGCCCCGCATTTTCCGCATCGGTGAAATCGAACAGATATCCGTTGTCGCGCATACGCTGGGCAAGGTCGGTAGAGACACCAATGACAGTGCCGTTCACCGATAAAACGGACAGCGCATCAAATTTGATACCGCCGCTTAGCCCCATGGATGTGGCAATGGGCACAGGGGCCAGCATATGCGCGGCCTCGATCCGGCCAAGAGCCAGCATATCGCGCAAAGTGGACCATGATGGCGCTTTTTCCAGTGAAAGGTTTAAACCTTCTTGTTTTGCAAAACCCAGTTCCTGCGCGACAATAATGGGCGCGCTGTCGACCAGAGCCATAAAGCCGACGTTCAGATCAATTCCATTCATGACAGCAACCCCGCAGCCGTTACCAGTGCTTGGGCCACATCAACAACCTTGCTTCCTTGGTCCATCGCGGTTTTGCGCAGCAACGCATAGGCGGCATCTTCGTCCAGACCGCGGGCTTTCATCAAAATCCCTTTGGCGCGGTCGATGACCTTGCGTTCTTCTAACGCCTTTTTGGTCGCGGCCAGTTCTTTGCGCATGTTTTGGAACATGTGGAACCGTGTGATGGCGGCATCCAGAACGGGTTTCAGGCGATCCGCACGCAGACCGTTGACCACATAAGCGCTTAGCCCTGCTTCGATCGCGGCTTTGGTCAGTCCATCGTCGCTTTGATCGACGAACATCGCGACGGGGCGATCCATCGGACCAGAGGCTAATGCCAATTCCTCTAGCGCGTCGCGGGACGGGCTGGCCACGTCGATCAGCACAACATCGGGGTTATATTCCGCGATGGTGCGCGCCAGACGGCTGGATTCGGCAACAATATGAATGTTGTAGTCGCCCGCATGCGCAAGGCTCGCGGCGATCAGTTCGGCGCGGTCGCGATCAGGTTCAACAACGACAATGGAAAGGCGGTTGGTCATGGCGCCTGTGTGCGCCCAGTTTGGATTCTAATCTATCGCGCGTGCGCGAGGCGCGGTTGTTTTCACTACTATTTTCACAGTGCCGATTAAATTTTGTGCATGTTGACTGTTTTTGTGGCGATTATTTCAGCGCCCCGTCAAGCGCGGTTAGAAAGCGTTCGCCTGCGACTTCGATTTGTTGGCGCAGCAGAGCGGTCGTTCGGTCGGTATTTCCTGAAACGGCGGCATCAGCGATTGCTTTGCATGCGTCGATGGTGGATGCGCTGGGTGGCAGACCTGCCTTGCGGGCCATGCGGCGATAACGGTCATTCTGGTTGTTCAATATCCGCCAAAACCCGATCAGTGTCGGCATCTTGCAGCCCTGAACCAAAGTTTCCAAAAACGCCAGATAGGCGTTGTCCCAGTCGTTTTTGTCTTGTTCCGCTGATCGTCTAAGCCTGTGAAAGGCCGCCAAAATATTGCTTTCCCATTCCAGATCGCTGTGGGTCATCGCATGGGACACCGCCAAAGTGGAAATCGATGCGACCAGAGACGTGATTTCGATCAGGTTCGCCGCTGATACGGGTGCGATGCGATAGCCGCGCTGATCCTCGAACGTAATCAGCCCTTCGTTCACCAATCGCGACATGGCTTCGCGCATGGGGGACAGCGAAACGTCAAAGATGTGGCGCGCCTCTTCTAGGTTGATTTTCGACCCGGGTTCGAAATCACCGCGCAAGATCGCCTCTTTCAATTCTTGCGAAACGCGGCTGGCGCGCGTCAGTTTGGTGCTGTCTTGCATGTGGGGTCCGAAAATTGGGGCTTTGGATGGGCCCGTGTTTGGCATTCTTGGGCTGGCGTCGCAACCAAATCGGGTCCTATGCCGCGTGCTTTGCTGGGGTAGGGCGAAAACAAAATGTTGCGCGGTCGCATAGTTTTTGTGCAACCTGATTAAATAATGACGCAGTTTGCAGACCCAATGGGCGATTAAACCGAAATGACGCGCATTTCTTTGACCGCAGATGCGGGTGCGGTAGCGTTTATTTGATCCTTTGGTCAAACACTGAATGACACGTCCGAACAGGAGATATTTATGCCAGCCCTTAGCGCGAATTTAACGGTCAATTCAGACCGGCTGTGGGAAAGCCTGATGGAGATGGCCCAGATCGGGCCGGGCATTGCAGGTGGATGTAATCGCCAGACCCTAACGGACGAAGACGCCGAAGGCCGCGCATTGTTCCAAAAATGGTGCGAAGACGCAGGCATGACCATGGGTGTCGATACCATGGGCAATATGTTCATGACCCGCGCGGGCACAGACCCTGACGCACTGCCGATTTATGTCGGATCGCATCTGGATACGCAGCCGACGGGCGGCAAATACGACGGGGTTCTGGGGGTTCTTGGCGCGTTAGAGGCCGTGCGCACCATGAACGACATGGATATCAAAACCAAACATCCCATCGTGGTCGTCAACTGGACGAACGAAGAAGGCGCGCGTTTTGCCCCTGCGATGTTGGCCTCGGGCGTGTTTGCGGGCGTGTTGGATCAGGATTACGCCTATGACCGCACCGATCTGGACGGCAAACGGTTTGGCGACGAATTGGTGCGCATCGGCTGGAAAGGCGAAGAAGAAGTCGGCGCGCGCAAAATGCACGCCTATTACGAATTGCACATCGAACAGGGCCCGATCCTAGAGGCCGAGGGCAAAGACATCGGCGTAGTCACCCATTGTCAGGGCCTATGGTGGTTGGAATTCACCCTAACAGGCAAAGAGGCGCACACAGGATCGACCCCTATGCCTCTGCGGGTGAACGCAGGTCTGGCCACCGCGCGGATCATGGAAATGGTCCAAGAAGTCGCCATGAAAAACGCCCCCGATGCGGTGGGCGGGGTCGGCCAGATGAAATTCAGCCCTAATTCGCGCAACGTGCTGCCGGGGACTGTGGTGTTCACGGTCGATATTCGGTCGCCCAATCAGGACAAACTAGACAGTATGCGGGCCGAGATTGAAACGCGCGCCGCCGACATCTGCGCCGAAATCGGTGTCGGCTGTTCGGTCGAAGCGGTGGGTCATTTCGATCCTGTCACCTTTACCCCCGAATTGGTCACCAACGTGCGCAACGCGGCCGAACGGTTGGGCTATAGTCATATGAACCTGATTTCAGGCGCGGGCCATGACGCCTGTTGGGCGGCCAAAGTCGCGCCCGCGACCATGGTTATGTGCCCCTGCGTTGATGGTCTGTCCCATAACGAGGCCGAAGAGATCAGTCAGGACTGGGCCAAAGCAGGCACCGATGTTCTGCTGCATGCCGTTTTGGAAAGTGCCCAGATTGTCGAAGGTTAAGACGCATATGTCATGTTCGGAACGTCAGGGCCCAATGCAAAGTTGTTTTGCATTTTTGCGCCTACGTTTCGAAAATGCAGCACCCTATATTGCAATTGTGCAGCAGGCATCCGGCCTGATTGCGCAAGACGCAAATGATTATGGGGGGCAAAATTATGCCGCTATTGAACTTTCACATCACCGAAGGCAGCCGCAACGACGAAGAGCTGCAACTGTTTCTGGACACAGCCCACGAAGCCGTCGTCGAAGCCTTTGGTGTGCCGCAGCGCGACCGCTATCAGATCGTGAACGAGCACAAGAAAGGCCACATGATCTTGCAGGACACGGGGCTGGGGTTCGAACGGGACGACAGCGCGGTTCTGGTGCATATCTTTACCAGCACGCGGCCCGAGGAACAGAAACACAAATTCTACGACATTCTAGCGTCGAAACTTCAGGCTGCGACGGGGCTGGACCCCAAAAACCTGATGATCGCGCTGTTCGAAAACACGCAAGCGGACTGGAGCTTTGGTTTCGGTCGCGCCCAGTACATCACCGGCGAATTGGGCTAACCGGCCCAATCCAACCGATCAAAATTTTAGCCGCTCACGCGTCTGGCCACATGTCAGCGCGGGCGGCTTTTTCTATTTCAAATACCCCAAAGGAGCCCACGCTATGACCACCGTGATCAAAGGCGGCACAGTTGTAACCGCTGACCTGACCTACAAAGCCGACGTTCTGGTCGAAAATGGCGTGATCACCGAAATCGGGCCGAACCTGTCGGGCGATGAAACGCTGGATGCGACGGGCTGTTACGTCATGCCGGGCGGTATTGATCCGCACACCCATTTGGAAATGCCGTTTATGGGCACCTATTCGGCGGATGATTTTGAATCTGGCACCCGCGCGGCGCTGGCGGGCGGCACCACGATGGTCGTTGATTTCGCGCTTCCCAGCCCCGGTCAGGGCCTGCATGACGCGCTGCAGATGTGGGACAACAAATCCACCCGCGCCAACTGTGATTATTCGTTTCACATGGCAGTGACGTGGTGGGGTGAACAGGTGTTCAACGAAATGGAATCCGTGGTCCGCGACCGCGGGATCAACACGTTCAAACATTTCATGGCCTACAAAGGCGCGTTGATGGTGAACGACGATGAAATGTACGCGTCGTTCCAACGTCTGGCTGAATTGGGCGGCATCGCGATGGTGCACGCAGAAAACGGCGATGTGGTTGCCGAACTGTCCGCCAAACTGCTGGCCGAAGGAAACACAGGCCCCGAAGCGCACGCCTATTCCCGTCCGTCCCAAGTCGAAGGCGAGGCCACCAACCGCGCGATCATGATCGCCGACATGGCTGGCGTGCCTTTGTATGTGGTTCACACATCCTGCGAAGAGGCGCACGAGGCGATCCGCCGTGCCCGCCAAAACGGCAAACGCGTCTGGGGCGAACCGCTGATCCAGCACCTGACGCTGGACGAAACCGAATATTTCAACGCAGATTGGGATCATGCCGCGCGGCGCGTCATGTCTCCGCCGTTCCGCAACAAAAAACATCAGGACAGCCTGTGGGCGGGTTTGATGTCGGGGTCATTGTCGGTCGTGGCAACTGACCACTGCGCGTTCACCACGGATCAGAAACGATATGGTGTCGGTGATTTCACGAAAATCCCTAACGGTACAGGCGGGCTAGAGGATCGTATGCCGATGCTATGGACGCATGGCGTGGAGACAGGGCGCCTTACGCCGAATGAATTTGTCGCCGTAACCTCAACCAATATCGCGAAAATTTTGAATTGCTACCCACGCAAAGGCGCGGTTCTGGTGGGCGCTGATGCCGATCTGGTCGTGCTGGACCCGAACAAGGAAAAAACCATTTCGGCGGCGATCCAACAGTCGGCCATCGATTACAACGTGTTCGAAGGTCACAAGGTCAAAGGCCTGCCGCGGTTCACCCTGACACGCGGGCAAGTCGCGGTTTACGATGGTGAAATCCGTACCCAAGAAGGCCATGGTAAATTTGTCAAACGCGAACCCAATACAGCCGTGAACAAGGCGCTGTCGACGTGGAAAGAATTGACTTCGCCGCGTCCCGTTCAGCGGTCGGGCATTCCTGCGACGGGTGTGTAAATGACGGTCATACAGGCCCAAGGGCTCGATCTGACGTTCCAGACCAACGATGGTCCGGTGCAGGCGTTGCGCGATGTGAACCTGACCATCGACAAGGGCGATTTTGTGTCGTTCATCGGCCCGTCTGGCTGCGGCAAAACCACGTTTTTGCGGTGTATCGCGGGGCTGGAAACGCCCACAGGCGGCACGCTGACCGTGAATGGCATGACGCCGGACGAGGCCCGAAAATCCCGTGCCTATGGGTACGTGTTTCAGGCCGCTGGTCTGTACCCGTGGCGTACCATTGGCGGCAACATTCGCCTGCCGCTGGAAATCATGGGATTCAGCAAAGACGAACAATCCAAACGCGTCGCAAAAACGCTGGATCTGGTGGATTTGTCGGGGTTTGAAAAGAAATTCCCGTGGCAATTGTCGGGCGGGATGCAGCAACGCGCATCAATCGCGCGGGCGCTGTCGTTTGATGCGGATATCCTGCTGATGGATGAACCCTTTGGCGCGTTGGATGAAATCGTGCGCGACAAACTGAACGAAGAGCTGCTGAAGCTGTGGGATCGCACAGGCAAAACCATCGGCTTTGTCACCCATTCCATCCCAGAGGCCGTGTATCTATCGACCAAAATCGTGGTCATGTCGCCGCGCCCTGGGCGGATCACGGATGTGATTGAATCGACCCTGCCGCGCGAACGGCCGTTGAACATCCGTGACAGCGCCGAATTCATCGAAATCGCCCATCGCGTCCGCGAAGGCCTGCGTGCGGGGCATGTAGATGACTAACGATCCAGCCATCCGTTTTGCGCAACAAGCGACCCGCAAAGAGGCAAAGAACGCGGAAAGGCGCGCCCGATATCCACGGAACACTCCAACATGGAGCCTTGTCGCTGCCGTACTGTCAGTTGGGTTGTGTTTATATTGGGCCATGTCGCAGCAATGGCTGCCCGCAGCAATTTGGTTCATCGCCACGATTGTAAATGGGCGGGCATTTGTCCGTGCGCGTTCGCAGGAAAAGGGCGCGGCATGAAACAGCGGATTGTTCCCATTATAACCGTCGTATGCGCGATCTTTGCCCTTTGGTACGTGGCCTGCATTCCAATGAACGTGCAGGAAACGCTGACGGCGGCAGAACGGGCAGGGGCGGTTGTGACCCCCGATAATGCCCGCGATCGGGCACAGGTCGGGCGTTTCGCGCTGATGGCTCAGAACTTGGACACTTTGGGCGGTAGCTGGTCCGTGGATCGCGCGCGTCTACCCGCACCGCATCAGGTCGCGGTCGAACTCTGGGACAGCACGTGGAACGAAGAGGTCCATGGCCGCCGCGGGATCGTGAAATCGGGCAGCCTGTCGAACAGGTCTCTGATCTATCATGGCGGCGTCACCTTGGGCGCGACGGTCGTCGGTTTCCTGATCGGGTCGGGTCTGGGCGTATTGCTGGCCATTGGGATCGTGCATAGCCGGACGATGGATATGTCGGTGATGCCGTGGGCGATTGTCAGCCAGACCATTCCGATTGTTGCGCTGGCCCCGATGATCATCGTGGTGCTGTATTCTATCGGTGTGCAGGGCCTGATCCCAAAGGCCGTGATCAGCGCCTATCTGTCATTCTTTCCTGTCGTTGTCGGCATGGTCAAAGGATTGCGCAGCCCTGACGCCATGCAAACCGATCTGCTGCGCACCTATAACGCCAGTAAATCCGACGCGTTCTGGAAGCTGCGTCTGCCGTCGTCCGTGCCGTATCTGTTCACATCGCTAAAGGTCGGGATCGCGGCGTCTTTGGTGGGCGCGATTGTGGGCGAATTGCCTGTGCAGCGCGGCGGATTGGGCGCGCGGATGTTGGGCGGGTCGTACTATGGGCAGACCGATCAAATCTGGGCGGCGCTGTTCTTTGCAGCGGCATTGGCGGCGGTTCTGGTCGCGATCATTAGCTGGATCGAAACCCGCACGTTGAAACGCATGGGGGTGCTACAATGACCCTGATTTATGCGCTGATCGTATGGGCGGCGGGCTGGGGCCTGAATGTGATGATCGCACGGTCAAAAGGCGCCAATACCGCCGCCGCACGGTTCGCTGTGCCCGTCATTTTCGGCGTCACCCTGTTGGCAATCTGGGAAATACTGGTGCGCGGCTATGACATTTCCGCCGTTATCCTGCCCGCACCATCGGTCATCTGGGCGACCCTGACCAGCACAACGGATGTCCTATGGGGCGATTTCGTCCAGACATTCCTAAAGGGCGCGCTGTCGGGATATATCATCGGCTGTGCTTCGGCTGTTGTCGTGGCTGTGATCGTGGATCGGTATGATTTCCTGCGCCGTGGATTGCTGCCTGTTGGGAATTTCGTGGCGGCTCTGCCCATTGTCGGCACCGCGCCGGTTTTGGTGATGTGGTTCGGGTTTGATTGGCAATCAAAGGCGGCGGTGGTCGTGGTCATGGTGTTTTTCCCGATGCTGGTGAACACGGTCGCAGGGCTGCGCGACACGTCCGTCATGCAGCGCGATCTGATGCGGACCTATGGCGCGACGTACATGCAAACGCTGTTCAAACTGCGCCTGCCTGCCGCGCTGCCGTTTATGTTTAATGGTCTGAAAATCGCGACGACTTTGGCGTTGATTGGTGCCATCGTTGCCGAATTTTTCGGATCGCCCGTGCGCGGCATGGGTTTTCGAATTTCGACCTCGGTCGGGCAATTGGCGCTGGACATGGTCTGGGCCGAGATCGTCGTCGCTGCCATCGCGGGCAGCCTATTTTACGGGCTAATCGCAACCATCGAAAAGGGGCTGACCTTTTGGCACCCCAGTCAACGAAAATAATTACCAACAAGGAGATACCAATGAAAACATACATGATGGCCGCTGCTGCGGCGCTGACAACGGCGACCTCGGCCTTTGCGGCGGATGATCTGACCCTGCAATTGAAATGGGTGACCCAAGCGCAGTTCGCGGGCTACTATGTCGCGCTGGATCAGGGCCTGTACGAAGCCGAAGATCTGAACGTAACGATCCTAGCGGGCGGCCCTGACATTGCACCGGGTCAAGTACTGGCTGGCGGCGGCGCTGACGTGATGGTCGATTGGCTGCCATCGGCGCTGGCGGCCCGTGAAAAAGGCCTGCCGATCGTGAACATCGCGCAGCCGTATAAATCGTCGGGCCTGATGCTGACCTGCTGGAAAGACAGCGGAATTACCGGCCCCGCCGATTTCGTTGGTAAAACCATCGGCGTTTGGTTCTTTGGCAACGAATATCCGTTCCTGTCATGGATGAGCCAAGAAGGCATTTCCACCGCTGGCGGCGAAGACGGTATTACCGTTTTGAAACAGGGATTTAACGTTGATCCGCTGTTGCAGCGTCAGGCCGAATGCATTTCGACCATGACCTATAACGAATTCGGTCAGGTGCTAGAGGCAGGCGTGTCCCCTGATGAACTGGTCACCTTTAAATACGAAGACGAAGGCGTATCCACCCTAGAGGATGGCCTATACGTGCTAGAGGAAAATCTGGCTGATCCAGAGTTCTCCGATAAAATGGTCCGTTTTGTCCGCGCATCGATGGCAGGTTGGAAATGGGCAGAAGAAAACCCAGAAGAAGCGGCCATGATCGTTCTGGATTACGACGAAACCGGCGCCCAGACCGAAGAACATCAGATCTATATGATGGGCGAAGTTGCCAAACTGACCGCGGGGTCGGACGGTGCGCTGGATATTGCGGACTATGAACGCACCGTTGCCACGCTGCTGGCGGGCGGTTCGGACCCCGTCATCACGATGGAGCCTGTCGGCGCATGGACCCATGCGATCACCGACGAAGCTCTGCAGTAAAACACCTGTCGGGGGGCGGATTGCGTCCCCCGATTTTGCTTGCATCCGAGGGTTGCAAAGGCACATGGTGACCACGCAAAATAAAGGTGGTTGTTATGTACAGCAGTTTCCCAGTGGACGGGTCAAATGCCCGTATCCTTGCCCCTCAATCCGAACTTTCATTCTATTGTCCGCAGTCCGTTGATCTGCCGCGCGATATCACGCCGCTAGAGGCGTGGAATTTGATGATGGCAAAACCGCTGCCTTTTTTGAAAACCGCGTTTTTGATCCGCGATAAGGTTTCCGCACTGTTCGGTGTGAAACAGATCGGCGGGTTTGAACGGCGCGCGGTCGAACAGGTTCAGGTGGGTGAAAAGCTTGATTTCTTTCTGGTCGAATACATCGACGATCAGGTTATGTTGCTGACGGAACGGGATCGGCATTTGGATGTGATGACCTGCATTTCCGTGCAGGATCGCCGCCTGACAATCACGTCTTCGGTGCGGACGCATAACGCGTTTGGGCGTTTGTACATGATCCCCGTCGCACCCGCGCACAAATTGATCGTGCGCGCCATGTTAAACCGTCTGCAAAAGGCAATGGCCTAACGTTCGTTCAGGCCTTTGCCCGCGATAATGGCTGGGCGGGCCTTTTCGATGCGGTTGAAACGGGTCTGCACCTGTTTCGCGCCTGCGACGTGCAGGAACCAGCTGCGCTGACGGCCCGGGGTTAGGGCGTGGAACGCTTCGGCCAATTCGGGGTCTGCGTCCAAAGCTTGGGCCAGTTCGTCGGGCATGTCGCGTTCGGGCGCGGGGGGCAGGGGGATGGCGGCGCGTTCGACACGCACAGCTTCGGCCATCAGGGCGGCGATGGCGTCGGCGTTCGCATCCAGATCATCCATCGATGACAGTTTCACTACGCGGCCCGCGTGCCCGTTTTCACCCTGTTTGACCAACAGCCCGTTGGGGTCATCCATGATGATCCCTTTGAAAAAATTCACAGTAGCGAAATCTTTGAACGCGCTGATGATGAAGGTGTTTTTGCCATCCACGGCATAGCACGGCTGCCACCATTTTTTTTCTTCGGTGACGTCCAATTCCAATGCCATGCCGCGCAAACGGCGATGGATGTCCTGCCATGGGCCGGTTTTGTCGAAATAGAAATCTAAGTCAGGGTTCGGTTGTGCCATGTGTCACCATACGAAAAAGGGCGGGGAAAGTCCCCGCCCGAATTCATTCAATATCAGACTGATTAGCCGATGATAGCGTTCAGCGTGGCCGATGGGCGCATCACTGCTGCAACCTTGGCTGGGTCCGCGTGGTAGTAGCCGCCCAGATCAACTGGTTTGCCTTCGCCAGCGGCCAGTTCGGCCAGAATGGTGTCTTGTTTGTCAGCCAGGTCTTTGGCGATTGGCGCAAAGTGAGCCGCCAGATCAGCGTCTTTATCTTGTGCTGCCAGTGCCTCTGCCCAGTAACGTGCGAACCAGTAGTGCGAGGTACGGTTGTCGTTCTGGCCGACTTTGCGTTCAGGCGAATTGCCATTCAGCAGAACCTTTTGGGTCGCGTCTTCGATTGCGTCGCCGAATACGCCAGCCTTTGCCATGCCTTTGTCAGCAAGGAAGTTGAACGATTCACCCAGCGCGCAGAATTCGCCAAGGCTGTCCCAACGTAGGTGGTTTTCTTCGACCAGCTGCTGAACGTGCTTTGGTGCCGAACCGCCAGCGCCGGTTTCGAACAGACCGCCGCCCTGCATCAGGGATACGATCGACAGCATTTTCGCCGAGGTGCCCAGTTCCAGAATTGGGAACAGGTCGGTCAGGTAGTCGCGCAGAACGTTACCGGTGATGGTGACAACGTCTTTGCCCTCAACCATGTTTTCCAGAGTGAAGCGGGTCGCTTTTTCTGGGGACAGGATTGGGATGTCCAAACCTGCGTCTTTCAGGGCTGGTTCGACGTATTTGATCAGCTCTGCGTCATGGGCGCGGTTTGCATCTAGCCAGAATGCCGATGTACCGGTTGCCTTGTGACGGCGGATCGCCAGTTTAATCCAGTCTTCGATCGGCGCCTGTTTCACAGTTGCCGAACGCCAGATGTCGCCTTTGCCAACGGTCAGTTCGTGTAGAACGTCGCCGTTGTCCAGAACGATGCGCACGGTGCCCGCTGCTGGCATTTCAAAGGTGGTTGGGTGCGAACCGTATTCTTCGGCTTTTTGCGCCATCAGGCCCACGTTGGACACTGCGCCACAGGTGGTCACGTCCAGTTTGCCGTTTTCTTTGAAGTAGTTGATGGTTTCCGCGTAAACGCCTGCATAAGAGTTATCAGGGATACAGCATTTGGTGTCAGCCGGTTTGCCGTCTGGGCCCCAACCGATGCCGCCTGCGCGGATCACGGCAGGCATGGATGCGTCAATGATGACGTCCGATGGTACGTGCAGGTTGGTGATGCCTTTGTCGCTGTCGACCATGTACATTGGCGGACGTGCGTCCAATGCGGCTTTCAGGTCTGCTTTCAAGGCGTCGTCGCCTGCGATCAGTTTTTCCAGATCGCCGATGCCGCCGTTCGGGTTGAAACCCAGTTCAGCCAGTTTGTCGCCGTGTTTCGCGATGAAGTCTTCTAGGTAGACCGATACAAAGTGACCAAAGATGATTGGGTCCGAAACCTTCATCATGGTTGCTTTCATGTGAACCGAGAACAGAACGCCTGGTTCCATGCTGTCGATTTCGGCTTTGATGAAATCGCGCAGGGTCGCAACGGACATATAGGTCGCGTCAACGATCGTGCCTTCTTCGTACTTTAGGCCGTCCTTTAGAACGGTTTCGGTGCCGTCTTCAGCAGTGAATGTGATCTTTGCGCCGCCAGCTTGGGCTGCGGTGATGGTTGCAGATACTTCGTTCGCAAAGAAATCGTTGCCTGGCATGGATGCAACGCAGGTTTTGCTGTCTGCGGTCCATTCACCCATCGAATGAGGGTTTGCTTTTGCGTATTCTTTAACAGCTTTGGCCGAACGACGGTCAGAGTTGCCTTCGCGCAGAACAGGGTTCACAGCCGAACCTTTGATCGCGTCGTAACGTGCGCGCACGTCTTTTTCTTCGTCGGTTTTTGGCTCCGACGGGTAGTTCGGCAGCGCGTAACCTTGGGATTGCAGTTCTGCAATCGCTGCGTTCAGCTGAGGAACCGAAGCCGAGATGTTCGGCAGTTTGATCACGTTCGCGTCTGGCGTTTTCACCAGTTCGCCCAATTCCGCCAGATCGTCGGAAATGCGTTGTTCTTCGGTCAGGTAATCAGGGAAAGCCGACAGGATGCGGGCTGCAACCGAAATGTTGCGGGTGTCTACGGAAATGTCCGCAGCACTTGCAAAAGAACGGATGATCGGCAGCAGGGAACCGCTGGCCAATTCTGGGGCTTCGTCAACAATGGTGTAAATAATATCAGGCGTCTTTGCCATGGGTCGCTTCTCCGCTTTAGTCGCTGGCGCGATGGGCATTTAGCATAGAACGCCAACCGTCCTATACCGTTGCGCACGGGATAAATGGACCCCGCGCTCAAGTCAATGTGTGCAATTGTATACCGACCGAATTTGCGGCGAAATGTCCGACTTTTGCGTTGACGAATCCAATATTTCCAGAATATTTGAAGTATGGAAAAGAGCGAAGCATTAGCGGCATTGTCCGCATTGGGCCAAGAAACGCGGTTGGACGTGTTTCGATTGCTGGTCGTCGCGGGCGAACAGGGCATGTTGGCGGGCCAAATCAGTGATGCGTTGGACCTGCGTGCGAATACGTTGTCGGCCAACCTGACAATCCTGCTGAACGCGGGCCTGATCCGCAATAAACGCGAAGGCAGGGCGATCCGCTATTTTTCCGACATGCAGGGGATGCGCGGATTGCTGGATTTCCTGACGAAAGATTGTTGCGGCGGTGCGCCAGACGGATGCCTGTGACCGCAACCCGATTTTAAATGATTTACCTAAATAGGACGATGCCGTGGCCGATCCGATAGACACCTGTTTCACCCCAATTGACCCGACCGCGTTGTTCCCCGCCGAACGCAGCACCCATGCTCCGCGGATTTTGGTGCTATACGGATCGCTGCGCGACCGCAGTTTTTCGCGTCTATCCGCCCAAGAGGCCGCGCGCATTCTGGAACGGTTCGGGGCAGAGGTGAAAATCTACAATCCCTCTGGTCTGCCTTTGGTCGATGATGGCGTGGACGCGTCCCATCCAAAGGTTCAGGAACTGCGCGATCTGGTGAAATGGTCCGAAGGCATGGTCTGGTCGTCGCCCGAACGTCATGGCGCGATGACGGGTTTGATGAAAACTCAGATCGATTGGATCCCGTTGTCGGATGGCGCGGTTCGCCCGACCCAAGGCAAAACGCTGGCCGTGATGCAGGTCTGCGGCGGCAGCCAGTCGTTTAACGCGGTCAATCAGATGCGCATTCTGGGCCGTTGGATGCGGTGTTTGACGATCCCGAACCAGTCGTCGGTCGCCAAGGCGTGGAACGAATTCGACAGCGATGATCGCATGAAACCATCCGCCTATTACGACCGCATCGTCGATGTGATGGAGGAGCTGGTGAAATTCACTCTACTCACCCGCGATATCAAAGATCATTTGGTTGATCGCTATTCCGAACGCGTTGAAACCGCCGAGGAATTGATGAAACGCGTCAACAATACCTAAGGCAGCGGCCCCGTTTGCCACAGCTGAATGCGTAGCCCGCCGTGAGATATCGGCGGGTTTTCTGCCTCAAACGGCAGGCCAGTGGTTTTCGCCAGCGCGGGTTCCGATGTGATGATCCCCACGCGCCATCCCGAAAAACGATCCATCAGGGTTTTGCCCAACGCGCCGTAGACCGCATACAGCAGTTTTTTGTTGCCGATCCGCGCGCCGTAGGGCGGGTTCACGATAACGATGCCGGGGGCGCCGTCGGGGCGGGGCAGGTCGCTGACGGCGTGGTGTTCGAATGTGACCCAATCGCCCACGCCCGCACGGGCGGCGTTCTCGCGCGCGCCTTTGATCGCGCCAGCATCGCGGTCGGACCCATAGAAAATCTGGTTCGGTGTTCCGCTGGGCGCTGCGCTACGGATTTTGTCGAATGCTGCCTGATCAAAAGATGCAAATTGTTCAAAAGCAAAGCTGCGGTCGCGCCCCGGCCACAGGTTTGCGGCGATCTGCGCGGCCTCGATCGCAAAAGTGCCAGAGCCGCACATCGGATCGACAACCGATTGCGTCCCGTCGTAGCCCATCTGTTCCAAAAACAACGCCGCCATATTTTCGCGCATCGGCGCTTTGCCCACAAATGATTTGTGGCCGCGTTTGTGCAGGCTTTCGCCCGAGCTATCCAAGGAAATGGTGCACAGGTCATCCTCAATCCGCACCTTTAGCGTGATGTCGGCATCTGGTGACAACGTCGCGCCAAAGCTTTCGGTTAGGGCCGTTTCGATGCGCTGTTTGGCGGCTTTGTCGTGGTAGATTTTCGATTTTCGGCAGGTGACATCAACCTTGATCGGGACGTCTTTGCGCAGGGTGTCGCCCCACGCGAATTTGCGGGCGCGTTTGTCCAGTTGTGCCAAATGCATCACGCGGAATGATCCGATCCGAACCAGAACGCGCGCCGCGCCGCGCAAGACCAGATTGGCGCGCCAAACGTCCGCCCAATCACCCTGTACGGTCACGCCGCCAGTGGACGTGCCTGAAACGGCAAACCCCGCGCGGGCCGCTTCGGCAGCAAGAGACGTTTCAAACCCTGGGGCGACGGAAAGGAAGAGTTCTAGATCAGACATGCGCCTACCTACCGCGAAATGCATCCCTGCGCCATATTGGGAAACGTTAATAAAGTTGAAATGTTTGATAGGCTTTATTATCAAAACATGAACGCGTATCGGATTGTTTTTTCGATATTTCTTTGGGGTTGGGCGATACTATGGCTATCCATCCGGTGATTTTATGTGGCGGGTCAGGCACGCGGCTGTGGCCGTTGTCACGCAAATCATATCCCAAACAATTTGTCCCGTTGGTCGGTGAAGAAACACTTTTTCAGGCCTCCGCGCGACGTCTATCGGGCCGCGATTTCGCTGCGCCTTTGATCCTGACGGGGTCTGATTTTCGGTTCATCGTTGTCGAACAATTGCAGTCCATCGGCATTGATCCCGGTGCCATTTTGATCGAACCCGAAGGCCGCAATACCGCGCCCGCGATTTTGGCAGCGGCGATGTATCTGGCCAAAACCGATCCCAATGCCGTTATGCTGGTCGCCCCGTCAGATCACGTTTTGCCTGATACCGATGCGTTCCATAACGCGGTGCAGCAGGGGTTAACGGCGGTTGAACGGGGTCGATTGGTGACATTCGGCATTCATCCAACGGGACCGAATACAGGGTATGGCTATCTGGAATTGGCGGCGGAACCGGACGGATCGGGGGCTCCTGTTGCGCTGAAATCCTTTGTCGAAAAGCCATGCATCGATGCCGCTAGATCGATGGTCGAGGCTGGAAATTTCCTGTGGAATGCTGGGATTTTTCTGTTCAGGGTCAGTGACATTCTGGATGCTTTTGCGCAACTGGCGAATGAACTGGTGGCGCCTGTGCAGGGCGCGGTGGATGACGCGAAAACCGATTTGGGGTTTTTGCGGTTGTCCACGGATCCATGGCAGCAATGTCCTGATATTTCTGTGGACTATGCGGTGATGGAAAAGGCGTCGAACCTATCCGTTGTCCCATTCAGCGGGGGGTGGTCTGATTTGGGCGGCTGGGATGCTGTTTGGTCTGAATCGCAACCAACCGACCGCGGCGTTGTAACCAGCGGCAGCGCGACGGCGATCGACTGTGATAACAGTTTGCTACGATCAGACAGTGATAATCTGGAATTGGTCGGCATCGGGTTGGACAATATCATCGCCGTTGCAATGAACGATGCGGTGCTGGTGGCTGATAAATCGCGTGCGCAGGATGTGAAATTGGCGGTTGCGGCGTTGAAATCGAAAAACGCACCACAAGCCACTGATTTTCCAAAAGATCATCGGCCTTGGGGTTGGTTCGAAAGTTTGGTCAGCGGCAGCCGTTTTCAGGTCAAACGCATTCACGTCCACCCTGGCGCATCATTAAGCCTACAAAGCCATTTTCACCGCTCTGAACATTGGGTGGTCGTTCAGGGGACTGCGCGTGTGACATTGGACGAGACATCGAAATTGGTGACGGAAAATGAATCCGTCTACATTCCTGTCGGATCGGTTCATCGTTTGGAAAACCCGGGCAAAGTGCCTTTGGTCGTTATCGAAGTTCAAACCGGCACCTTTATGGGCGAAGATGACATCACGCGATACGACGATAAATACGCGCGCGGCGCAGGCGCAAAGGGGTAGGGGATGGGGCCTGCCTTTGGCACCAGCGGTTTGCGCGGGTTGGTTTCAGATTTAACCGATGAATTCGTGCGCAGCTATGTTCACGCGTTTTTAACGACAGTCTCGGTGGCGGCGGTGTACGTCGGTCGAGATTTGCGAGGCTCGTCGCCGCGTATATCGCAGGCCGTTATGGCGGTGGTTAAGGACGCGGGTTTAATCGCGGTCGATTGCGGTTCGGTCCCGACGCCAGCGTTGGCCTATGCAAGCATGCAAAACAATGCCGCCGCAATCATGGTCACCGGTAGCCATATTCCCGCGGATCGCAATGGCCTGAAATTCTACACGCCATTGGGTGAAATTACCAAAGATGACGAGGCAGCGATCAACGCGGCCTTGGGCGCTGTGGGTGCTGCCAAATGCGGAGCCGTTGAAACAGCAGACGTGTTGGGCGAATTCTCCTACCGCTATGTTCATGCCTTTGGGGCAAATGCTCTGTCGGGGATACGTGTGGGGGTCTATCAGCATAGTTCAGTTGCGCGTGATGTGCTGTTGGATGTCCTAACGCAGCTTGGCGCGATTGCTGTGCCGTTGGGGCGTTCGGAAACCTTTGTTCCTGTGGATACCGAAGCGGTTGATCCTGATACACGGCATGTGCTGGCCCAATGGTGCCTAGATCACGAACTGGATGCGATCGTGTCGACAGACGGGGATGCGGATCGTCCGATGGTGACGGATGCATCAGGGCAGGTGATTGCTGGCGATGTTCTGGGAGTTTTGACCGCGATGGATTTGGCTACGGATGTTGTGGTCACGCCCATAAATGCCAATTCCATGGTGACAAAGGTCGGGTTTGCCGACGTCCAATTCACGCGCATCGGGTCGCCCTATGTGATTGCCGGAATGGATGACTATCGTGGGCGGCGGGTCGTAGGGTTTGAGCCCAACGGTGGTTTTTTGGTCGGCTTTGACGCATATGACGGTCGGATGAAACCCTTGCTTACGCGTGACTGCATGTTGCCGATATTGGCGCCATTGCGCATGGCTGTGCAGCGCGGGGTAGGGATCGCCGAATTGGTTGCGGAACTGCCGCAAATCTTCACAGCCTCTGATCGTTTGACAGACATTCCAACAGCGCGATCCGCGGCGTTCATAGAACAGATCGCGGGTGATCCGGAGATTGCGTTCTTTGGTCAGTTTGGTGATGTGGATCAGATCGATACGACAGACGGGGTCAGAGCGACTTTTAAAAACGGCGATGTTCTGCATCTGCGGCCATCGGGCAATGCGCCTGAATTTCGCGTTTATGCGCAGTCGACATCGCGCACATTAGCGCATGACCTCCTGCAACGCGGGTTGTCTGTGGTCCGTGCTGCATTGATCGACACTGTCGCATAATTGCTATGCTGGCGGGCAAAGCCCGATGATTTGACCTGTCGATTGTTGCGCTGAACCCAAATTCGCCCAACAAAGCAACATATTAAAAGCTGATAAAAGGGTCATTCATGCCTACCGCTCTTGTCACCGGCGCTGCCGGATTTATCGGATCGTTCGTTTGCCGCACCTTGCTAGAGGAAGGCTGGCGCGTGATCGGGCTGGATTGCATGTCGGATTATTATGACGTCAGCCTAAAAGAACGCCGCGAAGACACCCTGCGCGCCTACGACAACTATCGGTCGGTCCATGACAAGGTTGAAACGCCTAACCTGTTGATGTCGCTGTTTGAACAGGAACGCCCTGACGCGGTGATCCACCTCGCGGCTCAGGCGGGCGTGCGCTATTCCATCGACAATCCACGCGCATACCTAGAAAGCAACATCGTCGGCACTTTTGAGCTGTTAGAGGCCGCCCGCGCGTTCCCGCCAAAACACATGCTGCTGGCGTCCACGTCGTCTGCCTATGGCGCGAACACCGAAATGCCATACGTCGAAACGCACAAGGCCGACCACCAGATGTCGTTCTATGCGGCGACCAAAAAATCGACCGAAAGCATGGCGCATTCTTATGCGCATCTGTTCGATCTGCCGATCACGATGTTCCGTTTCTTTACCGTCTATGGCCCGTGGGGTCGCCCCGATATGGCGCTGTTCAAATTCACCAAAGCGATTTTGGAAGGCAAGCCAATCGACGTCTATAACTATGGCGATATGAAGCGTGATTTCACCTATGTCGAAGATCTGGTTCACGCGATCCGCCTGTTGATCGACGCCGTGCCAGTGCGCCCCGCAGATGGCATCGTGCCCGAAGGCGACAGCCTATCCCCCGTCGCCCCATTCCGCGTGGTGAACATCGGCAACAACGACGCCGTCCAGCTGACTGACTTTATTGAAGCAATCGAGTCTGCCACAGGCCAAACCGCCGAACGCAACCTGATGCCGATGCAGGCGGGCGACGTGCCAGCGACGTGGGCCGACGCCGATTTGCTGAAATCCCTGACGGGCTACGCCCCGAAAACATCCGTCCGCGAAGGCGTCGCCAATTTCGTCAGATGGTATCGCCAGTTTTATCAGGTCTAATTGAAAACGCCGGCCAATTGGCCGGCGTTTTTGTTAGGCGCCTTTGGCGCGATCACGCAGGATGAATTTTTGAATTTTCCCCGTCGAAGTTTTCGGCAGCGGGCCAAAGATCACTGTTTTTGGGGCCTTAAAATGGGCCATGTGATCGCGACAAAACGCGATAATGTCGGTGTCCGTGGCCTCTTGCCCGGGTTTCAAATCGACAAAAGCACAAGGCGTTTCGCCCCATTTGTCGTCCGGTTTCGCGACCACGGCGGCCTCCATCACGGCGGGGTGACGGTATAGAACGTCCTCGACCTCGATCGACGAAATGTTTTCGCCGCCTGAAATAATGATGTCTTTGGATCGGTCTTTTAGTTCGATGTACCCGTCAGGATGCATCACGCCCAAATCACCTGACGCGAACCAGCCGCCCTTGAACGATTCTTCGGTGGCTGATGGGTTTTTCAGATACCCTTTCATCACGACGTTGCCGCGCATGAAAATTTCGCCCATCGTTTGGCCATCTGACGGCACTGGGTCCAACGTATCGGGATTGGCCACCATTAGATCGTCCAGAGCCACGTTTTTCACACCTTGGCGCGATTTTCTGACCGCTTTGGCGTCGCCGTCCAGATCATTCCACGTTTCTTTCCATGCACAAACAACGGATGGGCCGTAGGTTTCGGTCAGGCCATAAACGTGGGTGACCTCGATGCCCATTGCCTCCATCTTTGCTATGACGGCAGCGGGCGGGGACGCGCCTGCGGTCATCACTTTGACCTGATGGGAAAAATCCTTGAGCTCATCCGGTGCGTTTGCCAGCATATTCAACACGATTGGCGCACCGCAGAAATGGGTGACCTGTTCGTCGCGGATCAATTGGAAAATCGGTTCGGCCCGCACGGCGCGCAGGCATACACACACACCTGCATTGGCCGCGATGGTCCATGGAAAACACCAGCCGTTGCAATGGAACATGGGCAAGGTCCACAGGTAACGCGAATGCTGCTGCATGCCCCATGTGACGATATTGGACATCGCGTTCAGATGGGCGCCGCGATGGTGGTAAACGACACCTTTGGGATTGCCCGTGGTGCCTGATGTGTAATTCAGCGAAATGGCGTCCCATTCGTCGGCGGGGCCCAACCAGTCAAAATCGGCGTCACCTTCGGCGATGAAATCATCATAGGTGATAGACCCGATTCTACGTCCGCCCTCGAACGTTTCATCAACGATATCAATGACCAAGGCATCCGTTAGGCCCGCCATGTGAATGGCGCGATCTACGACGTCGGAAAATTCGGGATCGACGATGATAATTTTGGCTTCGGCGTGGGACAGGATAAAGGAAATCGCTTCGGCATCCAGACGCGTATTGACGGTGTTCAATACGCCGCCTGCCATCGGCACTGCAAAATGGGCTTCGAACATTTCGGGGATGTTCGCGGCGATGATTGAAACGGTTTCGCCCTTTTTTATGCCTCGTTTTACCAAAGCCGATGCCGCGCGTTTCATGCGATCATAGGTTTCGCCCCATGATTGACGTCGGTCGCCATACACGATGGCGGGGTATTCTGGGTAAATCTGTGCGGTTCGTTTTGCAAATGATAGCGGCGTTAACGGCTCATAGTTCGCGGGGTTTGCGTCTAGGCTGACGTCATAAATGCTTTGGTGTGTCATATCTCTCCCTCCACCGATGTGCTGCAGTCTCCTCACTGTGCACATGGCGCCCTTTTCGGGTCGTTGTCAGATTGGCGGATCAACCCATTCGAGTAAATGGGGTAGGGCGTGTTCCTGAAAACGAGAAGGGTGCGTTAAATTGTATCAGGCAATATGTATGTATGGCGCCGCCCGCAGTGGACGGCGCCGCATTTAGGCACGATATGCAATCATGGATCGCACGCAATATTGGGATAATTCCGGCCAAAACCCATCGCTGATCAGTTGCGATTTGATAATCTGGGTTGCGCCATCGCCATAGGTTACGTGTAGATCGAATAGGCCCGAAATACCGTGAATGGTCGCGCTGTCGGCTGGCCGCTTCTGTTCTGCGCCATTTGTTGAAATGTAGGATGTGGGTTTGGTCCCTTTTTCCAACTGCATTCCCAGAATGATGACATTATCGCCTGTTGTCGCGCTATGCGGACCTACGCCTATCGAATGCGATTTGGTTGCGATCGGCGTGAATGTCAGCCTTAGGCGCAGTGTCCCATCTGGGAACCAATATTGATCGATTAGGGTTAACTCTCCGGCGCTGTTTGACGTGACATTTGGGGCCGCGAAAGTCCCGTTCAATGTGGCGCTATTGCCGTCTGACGTACGGAATGTGACGCGGAATGTTTCAGACGTCGACGGACGCAGCCACACCGTCAGGCAGTAGGTTTCCCCTTGGCCCAAATCGACAGCGGGATGGTTAAGGCGATGGAACGACGCCCCGTTTGACGCACACAAAACCCCGTCAAATTGGCCCAACACGTTCAGATCCAGTTGTGAAACCGTGGCTGATGATGCGGCCCAAGTTTCAACCGATGCGCAAGATTGGGTCAGCAGGTTGGTTCTGGCCGGTTCGATCAAAGTGCCCAAGATCGCCCCTGTGGTCGGGTCATAGTCCAATCGCGGAACATCAGAACCGATCGCAGATAGGGCGCCGCCAGCAGTATGGGCATATGCAACCGCGGGTCGATTGAACTGCACGTTATTGGTAGGCCCGGATGGAGTGATCAAGCTGATGCCGCGCCGATCCGATGAACGGCTGTTGGCCCAGCAGTTTGTTGCGAATCCCAGCATCAATTCACCGTCAGTGCATGAATGCCCGAAGCCGTAGTTCCGGTTTCCAGCACGCGCGTCGCACCCACGGGCAGAATGGTGAAATCCGCGACCTGAATGTTGCGCGTTTCGCCGGTGACGGTGACAATGGTCAGATTTCCACCGGTCTCAATATACAGTGCAACGGCAACCTTTGCCAAATCCGCCCCATCAGCTGGCGTCACAGGCAGCATATCAGTGGCTGGACCAGTCAATGACGGGCTGCGGTTTGCGAATGGATTGTTCATATCTATCTCCTACATGGGTCTGAAAAGGCGCGAAAATTCGCCAAACAGAATGTGATCGAAGACAGGTATATGAACCGCTGGTTAACGCGCGACTGATAGACCGTTCGCTACCTAGCGCAACGTGGTCGTATATATTGGGGGATATACCAGTGGAGGCGAGTACCGGAATCGAACCGGTGTACACGGATTTGCAATCCGGAAGATTTTGTTGATTTAAAAGGGAAAAATTGTAAACGGACTTGTTTCGTTCAGGGTCACTTTTCAATAGGTTACGAGGCCCAAGTAAACGGTTTTTCACAGTCTCCCGCTCTGGCGAAAGGGCAAAGAAAAACCGCTGAGGGGGCGGCCACCCACCTCAACGGCATAGAAGAATATTTCCGTCCCAATACCTACGGCATCTCCGGTCTGACCTCAACCCAATTGGCGGTGAGATCATGAGCTGGCGCATCGCAAACGAATGCGCCGAGCGCCGCTTTGGCAGCGCTGCGCGCAAGCAGATCATCATGTTCCTGGCTGATAAGGCGAGCGACGACGGCTCGGGCATCTGGTGTTCGAAGGGGACAATTCAGCGCCACACAGAGCTCAGCGAGAGCACGGTGAAACGCACCATCATCGACTTCCTGCGAGAAGGCATTCTGATCGAGACAGGACGGCGGCACTGCAAGAACGGCTACACCGTCATTTACCGCATTGTTCTGGAGCGCGTGGCCGCGCTCGAACCCACTGCCGAGCCCGATATTGAGACGGGGGTCACTGTGAACCCCGTCCAGCCTGAACCCGGTACGGGGTCCACGGTGAACGGGGTACGGGGTTCACGGTGGACCCCAAACCATCCTAAAACCATCCATAAACCACCTACGCGCAGGCGCGAGGCGGCGGAGGAGGTTGAAGATCTTGAAGCTGAGAAGATCTTGGCGGCCTATCCCGAAGACAGGATCCGAGACCGGCGGACCAGTCTGCGCCTGATCGCAGCGGCCGTGAAAGCCGGGGTAGAGCCCGATGACCTTCTGCAGGCGGTCAAAGCCTATGCGAAGGAAAGCGAGGGCTATACGCGCAGCAAGGTTTGTTTCTCGGACAACTGGTTCAAGATGCGGCGTTGGGAAAAGGGGCTGGCCCGGATCCAGGCCGACCGAGAGAAAGCGCGAGAGGCCGAAGCCAAGGGGCGTGCCAGCCTCGCCGAGTGGATCCACGAGCGCCATCCCCTGTGCCGCCACATCACGAACCGGCAGATCGAGGATTTGATTGCGTCAAAACTGGTGACGCCCGAACAGGTCCGCGCTGCGGGGCTGCAGGCATAGGTCCAGCCATTGACACGGAGGTGAGTGGCTTGATTAAAGCAACATGGCTAAGTGAAAGAAGATTTTGTTTTGAGCGCGTTAAGAGATTCAATTGCATGGCTTGAGGCCTCTCCAATGCAGCGAATGTCGCTGGGATCACGAGAGCTGTTTCACTCGGATTTCTTGTCGTGGCTTTTCGAAGCATATCCTCGCGCTCTGGCACATGTATTTGATCTGTCAGTCGAAAATTGCAAGATCGCGCGTGAAGAACAGAACCTAGATCTTGTTGTTTACGATGGTGAAAACCCTGTTCTCATTGTTGAGAATAAGGTGAAGAGCTACCCAGATTTTGCACAACTCCAACGCTACAGCACGAAACTTCCAAGTGTGGACAGAAGGTATCTTCTGACGTTGGTGCCGCCGGGCTTCGAAATCCCAAAGGGCTGGAAAACAGTTCTGTACAAAGACTTGGCCGCTCGATTGCGGCGCTGGTTCGAAACCAATCAGGTCTTGAGTGAACACAGGCAATACATCGTTGACTACATCACCTTGCTTGATCACCTCGTTGCGGTGGCGCAGGAGTGTTTCGATCCCGCGAAAATTCGGGAAACCAACTTTTGGTTCCAAGGCAACCAAACCCAATTTCTGGAAAAGGTTGGATTCTCCCAAACGCTCCAAAAGTTTCAAGCGATGGCGTTTAGGGATTTTTTGAAGCAGGCGATTCCTGCAGAGACAGCTTCCAGCGCTTTCCCAGCCTTGATTTCAAATGATGATGCCGCTCCAGAAGAACATCACGTCAAAGTGTGGTCGGCGCTTTTCAATAATACCCCCTGCGTAACTCTAGAGCCAGTGTTGGCCAACCCGGACCCGGAAGGATTGCGCTTTGAGATCCAAATCCAGGGACAACAGTACCGTCGCCTTGTTGCTGGGCCGCCATTGCGGGAGGCTGTGAATCTTACCACGTCGCGAACGGAAAAGTCAGCGCGAACATGGGAGTGTCTTGAACAGTTTGGGGCGGACAGCTGGTTGTTTGGTCGTGAGCGAACCCTTTCTCCAGATGGAAACAGATGTTTTGAGCTTGATGAAGTGAAGAGGCGTTCAAAGATGCGCAGCGATTTGTGTTTCTACAAGCCGAATGTCGTATATCAATATATTGATATTGTGCTCGAGAGTGATCACGGGGCGCTGCCTTTGAAAGCATTACCGCTCCAGATAACTAGAGACATTGAACTGGCATTCGAGCTCCTTCGACATGCTGATAAAAAGAAAAACCCTTGAGGCCATTTATGACCAATTCGAAAATCCAGCTACAAGTCGCCACCCTGCTTGATAAGATCAATTCAGGAACTATGACGGTTCAGCAATTGCAGAATGCTTATGCAAATGCCGAAGGTCATGCTGAGGTCTCAGATGAGCAGCGCGAGGATTTGGTTGAGGCGGTCACAATTCAGATGCGCAAAGCCTATCCCGCAGTTGCAAATAAGAAATTTGGTCCCGTGAACCGAGATAGTCGGCAGAAATTAGAAGAGTATCTCGCGAGTCTGCGCTCACGGTTTGATTTTTCCAAGAACGGCCATAAGACCAAGGTCAAAGTTGGGGGCGACGTCATTAAGGGCGAAACGCTCGTTAACGATTATATCTCTTATCGAAACCAAGAAACTAAGGTGATGTGCCACCTGTTCTTTGTCCAAAAGGATCATGAGGCCCCCAGGCAGCTGCACGTTGTAATGAATGAGCTAAAGGCTTGGGGGCAGAATGACAGTGAGAGAATTTTCCCTGAGACATCCTTTGACGAGGCCTGTACCGCCTTCGAGGATTATCTACAGCGAGTTCTCCAAGGAGAATTCCCAAGTTAATGGCCCCGCAGGGTCGGGCCATTAGGAGAATGTTCTCCCAGGCTCTTGGGGTTGGAGAAGGGTAATACGCAGGTAACGGCCTATTGCGAAAAGCCTTGAGAGGCCGAAGTCAAAGGACGCGCCAGCCTCGCCGAATAGATTCACGAGCGCCATCCCCTCTGCCGCCATATCACGCACCGGCAGATCGAAGACTTGATCGCGTCAAAGCTGGTGACGCCCGAACAGGTTCGCGCTGCAGGGCTGCAGGCGTGAGTGTCGTTGTGCAATTTGAGATATGCCTTTCCTTATCTCAGAAACCGCATTGTTTTTTGAGATAAGGCTGATGATGAGGCTTCGTTACATGATGCTCAGATCATACCTAAGTTTTATGGCGTGGAGATCATATTGACAATTTATGATTTAAAGGTCATACCCAGTGGCAGGAGAACCGCCATGAAGCACCTCGTTCGTACATCAAAAAACTTGGGCCACGCAATTCGCCAGGCTCGGAAGGCAAAGAACCTTACCCAGAAGGAACTCGCCTCGATGAGCGGTGTCTGGCAAGAGACAATTTCCAAGATCGAGAACGGCAGTGGGGGCACCAAGTTGGAAACGGTGTTCGATTTGATCGCGGCCTTGGAGCTCGAAATAACGGTGACCGAGCGCAGTAAAGGCACATCAGACGGGCTAGAGGACATCTTCTGACATGGGCCGCAAGCGCAGCTACACACCGCTGAACGTTTTTCTGAACTCGCGGCTCGTGGGTCAATTGGTGCGTGAGCCCTCGGGCGGCGTCAGTTTCGCCTATGCACGAGACTGGCTCGACTGGGAATACCGGATGCCGGTGTCTTTATCGTTGCCATTGCAGGAGAACCGGTACAGCGGCGCACCTGTGATGGCCGTTTTTGACAACCTGTTGCCCGACAGCGATGTCATCCGGCGAAGGGTCGCAGAACGCGTCGGGGCCGAGGGCGTCGATGCCTTCAGCTTGCTGTCACAAATTGGGCGGGACTGCATCGGGGCGCTTCAGTTTCTGCCCGACGGGCAAGAGCCACAGCCAATGTCCGAGCTGACTGGAGAGCTTGTCGACGAGGCGCAGATCGGGGCCATTTTGAGCGACCTCGATCTAGCACCACTGGGTATCCGCCGCGAGAATGATTTCCGCATTTCTGTCGCTGGTGCACAGGAAAAAACCGCGCTGCTTCGTAAAGATGGCCAGTGGATAGAGCCAACCGGCACGACGCCAACCACGCACATCATCAAGCCGCAAATCGGCAGATTGCCCAACGGCATGGACCTGTCCGACAGCGTTGAAAACGAATACCTGTGCCTGAAGTTGATGGAAGCGTTTGGGCTTCGGGCTGCGAATGTCGAAATGGCTCAGTTTGGCGATAAGAAAGCCTTGGTGGTAGAGCGTTTTGATCGGCGCTGGACGTCTGATGGCCGCTTGATCCGTCTGCCGCAGGAGGATTGCTGCCAAGCATTATCCATTGTGCCCACGCAAAAGTACCAGAACGAGGGCGGCCCCGGGATCTCGGACATTATGGATCTTTTGTTGGGAAGTGATGATCCCAACAAAGACAGGTACGATTTTTTCAAAGCCAACGTCCTTTTCTGGTTGCTGGGTGCAACAGATGGTCATGGAAAGAACTTTAGCGTCAGCCTCTTACCCGGCGGCCGTTTCCGCATGACCCCGCTTTACGACGTGCTGACAGTTCAGCCAACTGTCGACGCACGGCAGATCGAGCGGAAATACTTCAAGCTCGCTATGAATTTCGGAAACTCGAACCACTACAAAGTGGCAAATATCGTGGGCCGCCACATCGTGGAGACCGGAGTTCAATCCGGCTTGTCCCGCGCGGTCATGCAGAGCCTGTTCGAAGAGCTGCAGGAGACTTCGCACGCGATCGTTGAGGCTACGTTCAATCAGCTTCCGGAAGGTTTCCCGGAGGCGTTGCTTTCTTCGATCGACCGCGCGCTGACGGCTAGGTTGCACCTGCTGAACTAAAGCTGATTGCGCCTGCCTTGCGCGAAAGTGCGGCTATTCTGGATTAATCGAAATCAGGTCAGATTGTCGTGCCAAACCCAGATCCTCAGTGCCGTATTTCCGACTGCTGAACATAAGCGGGCAGCCGTGCCGGACGCGGCGCAAGCCCCGATTCAACAAGAAAATTCCCCTGCGCCAGCGCATTCCTCGCGAGGCAAGTTTCTCGCTGACAGCCCCTTGGTGCCAGCTTTGATCATGTTCATCGAAACACACAAAGTGAGGATCAAGAAATGGCTACTCAAACTCTGAAACTGAACGTCAAATCCGGCGAAAAAGACGGCAAGAACTTCTGGGACCGCTGCGGCGTCCTCTTCGTCAACACTGACGACAGCGGCAACATCACGTCGATCAACGTCAAACACAGCATGTTTCCCGACGCCGAAATGGTCGCCTTCCCGCGCCGCGATGATGAACCGGTTACCGAGTGACCTTAGCGCTAGGGCGGATTTTCCGCCCTGGCCAAACCTTCGCCTCAAGGAACTACACAGGTTTTGCGGGTGCGAATCCCGCAAATAACCGCTAGCAATACAGAAAAACAATTTCGAGTGGGGACAACCTGTCGTGAATGCCGTTGAAATCGAAGAGGCAATTTCTGTCTTAGCTGAACAACCGTTTGATGCGGTTGAATTTCCTTATGCCTTCCTGCTCGCCTTCGGCAACAAAGAGACCACGCTCAAACGCCTTCGCTCCGGCACCTCGAACAAATCCGACCTGGACGGCGTTCTGCAAACGAACAACATCCACCTGAAGTCCTGCGCAGCGGGCACCGTGTCTGAAACGCTGGCGGCGCTCAAAGCCAGCCCCGCAACAACCAAGGCCAAGGCGAAATTCATCCTCGCCACCGATGGCAAGACGCTTGAAGCGGAGGACCTGAACGCCGGCGACACCATCGCCTGTGACTTCAAGGATTTCCCAGACCATTTCGGCTTCTTCCTGCCGCTCGCGGGCATCTCGACCGTCAAGCAAATCCGCGAGAGCTCGTTTGATATCAAGGCGACCGGCCGCCTCAACCGCCTCTATGTCGAGCTGCTGAAAACCAATCCCGATTGGGGCACGGCTGAGCGCCGCCATGACATGAACCATTTCATGGCGCGGCTGATCTTTTTGTTCTTTGCCGAAGACACGTCGATCCTGAATGGCGAGGACCTGTTCACCGCCACCGTCACCCAAATGTCGGACAAGGACAGCTCGAACACGCATGAGGTGATCTCGGAACTCTTCCGCGCCATGAACACCAAGATCGAGGACCGCGCCTCCGCAAACCTCCCCCGTTGGGCCGATACCTTCCCCTATGTGAACGGCGGGTTGTTTTCGGGCAGCACCGAGGCCCCCAAATTCTCCAAGATCGCGCGCAGCTACCTGCTCCACATCGGGTCACTCGACTGGACCAAAATCAACCCCGATATCTTTGGCTCGATGATCCAGGCCGTCGCCGATGACGAGGAACGCGGCGCATTGGGGATGCACTACACCTCTGTGCCCAATATTCTCAAGGTGTTGAACCCGCTCTTCCTTGATGACCTGAACGTGCAGCTTGAGGCGGCGGGGGACAGTAAAAAGAAACTCGACAACCTGCGCAAACGCATCTCGAAAATCCGCGTCTTTGATCCGGCCTGCGGGTCGGGCAATTTCCTTGTCATCGCCTATAAGGAAATGCGCGCGATTGAGGCCAAGATCAACGCCTATTGCGGCCAGCCCGATCGGCGCACGGAGATCCCGCTGACCAACTTTCGCGGGATCGAGCTGCGCGATTTCCCGGCCGAGATCGCCCGCCTTGCGCTGATCATCGCGGAATACCAGTGTGACGTGACCTATCGCGGCCACAAGGACGCGCTGGCGGCATTTTTGCCGCTGGATGCAGAGAACTGGATCACCCAAGGCAACGCCCTGCGCCTCGATTGGCTGACCGTCTGCCCTCCCACAAGCCAGAAGGTCGATATGCGCGGTGAAGACCTCTTCATGTCGCCGCTGGAAAAGGCCCAGATCGATTTCAAGAACGAGGGCGGCGAGACCTATATCTGCGGGAACCCGCCTTATCTTGGCTCCACATGGCAAAGCAAGGAACAGAAAGAAGACCTGAAGGCGATCTTTGATGCGCGGGTCAAAAGCTGGAAGTCACTCGACTATGTGGCGGGCTGGTTCATGAAGGCCGCTGATTTCGGCCAGCACACCGACTGCACCGCCGCCTTCGTGTCCACCAATTCGATCTGTCAGGGGCAGCAGGTGCCGATCCTCTGGCCTGCGATCTTTGCCACCGGCCATCACATCAGCTTTGCCCATACCTCGTTCAAATGGGCCAATCTTGCCAGCCACAACGCGGGCGTGACCGTGGCGATCATTGCTGTCTCGAACATACCGAACCAGACGCGAAGACTCTACAGCCTGAATGCCGAAGGCGAGGCGGTGATGAAAGAGGTGGAGAACATCAACGCTTATTTGGTGGCTGCGCCGAATGTTGAAATCAAAAAGGCGATGCTACCGATTTCGAATGGGCTAACAGAAATGCTTCGCGGCAATATGCCTTATGATGGCGGCAATCTGCTTTTGAATTCTGACGAAGTTGACGCGCTGGATTTGACGCCAGATCAAAAGGCCCGCTTCATTCGTCGTATTTATGGGTCTGCCGAGTTCATCCAAGGCAAAGAGCGTTATTGCCTGTGGATCGAGGACAAGCACCTTGACGAAGCGCAGGCCATTCCTAGCATAGCTGCCCGCATCGAAGGCGTGCGTGAAATGCGCCTTGCCAGCCGAGACAAAAGCGCAAATGACATGGCAAAGCGCTCGCACCAAATGCGGGAGATGAACATCGGCCAAACGCAAAGCGTAGCCATGCCGTGCGTTTCTTCAGAAAACCGTGGGTTTCTCCCTGCTGGCTTGATTGACAATAACTCAACCGTCACGAACCTTTGCTTCGCCCTCTACGACGCCCCGCTCTGGAACATGGCCCTAATCGCCTCGCGCATCCATTTGGTCTGGATCGCCACGGTCTGCGGTAAGATGAAAACCGACTTTCGCTATTCCAACACCCTCGGTTGGAACACCTTTCCCGTCCCCAAGCTGACCGAAAAAAACAAAGAGGACCTGACCCGCTGCGCTGAGGATATCCTGCTGGCCCGCGAGGCGCATTTCCCCGCCACCATCGCCGACCTCTATAAACCCGACGCCATGCCACAAAACCTCCGCGCCGCTCACGATCGCAACGACGAGGTGCTCGAACGCATCTACATAGGCCGCCGCTTCCGCAACGACACAGAACGGCTGGAAAAGCTCTTTGAGCTGTATACGAAAATGACAACGAAGGTGGGGGGCGCCGCATGACACAGGCCGCGCATCACCCATCCCAAGATGAGCTGGAGGCACTCTTCGTGAACAATGCGAGGCTCGATCGGATCACGGCCTATCTGAACCGCTTCAACCCGATCCGAGTCATGCGGATGGAGGGTATGGAAATCCGTCACTCCGCCATCCTTGCTTGGTTGCTCGACCCGATCGAAAACCATGGGTTCGGGGATGCGTTCCTTCGGGCGTTCCTGGCACAGGCCTTGCTTGGCGCTAAAAGCCCCGTCTTGACCGCCCTGGACGTGTCGCAGGCCGATCTACGAGACGCAGAGATCCAGCGGGAAAAGCGCAACATCGATATATTCGTTTCATCCCCATCCAACGGCTGGGCCTTCATCATAGAGAACAAATTCCACAGCAAGCAAAGCGATGGGCAGCTGGCCAAATACCTCGAGCGCGCAGAAGAGGATGCAAAGGATGCAAAGTTGCCGTTCAAGCATCAAGGCATCTTCCTGACTTTGCATGAGGAAGCGCCAAGTGCTGAAGTGGCCGAGAAATATGTCACGATGCGCTATGCTGATGTGTGCCAGATATTGGGTGCTTTGATGGCTGCCAACCAGACGCGCATGGGGTCTGAAGTCCAACAGTTTTTAAACCATTACCTAGAAGTCATTCGAGATGCGACAGATATGAACGACGAACAAACCGATATGGAAACCTTGGCCCGCCAGCTTTATCGATCGCATAAGAAAGCGATTGATTTCATCATGGAACACGGCGTGTCTACCGAGTTCACTTTTGCTGCAGACCAAGTGTTTGGTGAGGGGCTCGACTATGGCGACAAGGCGACAGCCGAAGGTCTCAACGTCATGTACAACTGGAGCAACCAGCGTACCTTTAGTTTTATTCCGACAAATTGGGTTGATGCGCTGGGCGGCGAGGGAAGCAAGCCTTGGGCTGGTTGCAAAAACTGGTGGGCTGAATTTCCGGTTATCTGCTGGTTCCAGCTCAACACGAAAGAGGATGGGGTGAAGGGGGCTTTGTTTCTCTATGCCGAAGTCGGCCCGGTTGAAGACCCTGCGGATAGGAGGCATCTCATAGAGTGCATCCAAGAATGCGCGGAAGGGAAGCTCGAGAAAAAGATTAAGTTCAGAAGCGATGCCACCAAAGCTCGGGCAATGTATTCAAAATTCTTCAATGGAAACAGCACAACCATATCAGATGTAAGTGACGCCGAAGCGATTGAGGCAGGAATGCGAAAGCTTCTGAAGGAGTTCGCCCCAGCATTCGAAGCAGTTGGACCCACCTTGATAGAATTCGCAGAATATATGGAGGGCGAACATGACTGATCCTCGAAACGTTCCCTCCGTTTCCGTCACCTATGCGCAGAACCGCTCCTCAACCACGTCGAACGAGTTGGGCATGCGCAAAATGCAAGAGCGTGCCTATGAGATGCGTGGGGAACAGTATCTGCTGATTAAATCGCCTCCTGCCTCGGGGAAATCGCGGGCGCTGATGTTCATCGCGCTCGATAAGCTGCATAATCAGGGCCTGAAACAGGCGATCGTGGTGGTTCCCGAAAAGTCCATCGGGTCGAGCTTCAACGATGAGCCGCTGAGCAAATTCGGCTTTTGGGCTGACTGGCACGTCGAGCCGCAGTGGAACCTGTGCAACGCCCCGGGTGGCGATGACGGCAAGGTTGGTGCTGTTGGGCGTTTTCTGGAAAGCGATGATCAGGTGCTGGTCTGCACCCACGCGACCTTCCGCTTCGCTGTCGACAAGTTTGGGATCGAGGCCTTTGACGATCGGGTGATTGCAGTGGACGAATTCCACCATGTTTCGGCCAACCCCGACAACAAGCTCGGCGCGCATCTGGGGGCGTTCATTGCTCGCGACAAGGTGCATCTGGTCGCGATGACGGGGTCCTACTTCCGCGGCGATGCCGAGGCGGTCTTGTCGCCCGAGGATGAAGCCCGTTTTGAAACGGTCACCTACACCTACTACGAGCAGCTCAATGGCTATGAGCATCTGAAGACGCTCGATATCGGCTATTTCTTTTACACTGGGTCCTATGCTGACAGCATTCTGGAGGTTCTGGACCCCGCCGAGAAAACCATCGTCCACATCCCGAATGTGAATTCACGCGAAAGCACTAAAGACAAGCACAAGGAAGTCGAACACATCATCGATAGCCTCGGTGAATGGAAAGGCCTCGACCCTGAGACGGGTTTCCAGTTGGTCGAAACGCCAGAGGGCCGGGTGTTGCGCATTGCCGATCTGGTCGATGATGAAGCGGCCAAGCGTGACAAGGTGGCGAGCGCATTGAAAGATCCCGCGCATAAGAACAACCGCGACCACGTAGACATCATCATCGCGCTAGGGATGGCGAAGGAAGGGTTTGACTGGATCTGGTGTGAGCACGCCTTGACCGTTGGATATCGTGCGAGCTTAACCGAGATCGTGCAAATCATCGGCCGCGCCACTCGCGATGCAAAGGGCAAGACCAAGGCGCGCTTCACCAACCTGATCGCGGAACCCGATGCGGGTGAAGAGGCTGTGACGGAGGCGGTCAACGACACGCTCAAGGCCATAGCGGCAAGTTTGCTGATGGAGCAGGTCTTGGCCCCTCGCTTCAACTTCACGCCCAAGACGCCGACGAGTGGACCCGTCGAAGGGTTTGACTACGGAGACGGCGGTTATGACCCGAACAAGGAAAACGTCGGCTTTGATGCGGCCACAGGGCAAATCCAGATGGAAATCAAAGGCCTTGCTGAACCCAAAAGTGAATTTGCGCGACGTATTTGCCATGAGGATCTGAACGAGGTCATCACAGCGTTCGTTCAGGATAAAACAACGATCGAAAAAGGGCTTTTCGACGGTGAACATGCGGGCGGAGAAACACTTGCCGAAGAACTCACTCAGGTTCGCATGGGCAAGATCGTTGGCACGAAATTCCCAGAGCTTGATGCAGAAGATCAAGAGGCAGTGCGCCAACATGCCATCGCAGCGCTGAACCTGACCCAGACCGCAAAAGAGATCGCCCTGTCCGATGAGGGCAATGAACCCAGTGCGAATACAGCTCTCATCGACGGTGTGCGCAAATTTGCTTTGTCTGTCAAAGAGCTGGACATTGATTTGATCGATCGGATTAATCCGTTTCGAGAGGCCTATGCGATCCTTGGCAAAACGATGAGCGAGGAAAGTTTGAAAGAGGTCGCGGCCGTTATATCTGCGAAAAAAGTCCAGCTCAGCCCTGAAGAAGCCAGGGATCTTGCCAGACGCGCAGTCAAGTTCAAGCAAGAGCGTGGACGGTTGCCATCGATTACCTCTGCCGATGCTTGGGAAAAGAAAATGGCTGAAGGTGTCGCATTCCTTGCGCGCATGAAGCAGGAGGCCGCAAATGGCTAATGGGTTCACCGACGAGGATGAAGCGCTGCTCGCGGAACTTGGTGTTGAAATCGAGACCAAGAAGGTTGCCGCACGCACACCGCAAGAGGAACGTATCATCGCAGGATTTGAAGAAATCCAACGCTTTGTTGACCAGAATGGGCGCATCCCAGGCCACGGTGAGGACAAAGATATCTTTGAACGTCTGTACGCGACCCGACTTGAACGGCTGCGTGAACTTGGCGAGGGCAGAGATCTACTTTTTGACATGGACCATCAAGGGCTTCTTGCCCCTGGAAAACCAGTCAAAGATGCTGACCTCGAGGATCTTGATGACGATGCATTGTTGGCAGAGCTTGGCATCGCTGAAGAAGCACCGTCTATTTCGGATCTAAAACACGTTCGCTCTACGTCAGAAAAAAAAGCTGCCGAAGACGTTGCAGGGCGTGAAAAGTGTGAAGATTTCGACACCTTTAAACCGCTCTTCGAGCAGATTCAAAAGGAGCTGGATTCAGGCCTAAGAGAAACGCGTAAGTTTGAGCTCAAGGCTGAGATTGAACCCGGCCGTTTCTTTATCGTAGGAGGGCAAAAAGCCTATGTTGCGGAAATGGGCGACATAGAGCTTACGGACCACGGCCGAACAGATGCACGCCTGCGGGTGGTGTTCGACAATGGCACACAAAGCAAGATGCTCATGCGGTCGCTCCAACGCGCGCTCAATGCGGATGGGGATGCCGGGCGTAGGATAACAGAGCCAAATGCAGGTCCGCTGTTTGCTGACGAAACCGCTGAAGGCGATGAAGCGAGCGGAACCATCTATGTGTTACGAAGTCGTTCAGATCACCCATTGGTCGCCGCAAACCGTGAACTTGTTCATAAGATTGGGGTGACGAGTAATGATGTCGAGAAGCGCATTGCGGGCGCGCAACTTCAGACGACTTTCTTGATGGCCAAAGTTGATATCGTGGCCACCTATCAGCTCTACAATATCAATCGCAGCAAGTTGGAAACACTTCTTCACCGGATTTTCGCGCCAGCCCAATTGGATATCGAAATCCCCGATAGACTTGGCCGACCGATACGGCCAAGAGAATGGTTCCTCGTGCCTTTATTTGTTGTCGAAGAAGCTGTTGACCGCATCAAAAACGGAACGATAGCGCGCTACATCTATGATCCAGACACGGCGTCACTGACTTTGCGCGGTTAGGGGGGCGAAATACTGGGTCATAGCGAAAGAAAACCCACTTCTGAAATTTCGTTTCGGTCAGAAGTGGATTTGAAATCTCACTTCACAACACGCAGAATTCCCGACCCTGTTGCGGGTGAGATCGAGAAGCCATCAGGTGCAGCTTGCGAAGCGTTCGCGCCGCCAAATGCCGTGAAAGTAACAGCGTCGTTTACTGGGATGCATGCTCTTGCTGCTAAGTCTTCAACAGTTTGAGACTTCTTCCAAAGGTCTTTTTTGATGACAGCCCAAGTCCCACTTGGCTCGCGAGGCGATTGGTCAGGTTCGTTCTTACGCCACCCTCGTCTGGATAGCTCGATGTTTAAGTACTTGTAGCGCCCATCATCAATTAGCCCATTGTCGCGATATGCCCGTACTAGCGCCCCAACTGACACACGCCATCTTTGTTTGTTCTTCCTCAGATTTGTGATTGTTGGGTAGACTTTGTGTCTAAGCAAGTCAGCCTTTGGGATCAAAAAGGCTGAAGCGAAGCGGTCAGCCTCTTTTTCCACTTCGACATTGGAAGCATCATCATGGCGATGTAGTACCAAGTGGCCCAACTCGTGTGCGGCGTCAAATCGACTTCGTTCAGCTGAACCAACCATATTCAAGTAAATATATGGTTTTTCGCCATCACCCCAAAAAGTAAAGGCACTCAAACCTCGTGCATTTTGTTCACTAAGTGACAAAACTCGAACGCCGTGCCGTTCTAAAAGTTTTATTATATTGCCAATCGGTTCGGAGCCCAGTCCCCATTCTTCTCTGAGCAATGCCGCAGCATAGGTTGCTCTGTCGATGCCCGCTGGGAAATTATGTTCGCCGTCCGAATAATCGGGTACGTTCGGATCAGGCAAAGAGTATTCTTCCTCAACCTTCGACCAAAACAGTTTTGCAATCTTTGCTGCCGCCTCTCCAGCATCTCTTTCTCGCGCAGAAAGAGTGGCTTGCTTCCGAAATGTTGGTCTTGAAATCTCGAGGTTGGATTCCGACACAAAAAATGCTTTCGGAAAGCCGGTCACCGAAGCGACGAGGCTAACGAAGGATTCCTCTACTTCTCGTTCATCGCGCATTCTTCGCAAATCACGTGAAGAAATGCCCAGCTTTGCAGCAAAGGCACTCTTCGTTAGTCGGCTGCGTTGCCTAGCGACCTCAAGGGCATCTAGATTGAGTTTCATGTTCCGTTTCTTGGCTTGATTAGCTCATCGAAGTCTTCAACTTCTGCGCCGTACGTGACGCTAGAAGCTACAAAATCATCAGCCCTAAATTTCATTCCAAAACGACGCACGCAACTGACAAATTCGTTCCCGCGTTCATTCATTTCGGCATCGACCAACAGCTCAATGCGACAAATAGGCGTTCCCTCAACCTTCTCTGCAAAAATACAGACATCGATCTTTGTTTGAGGCTGCGGAACCGCACCTACCGTCAATTCGTGTTCTATGACTTCGCTTCCGAGGTCTAGTTCGCCCTGCTCTTCAGAATGAACATAGGAGGTGCCGGGGCGGTTTCGTTTTGACATGAACCTTGGGGCATGAGCTCCAAGTCCGGTGGCTGCGTCAGTGTTGTGAACCATAATCATCAGCGTTTTATCTGAGTTAATGATACAGGCTTTGCCACCTTTTGAGCGATGTTGGAAGACGCCGTACTCTGCACCATTTCGAACTAGTGTTCGAAAAGCTGCGTTGTTTCGAATGCCTAAGACCAAGTCTGCAATGTCAGCATTCGGATCTTCTTCGTGGACCGCTTCGCAAACAGCTTCGGCGGCAAACTCAAACAGTTGCGTCTTTAGCCCTACTTCGTCGAGAAATTTCTCAACTGTTTCGGGTTCGTCTTTTAAGAATGGGAAATTGGCAGCGATCAAATTATCGTTCCTTACGTGTCCGTTTCGTGAGTGTTCGGTGGCATACAACTATCATCGAAAAACCGGCAAGTCAATCAGCGCGCAAGCATATGCTTTGCGAACATACCTTCTCAAAAAATGTGCCGTGTGGGGCTACTGTCTGTCGGGTCCGGGCCGTCCCTGATTTGTTTGGAGCTGAACCCGCGCCTTAACGTGAGGGCAACATCTCCCAGTAGACTGCACCGAGGCTTAACGGGCCGTTGGCCCGCTCACCCCGATCCAGACATCATCAATTTTGTTTGGTCCGCCCAACATCCCTGACCGTGGCGGTCAACCTTAGTCCATCCCCAAAATCAGCCACCAATTTCCCCTGTCTCGCGGGAGAGCCATTCCTCGCGCGGCAAATTGGCGTCTGATTTTGGCGCAGACATTTTCTTCGCAAATGTGGCCGATTGACAGCCCCGTTCAGGGCCGTGGGTCGGGCTTTGCCCTCTCCCACTCTGTTCCGCCGAATACATGCGTATTCGGTCAGATCAGGTGGCCGAGGCGCAGCCCATCGGCGGAAGGGGGCGCGCAGCCTCACCCGCGTCACTTTGATCGAGGAGGCCACAAATGGCACTGAAGTTTGATGTTTATGCCCACGTCACCGACACCATTATTGCAGAGATCGAGGCAGGCACGCCGCCGTGGCGCAAGCCGTGGACCGGAAGCGCGTCCGGCATTGCCCTGCCGACACGGCACAACGGCGAGGAGTATCGCGGGATTAACATCCTGATGCTCTGGGTCATGGCGGCCAAGCATGGCTATGCGTCCAGCCGCTGGATGACCTACAAACAGGCGCAGGAGCTGAGCGGCCAAGTCCGAAAAGGTGAAACGTCGTCGACCGTGGTCAAATACGGGACGTTCACCCGAGAGAACGAGCTGGGCATCGAGGAAGAGCTGCCCTATGCGCGCGCATACTGCGTCTTCAACGCGGATCAGATCGAAGGTTTGCCGGAGGATTACTACATCCGGCCCGAGGCCCCGCGCGATCTTGGCACTGAGGTTGATCCCGAGCTTGAGGCGTTTTTCGCTCGCACGGGTGCGGAGATCGTGACCACCGATGAGCCGCGAGCCTATTACAGCCCGGCCAAGGATCACATCCATATGCCGCCCGTAGCGACCTTTCTTAGCGCGAAAGGATATTTTGCGACCCTTGCCCATGAGGTGATCCATTGGACTGGCAGCGAAAAGCGGCTGGAGCGGATCAAGAAATTTGCGAACCGCGAAGCCTATGCCTTTGAAGAGCTGGTGGCGGAAATCGGTGCTTGTTTCCTTGGTGCTCAGATTGGCGTCGCGCCGGAATTCGACCAAAGCGCCGCCTATGTTGAAGGGTGGTTGAAAGCGCTCAAAGAGGACAAACGGGCGATTTTTCGCGCGGCGTCCGAGGCGCAGAAGGCAGCCGATTTTGTCCTAGCAGCCGCAGGTCAATCGAAAGCAGCCGCAGCATGAGCGACCCCGCAATCCTACCTCCGATGACGTGCCGCAAATGCGGCACGTCAATCTGTTAGGTCCCAGTTTGAATTTCTTTTGCTGTGCGACGTTGTCTGCTATCAAGTGGGAAAGAGCTCGAGGAAATCAAATTGTTTAAGTTTCACAAGCGACTAACCGTTTTTCTTGCGGCTATCATTTTGCTGACTCTGGGAGGCACGTTCGCGTTTATTGTCATAAATGGCGTTGCTTCAGTGACCCAACCATTAGCTACTTTGATCGGCGTTATTTTGGTTCCAACCATCGCGTTGTTTGGCTTCCTGATGCAAAAAAGAATTGAGAGAAGCTATGAGGTTTCCAAAGAAGCCAGAAATGCCTCGCGGGAGTTCATTGATGCCTCCACAGCATACCTTAGCTCTTTGGTCCAATCAGATTTCAATCAGCAAATCGAGAAATTTCAACTCTATCAATCAAACTGGTTCCAACTTCATACGGTCATGCCTGAGCTATTCTCTGGCCGATTTAAAGAGACGCTTCATCGCCACTATGATGCGCTGACTGCCATCCAGTACGCGAGAAACGAAGAGCGTCGTGGAGTGGAGTTGAACGAAGACAAGATGAAAGAGCTATTAGTCGAGGTTAAAGATTCCGAGATCGAAATGGTGTCTGCGCTTGCGCAGGTGTGCACAGGTGTAGAGCTCGAAAAACCTGAAACAGAGTTCTTGATGAAACGTATTGAAGAGAAGCAGATTGCGGCCCGCTTTTCCCGAGGTAACGTTGCCATTCAAATGGGCACATTTCTGACTAAAAAGGACGCGCTTGAAGAAGCCCGTGGTGCCCTGCAACTTTCTCGGCCTGACGAAGAGTTTGATAAGAAATAGCTGACCTTCTGAGAGCTCGGGCGGCTTGGATGGACTAGTTTTGGGAACATTGGATTTCGAGAGCTCTCCGGATTGGCTTTCCCGTCTTTAGGCACCTACAGATCAGAAATTGTGGCCCGTGCTGCTGCGCACGGGCCGCTCTGAGAAACGGACTGTGCAGAGGATCAGCTGGCTTTCAGCCCGCTCACCTCCTTCAGGCTTCTTTCAATTTGATTGGTTCGCCAAACATCCCAGTCGCGTCCCGTCAATGGGCAAGCGCCGCGTGGCCGCGTCGTCAAAGCCTGCAACCCGTGTCCTCGCGCGAGGCGCGCTGCGGGCCGCACCAGTTGCTGGCTTTGACCCATTGACTGGCCGCTCCTGGGCCGTGGGTCGGGCTGTGCCCCCACCCACTCTGTTCCGCCGAATACATGCGTATTCGGTCAGATCAGATTGGCCGGTGTGCAGCCCATCGGCGGAAGGGGAGCCAAGCCCCAACCGCAGCACCCAAGAGGAGGCCACAAATGGCTCACAAATATCAGCCCCCGAAATTCTGGACCTGCGACTGTGATCGCACGACCGGCGGTCATATCATCGACGGGCTTTATAGCACCTGCGTCTATTGCGGGAAGCATCGGCACGAGCTGAGGGAGATCGTTGTTCCGTCGGGTTTGGGCGGCGTGTTCTGTGTCGAGATCCTCAGCGTCGAGGAGGATTGCGCCAAGGTGAAGGTGGCCAAGAGCTCGAACGGCTTTGACGCGCTGCCGCCCTTCACCGTGCCGTTCAAGGACATCGCCCCGCGTTGGAAACACAAGGCAGGAGAAATCTGATGACCCCAGACTATCACAGCGATGATTTTGCGACGGCGCGTCTAGAAGATACCGTCAGCTTGCGAAGCGCAGCCCGCGAGGCCCGCGCCACGCTTTACGCGGTGTTGAACCGGCTGGAGCTGAACGACCTGGACGGCGAGGAGCAGCCCTATATCGACGATTGTCTTGGGGCTCTCGCAATCCTTGAGGAGGCGTTGCGATGACGTTGGATGGTAATAGTAGAACCTTCGGATCATAAGAAATCTCGGTACCAGTACCGCAGAAAGGAAAACGTGGCATCCGTTATCTCGAGGATTAATGCTTGAAGCGCTGCCATAAGCCCATCGACATCGCCAAAGGTTCTGGAAGCCCATCCGGCGATGTCGATCCCAATGCCAAAATAATGTTCGCTGAACTCTAAAATCCCGTTGTTCAGGTAGCCTCCGAGGAGACCTACGGAGTGTTCGAAAGCGGTAGCGTTCATCCCGATAAACGAAACAATTAAAATTGTTGGAAAGATGAAGTCTGAAACAATTCCGATGAGGCTGGCGGGAGGCCATTTGGCTAGTTTCCAGAAACCTAACGCCTCTTTCTTGAACTGAGAGATCGTTTCAAACCCGTCAAAGAAAATTTGCCTCATAAGATGCAGGTAGATAATCAACGCGAAAACGGCCCAAAATCCAGGCATATACGCCTCGATAGTTGCGTTTTGCTGCGGTCCAAATGCCCTGAAAATACTCACCTCAGAAAAAGAAAGATCAAGAATATCTGCGACAAGTAAAACAGCGGTGGTTACCGTGAATAAATTTCGTGTCCGATGAAAGCTTGTAGTGCGTTGGCCATTTGAAAGCCCAATTAGGAACATCACCAGTGAAAATGGTGCGGAGACTACCAATATCGAAACGCCGTACAGGAGATAGAGGGCTGCTCCAACGGCAAAAAGCGCTGGAAGTGCGTACATAATGAACCCAATAAAAAGGCTGATGCCGACGCCGACAGCCAACAGGACGCCGCCTAGCCATAACAGCCCTATTGCTCCAACGACAACCGCTCCCCCAATAGCGTCCCAGTTTATTTTTTGGATCCATCTTTGCACTGCTCGGTGACTTTCGCCGTTTGTTCATTCGCCAGGTTTGATACATCAGTAAGCCCTCTAGCATCACCGCTCAAATGTTTCACCTGAGAAAGCGACTCGAGAAACTTTTTCCGGCTACCGTTCCGATGTGTGCGCCCAAGAAGTCAGAAACCATCTAAAGGGAATACAGGCAGTTGATGCAATATTATAATATTGAATCAATTATGGCGAAATGCCATAACAGGGCTGCCTGTATGATGCTGGCAAGAAATAGGGGTGATTACTTCACATGGGCCGACCGCGCGCACCACGGCACAAGCGACTGACGCAAAACCAGCGTTTTGCCATCGTGCGCAAGCGTGCCGAAGGGGTGCCGATCGAGGATCTGGCCCGCGAATTCGGCGTCACGACCCGCTGCATCTTCTACACGTTGAAGGCCGATCAAAGCCGCAAGTTGGATGCGCGTGTGCGTTCAGAATTGGTGAATGTCCGGCTCACGCCAAAGGAGCTTGCGGGCTTCGATGCGGTGCTGACGCGGCATGATATTACCAGCCGGGCCGAGGGGCTGCGGAGGTTGATCAATGCCTCAAACGATCTCTTTGTTCCCGACGATGAGCTGGCCAACCAGATGCAGGGGCTCTCTGCTTCGCTCAATCGCACCGGCAACAACATCAACCAGATCGCGCAGCGCCTGAACGAGGCAAAGCGCCAGGGTAAGACGCCGCCCTATGGCAATTCCGCCCATGCTCAGGTCCGCGCTTTGGCCGGACTGATCTTTGATATCGCGGACCAAGTTCAGGACATGGCGCAGCGTCGCCGGAGCGCATTGTCCGGTGAGGTTGCCCGCGTTCTGGGAGGCTTTGCCAATGGCCCGGAATAGCGCTGTTGCCGCCGCGCAGGAGGCCTTCTTTGATCGCGATTGGAGCCGCATTCGCGGCAGCGTTCCGCGCGCTCGGGCAAAGCAGATGGCGCGCGCCGCCATGGGGCATTCGCCCGCGATCTTCAAAGCCATTCGCGACGGCGGCACCCACAACAAAGCGCAGCTGCGCAATCAGCTGGAATACCTGACCACCAAGTCGAGCTTCATCATCGACAGCCGTGGCACCTATGACGGCCAAAGCGTTCTGTCAGCCAAAGAGATCGAACAAGTAACGCGCCGGTTTTCCGCGCAATGGAATGAGGGGTTTCATCCCAAGCTAGGACATACCTCACATCTCTTGATGGCCTTCCCGATTGGTACACGCGGAGAGGATGTTGCCGAGATCATGCGCGAGATTTGCGAGCGCTTCTTTCAGGGCGAAGGCAGCCACTTCGACTACATCGCGGCGGTGCACGAGGATCGGGACCATCCACACGCCCATATCGTCCTGAACCGGCGCAGCAAGGACGGTGAATTCTTTTTTCTGAAAGAAGGGCACCATTTCAACTACGACAGTTTTCGTGAGGCGATGGTCGAGGTGTCGGACCGCTATGGTCTGCGGCTTGAGGCGACACGAAAGCTCGAGCGCGGGATCACGACGAAGAGCCCCGGCGATGTGGAGCAGCGTCTAGCGGAAACCACCGGCCAGAAGCTGGCTCAGCGCGAGCGCGTGGGGCCCGAGCTGGACCGCGCCTTGGCGGACGTGGCGCAGAATGCGCGGCTCTATCGCGGTCTGGCGGCCGAAGCCTCGCGCGAGAACGAGCATGACATTGCAGCAGCCTTGGACAAGGCCGCGACGCTTTTGGCGCAGGGCAAACCGATTGAAGCAGATGGAAAGGTATATGGCATGGCCGAAGAACAGCATTCCTTTGATGAGGTCGTGGATGCCTTTCACGACAAGATCAACCAAGCCGAACGCATTGTTGCTGAGGCACCGGTCGATCGGCGCACGGCGCTCGAGCATGAGCTGAACGACATCTATCGTTCACTGTCACATCTCAGCCCAATGGGATTGCAGTCCCACACCTTGCTTGAGGATGCGTCCAAGAGTGGGATTTATTCTGCCGCGAATATAAGGGCCGAGGCCCAAGGCGCTTTGCAGGATCCAGCTCTTTCCGAACGTCTTCAGCAGGCTTTGAAAGGCACCGGAATTGACGCGCAAGAGGTGACGCGCCGCGTTGAAATCGGCGCGGGCAATGCCGCGCTGGAACGGCAATGGCTTGGGCAGGATTTGAAGGCAATTGCCGAGAAGGACGGCTTTGACCTGTCTCGCGCCGATGAGCTGGAGAAGGCGATCGACCGCCTCGACCAAGTGCACAGTGATTTGGGGCGCGTGTTGGCCGATGCTGAGGTTCTCAAAGACAGTGGGGCGGTAGAGGCCGACCGGCAGGAAGCCAAAGTAGACCGGTTGCCGCCGACCACAGCTGATATCCTGAGCCGTATGAGGGACGACCCAACCGCAGATCCATTCCGCAGCGATCAGGAACGCGAGACCTTGCGTGCCGAACTGGAGGATCTGGTCGGTGAAGAGCAGGTCGCCGACTTGGCGATTGGCGATGAGACCACACTGGAGGAGCATATCGAAGAACGTCTGGACCGTCTCTATGCGGCCAAGGCCTATCTGCAGAGCGATGCCGCTCTGGCGAACAGCGTGGCGATGGAGCATGTCCTCGACGAAATCGCCAATGAAGAAATTGATGTTCAACGCGAGCGTCACGTCGATGCCGATGGGGAAAAGGGCGTGACGCATGGGTAAGGCGCAGATTGCACTCGGCGTCATGAGCTTTGCTCTTCTCGGTGCGGTGCTGGGGTATGTTCTGGCGTCAGCTTTTTTGACGTTCCGCTGGTTCGGGGTTGGCGCGGACATCGATTTCTTGATGCTGGCACGCAGCTATGGGGGTCTTCGAACAACCCACCCCGACGATATGCAGATCGTTCACTTGACCGTCGGGATCAGCACCGGTGCTGGCGTTTTGCTCAGCGCTGTGTTGATGAACGACGCGCTGACCAAGTTTGGTGAAACTCACTGGCAGCACATGTCTGAGATGAAGCGCAACGGCTTCTTCGGCAAGCCTGGCCACGGCTTTGTGCTCGGAAAAATGGGCAAGCCCAAGAGCCGCAAACCCTTTGTCATGTCCAAGGTTTTTCCCCATGCTTTGATCGTGGCCCCGACCGGACGCGGGAAGACTACGGGTTTCGTCATTCCGAACCTTCTGACTTATCAGGGCAGTGCCGTCGTGCTCGACGTGAAGGGCGAAAACTTCGATGCGACGGCGCGCCACAGGGCCGCGCAGGGCGACAAGGTGTTCCGGTTCGCGCCAACAGATTGGAAGGATGGTCGCTCGCACCGCTATAATCCCTTGCTGCGAATATCGGCGCTGGAAAACGTCGACCGCCAGCAGATGGAGCTGCAGCTCCTGGCCTCCCTGTTTCTGCAAGCAGATAACGACCGCGTTCAAGGGCTTCTCGACGGCGGTATCGATCTATTCGTGGCGGCAGGGCTTTTAGCGTTCGAGCGCAAGCGACCGACCCTAGGCGAGATTTACCGCATCACCGCATCAGGCGGGGATAAGCAGAAGGAGTATCGCCGCCGCGCCGATGAAGTGGTCAATCCAGCCGCCAAGCTGATCTTCATGCGCATGGCCTCAACCAACAACGACACGCTGACATCCTACCTGTCGCTCTTGATGACATCTGGCCTCAAGCAGTGGTCAAACCCGGCCATCGACCGTGCGACCGCAACGTCGGACTTCGATTTTCGCGATATCCGAAAATCGCCGTTTTCGGTTTATCTCGTGGTCGAACCGCTGATGGTAAAACCGCTCGCGCCGCTGATCCGATTATTCTTCTCGGACTTGCTGGCATCGCTGCAGGATCATGAACCAGGCAAGGAGGAGCCTTGGCCTGTGATGATCATGCTCGATGAGTTCAACCGCCTGGGCAAAGTGCCTATCGTGCTCGACAGCATCGAAACCCTGCGATCTTACCGGGCGAACCTCGCGATCGTCACCCAGACCATCCCTGCGCTGGATGAAATCTACGGCGAAAATGCCCGCCGTGCCCTACAGGGCAACGCGGGCATCAAGCTCTATCTGACTCCCTCAGATGAGAAGACCATCGAAGAACTGAGCAAAGCGGTAGGGAAAACCACCAAGCGCGTTGTGACCCGCTCGCGCTCTGTCGGTCGCAACCCCTTCGCCGGTCGCAGTATGTCGGAACGGACCGAAGAGACCGCGCTGCTACCTGAGGATGAGGCGCGGCGCATGGATCTTGATGACATCGTTCTGGTGGTCGACGCGCAAATGCCCGTGCGAGCCAAGCGGATCAAATACTATGAGGATCGGTTCTTTAAGCAGATCTTCGACAAGCAGAGCGGCGATCTGCCGTATCCATCCGCCGGAGACCAAATGCGCGGGCTGCAAGGGCAGATCAAGGCGCTGGAGGCTAAGACTGGCGCGCTTGAGATGCCGAAAGCGGTTTCAGGTGACGGCTCTGAAGGTGGTGGGAAACGTCGCGATGAGATTCGGGATTTGGCGGCCGGCAGTCAAATTGCACAGTCAGGTGATCAGGCCAGTATTGGTGATTATAAGGCCGGATCTGAAAGGGTGGAAAGGTTTATGGAAGAGGCTGCTCGGGGATAACGGGCGCAAGACAGGCTTTTGCTGCTGACGCAATAGGATATTTGGGTGTTTGTTGGAGGGGACATCTACCAGATTGCTCCACTTGAACCCTTGCCAACAGGCAAACGCGCGATCAAAAAGGTAAGTTTGGAAGCGCCGGTGACCTTTCCGAGAAATCGGACTTTCGTTACCGGCTCCCCTGGGCAACCCTACACGAGCCGGATGCCGCCAGCTCGTCAGGTTTTTTCACAGGATCAAACGTCTCAACTAGAAAGGGAACTTGAATCTACGCTCATGTCGTGCGTCCATGCCAGTTGAACCTAATTACCACTAGGCAGCAGACTATGAGAATTTCAAGAATTGTTGTTCAAAACTACCGAGGATTGAAGAGCGTCGACGTAAGCGTGGGCAATGATCTGGCTTGCGTTATTGGCGAAAACAATACAGGGAAGACTGCATTACTTCGCGCCGTACAGATTTGCTTGGATGTTTCATTTCCTTCGATGTACCGATCTCTCGTTCGCGAAGACATTCATGCCAGCATCGACATCTCCCACCCCAACCAAGTTCTTATTGGCGTTGAGCTCACGGGGTTCGAAGGAGTTGTGAACCAAGAGGCGTTAGTTGCAACTTGGAAAACAGCAGCCGACACCGCCAGAATTTTCTATAGGTTTCGCCCGCGGTTAAGCGTTCGCGAAGGTCTCCTTAATGAGGAAATTCAACCAGGCGAGCTCACTTTGGAAGATTACCAGTGGGAGCTAAAAGGCGGCGGAAATCCCGAAACTGACCTGACCGACATCAATTGGGACGACGATGATATAGGCGAGTCAGTTCGATTTTCCGACCTTCAATCATTTCTCGTTGTGAATCTTCCCGCACTTCGCGACGTAGAAAGTGAGTTGCGGAACTATAGAACCTCACCTCTTGCACGATTGATCGAGGCGTGTGACATTGATCAGGCCGAGCAGGATGCCCTTATCGCAATCCTAGACAATGCCAATCAACAGATCGAATCTTCGGCGACTATCGCCGACATCGCGACTTCGATTGATGCGTCATTCAAAGACGTCTCTGGGCCTGCTTTTGAGATGGATGCTACTCTTGGGCTTTCCGCTGCGACATTTCAGGCCATCATTCGAAATCTCAAGATACTTCTTTCCGATCTGGCACTAGAGTCATTTGAGCCTAGCAGGAACGGATTGGGGATGAACAACATCCTCTATATTGCAATCCTAATGGAGTATCTTGAACGGCGTAGAGCGCGGGGCAACTCGGCAGGTCAGCTTGTTCTGGTGGAAGAGCCCGAGGCTCATCTGCATCCACAGCTTCAAGCATCTCTACTGATCGCTTTGCGCTCAAAAGGCGTGCAAATCCTGCTTAGCAGCCACAGCACGCAGATCACCTCTCTGGCGCCGTTCAGTACGCTCATATCTCTGACAAAGCGAGCCGATGCTACTATCGCATCAAGCAACCTTGCCGCCAATGACCAACTGAGCGAAGACGATATAGCGGACTTGGAAAGATACCTGGATTCAACAAAGAGTAATCTTCTTTTCGCTCGGAAGGTTATGCTTGTTGAGGGAGCCGCCGAGCTTTTCCTGATCCCCGCTTTGTATGAGGCAGTACACGGAATTAATCTCGAACGGGAAGGTGTCTCCGTGGTCGCCATTCATGGAGTGCACTTCAACGTCTTTGCTGCCCTCTTTCGACAAGGCAACCTCGAAAAGAAGTGCGCGATTGTCGCCGATGCTGATCTCAAGCCTTCTGACGCCGGGGAGGATTTTGACGTTGACGTGGATGCCCCTGATCTAGCCGCGCTTCGCGGAGATTTCGTTGAGGTGTTTGCTGGCGCTACGACCTTAGAACGTGAGCTTGTGATGCAGGAGACTTTGCCCATGCTGATCGCCGCAACCCGGCAATTGGGTGCGCCAAGGATCACGGCACAACTTGAAGCTGGATTAGCATCTTTGGAAGACGGCGAGCTGGACATTGATGAGGAGAATGCACTTCTGGAGCAACTTGGCACCGCCGTGCTAAATACAGCGAAACGGTTCGGGAAAGGGCGTTTTGCCCAAGTTGCGGCGAGGTACGCATCCCTCAGCACAGCGATGCCACAATATATCGAAGACGCCGTCGATTGGCTAAACGAATGATTTCACTAACACCCGAACAAAGACAAGCTGTTGAGCATGATGGCAACGTGATGCTGTCCGCATGCCCTGGCAGTGGGAAAACACGGGTAATTATCGCCAAATTGCTCCAGTTGGCGGAAAGAGTGGAAGAAACCCCACGCTCTATCGGTTGCATAACCTACACAAATGCGGCGGTCGAAGAGATTGAGATGCGGGTCAAGCAAGTTGGCTCAAACTCGCTGTTTGACCGATGCGAGATCGCTACTATTCATGCATTTTGCTTGCAGTTCATTCTTAGGCCGTTTCGGTGGGCGATCCCAGACCTCCCTCAAGATTTTAAGATTCTAACCCGCGAGATGAGCCTCTTTGACCGTTTGGTTCGCACGGTGGAGGAAGAGAACGGTCGCGCCGTACAATTTCGAACCTTTGAGGACTATGCTTCTGTACGGGTAGGAATAGACGGACTACCCACTGGAGCAGGTATCGAACGGGGGATCGTAACCGCTGGCAATGCTGAACGATATTGGCAGCTCATGAGACACCACGGATATATCGATTTTTCGATGATCCTTTATTATTCCCTGCAAATTCTGCGTGAACATCCTTTCGTTGGCCGCGGCCTTGCATGCAAGTTTGCATGGCTTCTGGTGGATGAATTCCAGGACACGACCGATATCCAAGTCGAAATACTGAACGAGTTCAACCGACACCTACAGAGTGGGTTTTTCCTTGTCGGAGATGAAAACCAATCCATCAATGGCTTTGCAGGTGCTCGGCCAGACTTGGCGCGCGCCTTCGCTGGCAATGCGAACGCTGAACAAAATTTGGCTCTCAGCGGCAATTTTCGGTGTGCACCGCAGGTCGTTCTTCCGGCTGAGACGCTTATTCCGAGAGCACCTGCGATGCACTCAGCTGGTGCGGCTCAGAATTACGCGGGTTCGGTGAACTATCATCATGTCGCTTCGCCTGTACAAGGGATCACGGACATATTCCTGCCCTTGCTACAGCATCACCAGATAGCGTTTGGTAATGCCGCTATCGTTGCCCCTTGGTGGCAACACTTGGTGCCAGTCGCGCAGCGGCTCCGCGAATTCGACGTTCCGGTTTTCGGGCCTGGAGCCAGGCCGTATCAGCGCCGACGTCTTTTCGCGGTTCTTGCTGAGCAGCTTGGAGCGAGCGTTGAAGCTCAGAACTTGTTGCAACTTCCTGGTGTTGAGAAAGCAATTTTCAGGCTCGTCAACGAAACTATGGGGCAGAGCCGCTTCGACGTCTTTTCCTACGCCGGCCGATGCACTGCTCTAGAACTGATCTACGCTGCTCAGCAGGCCGCTGTTGTTCATCCAGGTGGCATGGCGTGGCTAGAGGCCACTGCTCAGAACATTGCAGACATTTTAGTCAGGGACGAGTGGATTGATCTGGAAACCGCACGGGCCATTATCTTCTCCGTTCAAGAAATGCGCGGCGACATGGAGCGGCGAGGCGTTGACGTTGCCAATCTCCAGATTGCCGATCTTGGCCTTTTCGCCAATCCAGAGAACGCTATCAAGCTGATTACAATGCACAATTCGAAGGGTCGCGAATTTGACGTTGTCGCGATTGTTCATGCGAACCACGGCCACATTCCTCATTTCACTGCACGAACACAGGCAGAGTTCGACGAGGCACGGCGCTTATTCTACGTTGGCATCACCCGCGCAAAGAAGCACCTGATCGTGCTTTCTGACCAGACAGACCACAGGAACAGGCCCACACGCTACATAGCCGAGGCTGGCCTCGTTCAAGCTTGACTAGTTGTTCATATCCAAATGAGCACATTGATGTGGATATCCACATCTGGTCTCTTTCGCCGCCATACAAGCCTGCGATGAGCGTCCTTCCGGACGCCATGAAAGTCTGGTTTTGGGGATACGCACCGCAGTGAGGCGCAAGGCGACAAATGACGGCGACGTGTCGAGAACCCCTATTCCAACCGCTTCGCCCGTTCAGCAACCCTCTGAACCATTGAAACAGTAGCTCCACTCGCCTGGCGTATCCCAGCCCCGGCGATTTCCGCATTTGACCTTGTTCCAAACCGTGCTCGCGCCCGTGACCCCTTGGTGCCGATCAAGCCTTTGGCGAAGCCGTCCGGTCCCGGAATGCTCGGCGGTCCTGCCATCATGAAGTTACCTGAGATTGAGCGGACGATCAGCGGGGTGGCGATGATCATGCCGCCTGCGAGGAACATCATCATGAAGAAGGGCACCAGCGCGCCGATATTGCTGGCTCCGGAGGGATCTCCGAGCTCGGTCATGAGTGAGCGCGACATGCCGACAACGGTGGAAAACACGCCCGCGATCACGAGGGGGTAGAGCGCGTAGGATACTGTGCTCGACAGCCAGCGGTGGAAATAGTCCTTGCTGACATCAAAAAGGGAAAGCGCGATCATGATGGGGGCGATGCCGATCATGAATGCCAGCATGATCTTCGCAAAAATCAGGACCAGGCCGCAAAGCGCGCCTATGACGCCTAAAAGGAACGCACCAATCGCGCCGATCAGGGCTCCGGCCATCCAATGCATGTTGTCACCAGCCGCGTTCAGGTAGTCGCCGAACTCTTCGATGAGGTCGTCAAAGGCTCCGGCAAAGTAGGATGCACTTGCACCGCCCCCGCCAAGTCCTGCCACCATGCCGCCCGCGAGCTGGTCGAGCCCGTTGATGAGGGCGCTGGCTACTGCGTTGAATTGGACCCAGTTCATCGCAAACAGAGAGATGAGCATGAGCTTGAGGGCGAACCAGAAGGCAGTCCGCCCATCCATGGACTTGTATCGAAACACCATGTTGAGGAAGACGCCGATCACCGCGAGCGTCGATGCCACGGCAATGACGCCGCCAAGCTGACCGGCGACGTTGCCAAAAGTGGTTTGGGCTGCGTCATCCAGAAAGTTGTCGGTTGTCTCTACCATCCAGGTGACGACTCCCATCGGATCCTCCTCGGTCGGGCTTAGGCGCTGTCACCAATGCGACGTTTCAGGAAGGCCTTCAGGATATGCTCACCGTCGAAATCCGGCACCACTGAGACCAGCTCCCAGCCATCTTGGCCAAGGGCGGTCAGCTGCGCCTCGATCTTCGGTGGCTTTGTCTTGGCGGTGTTGATCTGTTCAATCTTGTATTCAAACATGGGCTGTTTCCTTTGAATGGGCCGGATCAACCGGCAGGTAGAATTCGGTGATTCCGCGTGCGCCTTCATGGCGACCGGCTTGGATGATCACATCGATCGAGCGCGTGATGTAGTCGTTCATGTCCTGGTAGGTCATGGGCACGTCGGTTTTCAGGGCGGCGATGGCGAGACGCTGAACCGCCAGCTGAGGGGTTTCAGCATGGAGCGTGGTGAGTGAGCCACCATGGCCGGTGTTGATCGCCTCAAGGAAGGTCATGGCCTCTTTGCCGCGTACTTCGCCCAGGACGATACGGTCTGGCCGCATGCGCAGGGTGGAGGTCAGCAGGACATCAGCGCTGCGTGTGGCTTCGTCGCGATCAGACATCAGGGTGACGACATTGGGCTGTGTTGGCCGCAGCTCGGCGGCCTCTTCGATCGTGATAATACGCTCGTCGGCGGGCACAAATGATAGGATTTTGCGTGCTGTGACGGTCTTGCCGGTCGAGGTTCCGCCGGACACGATCATGTTGAGCTTGTGGGTGACGCAGAACTTGATCGCGGCGTCGATGTCGCCGGTGGCCACGACATCCCGTAGCTCGGCATTGCGTTTGCGCCTTGCACCTTCATTGCTGCGCTCTTTTCCGAACAGGTAAGACAGCTTGATCTGCTCCAACGGCAAATCCGCGAAGAACCTCAAGGAAATCGCGTAACCGCCATCGACAGCGGGGGGCTGGATGACTTGCGCGCGGATCGGGCGATCGCGATAGGTGATGCTGACCGATACGATAGGCTTCGTTCGGCTGAGCGTGGTGTTCGCGGCGGACGCAACCTGATTGCCAAGATCCTTGATCTCGTTCTGCGTGAGTCGCCGATTGACAGGCCGCATGAAGTGATCCCCCTGAAACTCCGCCCACAGCGTGCCATCAGGATTGATGCAAAGCTCGATCAGCCTTGGGTCACGTGCCTCGGGGATTTTGTCCATCGAGCTTTGCAGATAGCTGGCCGCCATGATCAGAAAATCTCCAAATCACGGTCGACCATCACGGTGACGCGGGCACCTTGATCGACATAGATCACCGGCGAGACGGAGAGATACTCGCCAATCACGCTTTGCGCGCTGTCTTGCAGATCTTCGCCGATGCCCTCAAGGACATCCGAGGTGATTTCGTCGTCGGTGTTTTGGGCTGCCACAGCAGGCAAGGCTCCGATCAACGATATCAGGGCGGCTGACCCGAACCGTGTGCCGAAACGGCTGTCGACAAAGCCGGTCGTGCCGGAGCGGCCCAGTTCGTCGCCACCAAAAGCACTGATTTCAACGGTTTGGTTGCTGGGTAAGATGATCCGATCCCAGGCGATGGTCACGCGCTGTTGCGCAACGTCGAGACCGGATTGATACCGCCCGATCAGCCGCGCGCCGCGCGGGATCAGGATCCGCGAGCCGTCATAGGCATGGACATCTTCCGATACCATCGCGCGGACCTGACCGGCGAGCGAGCTGTCGATCGCTGTCTCGAGCACGGCCTGGATCATCGTGCCTTGAACGACGGTGTTTGACGGGTTCACAATCAACTGGGCTTGCGTCACCTCGGCGGGTTCAGCGCCATTGCGGACAAAGTCTGTGTCACCATCAAGCCGCCGCTGCTCGGCGGCGGTATCATTGTTGCCGCTTCCAGTGCCGCCAAAGGCGATAATTGGGCTGGCAATACGCGCTTGCAGTTCCTCAAGCTCGGCTTGCCGCCGCCGCTCGAGCTCTTGCAGGCGCAACTCCTCGGCCGTGGGGCCGGTTGGTGCGGGCGTGCGCGGGGTTTCCAGGCGCGCAAGCTCCAGATCGTTCTGCAGTCGCTGTATCTGACGCGCGCGTTCTTCCAACTCTTCGCGCAAGGCGGCTTGCGTAGCAGCGGCCTCACTGCGCAGGGCATCGATCTCTGCACCCAAGGTCTCCAATGCTTCAGTGTTGACGGCTGGGACTTCAGGTGCGGGTGCTTTGCGCAGTGCTTCGAGCTCGGTGCGCATGGCGTCCATTTGCGCGCGCAGCTCTTCTGTGTCGCTGGCCGGTTCCGGCTCCGGCGGCGGGGCTGTGTCAATCGGTGCGGGCGTGGGCTCGAGCGCACCAAAGCCCGGTCCTTCCGCTTGGAACTCATCTGGGGAGGCGGTTTCCAAGCTGTCGGGTTCATAGCCGCCAGAGAACAACAGCAATAGGCCGCCAAGAGCCGCGATTACCCCAATGCCTAGGGCGACGGCGAAAAAAGATGGTCGCGCTTTTAGGTTTTGTGGTTTTCCTTCAAGCGCTTCGAGGCGCTTCTTAAGCTCAGCTGTTTCACTCATCGTGGTTTGCCTCGCTCATCTCTTGGACGCAGATCTCGTCCTCCCCAAGCCTGAGAACCCATCGATCGCTGACACCCGATACGCGGATCACGCTGTCTGGCCGGGCTAGAGCATTGACACTGCGCTCATTGCCAGCAGACCAGCGAAAAATCGCAGGCAGCGGCGCGTTTGCGGCAAAGCGGAAATAGGTGAAGGTGCCGTCGTCCCAAATCTCGCGCGGGGTGATCTCTGATCGTGCGCTGACGCCATAGGCGTGGTTTGCTGGTTGGCTTGCGGCCACACGCGATTGCCGTGGTGTCGCTTCGGGATAGGTGAAGCGGATGACATAGAAGGTCGGTGAACTCGCCTCGGTCACATTGAAATAATAGCTGCGACGGTTGGTGTAGACGGTGATGTTGGTATGTGCGCCGCGCGTGACGGGCTTGATCGCAAAAGCCTGACCGCCTGGCACGCCGTCCAAAAGGAAGCCTTCAGTGTCGCCCGCAATGATCGAGCGGATGGTCTCGCCTTGGCCAAATTCAATGCTGGTCACATGGGTTAGGCTGGTGCGGATCCGGTAGACCTGCCCATCCTGATAGGTGGCCAGCCGGACACGGGCATCATAGGGGCCTTGGCGCGGCTGCGTTTCTGCATAGGCGGTGCCAGCAAGCGGAACAAAGAGGGCGAGGATCAGGAACAGGCGGCGCATTGGTTACTCCAAACGATCCGAACGGATCGCGTATTCGGTGACAGTGAAGCCAAAGGGGTTCTGCCAGACATCGTCGATCGACCGGCTATTCTCGGGCCGAAACTCAAACATCAGCGTAGCGGTGAAGAGCCCGTTCTGAGAGCCGCGCGGGGAATTTAGCCGCTTGCGCAGGCGTACCTGGGCACGGTTGGCGCTGATGTGCGTGATCGACAAAATCTCGACATCCAGACGTGCATCTGTGCCGTAGCTGTCCGGCGGATAGGCCTCATGGCCGCTGGTCCAAATAGCACGCAGTCCTGCAGCGGCCGCTCCGTCCGACTGGTCCAGGACCCGCCGCACCCGCACATCATTGTCGAGCTGATTGTATGTCTCTCGATCAATGACATAGCGGTAGACCTGTGCCTCAATGATAGCGGGGCGTTCCGTGAGTGAGACCGCTTCAACCACGGCATTGGGGAGGGCCATGCCGGTTTCGCTATCAAAGGGCACAATCATGGGCGGCGGGTCCACGTCGAACAGGGCCACAAGGGCGGCGGAGAGGCAACCTGCCATGCCAAACGCCATGCCCGTCAGCCCCAATTTCTGCCACATGAGCTCGCGTCTTCGTGCGCCGTAGACGAGCTCCTCTTCGATGATTTCGGCCTCGCTGTTCATGGGATCAGTCCGCGCGTAGGTCTGGCAGGGTGAAGTCCATGTAGCGGCGCTCTTCGGCCAGCGTGGCGGCATCGACCACGCCGGATTGACCCGCGCCGACGGTTTGAATGGCTTCAAGCTCCCACATGCGCGTCATGGCAATGGCCAACTCGGCCGTGACGCGGGTGTTGTGATCGACGGCTTCCTTAAGCGTTTCCATGTCGGGGATCAGCGAGACCAGCTGTTCGACCCGTTCGAGGGACTGTGCAGCCTCTTCGTAGCTGTTCTCAGCCGCCGCTGACATGACCGCGCCAGTGCTCGCCTGGCTGGCAATGCGCTCCGCGCCAGGATTGCCGCTGCTGGCCATGTCGGACAGGCTGTCTTGGTCGAACCCCGCATCTTCTAGGGCTTGCGTCATGCGGCCTTGCATCTGAGGGGCGGCGTTGCCGATCAGACCGCTGAAATCTCCGCTCTGGATTTGACGGATGGTCCCGAGGAGATCGCCGAATTCTTGGTCTAGCAGGCCGTCTAGATCGCCACCCATGGCCATTTCAATTATGTCCGTCGTGCCGGTCAGCGCGGCGTAAGTCTCATTGAGCGTGTCGAGTTGCTGCTGCACCAGGTCGAGTTGTTCGAGAAGCGTGTCGAGCTGGTCGGTCTGGATCCCGAAATCCTCCAGCATCTGCTGCAGTTGTCGAATTTCCTGCGCGATATTGCGCGTGTCGACTGTCGGCACGCCTTGGGCCGACAGGGGTGAGGCAGTCATCAGTGCGCAAGTGGTAACGGCAGAAAGAAAGCGGATCATCGGAGTACCTCCAGATCGAATTGGATGAAGTCTTGCTCGCGGGCCTGCACGGCTGCCATGGCCAGTTCTGCCGCACTAAGAGGGCGGGTATGGGCAGCCTTGAGGCGCGTGCGGATCGCTATCAGGCGAGCGAGTTCGGCTCGCGCGTAGGTGTTGAGTGACATGGCCGCGTGAATGTCATCTGTCTCACCAATGCGGGTGATGATGTCCTGCACGCGCAGTGCGGCCGCTTGCACCGACACCAAGGAGTAATCGCCGTAGACCCCTGCGCCGAAAGAGGTCAGGCTCATCGTGGAGTTGGCGAGCAGAACCGGATCAATCGTGCCGAGCGCATCAACACCGCCGACGCGTGCAAGGTAGAGATTGTAGCGTTCGGGGATGACCTGAACGTAATGCTGGGTCTCAGCAAAGGGAGGCACACCGCCGTAGCGCTGCACATTGCCAGGACCGGCATTGTAGGCGGCCAGCCCGTGAATGATGTTGCCATCAAACATGGCGAGCATTTGCGCCAGATAGCGCGCGCCGCCGGTGACCTGGATGTAGGGGTTTTCATAGTAGGCCGGATAAATCCCGAGATCCTGCGCCGTTCCGGGCATAATCTGGGTCAGGCCGAACGCGCCGACGGGGGAGCGCGCGCCGATGGTGAAACGGCTTTCTTGCCAGATCAGCGCCTGCAAAAGACAGCGCCACTGTTTGGGCGATAGACCCGCTGCGCGCACGCCGGACATATGGTGCGTTTCTTGAGCTGCGCGAATGATCAGCTTTTCAATCGAGCCTGAGGCATCGCCGAACATCTGGGCTGCTCCGGGGTTCGGGTCCACCGGGCCATAAAGCGTTTCTGCGGCGCTTTCAGGTGATGAACCAGCTTCCAAACTCGCGACCAATGCGCCGGAATTCCCGCTGGCCAACGTCGCGGCTTCAAGGATGTCTTCCAGCGCCTGGAGTTGTTCTTGCTCGAGCGCTTCAAGCTCTTCTTCTTTGGTCAACCGATCCCGCTGCAGAGCCAGATCTTGATCGCCCTGCTGCAACACGCGTTCGCGCTGAAAGAACATACCTGCATCAAAGGTGGGCACACCTTGGGCAAAGGCCATTGGCGCGTTGAGCCACACCAAACCCGCAAGGATATGCGGGCGGAGGCTATTCATGCAGCGAACCAATCGGCCCGAGCAACTCGAAATTGCAGTTGCTGCGGCTGACCTCGGCAAAGGAGTTGAAGCATTCAGCTTCTGACGGCCGGTATTCCGCGCAGGCTGTCAGGGTCAAAAGGGTGAGGGTTAGAACGCACAGTCTACGCATCAATCTGTCTCCAAAAATCGGGGTTTTGGCGGTAATCCGCGCCGACCAGCGCTTCGCCTTTTTCCATGCCGCCAAGGATTGTGAGGTAGGGGCCAAGGGCGCTGAGATCAGCATCGATCACCACCGAACCTTGATCGTCACGCACCAGCGCCAGACGGGAGTTGCTGCCTGTTCCGAGCAAAATGCTCAGCTCTTTGTCAGTGAGGCCCAGCATGGTGTAATCGCTGGCCGAGGCGCGGATGTTGGGCAGCAGGAGCTGCGTCGGCACAGCCTCGACAATCGTCTTGCCAGTGCGGGTTTTCTCGAGCTGGCTTGCGTATTGGGTCATCATCACGACGACGGCGTTCTGTTTGCGCGCCGTGACAAGCCAGTTGCTAAGCCGATCTGCGAAGTACGGGTTGTCGAGCGCCTTCCAGGCCTCATCGATGATGATCAGCGTCGGCTGGCGGTCCTCGATCACCCGCTCCACCCGTCGAAACAGATAGGACAGGACCGCCATGCGTTCTTTCTCGCTTTCGCTGTCGAGAATGCCGGTCAGGTCGAACCCAACAACATTACCATCTAGCGAGAAGGTATCCTCAGCGCTTTGACCGAAAATCCAACCGTAGCGGCCATCAGCGGTCCATTCCTGTATACGCTCAAACAGGTCCCCTTCATCTGCCCCCGCCACAAACAGCGAGGCCAGATCCTGCCAGTTGCGCAGGGCGGCATCGCTCGCCCCGGCGTTCTGCCGGACTACTTCCTGAATGCGATTGATTTGAACCGGGCTCAGGGGCTTGTCGGCGCGATGAAGCAGTGTGGCCAGCCAATCCGAAAGCCAGGCTTGCCCGCGCCCGTCGATTTCTGTGCGCAGCGGGTTGAGACCTGTGGCTTCACCCGCTTTGATGGCACTGTAGCGCCCGCCATTGGCCCGCACGGCCATTTCCATACCCGCGCGATAGTCGAAGACAAAGACGCGCGCGTCGCAGCGACGGGCTTGGGTCATGAGGAACGCCGACAAAACCGACTTGCCAGAGCCAGGGCGGCCGAGGATCAATGTGTGCCCGCCCGTCGGTTCTTTGTCCGGCTGACCTGTCTCATGGTAGTTGAACAGGAAGCCCGAACGCTCCGGCGTCGGGAAGAGAGTGATCGGCTTGCCCCAAGGCACTTGGTGGCCAGGTTTGCCCAGTTGACCGCGATGCAGCGCAGCGAGGTCAGCAAAGTTCGTGTTGGTGATTGCGGCCTTTCGGCTGCGCATCTGCCCGTTGCCCGGATGCTGCGCGAAGTAATGGGTCCGCGCAGCGAAACTCTCGTTCACCAGATTTACCCCTTCACTGGCAGCTATATTGCGCACCTCGGCGGCGATTGTTTCCAGTTTCTCCTCGGTCTCGGCGAAGACCGTGACCGTCATGTGATGATCACCAAAGCTGAGGCGCTTGGATTCAAGATCGTCCAGCGCGTCGACCAGTTCTTCAGCAAGAGAAATCGCACCATCATCACTGGCCTTCATCAGACGCTGTTGCCGTTTGATCCGGCTGGCCATGATGTTGCTATTGATAGGCGTAAAGGAGTGCGTGACCACCATGTCGACAGGCAGGTTCAGCTCATCAAACATGGTGCAGCTGGTTTTGGCTGGGTAAGTCTTGATCGCAAAACTGGTGCCAAACCGCTTGCCCGCCGTCCCGTCGTCGAGCGCAAAACCTCGCCCCTGAAACGTGACGCGCGTGTTGGCCACATCCTCAGCAACGATGCCGAAGCGGGATTTTGCGAAGAGCGGTCGTTCCTGGCCAATATTGAGCGCCCCGAGGAACCCGAGTAACTCGCCATTTTCGGCCCCAAGCAAACGTGGGTTCATTTCTGCAAAGGACGACAGCAGAAACCCGACGACCTCCTCGAGCTTGCGCAGCTGCTTGGCTGTCTGGTCTTTCAGCTGTGCGATGGAGTCTGAGCGTTTCACGCGCAGCCGCGCGCCGAGGGGCGGACGTTTCAGCACTGTGAGCGTGAGCGTCTTGTCCCGCAGACCTGCCCGTGCCATCGCCGTTTGCCAGCGGGTATCCAGCGCTTGTGCAAACCCTTCATTTGGCACCAGCGGCAAGGCGGTCTCGATCGCTTTTGAGACCTTGTGGACGTAGAAACTGTACTCTGGCCCGATCTGCGCGATGATCGCTGCGAAAAGCGCGCGGATCTTCTCCAAATGTGCGTCATCGCTGGTCATGCTGTTGACGCCATCAATGCGGATGCACTGGAACAGAGCATTGCCGCGCGTGCGGATCGTCACGTCATTCACGAGGCTGACATAGGGCAGCATGCTGGCCATAGGCCGCTCTTTGCGCGCCCAGTCCGGTAGCGTCGCAAGATCATCCGAGGGGTTATGGAGCATAGCTGTCCCCCGAATGGATCTTGCGGTTCGGGGTCGGTGGCGTTTCTTGCAGGGCGGTGACCATCACCTCAAGAAAGGCCGGATCCCAATCCGCCGCTTTCCACAGCGCGGGATAGGCCAGAGCGGCGATGATGATCACCGGCCAGCTCTGGACCCAGAGAAACAGCAACACAAACCCGAAGAGCCAAACCATGGCATACATGATCGGCAAGCCGATGAGCTTTGGCGGCCGGATCAGACCGAGGAAGAGGCGGGATTGCGTTGCCATGTCAGATTTACGCGCCCCAGATCGCGGTCACGATGGTCGGCGCAGCTGCGATGCCTGCGATCGCGACCAGTACCCAAAGAGCCTGGCGGAAGTCGAGGATGCCAAAGAGCCAGGAGAGGAACACGCCGATCAAAGCCAAGGTGCCGATGACAATGCCTAGGGGGCCGGTGATCGTGTCGACGATGCCTTGCAGCAGGTTCTGGACCGGCGAGAGGTCGATACTCTGCGCGAAGGCGGGATTGGCAATCATTAGACTGGCCAGAGCCAGCGACAGGATTGTGCGGAATTGTATGTGCATCAGGAGGCTCCAGTCAGTCGATCACGCACGGCCATGACGCGGCGCACGTGATTTTGGGTTTCTTGGTAGGGAGGGATGCCGCCATGGCGCGCGACCGCGTCTGGTCCCGCATTATAGGCAGCGAGCGCGAGCTCAGGCGTGCCGAACTGCGCCAACATCATCAAAAGGTAGCGTGCGGATCCATCAAGGTTCGCCCGCCAGTCATTCGGATCAACGCCGAGTTGCGCGGCCGTCGCGGGCATCAACTGACCGAGGCCGATCGCGCCTGCCGAGCTGCGCGCAGTTGGTCGATAGGCGCTTTCGATCTCGATATTGGCTTGGAAGAGGGCCTGCCACTCCGTCACCGACAGACCGGCGCGGCGCAGTGCAGGGTGCCCGCCATAACGATGCGCGGTACTCTCAAGCGCTGCGAGGATTTCGGGGCGGGGAACTGCCCGGGCGGGTGCAGGAGTGGGAGCTTCAGGTTCCGGCGCTGCGAATACGATCAGCTCCGGCGGGTTTGCACCAATCCCGTCGACGTAGCTTTGTGCAAAACCTGATTGGGGGGATTTGGTTTCCAGCTGCCCATCGGCCCGCATGGAAAGCACGAAGCCTTCGGAATAGGCCGGGGCAGCTAGGAATGCTGCGAAGACGGCAAGTGGCTTAGCCCGCGTCGTCCAATTTGTGAGAGGCGATCTTGCCTTCGAACATGGGGATCGAGACGATCGAAACACCAAGCCCGGCGAGGAAGCTGGATAAGCCGTTGATTGTCTTAAACTCTCGGGCCGCCATGTTGTTACGCGCGGTGACGAGCAGGCGACGCGTCTCGCCATCTGGCGAGACGCAATGCACGGTCCAAACTCCGGACCACTGAGCACCTGTGCGCTTAGGCGTAACCCGGCACACAACATCCGCCGAATGACCCTCGGCAAGTAGTGTGCGCAGCCCGTCTTCACTGACAACATTAGGGGCGTCTTGCATCAAATTCATAGGATCGAGCCTTGCAGAATTGTGCATGAGCCCGGCAGTCCCTCATGGACTACCGAACCGATACAATATTATAATCTTGCAATCAATAGGTGCAATTTGAGTTATTGCGCCCTTCATGCGTTGAAACAAATTTACTGCAACGGAGTGGCTGAGCCAAGATAATATGGCGCTTTTGAAACAAACATGGGCGGTTATGGTAGTTCTGAGCTGGGGTTCTGCCGCGATTGCAGGCACTTGCTTGCCGCCTGCACCGCCTTGGATGCCGACCAATGCCGACGACGTGCGGGCCTATGCTAACCTGTTGAGGCGCGATGCGGAGACGTATTTTGACGATGTTGAGCGGTACTTCCGTTGCCTGGATCAGGCGCGACGGGAGGTTTTTGAGCAGGCCCGCGAGGTCAGTGAAGACTATGCGCGCGTTCTGGAATTCCTGGACGACATGAGGAAATGATACCCGTCCTCAAGTAGAGAAAGCTGCCGTTCAACAAAGCTGCCGCGAAGGTCGCCAACGCGGACAAACCGGGCTTTCGCTGCGGCTGCGCCAATGGCTGCTTTCGATGAAACTGATTGCCAGTCGGTGTTATGCAGCGGGTCCTAACCGGAACGTTTCGACCTAGTCTTCACCAACATGGTGTTCAGTCAAGCAGTCGATGAAATCTCTGACTGCACGTCGTGGAACCGTAGTCCGATGCCAGATTGCATAAACCGGTAGATCATTCATCCGAGCGTCGGACAAACAGTGGTTGAGGTCTCCTGTGACAAGCTTGTTCGCCACAAAATGCGTCGGGGGCGAAGATAGTCCTGCCCCTTTGAGGGTAAAATCCACCATTGCCTCGATACTGTTAACACAGAGGTTCCCTGCCTGTTCGATTTGGATATCGGTTCCGTTCTCAGCCATGAACGTTCTTTTGTTTTCCAAACCAGCGAACCTGATCCATGGAATGCCCTTTAGGTCTGCAGGCTTCCTGAATGGCCCATTTGCTGCTTCGAACTCTGGGCTGGCAACCAAAATGCGCGGCATATCCCAAACGTGCTTACAAAGAAGGCTCGAATCCCGAAGCTTTCCAATTCGCAAAGCCACATCAATGCCTTCGGCAACCAAATCTGTTTCTCGATTGTCATAGGTGAGTTCAAGGTCGAGGTCCGGGTTCTTCTTTGAAAATTGAGTAATGCGCTCAGAAATGAAAGAGTGAGATAGCGCGGTTGTAAGAGTGATCCGCAACACACCGGACAATCCGCTTGCGGAGGGCCGGGCACTAGCCAACCCAATTTCGGCTGCATTGAGCATCGTTTCTGCCGAGCTAAAGAGGCACTCCCCATTGGCTGTCAGAGACAATCGACGGGTTGAGCGATAAAGCAGTGGGGCACCAATGGCATCTTCCAGAAGGCGTATGTGGTAGCTCACCGCAGAAGGCGTCATGTTCAAGCGTTCTGCCGCGCCGCGAAACTGACCAGCCCGGACAACTTCGGCAAAAACGGCGATGGATTTAAGATGCTCTATCATTATGAAGTACAGTTTCGCTATATCTTCAAATAAGTCAAATAGACTGTTCTATTTTCCAAAGTTACATACCTCTTAAGGCGGAATTTTTGGGGAAGACGTTTTTATGGAACAAGTTATCGCTATGGCGCTCTTCGCGTTGACAATGTCGATCTCGCCAGGACCCGTGAACCTCATCACGCTCACGACGGGTCTTAATTATGGCGTGCGCAGTGCCATAGGGTTTGTATCGGGAGCAACAATCGGATTTACTTTGTTGCTGTTCTTGATCGGGGTTGGTTTATCGGTGATCGCGGAGCGGTTTGGATGGGTCATCGACACGCTCACCTTTCTCGGCGCATCGTTGATCGTATACTTTGGGTACAAACTACTGACGTCTGACAGCGAACTGGAAAAGCGCGAGCAACCCAAACCAAACTTCTGGCAGGGCGCTGCCCTCCAATGGCTTAACCCTAAAGCATGGGGGGGCTGCATCGCAGCCGTTGGCCTTTTTGAACTCGACCAGAGCCGCTCCACACTCTATTTTTTTGTATGTCTCTATTGCGTCATTTGCTTTTTCGGCATCGGGAGTTGGTCAGTGTTTGGCAGCCAGGTCGAACGCTTTCTCAGCACATCCGAGCGGAGAGCACTGTTCAATCGCGCACTTGGAGCCGTCCTCATACTGTTGGCAGCTTTTCTCCTGTATCAGCAGTTCTTCAGGTGATCTTACGAAGTTGGAAGTGCTATCCAATCTGCGCATAACCGACCGACGGAGAAGACTCAGCCCGGTTGTCTTGTATGGCCATACGAGAAACATACCCTGATGGGCTTCTGGGGTGTCTAACAGGCGTTGTGCGATCTCCGATGGCGACCCCTCATGCGAAACATACAAATAGTTGAACTTAGTTCTGGAAAATCCCGTAAGCTGACGTTGGCGCATGTCGCAGCATCGGTCAAATTGGGCTCTTTCCGGGCGTTAGCTGCGTTTTGCACCAAGGTCCGGTTCAGTGGTAAGCTCTGAGTTGTGTTGCGCTATAGGCTCGCCGTCATTGTGCAACGCAGCCTGCGTCTCGCCGTTGTCCCAGCGATACAGAAGGCCGATTTCTTCACCTGTTTTGATGCATGAAATACGGCCGATGGCTTCGGCCGTTGTGCGAACACTCGTAATTTCGGGCAATATCAGCCCCTCTTGTTTAATAACTCTTGTGGGTCGATTTCGAGAGCAAGTGCGATCCGCTCCAGAACATCGATTGATGCTGAATTTTTGGCGAGTTCGATCTCGCTGATATAGCTGCGATCTACATCCGCAGCCAAAGCTAGCTGTTCTTGGCTCAATCCTCTGGAACTTCTTAGATTCCGGACATTTAACCCTACTCGTTCCCGTAATTTCATGGCCTCTATTCGGCCAGATCACAAGAACCGCTCTACGGAATATATTCCACAAAACGCGCGCGAACATCATAAACACTATGCTCGCATATGGTGTGGAGATTGAGATTGGAGCTAGTGTATCAATAATGCAGTGATGTAGTCAGAAGGCATTTATTGATATGTGGTGCAGACTTATCAGAAATTTGAGCGCCGGAGCTGTCGTGGCTCTTCTTTCAACCGTGGCCCCGCAGGCGGCAAAGGCCTATCAGGTCGATTGCGCCATTCTGCTTTGCCTGGCCGGTGGTTGGCCCGCGTCAGCAGAATGTGCCCACGCCCGAGCAGTGTTTATCCGGCGGATCACGCCCTGGCCGATTGAGCCGCCGTTGCAAATCTGGCGTTGTCCGATGGGTGTTTCTGAGCGTGTGCCTTTGCAAAGCACGGCCCCGAAAATCTGGGAGGCCAGCAACCAATCAGGTCAGCAGCTCGCACAAGTCATTCTGGCTCAGGTAGTCGAAGGTGGAGCCGATATCGACATCAGTGGCTTGGAATTCGATTTTGTGCGCTCGATCCGTGTTTGGGATGTTCGGCACTACAGCCATCGCGAACGCGGCCGCGACGATGATTGTTCTGAGAGTTACAACATGCGCCTCGGGACCTACGGCACGCAGGGCGAATTCGGCTGGCAACGCACGACACCAGCGGCCGCTCCGCAATGGGTTCTGCCGTCGCGGCGCTGTTCGTCGTCAAGCTGGCGTCGCGGGGTCGGTGTCGAATGGGAAGATCACGAAGGCAACCATGGATATGAGTGGGTGGCCTATTAGGGCTATTCGCCTATGTCTTTTATCCGTTCGGCGATATCGCCCGCAATGCGCTCATACAGGGCAGCTTGTTTGTCCCTAGGAGAGCCGGGCTTCGGATTCCTTCGGCGGATGCGCTTGGCGAGCCAGAAGAGCATCCGGGCCGCTGGATCCGACGTCGCATCCGGTTCTGCAGCCGGGTACTTCTCCTCAAGAGCGACGACGATTTCCTGAGACAGGCTGCGCCGGTTCAGTGTTGCATGCGTTTCCAGACGCTTCTTGAGCGCGGCAGGAAGCAAGAGTTTGAATTGGACCAAGGCTTCTTCTTTCATGATTCCATGATGGACAATATTTGTCCTCAATGATATGGACATTTTATGTCCTTCTGTTGAGGTGTAAATATGAAGACAACCCAGTTCAAACTTAACCTTCCAGCGGACGTGAAAGCCTGGCTCGAAGAGGAGGCTGTGCGGAACTTACGCTCACAGGGCGCTCAGGTGGTGTCTTGTTTGCGGGCAGCCATGTCGCGGCAAGAAGCCGTGGGTGAGAGGGCTGAAAAATGAGCCCAAGCCATATCCAGCTGATTCCGACCCCAGAGCTTGCGCTTCTCTTCGGCTACAGTGAGCCGAGCGCGTCCTTCTATGACTTCTGCCGTAGGACGGGTATCGCTCCGGTGCCAGGGCGGCGCGGGTGGTATGACCCGAAACTCATTCGCGCGCGATTGGATGCTGTTCAGGGCATCAGCGCGGCAGAACGCGAGGCCACTTCGCAACCGAGCCTCGTTGCACAGCGGAGAGCGCGCCGTGCCCAGAAGTAATCTTCCCAAGGGCGTCCACCGTGTCCGGCGCAAGGTCGTGTCTGGTGTTCGCTACCATTTCTATGCCTGGCGGGGCGGCCCCAAATTTTGGGAGGCGACGGAACCAAACCCCAAAGAACCCGAATTCTTTCATGCGTTTTCACAGTGCGGTACGCCCGTGAGCCCGGCTGAATATCTGACGACTCACTTGGTCGACGATTTTCTGTCCAGTGCGTCCTTGCCCAAGGCTGAACGTTCAAAGGCTGATATCCGCAAATGGCTGGAACTGTTCCGCGAGGAGTTCGGTGCCGATCCTGTCGCGATGTTCGAAGAACGCGCCTCGCGGGGCGAGGTTAACAATTGGCGCAAGAAGTGGCTTCATTCGCCCAAGCAGCACGATATGGCGGGCACCCATGCGACGCGCGTCCTCAATTGGGCGGTGGAAGAGGGGAAGCTGAAAGAGCATCACTGCCACAAGCTCAAGAAGCTCTACCAATCGAACCGCACAGAAATCATCTGGACGAGCGGCGATATCGCACAGTTCAACAAACATGCACCCAATTGGGTCCAAAGGATCCTGACCGTCGGATGCGAAACCGGCTTGCGAGCAGCTGATCTGGTTCAGGTCAAAATGGACCAATTCGAAGACACGCCGCACGGCAAGCGTCTTCGTTTCAGGACCAGTAAGCGCGGCCAGATCGCATATATCCCTGCCACATCGGTACTTGAGGAATTGATCGCAGAGACCCCGGAAGGCCAAGAGGTGCTGCTGGTGTCAGAGCTTGGCAGGCCTTTGACGGCCCGTTGGGCATCGAACCAGATCACCAAGTGGCGGCGTGAAGCGCAGATCCCGCCGTGGATCGATGGCAGGGAGAAGACCCTGTCTGACACGCGCGGGACGGCGGCGACAAGATTGCTGAATGCCGATCTGTCTTTGCGCCAAATCGCAGTTCTGATGGGGTGGTCGGTTCGCTACGCGGCGCAGGTAATCGAGCATTATGCGCAGGTTAGCCCGGACGAAAGCGATGCGGTTCTGCGCAAGCTCAATCGAGCGAAATCACTGTCTCAAGACACAAAAATGTAAACGCCCCTGTAAACGCAGGGCCTCAAGCACGGCAAGGAGTGATGTAAGTGATTGTTTTTAAATGGAGGCGAGTACCGGAATCGAACCGGTGTACACGGATTTGCAATCCGCTGCGTCACCACTCCGCCAACTCGCCGCCAGTGGTGACGCATCCTCTATACTGCTTTTTCAGGGGGCGCAAGCGGTTGAAAAGTACATTCTTTGGCTTTCCGCCATTGCAGGAAATGGGTAAGTATGGTTAGACGCAAATTGGAACTGAACGAAAGAGTTTAGATCGTGGCAGATTATTCCACCCGCCGGACCATGATGGTCGACACACAAATCCGTCCTTCGGACGTGACCAAATTCCCGATTATCGACGCGATGCTGTCGGTCCCGCGCGAGGCGTATGTGCCAGATGATCAGCGCGAAGCGGCTTATGTAGGTGAAAACCTGCCTTTGTCCGCTGGCCGTGTTGTGCTGGAACCGCGCACTCTGGCGAAAATGCTGGATGCGCTGGACCTGCAAGCAAGCGAAGTCGTTCTGGATATCGCTTGTGGCCTTGGCTATTCGACCGCTGTTTTGGCGCATATGGTCGATTTCGTTGCTGCAGTCGAAGACGACGAAGCCCGCGCCGAAGAAGCGCAATCGATTCTGTCCGAACAGGGCGTCGATAATGCGGCTGTTATCACGGGCCCATTGACCGAAGGCGCTGCAAAGTCTGGCCCTTATGATGTCATCATCTTGCAAGGCGCGGTCGAGGTTCTACCTGATGCGCTGTTAACCCAGTTGAAAGAAGGCGGTCGTATCGCTGCATTGTTCGCCGAAGGCGAATTGGGCACCGTTCGCGTCGGATATAAACTGGATGGCCGTATAAACTGGCGTATGGCGTTTAATGCCAATGCTCCGGTTTTGCCCGGTTTTGAACAAAAGGCGTCCTTCGCCCTGTAAGACAAATTTGTCAGGGGCGGTGGCAGCATGAAAACGAAAGAAAAGGACCTTTCATGTTTCGTAAGTCTATCGTTGCAGCGACTGCTGTAATCGCCCTTGTTACAACGACTTCGGCCGCTTGGGCCGAAACATTGGGCGATGCTTTGGTGTCCGCCTACAACAGCAGCGGCCTTTTAGATCAGAACCGTGCCGTTCTGCGCGCAGCCGACGAAGATGTCGCCAGCGCTGTTGCCGCGCTGCGCCCGACCCTTAGCTATAGCGCATCTGCATCGATCAACGACGCGACCGAAGTTTGGAGCGAAACCTACGCCTTGGTCGCGGGTTTGACGCTGTACGATGGCGGCGCAAACCGCATGGCGGTCGAAGCCGCGAAAGAGGCTGTGCTGGGCACGCGTCAGGAATTGCTAAGCGCAGAACAGGACGTTTTGTTGACTGCGATTCAGGCCTATCTGGACGTCCAAACCGCGCGTGAATTTGTAAACCTGCGTGAAAGCAACGTTCGCGTTCTGACCCAAGAATTGCGCGCGGCCCGCGACCGTTTCGATGTGGGCGAAGTCACGCGCACAGACGTTTCGCTGGCCGAAGCGGAACTGGCATCCGCGCGATCGCTATTGGCGGTCGCCCAAGGCAACTTGATTACAGCGCAAGAGGCCTATCGCGTTGCCGTTGGCCATGCGCCGGGCACTTTGGCGACTGCGCCAAATGCAAATATTGGCATGACTGTCGCCCAAGCGCGCGATTTTGCCGTACGGAATCATCCCGCCATTCGGTCTTTGCAGCATTCGATTGCCGCAGCAGAATTGGCGATCCAAATCGCAGAATCGGCTGCAGGTCCGTCGGTAAGCGCGCAGGCGCAAATGGGGGCAGGGCGGTCCGATTTCAGCGAATTCAGCGTAGCCCGCCAGTTCAGCCTGTCGATGTCGGGTCCGATTTACGCGGGCGGCGCGCAGTCCAGCGCGGTTCGTTCCGCACAGGCAACCCGCGATCGCCTGCGTGCCGCGCTACATGTGGCAACATTGTCGGTCGAACAATCGGTGACCAGCGCGTTTGCCGGCTATCAGGCTGCCGTTGCAGCTAGCGAAGCCTACCGTCAGGGTGTCACGGCGTCGCAATTGGCGTTTGACGGTGTCCGCGAAGAGGCGAACGCCGGATCGCGCACAACGATTGATGTGCTGAACGCCGAACAAACGTTGCTGGATGCGCGTGCGAACCTTGTTGATGCGCGCGCCGCCGTGGTCGAAGCGACCTACGGGATTCTATATGCTGTTGGATTGCTGAACGTGGATCATTTGGACCTGCCTGTCCAAACTTATGACGTAATTGGCCACTATAATATGGTGGAAAGCGCTCCAATTCGCATCTCGCCTCAGGGTCAGGCAATCGAACGTGTGCTCGAGGCCATTCGCTAAGAGTTTAACTATCGTTAACGTGGTGTCGGTTGTGTGGTTGGGGTGCTTTGGGTAAACTCTCATCCCAAAGAGCAGGGAAATGATATGTCCGATCCACAGACGAATGTTGAAATCGAAGACGTTCTGACATCGATCCGCAGGCTAGTGTCTGAGAGCGAATGGACACGCCCTGCGGCCCCGTTGCAGCAGGAAAATAAGGCGTCCGAGCCTGTCGCAGAGGCGACACAAGACGAGCCTGCCGACAAATTTGTCCTGACCCCTGCGTTGCGCGTCGTCGAAGATACGCCTTCCGAATCGACCGAATCTGTGTCGGACGAACCCGATGACAACGCGACCGATCTGGAACGCATGATCGCAGAGCTGGAGGCGGCCGTTCATACCGAACAGCCCAGCTATGAACCCGAAGGCGACGAAATCGAAGATTTGGGCGCAACGCCGCTAAATTTCGCATCGGTTGATATGGCTGATGTGCCTGACGCTGATCTGGTGGAAACGGTTGTTGAACAACAGCTTGCTGCGCCTGTTGCCGAAATGGTGGCCGAGGCGATGGCCGAAGACTTTAGCGCCGATGACGATCATGATGTCGACAGCGATGACCCTGATCTGGGTGAATTGGACGAAAACATCGACGATTATCTAGCAGCGGCGCCGCAGTTCGATGACGCGAAGTTGCGCGAAATGGTTACAGACATCGTGCGATCCGAATTGCAAGGTGCGCTGGGTGAACGGATCACCCGCAACGTCCGCAAATTGGTGCGCCGCGAAATTTATCGCGCCTTGTCGTCAAAGACTTACGAATAAACGACCGTTTGCGATAGCGACGCAATCAAATCGACATCCAGATGGGTTTCGATGTGGTCTGCCAGTGCGTCCAACGCGGTTTCAACGGTGTCGCCATAGGCCGTTTTTGATGTCCCGCCCAAATCCTGCAGAAATGCGGCCCGAAATGCGTCTGACGCAAATAGCCCATGGATATAGCACCCCATGATCCGCCCATCGGATGATGTCGCGCCTTCGGGGGAACCGTCGATCGTCAGCCATGGTCGGTCGGTATCTGGCCCAGTGGTGTCGCCCAAATGGATTTCATAGCCCGATACCGCGCAGCCCGATGCAATATGCTGTGCATTGGTGATTTTAACCCGTTTTTGCGGCTGCATGTGCGTCGTTGTGTGTAAATGCCCCAAACCTTCGATGGTTGATGGTGGGCCTTCTAACCCCAGATCATCGTGGATCATTTGGCCCAGCATTTGATAGCCGCCGCAGATGCCTAAAACGCGGCCGCCGCGTCTGATGTGTGCCTGCAGATCAATATCCCATCCCTGCGAGCGGAAATAGGCGGTGTCGGCCACAGTGGATTTTGTCCCTGGAATCAGCACCAGATCGGCGTCCGCTGGCAAAGGCTGGCCATGTTCGATGATGTCTACGGTGACGTCTGGTTCTGCCGACAGCGGATCCAGGTCATCAAAATTGGCAATCCGCGATAGTTTTGGAACAGCGATTTTAATATGCCCGCCCGGACGACCGTGTAGGTCCAACACGTCTTCGGCTGGTAGGCGCCAAGCATCCATGAACCACGGTAGAATGCCAACCGCAGGCCAACCCGTGTGGTTCGTAATCGCTGTCATCCCGTCCGCAAATAGCGACGTGTCGCCGCGAAATTTATTAATGCCAAAGGCGCGGATATGGGCGCGGTCTGCGGGCGGCAGGACAACGTGGGTCCCGACCAGCTGCGCAATGACGCCGCCGCGGTCGATATCGCCGAACAGAATGACGGGCACGCCCGCTGCTTCGGCAAAGCCCATGTTGGCGATGTCACCGCTGCGCAGGTTTACCTCGGCGGGGGATCCTGCGCCTTCGACGATGATCAGGTCATGGGCGCGGGCCAAACGATGAAAACTATCCAACACCGGCCCGATCAGCGTGGCTTTCTTTTTGCCATAGGCATGCGCCTCTTGGGTGTCGATGCGTTTGCCCTGAACGATCACCTGTGCGCCTGTTTCCGATTCTGGTTTCAGCAACACAGGGTTCATATCGACATGAGGCGGCAACCCGCACGCCAGCGCCTGTAACGCCTGTGCGCGGCCAATTTCGCCCCCCTCGGGCGTGACGGCCGCGTTGTTCGACATGTTCTGCGGTTTAAAGGGCGCAACCGATAGTCCGCGCCGTTTGAATGCGCGGCACAGCCCCGCCACCAATATGGATTTGCCGACGTTTGAACCGGCGCCCTGAATCATAATCGCTTTGGTCATGCCAGATGTGTAGGCGCGCGGCGCAGCGTTGGGTAGCCCCAGAATCAGAAACGCGGCCCGAGCAGAGGACCGCGTTTCCGAAACCAAACGGGCAGGAGGATGCCCGCGTAAATTACAGCGATAGTTTATGCAGCTTCGTCAACTGCGGCAGCGGCGTTGCGACGTTCGGATTCTTCGCGCGACAGCGCGACAGAAGTACGAACACCTTTTGCAACAAATTCCATCAGACCCGATACAACACGTTCGTTCGGATCAATGCCCGCGCAGGACAGAACTTCGCGACCATCGCGCGAACGTGCCCAACGAGCGATCTGTTCAGGACCGTTGCCGTATTTTTTATCGTCAGCAATTGCATCGTCCAATGCAGCCAGAACAACAGCAGCAAACAGTTTGCGTGCACGGTTGCCTTGCTCATTGTTGAATGCGGTGCCATCAACGAAATCAGCCATTTCGTATCCTTTGTTGTTTTTGCTCTTGTGATTACGGCGTGAAGCGCAATATGCCTATTTTGAACCGATTCTGGGCTTCTCATTTGGAATGGCTGCTATGCGCATAATGCATAGCTAAATTGTCACTCTTCGCATATTTAGCTCCGGATTGCCGGTCACAACCATCGATATAGGTGGTGGTGTTATAAAAACAACCAAACTGACACAAAACTGAGACAATAGACCGATGCCAAAAATCAACGGTAACGAAATTAAGCCAGGTAATATCCTTGAACATGACGGCGGTTTGTGGGCTGCGGTCAAGGTTGGCCACGTAAAACCAGGTAAAGGCGGTGCTTTTGCTCAGGTAGAGATGAAAAACCTGCGTGACGGCCGTAAACTGAACGAACGTTTCCGTTCCGACGACAAAGTCGAAAAGGTACGTCTGGAACAAAAAGACCAGCAATTCCTGTACGAAGATGACGGCATGCTGATCTTCATGGACTCGGAAACCTTTGAACAGACCCAGATCGACGCTGAACTGCTGGGCGAACGCCGCCCGTTCCTGCAAGACGGTATGATTGCGACTGTCGAATACTACGAAGAAGAGGCGCTGAACGTATCCCTGCCGCAGAAAGTCACCTGCACCGTCGAAGACACTGAACCTGTCGTCAAAGGCCAGACCGCCGCGAACAGCTATAAACCTGCGGTTCTGGACAACGGCGTGCGTATCACTGTGCCTCCGTTCATCGCGACGGGTGAACAGATCATCGTGAACACCGACACCATGACATATTCGGAACGCGCATAATTCGCTGCGATCCTGAAATTGAAAAGGCGCCCCAGCGGGCGCCTTTTTTATGCTTTGGCGATGATGTCGGTCGCGGCCTGTAATGCGCCATCGCCGTGCGGGATGCCCAACGCTGTCAGGCCCGATTGAACGACCGCCAGAACCCCCAGCGTCATGTGGGCGTTCACGTGGCCCATATGCGCGATGCGGAACCAATCAGATGTGGGCGCACGGCCCAAACCGATTCCCAGCGTCACACCCGCCTGATGTTCGCACCAATGGCGCAGGCGGTCGCCGTCCGCGTTGCCCAGAAAAATCGATGTCACCGAACGCCCGCGCATGTCAGGATCGGCCACGTTCAACCGCATGTCGCCTTTGGTTCCCCACGCGTCAACTGCGGCCCAAACGGCGCGGGCCAGTGTTTCGTGGCGGGCCCAAACGTTTTCCAGACCTTCCTCTTTGATCATGTCCAGCGCGGTGCGCAGCGGGAAAATCAGGTGCGTCGGGGCTGTGCCGTTGAAATGCTGATAGAACAGTTCGGGTTTGACGCGCGGTTTCCAATCCCAATAGGGGGTCGCCAGATCGGCGGCTTCGCGTGCCTGTGCTGCGCGGCTGTTGAACCAGACAAAGGATAGACCGGGCGGTGTCATCAGACCCTTTTGACTGGCCGCAAGTGTCACGTCCACGCCCCAAGCGTCCATTTCAAACCGATCGCAGCCCATGGTCGCAATGCAATCGACCTGCAACAGCGCAGGGTGATTTGCGTCATCAATCGCGCGGCGCAGCGCTGGAATGTCTGTTTTTACGCCCGTGGACGTATCCACATGGACCGCCAGCACCGATTTAATTCTGTGGTCGTTGTCTTGCGATAGGATCTGTTTGACCCGTTCCATATCAACGGTTTTATCTTGGCCGAAATCTTCGACCACGACGTCCAGATGCAGGCCGCGGGCGGCTTCGGACCAGCCGTGGCCAAAACGTCCTGTGGTCAGAACCAGAACGCGGTCTCCGCGCGAATGCGTGTTCGATAGGGCGGCTTCCCATGCGCCATGCCCGTTGGAAATGTAGATAGCCACTTTGCCTTTGGTGCGCGCAATATCGCGTAGATCGGGAATGATGGTTTCGACCGTTTGCGACAATTCGCCTTCGTAAATATTGGCCGAAGGTCGAACCATCGCCTGAATAACGCGATCGGGCAGGGGCGATGGGCCGGGGATGGCCAGATAGGGGCGGCCGTTGGCAAGTGACATTATTGACTACCTATTCAAAATTCTGACCAGACGATAACGCAGGCTTTCGCCGCGTCAATCGGCGATGGGTTTCCATCGGGCGGGTTTGTCGCTATCCGATAGGGACGTGATGACAAAAGGTGCAGCCGTGGCTGATAAAAATACCTCCGCAGCAAAGTTGTTAAAATGGCTTTGGTCGGGATACCTGAAATTCCAATGGTCCGGTCTGGCGGTTGCCATGCTTTTCATGATGATCGAAGGATCGATGCTGGGCCTTTTGTCCATGGTTATCCGTCCCATGTTCGATTCCGTTTTCATCGACGGCCAAAGCGGCGCCATCTGGATGGTCGGGTTCGCTGTGATGGGCATTTTCACCGTGCGCGCAATCAGTTCGGTTGTGCAAAAGGTGATGATCAAACGTGTCAGCGAAAAAACAAACGCGTCGATGCGTATGGATATGCTGCGGCATCTGATGTGGCTGGATACCTCGTTTCACCAATATCACCCGCCTGGTCATTTGATTGAACGGGTGCAGGGCGATGTAAACGCCATCGGACAGGTGTGGACGGGCATTGTAACCAGCCTGTCGCGTGACCTGATTTCTGTGATCTGGCTGTTTGGCGTTGCGATTTCGATCGATCTAAAGTGGACCGCTGTGGCTTTGGTCGGAATTCCCGTGCTGGTTTTGCCATCTTTGATGGTTCAGGGATATGTGCGCCGCAAATCCAAGGCGGCGCGCGAAATTGCGGGGCGCATGTCGACCCAGCTGGACGAAGTGTTCCACGGCATCAACCCGATCAAATTGAATACGTTGGAAACCTATCAATCGGACCGTTACGCCGCTTTGGCCGACACCCGCGTCAAGGCCGAGGTGAAGGCCGCATTGGGCATGTCGTCGATCCCTGCGTTGATCGATATTATGACGGGTATCGGATTTACGTTCGTTCTGTTTTTCGGCGGAACCGAAATTATCGCTGGCGAAAAAACGGTTGGCGAATTCATGGGGTTCTTTACGGCCATGGCGCTGGCATTTGAACCGCTGCGCAAATTGGGCGCGGTATCGGGACAGGTCCAGAATGCCGCAGCCAGCGTGGAACGGGTGCAAAAAATCCTACAGACGCAACCGACGTTGGTGTCGCCTGCTTTGCCGAAACCTTTGCCGACGACGGCGCCCGATATTACCTTGGAAAATGTGGAACTGTCCTATGGTGACCTGCCGGTTCTGCGCGGCACCAGTTTCGTCGCCGAAGCGGGCAAAACAACGGCTTTGGTCGGGGCCTCTGGTGCGGGTAAATCCACTATTTTCAACATATTGACGCGTTTGGTTGAACCGCAATCAGGCCGTGTTCTGGTTGGTGGTGTCGCCACAAACGAAGCCGATTTGGCAGACCTGCGGTCCCTATTTTCAGTGGTAAGCCAAGACGCGGCGCTGTTCGATGAAACCATCCGTGAAAACATTGTACTAGGCCGCGATGTTGACCCAGACCATCTGGATCAAGTGTTGAAAGCCGCGCATGTCACTGATTTCTTGCCGCGTTTGCCTGATGGTTTGAACAGCCCTGCGGGTCCACGCGGAATGAACTTGTCAGGTGGCCAACGTCAGCGCGTGGCCATTGCGCGGGCATTACTGCGGAATACGCCCGCCCTGTTGTTGGACGAAGCGACCTCTGCCTTGGATACCAAAAGCGAAAAGATCGTTCAGGATGCGCTGGAAACCTTGTCCAAGGGGCGCACCACTTTGGTGATCGCGCACCGTCTGTCGACCGTACGAAGCGCGGATAAAATTGTCGTCATGGACAAAGGCCGCGTGATGGATCAGGGCACCCATGATGAATTGTTAGACAGGGGCGGGATTTATGCGGATTTGTACCGCCTACAGTTCCAGTCCGAAGATTAAGACCTATATCGGCTGTAGCAGCCAAAAGGATATGACATGACTGATCGCCAAATTTTGGAAATTACAGGAAATGACCGCGTCAAATTCCTGCAAGGTTTGGTCACCAACGATGTGAACAAAGCGGCGGGCGGGATCGTCTATGCAGCTTTGTTGACGCCTCAGGGCAAATATCTGGCCGATTTTTTCATTATCGGTGAACCTGATCGCATTTTGATCGACGTTGATGCGTCGCTTGCTGCGGGTCTGGCGCAGCGGTTGTCGATGTATAAATTGCGTGCTGACGTCGCGATCAATCCCACCCAGATGTCGGTATCTTGCGGCGTTGGCGATATGCCTGAAGGGGCCTATGTGGACCCGCGCAGCGCCGATCTAGGCTGGCGGCTATATGGGGCTGATATGCCGTCTGACGTTGATTTCGACGCGCTGCGGGTTGCGCATTCTGTCCCTGCGACTGGCATTGAATTGGGCCCGGACAGCTACATCCTGGAAATGGGGTTCGAACGTCTGAACGGCGTTGATTTCAAAAAAGGCTGCTACGTCGGCCAAGAGGTCACCGCCCGTATGAAACACAAAACCGAACTGAAAAAGGGTTTGGTTCAGGTCGCAGTGGTCGGCAACGTATCGCCCGGTACACCCATCATGGCGGGCGAAAAAGAGGCTGGTACGATTCACACCGTATCAGGCGACCGCGCGTTGGCCTATCTGCGATTTGACCGTGCGGACGGCGAAATGACCGCGGGCGATGCGGTGATCACGCGTGTCTAAAGCCGCAGCAAATCGCGCGGCATCGTAATGACCAACCCGATTGCGGCCAGTTTCAGAACGCAAGGCAACAGCGCATAGGCCGCCGCCAAAGTGGTAAGGGCCGCTTCGCTATTTTCCTGTCCTGCGGCAAACCCCGCCCAGCCAAGCGCGGGCAGCACGATCAGTGCGGCAACGGCTAGGGATGCTTTGGTTGCAAATGACCACAGCCCGAACGCCGCGCCGCCCGCGATATTATTGCGCGCCAAAAGCGCCGTGAACAACGTCGGCAGCAGAACCAGATCCGCGCCAATGACAAACCCAGATGCCGTGCAGATGACGGCGAAACCCAGTGCTGCGCCTTTGGTCAGGAAAAACGCACCGACGAAGGCGGGTATCGATAACAGCTGCGCGGTTAACAGGACCGGTTTTGCGCCATAGGTGGCGGCAAGGCGGCTCCAGATCGGGATGGCGATGCCGGATGCGATGAAAAACAGGATCAAATAGGGGCCAGCAAGGTCCGGCAGAAACAGCCGATCTTCGACAAAAAACAGGAACAGCGTCGAACTGATGGCCACCGGCAGGCTGTTGATCAGGGCCAGCGCGATCAACCACGCAGCCCCGCTGTTGCGCAGGGCGGTCAGGTCAATCGGCCTATCTGGCGGGGCAGGGCGCGACCACAGAGGCGCGGCAGAAAGGGCCGCAACGATGGCCACAGCCGCGATGGCCCAGCCAAAGGCGCGGTAATCGCCCAGCACGGTCGGCGCTGCCGCCGCGACGATGACCCCTACCAGCAGCCCCGTTTCGCGAAAAATGGCCAGTCGCAATTGCCTGCCTTCGCCGATGGCGCGGCTTTGGCCGTACATCAGAATTGTGCCCAGCGAATAGCCTGTGAAAACGACCATCAGTGATATCAATAGCCACAGAGTGATCGGAATGGGCGCAGAGACCGAAAACACCATGGCAAAACCTGCGCCCAGCATGATCATAGCGACCCAGCCGAACGGCCCGCGCCGCTGTGGATAGCGGTCGATCAGGCGGCCCAGCAACGGGTCCTGGATGACGTCAAACAGGCGGATGCCCATCAACAGCGCGCCCAAGGTGCCCAAAGGCACGCCAAGGTCCGCCGCCGCATAGCGGGGCAGGTGGATGTAGATCGGGATGCCTGCGGCAGCAAGGGCCAGCGCGAAAACGCCAACCCGCCAGAAACTGGGTTGGGTCATGTTAGATCTACGTAGCGCAAAGGCCCGCAGATCAAAGAAAAGGGCGCCAATTGGCGCCCCGTTCCGTTATCCGATTTCAGCCAGTCGGGCCAATGCGGCCTTTAGCTGGGCGTCTTCTTCCTCGCGAAGGGCAAGGTTTGCCTTGGATTCTTCGATCACTTCGTCTGGGGCGCTTTCGACGAATTTAGGGTTGTTCAAACGTCCCTTTAGACCGCCGATTTCTTTGGCCAGTTTGCCGATGGCTTTTTCGATGCGGGCTTTTTCTTTGTCGACGTCGATGATGTCCGCCAGTGGCAGGGCAAAGGTCGCGCGTGTTGTGGTGATCGTGATCGATCCCTTTGGCGCCTCGTCTGCTTCGGTGATGTCACCAACGCGGGCCAGACGTTTGATCAAGGTTTCGTTGTTTGCCAGCGCCGATTTTGCACTTGCATCAGCGTCTTGCATGACAACAGGGACGTACAGACCAACAGGAACGTTCATCTGCGCGCGGGCCGAACGGATGCCTTCGATCATCGAAATCGCCCAGTTCATTTCCTGATCTGCGGACGCGTCAACCAGTTCCGCCGCCGTGTAGGTCGGCCAATCGGTCAGCGCCAGCATGTCTGCACGGTCGCCCAGCGTGTCCCACAGTTCTTCGGTGATGAACGGCATGATCGGGTGCAACAGGATCAAACACTGATCGATGACCCAGCCCATGACCTTTTGGGTCTCGGCCTTTACATCGTCTGCGCCGTCCATCAGCAGTGGTTTCGAAAATTCGACGTACCAGTCACAAACCTTGCCCCAAACGAACCCGTACAGCGCCGATGCCGCGTCGTTGAAACGATAGGCAGCGATGGCTGCGTCTACCTCTTCGCGGACGCGGGCGGTTTCGCCGATGATCCATTTGTTCACCGTTGCGGTTGCCGCTGGGATGCCATCATGACCGTGCACCGCGCCGTTCATTTCGGCAAAGCGGGACGCGTTCCACAGTTTGGTGGTAAAGTTGCGGTAGCCTTTGATGCGGTCTTCGGACAGTTTCAGAACGCCGCCGATAGCTGCCATGGACGCATTGGTGAAACGCAGGGCGTCTGCACCGTATTCGTCGATGATCACCAGCGGGTCGATCACGTTGCCGGTGGTTTTCGACATTTTCTTGCCCTTTTCGTCGCGGACAAGCTGGTGCAGGTAAACCGTGTGGAACGGAATTTCGTCCACAACAGCCAGCTGCATCATGATCATACGCGCAACCCAGAAGAACAGGATGTCAAAGCCGGTGACCAAAACGTCCGTCGGGAAATATTTCTGCATTTCCGCGGTGTCTTCGGGCCAGCCCAGCGTGCCAATCGGCCATAGGCCCGAACTGAACCACGTATCCAGAACGTCAGGGTCGCGTTTCAGTGTTTTGCCGCCCGATTGTGCGACGGCTTCGGCTTCGGTTGGGGCGCAATAGGCGTTGCCTTCTTCGTCGTACCAAACAGGGATCTGGTGACCCCACCACAGCTGACGAGAAATACACCAAGGTTCGATGTTTTCCAGCCAGTGGTAATATGTCTTTTCGCCCGATTCAGGCATGATTTTGATGTCGCCGTTGCGGACGGCATCCAATGCTGGGCCCACGATTTTCGACGTTTCAACAAACCATTGGTCGGTCAGCATCGGTTCGATGACAACTTTGGAGCGGTCGCCGAACGGCTGCATGATTTTCTTGGCTTCGACCAGCGGTACGTCGGTGACCTCTGGGGCCTCTTCGCCCTTTTTCAACTTTGGCTGAGGACCAAGGCGCGGGTCGTCCGATTTGGTCATCACGGCCAGACCTTCGGCGGTGATGGCGTCGATAACTTTCTGGCGGGCGTCGAACCGGTCTAGGCCGCGATATTCGTCAGGCACCAGATTGATCGCGTCGATTTCCTGAACGGTAAATTCTTTGCCCTGCGCGTATTCGGCGGCCTTTGCGGCCTCTTCGGCGTAGGGGGCACCGTCGGCACGCATCGCGCCGCGGGTGTCCATCAGGCGGTATTGCGGGATGTTGCCGCGTTTTGCGACTTCGTGGTCGTTGAAATCGTGCGCGCCAGTGATTTTCACCGCGCCCGAACCGAACGCCATGTCTGGGTATTCGTCGGTGATGATCGGGATCAGGCGGCGCTGTTCTTTTGGACCCACAGGGATTTCGCACAGTTTGCCAACGATCGGCGCATAGCGTTCGTCGTCATGGTGCACAGCAACCGCACCGTCACCCAGCATGGTTTCAGGGCGGGTGGTCGCGATGGAAATGTAATCACGCTCTTCGCTGAAAATAACATTCCCGTCTTCGTCTTTTTCGACGTAAGTATAGGTTTCGCCGCCAGCCAATGGGTATTTGAAATGCCACATATGGCCGTCGGTTTCGATGTTTTCGACTTCTAGGTCCGAAATCGCGGTTTCGAAATGCGGGTCCCAGTTCACCAGACGTTTGCCGCGGTAAATCAGGCCTTTGTTGTACATTTCAACAAAGACTTTGATCACTGCATCGTGGAAATTGCCTTCGTTCCCTGCAGGCGCGTTCGGCGCGCCCGACATGGTGAACGCGTTGCGCGACCAGTCACAGGACGATCCCAGACGTTTCAGCTGGTTGATGATGGTCGAGCCGTATTCGCCTTTCCATTCCCAGACTTTTTCCAGAAACGCATCACGGCCCAGATCGCGGCGACCTGGTTGGCCGGTTGCCGCCAGCATTTTTTCAACCTGCAACTGGGTTGCGATACCTGCGTGGTCTTGGCCCGGTTGCCACAGGGTGTCGAACCCGCGCATGCGGTGCCAGCGGATCAGGATGTCCTGAATGGTGTTGTTGAATGCGTGACCCACGTGTAGCGCGCCCGTCACGTTGGGCGGAGGGATCATAATGGTGAAACTGTCAGCGCCTTCTTTGGCATTTGCACCGGCCTTGAACGCGCCAGCGGATTCCCATTTTTCGTAAATGCGGGCCTCGGCTTCGGCCGCATTGAACGTCTTTTCCATCGCCATTTTTCTGATCCCTTGTGGTCTTGGGCCTTGGATTATCCAATCAGCGCCCAAAGTGAAAGGGGCAAGGCGTCACGTCGGGCGGTCAATCTTGGTAGATAGGTGAATTAATGTCTCCATCGACTGGACGCCGTCGATTTCGGCGATGCGATCCAGCGTTTGATCCAGTTCCAGCGTGGTTTCGGTGCGCAATTCGCAACACAAGTCAAACCTCCCGCTGGTGGTGTGGGCCATTTCCACCTGCCGCAGTTTTTTCAACTGGCTGACAATGGCGCCTTGGGCGGATGGGCGGATGTCCAGCAACACGGTCGCGCGGATCAAACCGCGCTGCGCCGTTTCAGAAAGCCGTAGGGTATACCCCGCGATGACGCCCGCGCGTTCCAATCGATCAATGCGGGCCTGAACGGTGGTGCGGGCCAGCCCCAATATGACCGCCAGTTTCGCAACGGGCAGGCGGGCATTTCGGGATAATTCGGCGATCAACGCGCGATCTGTATCATCAATTTCTGTCATAATGACGATGATGACGTCAGATTGCATGAATTGCGAGTCATTTTGCGCAATTTGACACGATGAAATGACGTGTTGGCGCTCCATACTAAACCCGCAAAACAGGAGAGGCACATGTTACAACAAGCGATTAAAGCTGCGACGATCAAAGAAATACTATCGGGCCGCGACGATGGAGCGCCCATTCATTTCTTTTCTCCCACCGCTTTGGTCGACCGGTTGAACGAATTTCTTCGCGGTTTTCCGGGGGATGTGACGTTTGCTGTCAAATCCAACCCAACAGACGAAGTTCTGCAGACCCTTTGCCAAAATGGCATCAACGGGTTTGATGTGGCGTCGCCCGATGAAATCGAACAAATTCGCCGTATCTGCCCGAATGCGCCGATGAATTATAATAACCCCGTGCGCAGCAAATCCGAAATTGCCGCGGGCATTGCTGGTGGCGTGACATCTTGGTCCGTTGATACGGTCGCTGAATATCAGAAATTGATCCAATACGGCGTAGCTGCCGACGCGGAAATTGCCGTACGGATTAAATTGCCGGTCGCGGGTGCCCTGTATAATTTTGGTGCCAAATTCGGTGCAGACGAAGAAACAGCCATCGAAATTCTAAAAATGGTCGACGCCCACGGTCACCAGCCCGCAATGACGTTTCACGTTGGAACGCAATGTACGGATCCCAATGCTTATGTTGCCTATATCCACGCCTGCGCGCGGATTGCACGGCTGGCCGGTGTAACGCTATCTCGCCTGAACGTTGGCGGCGGTTTTCCGTCGGGCCGCGATGGTCAGCATCGCCCGCTAGAGCCGTTTTTTGCAGCCATTCGCGGCGCAATGTCGGTGTTTGATAAACGTCCTGTGTTGCTGTGCGAACCAGGACGCGGGTTGGTTGGCGATGCATTTTCCTACGCTGTGCAGGTCAAATCTTTGCGTGGAAACGCGGTGTTTTTGACCGATGGCATCTACGGAGGCCTGTCGGAAATGGTGATGTTTGATGCGCCTGCCTGCGCTGTTCTGAGCGCAGATGGCCGCTATAAAACCGGGCCCCGCGCGCCGCGCCGCGCTTTTGGTCCGACCTGCGATAGCGTCGATTTGCTGAAATCGGATTTGTGGTTGCCAGATGATGTTGCCGAAGGCGATTGGATTATTTTTCGATCAATGGGGGCCTATGTGACGGGGGTGACAACCCGTTTTAATGGCTATGGCGCTTTTCAAACACAGGTTGTTCGCGATATTGATGCGCCATACAGGACGGCCGGACAGATTTAGCAACTGGATTATGTGAGTGGCATGATCTTCGCATTGGATTGTTTGGCGTACAGCACAACGTCACAGGCGGAAATTCATGCGTATTGGCAATTGGATACTTGATCGGCTAGGTCGCGGCCCGAAAACCAAAGACGGCCACCAACGCCAGCGCGGACCAGCGACCCATGTTGTGATCCTTGATGGGACGATGTCCACGTTGGAACCTGGCCGTGAAACCAGCGCGGGTTTGACCTATAAACTTCTGCGCGAAGTCGGCCATAGTACGAATATGTCCGTCTATTACGAGGCGGGAATCCAATGGCGCGACTGGAGCGAAACCTTTGGCGTGATCGCAGGGCGCGGTATTAACAGGCAGATCGAACGCGCTTATGGCGTATTGTGTTCGCGTTGGCATCCCGGTGATCGTATTTACCTGATTGGATATTCGCGCGGGGCGTTCGCTGTGCGATCTCTTGCCGGCGCAATCGATAAAATGGGCCTGATAAAACCCAGCTTTGCCACCGTACGCAATATTCGCCAATCCTATCGCTATTATACGCAAGGCGCGAAAACCTATCATGCCGAACGGTTTTCCGAACTATATTGCGATCGGTCCGTAACGATTGATGCGATTGGCGTTTGGGACACGGTTAAATCATTGGGGCTACGCCTGCCGCTGCTATGGAAACTAGAAGAAAAGCGCCACGAATTTCATTCAGACGGTCTGGTGCCTAGCGTGAAATCTGCATTTCATGCATTGGCGCGGGATGAAAAACGCGACGCATTTTCGCCCGAAATATGGACAACGCCCGAAAATTGGACCGGCACCATTGAACAGGTGTGGTTCCGCGGCGGTCATGGCGATGTCGGCGGGCAGCTTAGTAATTTTCAACAAGCCCGCCCGCTTGCGAATATTTCTTTGGTTTGGCTTTTGTCGCGGTTGCAAGATCAGGGGCTAGATTTGCCCGCTGGCTGGCAGGATCGTTTCCCCCAAGATCCGAATGCACCTGCGGTTGGGGCGTGGCATGGTTTGGGAAAATTATTCCTAGCGCGCCGTGCGCGTGTCGTGGGCCGCGATCCGTCAGAACGGATTCATGAAACGGCTATGCCTCAAAACAAAAATGCCCCACCTGTTGGCGGGGCACCTGCCTGATTAGGCAACGTTTTCCAATTTGGCCTTCGGCGTCACACCCAAAGCGTGGCACACATCACGTGTCAGCTCTGGCTTATTCAGCGTGTAGAAATGCAGATCGTTGACGCCGCCGCGGATCAGGTCATCGCATAGTTCGGTCGCAAGAGCCGTCGCCAGCAGATCAGTGCCGCCGGTTTTTGCAGCATTTTCAAACGCATCCGAAACGACCTGTGGGATCGACGTTCCGCACATTTTCGCGAATTTCTTTGCGCCGTTCCAGTTTTCGATTGGCAGAATGCCAGGAATGATCGGGGCATCAATGCCTGCTTTTTCGCACGCATCGCGGAACCGGAAAAAGGTTTCAGCTTCGAAAAAGAATTGAGTGATCGCGCTGTGTGCACCTGCATCCAATTTGCGTTTCAGCCATTCGACATCCGCCGCAGCATTCGCAGATTCTGGGTGCTGTTCAGGATATGCGCCAACGCGAATTTTGAATTTTCCGGTATCGGCCAAAGCTTCGATCAGTTCGACCGACGACTGAAATCCGTCTGCGGCAGGGGCGAAACCATTCGAACCTTTTGGCGGGTCGCCACGCAGCGCAACGATTTCCGTCACGCCAGCTGCTGCATATTCATTCGCGATATCCAGTGTTTCGGCGCGGGTTGCTTCGACGCAGGTCAGGTGTGCTGCGACGGTCAAGCCGATGTTTTTATGAATTGCGCCAACCGCTTCGTGGGTCAGTTGGCGTGTGGTGCCGCCCGCGCCGTAGGTCACGGAAACGAACGTCGGATCTAAAGGCGCAAGCGTGGTCGCGCAGTTCCACAGGCGGAACGATTGGTCCAAGGACTTTGGCGGGAAAAATTCGAACGATACGTTTGGGCGGGACATGGGGCACCTATTTTCTGTTAACCCCTTGTCGCAGATTTAATGATGTGAGACAAATTCATAACTTTCACTAAAATCATGAGGTTCTTTCATGATGCACATCGAATTCCGCCATTTGCGGACGATAAAGGCGATCCACGATACCGGCGGGCTCGCGCGGGCGGCGGATTTGCTGAACATCACACAGTCCGCGCTTAGCCATCAGATCAAAGGAATCGAAGAACAGGCAGGTGTCGAATTATTCGTGCGCCGGTCGAAACCTTTGCGGCTATCGGCAGCTGGATTGCGCATGTTGGCGGCGGCGGAACAAATCATCCCGATCTTGAACGATCTAGAGGTCGAATTTCAGGGGCTTCAAGACGGTCGAACGGGGCGGTTGCACATCGCGTTGGAATGCCATGCTTGTTTTGAATGGCTGCTGCCAGTTCTGGAACAGTTTCGAAAAATTTGGCCCGATGTGGACGTAGACATCAAATCCAGCCTTGCCTTTGACGCGATGTCCGCACTGCGCCGCGAAGAAGTCGATCTGGTGATTTCTTCCGATCCCGAAGACGAGGGCGGCACCGATGTGAACCCGCTGTTTGACTATAGCCCCGTGTTCGTTGCGTCGGCTACGCACCCATTGGCAAATAAAACCGCGATCGAAGCGCGCGATTTTGTTGGCCAAACATTAATCACATACCCTGTCGATAAATCGCGGCTGGACGTGTTCAAAATGTTGCTTTCGCCTGCGCGGGTTGAACCGGCAGCCATTCGTCAGGTCGAATTGACGGCAGTGATGCTGATGTTGGTTGCGTCCAATCGCGGTGTTGCTGTGATGCCTGACTGGGTGGTGCGGCAGGTGCGCAAATCGGCCGACTATGTCACCCGTCCTTTGGCGCGTAATGGCAGCGTCGGGTTAACGCGCCGTATGTACGCGGTCACACGCGAAACTGAAAACACGCGCCCCTATATGGCTCATTTTATTCGGCTGGCTCGGCAAGAGGCTGTGAAGCTTCAGAGAGACTAGCGGTATCGGCAAGCAGGCGGATGCGCGTTTCATCAATTGGCATCGCGCGTCCGAATAGGAACCCTTGGCCATAGATATAGCCCAAATCCATAAGGTGTTTGGCTTGGTCTTCGGTTTCGACGCCTTCGGCCACAACGATGGCCCCCAATCCACGCGCGATTCCCAAAAAGCCGCCGATCAAGACTTCTGTCGTGTCCTCTTGGCCTAGGTCTGCCACGAACGATCCGTCGATTTTCAGTTCGTCGAATTCCAGTTCCCGCAGGTGTTGAAATGACGCAAATCCCGTGCCGAAATCATCCAGCGACACGCGCAGACCCTTTCCGCGGAAATAGGCAATGCTTGACCGGATCATATCGGCGGACCGTGTAATAAACACATCCTCGGTGATTTCGAGTGTAATCTTTTTGGCGGCTTTCGGGTGACGCGCCAAAAGATCATCCAGATCGCTCCGGCCGGAATGGGTGGCCAAAGCGACCTCTGGCACGTTGATGGACACTTGGCCCGGGTCCAAACCTTCGGCGATGAGTTTTTCGACGTCATTCAAAACGCAAGACGCCATGTGTATCAAGAAGTCACCGTGAAGACCCAATTCATTCACCATGGGGATGAATGTTTTGGGAAACTGCAGACCATTTGTTGGGTGTTCCCACCGTGCAAGAGCCTCGAACCCGATGCAGCGACGTGTTTTCAGGTTCACCTTTGGTTGATAATAGGGCTTAATTTCACCGTTTTTCATCGCGCTTACGATGTCCAAGCGGTCTTCCAAAGATAGGCGTTTCTGGAACTGTTCGGGGGTATACAGAACCTTGTTAATGCCTGCCGTGCCTTTGGCGCGATACATGGCCTGATCGGCTGCCGCGCAAAGGGATTCGGTTGAGGTACCAGCGTGACGCGTCATGCCAATCCCCACCGACGCAGAGATGTTCAGTTCCTTTTCGCCCCATGTAATGGGCAAATTCATCGCGCGAACGATGTCATCGGCCAGCAGGTTCGCATCAGCCTCGGACGCGATAGACCTGCAGGCGAGCGCGAATTCATCGCCGCCCAAACGTGCCGCAACGCCGTAATTTTCGGCAATATTCGCCAATCGGTTCGCAACAACTTGCAGAACGCGATCGCCTGCTTCGTGGCTATATGTGTCGTTGATCGGTTTGAAACCATCAAGGTCGATCAGGTACACAACCACTTCGCCGCTTGGACGGCGAAGCGACAGTTGCAGTTCCAGTTCGTCGTCAAAGGCGCGGCGGTTCAATAGTCCCGTCAATGGATCGTGGCGAGACAGGTGTTCCAACGCGCGCAGGCGCGAATTCGCCTCTTCTCTGGCGGCATTCAGGGCGCGCTGCGTGTCCTTTTGTTTATGCAGCGTTTCGTAGGTGTTAAAAATATACGCCAGCATCATCATGGATGTGATGATCCATTCGCTATCCGATGATGGGGGGAATGTATTTTTCGAGGCCAGCCAGAACACCACAAATGCCGATCCAAAGGATGGCAACATCAAGGTCCAGTTATAAAACGGCAAGGCGGCAAAGGTATTGGTGATGTGAACAAACACACCAAACAGCCACAAAAAACCCGCCAGCAAGATCGCAGATGACGGTTGAGCCGCGAGGATAAGGGCAGGGGCCAGATAAACCAAAACCGATGTGCAGTTCACCAACCAGATCAGAAATACATAAGCGGCGCTCATGTCTTCGTCGCGTTCGGGGAGCTGGCGTGTCAGCAGATGCGCGATCACTTCGTAAGTGATGATAACGGCCCACATGATGGCGGCGACTTTTCCGTAGCCCAACCACCACAAAATTCCCATCATCATCGCGGCGGATGCCATACGTTTTGCGATGTCGCGAGTTGCGACGTGGATCGCAAACCGTGTCTGGTACCGAATTTTGTCGAAATTGTTAACGAATTGCATGCACCACCACCTATTTAACCCAGCTATAACGGGAGAAATGCAAACAAAAGGTTAACGCCGTTAATTTCCGCCCCTAATATGCGTTCAAACTCTTGCCCGATGGTGATGATTTGCCTATACGCGCGGCTTGGACGGTGAACGGAGGCCAAGATGGCGGCAAGTGCAAACCTGAACGTGATGATCAAAACCGCGCGCCGCGCTGGCCGCGCGCTGCTAAAAGATTTTACCGAAGTCGAGCAGCTTCAGGTCGGGACGAAAGGCCCTGGCGATTTTGTCAGCCGTGCTGACCGTCAAGCCGAAGAAACCATTCGCACCCTGCTGATGGAAGCGCGCCCAACCTACGGCTTTGTCGGCGAAGAGGGCGGCGAAATCGAAGGCGAAGATCCGACCCGTCGTTGGATTGTCGATCCGCTGGATGGCACCACCAATTTCCTGCACGGTCTGCCGCAATGGGCCGTTTCAATCGCGCTGGAACACAAAGGCCAGATCGTTGCAGGCGTCGTTTATGACCCCGTCAAAGACGAAATGTTCCATGCCGAAAAAGGCAACGGCGCATGGATGAACGAAAGCCGTATCCGCGTATCGGGTCGTCACCGTTTGATAGAATGTATTTTCGCAACCGGTCTGCCATTCGGTGGCAGCACCGATTTGCCGCAAACATTGAAAGACCTGAGCCAGCTTTTGCCGGCAACCGCAGGCGTGCGCCGTTTCGGTGCGGCTTCGTTGGATTTGGCGTATGTTGCTGCGGGCCGCTTTGACGGTTTCTGGGAACGTCGCCTAAAGCCATGGGATATCGCCGCTGGCCTAATCATCGCTAAAGAAGCAGGCGCATTGGTTGAAACGATCGTTCCAGAAGGCAACCCGCTGGACGGCAACGTGATCGTGTCGAACGAACCTGTCTTTGCAAGCTTTGCAAAGATCATCCGCAAAGCTGCGGAATAATTAACGTTTTCGCGTGACCCGCGGAATGCGGGTCTGCGATATCTGATACTGGGCCTCGGGGTGGGGCGGATGGCCGTCGTGGCGCCGCCAAAAATGACCTGCCCCGCGTGATAAAAACACCGGAATGGTCAGGATCACACCCGCGGCAAATCCGCCTGCGTGCGCCCAATAGGCAACTCCGCCCGTATCTGCGCTGGATGCCAATCCCCCGAATATCTGCATGCCCATCCATAGGCCCAACATGATCCATGCGGGCAATGGAATGATGCGGATAAAGATCACAAAAAAGATTAGAATATCGACCCGCGCTTTGGGGAAAAGCAGGATATAGCCCCCCATAACGGCGGCAATTGCGCCTGATGCCCCGACCATTGGCACCATCGAATTGGGGCCAGATGCGACCTGCGCCATGGCGGCTGCTACGCCGCCCGCAATGTAGAATAGAATAAACCCAACATGGCCAAAGGCGTCTTCCATGTTGTCGCCAAAAATCCACAAAAACAGCATGTTACCAGCAAGGTGCATCAGGCCCCCGTGCATGAACATCGACGTCAGAACCGTGCCCCATTCGCCGCGCATCAACAGGTCGCGCGGGATCAACGCATACGCGTCATACAATTGGTATGTGGCGTAATCGTTCGGCGCGGCCGCAATCGACAGGACGTAGATCGCGATGTTGGCGATGATTAACGCATAGGTCACGAATGGAATGCGGTCGGATGGATTGTGGTCTTTGATCGGAAACATGCAGCGCCCAAGGTTGATATGCCTGTAACCCTAATGGATTACAGGCCAGTTGCACGCCTCAAATCACCTGTTTAATCGATTGCGTCAGCCACGGCCGCCAAAAGAGACGCATTGCCGCCTGCCGCCGTTGTGTCGATGCAGACATGGCGTTCATGGAAAACGTGCCCAATGTCTGGGGTGTTTGAAATCAGCGGAATGATCGGACCGCTGCGTTGTGACAGGGCCTGTTCGATGTCCCGTGCCGTTGCAGCGTCGCCCCACCACATGACAGCCGAAAAGCCTGCCGCGTTGATCAGATCATAGTCAGATAGGGCACCGCATATGGATTGGCCGCCCAGCTGTGCGACAATGTCCGACTGTTTCGATGTGTCGGGGCCAAGGCACAGGATCGGCGTCCTAGGCTGTAGGTGCAGCCTATTTGATTCCCCCGTCGGGCCGGGCATCGACTGTTCGGGTTGCGCTGTAACGGTGGGCGGCGCCGCGTAGAAACGATGTAGATAATAGGGGCCGCCTGCCTTTGGTCCGGTGCCGGATAGGCCTTCTCCTCCGAATGGTTGGCTGCCTACGACCGCGCCAATCTGGTTTCGGTTCACATAGATATTGCCTGCCTCGACCTGGTCGACGATGTGCTGAACGCGGTCATCGATCCGCGTATGAAGCCCAAAGGTCAGCCCGTAACCCGTTTCATTGATATCCTGAATCACCTGATCCAGTTCGTGAGATTTGAAACGGGCGATATGCAAAACGGGTCCGAAGACTTCGGTGGTCACATCGCGGATGCTATCGACGCGCAGGACGGTCGGCGGGATGTAGTGCCCCGCGCTGGGGGCTGCCAACTGGCGTATCAACTGGCCCTTGTCCCGTGCCGCGTCGATATAGCGCCGAATGGTGGTGAATGCGGTTTGGTCGATCAGCGGCCCCACGTCTGTCGCCAAATACCACGGGTCGCGGATGCGCAATTCATCCATTGCGCCACACAACATTTCGATCAACTGATCGGCGATGTCATCCTGCACATACAGAACCCGCAGCGCGGAACAGCGTTGCCCCGCAGACCGAAACGCCGACATGACGATGTCGCGTACCGCATGTTCTGGCAACGCAGTGGAATCAACGATCATCGCATTGATCCCGCCGGTTTCCGCGATCAAAGGCGTTCCGGGGGCCGCGTTTTGGGCCAGTGATTTGCGGATAATTTGCGCAGTTGCGGTCGATCCTGTGAACGCAACGCCGTTAATCAATGGATTGGATGTGATCGCTGCGCCCACATCGGCCCCACCGGGGCAAAGTTTCAGCGCGGTTTCTGGCACGCCCGCATCCAACAGCGCAGCGACAGCCAGTGCCGCGATCAATGGCGTTTGTGGCGCAGGTTTCGCAATGACGGCATTTCCAGCCGCCAGCGCCGCCGCAATCTGCCCTGTGAAAATGGCCAACGGGAAATTCCACGGGCTGATGCAGACCCAAATACCGCGTGGCTTTCCGTTTGGATATGCCCGACATTGAGCCGCGTAATAGTTCAAGAAATCAATGGCTTCCCTTAGCTCTCCGATGGCGTCGGGTAATGTTTTTCCTGCTTCGCGGGCCAGTAGAGCGTAAATTTCAGGCGCCTTTGATTGTAGGATTTCGCCTGCGCGCGCTAGCACCTTTGCGCGGGTATCAGACGGCGCGGACCAAGGTTCGCTTGACTGAAAAGCCTGTTCAATGCTGGCTGGTGTGGCAGCCGTGCAGGTGCCAACCGTGTCAGTCGGGTTCGCTGGATTTGTGATGGTGACGGTTTCACCTGGGGTGCCGCCTGTGGGGGCGGCGTGCCATTGATGGGGCGCGGCAAAGCGATCCCGCTGGGGTAAAATATCGGCGGCCGCCGTGCGGTGCGTGGGATCAAATCCGATCGAATTGGCGCGGTTCGGCGCGAATAGCGATGCGGCGGTGGGAACGGGTGATTGGCCCGTCAGGGTGTCAAACGGGCAGGGCGCAACCTGATCGGCTGGAATATCTGTGTCGATAATACGGTTCACAAAGCTAGAGTTTGCCCCGTTTTCCAATAGCCGACGCACCAGATAGGCCAATAGATCACGGTGGGCCCCGACGGGCGCATAAATACGGCACCGCGTGTCGTTATGGGTTTTTACGATTGTATGCAGCGCTTCGCCCATCCCATGCAGGCGCTGAAATTCATAAGCGTTTGCGGATACGTTCATTTGATGCGCCATTTTCAGAATGGCACAAACAGTATGGGCATTGTGCGTCGCGAACTGAGGGTAAATGCGATCCGTTTTGCCCAGCAAACGCCGCGCGTTCGCGATATAGCTGACATCGGTTGCTGATTTTTCTGTAAAGACCGGGAACCCGTCGATGCCTTCGACCTGAGCGCGTTTGATTTCGCTGTCCCAATAGGCCCCTTTGACAAGGCGTATCATAATCTTGCGATCCAGACGCGTCGCCAGTTGGTGCAGATGTTCAATGACGCCGCCCGCGCGTTGCCCATAAGCCTGCACGACCACGCCAAATCCATCCCACCCAGCCAAATCTGGCGATGCCAGTACGCGTTCAATGACATCCAGCGACAGCGACAGCCTATCGGCCTCTTCGGCATCGATATTCAGGCCCATGCCGTTCGCTTTGGCCTGTTTTGCCAACGACAGAACCAGCGGGGGCAACTCTGACAGAACGCGCTGCGATTGCAGTTCTTCGTATCGTGGGTGCAGCGCGGACAGTTTGATCGAAATGCCGGGGTTCGTGCGAATATCGGCGCCCGTCGCGTGACGTGAAATTGCTGTGATCGCGGCACTATAGGCATCAAAATACGCCTGCGCGTCTTTGGCCGTTTTCGCAGCCTCGCCTAGCATATCATAGGAATAGGTGAAACCTTTGGCCTGCATTTTGGCAGCGCGATCCATCGCTTTATCAATGGTTTCGCCCAGCACAAATTGACGTCCCATTTCTTTCATTGCGCGGCTGACGGCGCTGCGAATAACCGGTTCGCCCAGCCGTTTGATTGCGCCGCGCAGCAGACCCGCAGTGCCGGGATGTTCGTCGTCTAATACCTTGCCCGTTAGCATCAGCGCCCAAGTCGATGCGTTGACCAAAGATGAAGACGAATGGCCCAAATGTTTACCCCAGTCGGAAGGCGCAATTTTATCTTCGATCAATGCGTCGATCGTGGGCGCATCAGGGACGCGCAGTAATGCCTCGGCCAAACACATTAGGGCGACGCCTTCGTCTGTGGATAGGCCGTATTCAGCAAGGAACACCTCCATCAACCCGGGGTCAGAATGTGTGCGGATTTGATTGACAAGGGTCGCGGTGGATTGTGCAATTTCGGCACGCGTTTCGGCGGATAGATCGGCAAGCTGGATCAGCTGGGTCAAAACTGCCGACGGATCGCCGTAAGTCAGTGCATCAATTTGTGGGCGCAGCGTGGTCATTGGTACTACCAAATTTGGAAATCATTTTTCCTTGTATATATGCAATAACTCGGTATGAACGACTAACGTTGACCGATTGTATTGTCGGTTGTTTTGAAAAAGTGGTAAAAAATGGTGAATTCGACTTCTGAGATGGATCAGTTTGATAAACGGATTCTTGACATCGTCGCGGTCGAGGGGCGCATCAGCGTCACCGAACTGTCGCGGCGCATCGGTTTGTCCAAATCCCCGACCCAAGCGCGCCTGAAGCGGCTAGAGGAAACCGGCCTGATCCGTGGTTACCGTGCGCTGTTTGATCCCATCCGTTTGGGACGCGATCACGTTGCCTTTGTCGAAGTGAAATTGACCGAAACGCGCGAAGCTGCTTTGGCAGAGTTTAACGACGCGGTTCTAAGAGTGCCAGAGATCGAACAGTGCCATCTGATCGCGGGTCAGTTTGATTACCTGCTAAAAGTCCGCACATCGTCCATGGCGTCCTATCGTCTGGTTTTGGCTGAAAAGATTTCGACGCTTCCTTATTTGGCAAATACATCGACCTACGTGGCGATGCAGGCCGTAAAAGAAGAAGGTGTTGGTCCAGCCGACGGAAATGTGTGAAACCCTCTTGCCCATCTCGTCAGAGACAGGCAAATAGAGCCCCGTGCCCGCGTGGTGGAATGGTAGACATCGGAGACTTAAAATCTCTTGGCCTTAGGCCGTGCCGGTTCGAGTCCGGCCGCGGGTACCACCCACATCCCCTAAGCTACTGAATAGCCTCAGCTTTTAACACGAGCTGGAGCAATCGTAGACCATGTTGGAGACCAAAACTGCTGACTTCACATTTGTGAAAAACGGCATCTTCTACTTTAGCCGCCGAGTCCCGAAAGATTTGCAGGAGCATTATCTCTCGCCTCGGATCGCATATTCGCTCAGGACGCGTTCGCCATCGATAGCAAGAACTCGGGCTATTCGAGATGCGCAACAGTTGGATGAGTATTGGTATCATCTGAGGTTGAGAGATCGGCGTCTTCCTGGGCAAAGCCGCCTAAGACTGGTAGGAGGGGACGCAGTCGCCCCTGTCCAAGCGATGACACCAGTTGCACCACAGGCCCACCCTGAAACCGTGACGCTGACAGAAGCTGTCGGTATCTATCTGAAGCTGAAGGGTAAAGGCAAAGCTATAACCTACCACCGAGCCGCAGAGAGAGCTTGCGGGGCGTTGCTAGACGTGGTCGGAGATAAAGACATTACCGCATATACTAAAGCCGACGCGAATAAGCTGCGTGATGCATTGGTGGAACGAAAGCTGGCGGGTAGCAGCATTACTCGTATGCTGGGAACCGTTAGGTCGGTCGTAAACTTCGCAGCGTCAGAATGTGGGGTGACGATCCATAACCCCTTTGGGAACGTGTATTTCGACCGCAAAGCAGGTGTCGAAGAGAGACAGCCAATCCCGACCGAAATAATTCCCGATATTCAAGCGAAATGCCTGAAACTCGACGATGAGGTCCGTTGGCTGGTAGCTTTGGTTTCCGATACGGGGATGCGCTTAGCAGAAGGCGCTGGGCTTCTTCGCTCAGACTTCAAGCTTGAATGTTCTACACCGCATGTGGTCATTCAAGAACACCCTTGGAGACGCCTTAAGACGTCCAGCAGTGCCAGGGTCGTTCCATTGGTTGGCGCATCACTGTGGGCTGCAAAACGCATTCTGGAGCAGCCTGAAGAGGCTCCTTTCGCCTTTCCTCGATATAATAGGTCGGATTGCACCAACTCTAACTCGGCAAGCGGCGCATTGAATAAATGGTTAAGGCCAATGGTCCCAGAACGTTGCTCGATGCACAGTTTCCGTCATTCAATGAGGGACAGGCTGCGGGCTGTCGAATGTCCGGCTGATATTGTCGATCAGATTGGAGGCTGGCAAACGGAAGGTGTAGGCCACAGTTATGGTAAAGGTTATCCGATTGACGTCTTAAGCAAATGGATGCTGGCAGCAGTCAAGCGTGTGTGACATGGTCTACGATTGCTCCAGCTCGTGTTAAAAGCTGAGGCTATTCAGTAGCTTAGGGGATGTGGGTGGTACCCGCGGCCATATGTTAATGGTGTTGAGTACCCGTTATAGGCATCCCATGAGCTTCAAGCCCCAGTAAAACAAGGGCTAT